>RZYM01000001.1 GCA_009930305.1 Bacteroidia bacterium
AATATCGCCTCCTTCGCATGGAGCCGCACTGGCACTAACTGTTATAACCGGTGTTGTCTTTACTGTTTGAGTATATGCAACTTCTGCTGATTCGCAACCACCAACTGTTGCTTTAACTGTTCCTGAATAAGTCGTACCGCTTGTTACATTATTTACTGTTGCTACATTGGTTGATGATGATGCATCACCGGTCCAAGTATAAGTTGCACCGGCTAGTGAAGTTGCAGTAAAAGTAATATCGCCTCCTTCACATGGAGCAGCACTTGCACTAACTGTTATTACCGGACTTGTTTTTGCTGTTTGTGTATATGGAACTTCTGCTGATTCACAACCACCAACTGTTGCTTTAACTGTTCCTGAATAAGTTGTACCACTTGTTACATTATTTACAGTTGCTACATTTGTTGCTGATGATGCATTACCTGTCCAAGTATATGTTGCACCGGCTAATGAAGTTGCGGTAAAAGTAATATCGCCTCCTTCACATGGAGCGGCACTGGCTGATACACTTATTACAGGAATGTCATCAACTGTAATAGTAACAGGAACTCGAGCGCTTTCACAATTAGGTGATGCTATCTGTTTCTGACTTACGTATTTAGTATATGTGTCTGATGTTGTTGTAGATTGAGTTGGAGTTGTTGTGGATGGTGTTCCTCCTGTAGAGGCATCATACCACTGTAGTTCATAACCACTAGAAGCAGTAGCTTTATAACTTACATTTCCACTATTCTGGCAAACTGATTGATCTTCTATACTCGGAGCATCAGGTAATGCGCTAACTACTATCTCAACAGCTATACGATCACCTTCACAACAATCTGATCCTGATGTTTTTTGAGCTACATATTTAGTATATGTACCGGCTGTTGTTGTAGATTGAGTTGGAGTTGTTGTGGTACCGGTACCTCCTGTAGAAGCATCATACCATAACAATGCACAAGTTGGACAATCATTTTGAGTTGCTTGATAACTAAGGTTACCACTATTTAGGCAAACTGATTGATTTACAATATTTGGGATTTTAGGACGAGTACAAGGCACGCAAGTAACTGTAGATACATTGGTAATTGTGTAAACAGTACAAGTTTCTGTGTTGTGATTAACTACTTTTTCTGCCTCTATCTGATCTTTTGCAACAATAACACGATATAATGCTGTTTCACCATCTACTGTTTGCGCATTATAACTATCACTACTGATACCTGATGCGCCATTTACAATAGTCCAAGTTACTCCACCATTTGTACTTTTCTGCCATAAATAATATGGCGTACTCGTTCCAAAGAATGTAAATGCATTTCCTCTCAATTCTGTAGTTAATGATACTGTAGAACCACATGCAGGATTTGCATCAATATTTGGAGCATCAGCATACAAATAAGCTTCTGCATTACATACCGAAACAGCAATGTCGTCTAACACTACGTCGTTACCGCCACCGGCTAAACCTGTATTATAAATTCTAATAATTACAGATGTTGCATTTTCCGGAGCAAAAGAAGTACCAAAATTAAGCCAATGAGCCATAGCGAAATCATTGATATCTCCTGTCTGACCTTGACCTAAGATATTACTTGTAGCTGCATCTACTATTTCAAACTTAAAACTTGAAGGTAAACCTCCGGGAGATATGTTTGATGCATACAATGATAAATTATAATAGGTTGACTGACAAAAACCGCCTGCCGGTGTAATTGTCTGTTCATAGATTAATACAGGCGGAGTTAAAGTTTTATTTACATTTATTACTAAGAAGCCTCCATTTACATCACCTGTATGATCAGTCTTATTACCTGGCCAATCTAATGATTGATTTGCATCTGACGAATTAGATACTACTGCATAAAAACCATCGTCAATTTTATTTGGAGTTGGCTGAAATGTATGGTTATTTACGTTTGGATTTGTCCATCTTCCTGTTCCGGTTCCAAACGTTTCAATCCAAACATCATCTTGTTCATCCAATTTTGTACAACAAACCTGACCTAATAATATAAATGTGTTAGACCATGAAACATCTCCCACATTTCTTACTCTGTACCATGTATTTCCGAGCGAAGCGGTCGTTTCAACACTTACGGTGCTACCCGGAAATGAAGTCCAGTTAGTATTATCTGAAGATTTTTCCCACTCATACTGAGTTTCAACAAAACCAACTGCCTTTAATGTAACCGGTGAATCTTCACAAAAAACTGATACTCCAGTTGTTGTTTCTATTCCTTTTTGTAAGCAAGAATAAAAGTTAAAATCACTAATAGCATACGCAGAACAATTTGCAGCAAATCGAGCATTAAGAGTATACGATACTTGTGCTCCCGCCGGAACAGCTACTGTATAACTATAACTATAAGATCCTCCTACAGGCACTTCTATATATTCAGTAATAGGCGAAGCTCCGTTAACATAAATCAAGAACTGAAATTGTCGTTTTTCTCCAAAACTTGGCTGAGCACAAGTAGAAACTAAATCTTCTATTGTAAAAGCTATTTTTGTACTTCCAACATCCAAATTAGTACGCTTATAGTTGAAAATGGTAGATAGAGCACCATTAGGGTCTTCTTTTAATGCAAATACCAAACGATTTTTACCATCTGTTTTACGAGTATAAGTACCATTCAAAACTTTTGGATTGCTAACTATGGCATACTCGTTTTGAGTAATCGTTTCGTGGAAATAACCATTACTATATGCTTCTGCAAATGATTCATTCATATTAAATGAACCGGCTACTGCTATTTCTGATAAAGTATGGTTATACTCGTCTGTTTGCGTAAATGTTGAAAATGTTGTACCTCCTGACAATGATGTTGTACAAGTACCAGTACTAGTCATTTCAAATGGGACATCAGTCAAAATTGTGGGAATATCAGCTCCACCATGAGGTTGCTGTACAGTTGAACAAATTGCAGATACGCTGTTAGAAGATGTATTTCCGCACGCATCCATAGCTTTAATTGTAAATTGATAAGTAGTTTCGGGAGTTAAACCTGTAACTGTTATTTCATTAATACCCTCAAGATTTACAGTAGTCGAATTATATGAAACTTGATAGCCCGAAACACCTGCACCGCTTGATGAAACATTTAATGTTATTGTTGTTCCACCGGCAGTACCGCATGAGGCTGTACCCATTGAAATTGGAGAAGACTGTAATTTAATACCTGTTACAGTCTTGGTTGTCGAAAAATTATTTAATGCATCGTAAGCCTTAATTGTTGCTGTGTAATTTGATCCGCTTGTCAATACTATTCCGCATGATGCCAAAGGAACAGAAATAACACCATCATGATTTGTTACAACTGATGTTAATGGTATTGTTAATTCACAAACAGGTATTGAATTTAAACTTACAACATATCCCGCTACACCTGTACCATTGTCTGTAGTTGAAACTTGCAAACCGAAAGCATCTGTACCTCCACAAGTCATGGTTGGATCTGCGTTCCATATAGGAGGATCCGGATCTTCTTGACACCAATTTAAATCTATGCCATTTACAGTCGAAAAAACAATCTCACCCGGCATATTAACATACAACGGAGTGTAAAATTTAGGATCTGTTGTTGAGATAATAGGGCCTATTAACATTTCTGTTTTAGCCGGATTAATCACAATGGTGTATGTATTCAGAGCTTTACCTACAGTACCATTAACGTTGATATATGAGCCACCTATACCAACAAAATCTTGCCCCGTGATTTTTATATAATAATCACCATTTCTTATTATTGATGAAAATATTATTGTTTTTCCACCGCTGGTCAAGCTAAGATCAGGATCACATGCAGGTGCAACGGTAGTCGTAATGGCCTTAGTAGCAGAAGCCGATCCTTCAGAATTAGACACACTTACAACTACAGTATGATTTCCAACTGTTAAAGCGGCATCATTAATAACTAATTTACCGGTAGTATAAGTATAAGAAGAACTCGACAATGTATTACCATCTAAAGTTACAGATGATATTGTTGGAGCGGGGACTCCTCCAACTGTCATATTTAATGTTGCAGTACCTATTACAGATGTATATGAATCAATAGTCAAAGATGGAGATACCGGGGTTGTTGAGCAAGTTGATGTTGAAGTAAAAGTACTTCCGGTAAAAGTTACTTTACCGCAATCACCATTAGTATATGTAAGAATGATTGTTGTTACATCAGACCCAATGGGAGCTGCATTCATTGCACAATACAAATAACCAGGAGTTGGATTTTGTACAGTAATTGATGTTATAGCAACATTTGTACTTGTTACTGATACTGTATAGTCTGATGTGTTTTGAGGATAAGTTCCCGGATAGCCATTGAATTGAAGCATTGCACCAGCTCCGGCAATGCTAGATCCTGATGTAAAAACAATATCAGCAGCAAATGTATTTATTGGTGCGAATACAAAAGATACAAGCACGCAAAAGATTCGTATAAACGATGTAATTTTTTTATTCATAGCACCGGCATTGATTTTTAGTTTTCATACAATACGCACAATTGTATAAATTTGATGATTTACATCAACTATGCACAACAAATTCCGACAGCCCTGATTTAAGGTCAAAGAAATGCACACAAAATTAATTTTAATAATTTGCAATCGTTTGTAAATATACTAATTAAAATTACACAAAAATACATCTACTTTCTTCATTCTAATTCATCAACAATTTCTCAATTTTTTACAATTATTTAATTTATAGATGTTTAATTTCCATTGTTTCTCAAAATATAATATTTTTTTCTTTCTAATCATTAGGTCTATTACAATACAAAATATGTATCCGTTTTAAGAAAACAAAGAAAGCCTTATAAACCATCATTAAAATACAAACACATAACAAGCTATAATTAGTATCCAAGTACTATATTTATTTTCAGAAATTTAATCTTTCTACTATTAGCCTTTCTTTTTTGTCGAAATGTCAAATTATAACATTATTTAGTTTCTGGTATATGTTATTTTTCTCAAACTGTCGAAATTAAGGCATAACAAAGATAATATTTTGTTGCAGATAGACGAAAATCTACGTAACTTTGCGCAAATTTTTATAAGCAATAAAATCAACAGTCATGAATGTAGCTATTGTCGGAGCTAGTGGTGCAGTAGGACAAGAATTTATGAAAGTCCTGGCAGAACGTCAATTTCCAATTGACGAATTAGTATTATTTGGATCATCACGCAGTGCAGGTAGCAAATGCACTTTTAATGGTAAACAACATATCATTAAGGAGTTAAAACACGGAGATGATTTCAAAAACATTGATATTGCATTCACATCAGCCGGGGCAGGCATTTCAAAAGAGTTTGAAAAAGACATCACAAAATTCGGAACTGTAATGATTGACAATTCAAGTGCATTTCGCATGGATACAGATGTTCCTTTAGTTGTTCCTGAAGTTAATGCAGCTGATGCAAAAATTCGTGCTAGAGGAGTTATTGCAAATCCTAATTGTACAACAATTCAAATGGTTGTAGCATTAAAGGCAATTGAAAACATTTCACACATAAAGAAAGTTCATGTTTCAACATATCAAGCAGCGAGCGGCGCAGGAGCAGCTGCAATGGCAGAATTGGAATTGCAATATAAACAAGTATTGACAGGCGAAGCTGTTACCGTTAACAAATTTGCTTATCAATTAGCTTATAATCTTATTCCACAAATAGACGTCTTTACAGAAAACGGCTATACAAAAGAAGAGATGAAGATGTACAATGAAACACGCAAAATCATGCACTCAGACATAGAAGTTAGCGCAACATGCGTTCGCGTACCTTCACTTCGCGCACACTCTGAATCTATTTGGGTAGAGACAGTAACACCCGTTTCTGTAGAGCAGGCACGTAAAGCCTTTTCAACAGCAGAAGGAGTTGTATTAAAAGACAATCCTACTGAAAAAGAATACCCTATGCCACTATTCTTATCAGGTAAAGACGATATTTATGTTGGAAGAATAAGAAAAGACATCTCAAATGCTAATGGATTAGCATTCTGGTGTGTTGGAGACCAAATTAGAAAAGGTGCAGCACTAAACGCAGTTCAAATTGCAGAATATCTAATCAAAGAAGGTGACATCAAAAAATAACATTATATTTTGCAAGGATTTTGTTTCCGATGTTAACGCCCAAATTCAGGGTGTTTCATTGGAACAATTGTTTATATTGACCGATACAGGAAGCAAAAAACATTGTTATTCGGCGCTAATGCAAGTAAGTGCCTTAAAGAATGCGCATCTAATTGAAATTCCTGCCGGAGATGATAGCAAAAATATAAATACCGTAGTATCTGTTTGGCAATTCCTATGCGAGCATGGCGGAACTAGAAAATCCATGCTAATAAATCTGGGAGGAGGAATGATAACCGACCTTGGGGGATTTGCTGCCAATATCTTTAAACGAGGCATTAAATTTATAAATATACCTACTACACTTCTTGGTATGGTTGATGCCGCAGTAGGTGGAAAAACAGGTATTAATTTTAATGGATTAAAAAACGAAATAGGTGTAATACACTCGGCTTCATGCGTGCTGATTAATCCATCATTTTTACAATCTCTAGATAAAAATAATGTTCTGTCAGGATATGCAGAAATGCTTAAACATGGATTACTATCGAACTATAAAGATTTGCAAGCATTACTAAATTTTGATATAAACGAACCTGACTTCAATAAATTAGGAGAAATGGTTCGTATTTCGATTGAAGTAAAAGAACATATTGTAGAGATTGATCCAGGAGAAAAAGGTCTTAGAAAAGCACTTAATTTAGGACATACTATAGGACACGCATTCGAAAGCTACTCTCACACACAAGCAAGACCTATGCTTCACGGACATGCGATTGCATTAGGACTTATAGCAGAACTTTATTTATCATATAAATTCAAAGGATTTCCACAAGATAAAATGATGCAGGTTGTAACATTTATCAAAGAGAATTACACTGCATTTGACATCACATGTAAAGATTACGATACTCTGTATGCTCTAATGCAACACGACAAGAAGAACTCCGATATTTCGCACGTCAATTTTACTTTACTATCTGAAGTAGGTAATATACATCCCGATTGCATCGTTGAAAAAGAAGACATATTTAACTCTTTAGATTTTTATCGCGACATAATGGGGATTTAATCTCTTTGCCGTCTAAAAATGAATTATTTACTTCATACTCCCGAGGGATGTGCCGCCAATTAAAAAATGTAATTAATGATGTAATTTTGAAGCATAAGCTTTCTTTCCTATTCTGCAAACAAAATTTCAGTTTGCATATTTTTCCATTTATTTATTAAAAAGACATAACAACATTCGTAAATACAAATGTTGACAGCAAGCCGAAAAAAGAAAAGCAAAAAGCTGGACATATTTAAACGATTTAGTTGCGTTGAAAACAAAACTAGTAAAAAATCATTAACAAACAATCAAACTATTGAATTCAATATATGACTGTATCACATGAAAAAATTAGAAATCGCGACAACTCGATAAAATAAATTTCCTGATTCAATCAAGTTTCAAATTACTTTTTTAAGAAATAAATTATTATGAAATCATCGAAACAAAAAATCATTTTGACAGCGCAAATGCTACTAACTGTGTCAATTCAATTAATGATGTCGCAAACTAAAGGTGTTGTAATTGATATAACAACCAAACAACCAATATCTTATGTAAGTATTTATACAAAGAATGCAGACTCCGTTTTAGGCTCGATGAGTAATGAACATGGTCAATTTGAAATAGATTTTTCTTTTAATACACTTTTTTTGTCGCATATCAATTATGAAAAAGTTGAGATAAGAAAAAAGAATGTTCAAGACACGATTTTTTTAATACCGACTTCTGTTTTATTAAACGAAGTAGTTGTGAATAAACGACAACCCAAGTGGATAAATACTGTATTATCGAGATTAATAAAGGGAAAAGGAAAGAACTATCAAACATTAGAAGAAACTCTTTCATATAAGTATGAAACATATACTTTGACAGATTCCAATGGCTATGCATTTAAAAGTAAAGGGAATATTGAATTTCCAAAGATAAAGAAAGATGTTCAATTTAAGATAGATGCTCAAAATAATACAATTAAATACAAGGATAAAACTGCAGGTGTAGATTTCTCAAATTTAAGACGAATGTTATATGATGATTTTGTAAGTGGATTTAATAACAAATTTTTAAATGAATATGATTTCAGTCAAAACAGTTCTTTTGTAAACAAAGACAAAAATATAATTCAATTGATATTTAACTCAAAAAAGTTTCAAGATGATGAAGGTTATATAGTTTTAGATACTTTAAACAATGTTATTCTTGAAGCTGAAAAGAATTCAGGAACTGAATGTAATATCAAAACACAGACTTCAGCAATACTTAGAAGTGTGGCTGCATCTCGGGGCTTTAATTATGATACATGGATTACAAAAAGCAACACAAAATACACTAAAATAGGAGAATGCTATTATATATCTGAGTGTAAATATAAGTTTTACATGAAGTCAAATTACAAAAACAAAAAAGTTGATTCTAAATATTTTACTTCAATAGAGTCAAAATTGTTTCTTTCAAATCAAATTGAAAAGGCAAGTAAATCATTTATAATTATTCCAAAACCCTATTATATAGTTGCTATTATGACAAAACCAATGAGATTGGAAGAGGAGGCTTTAAACAACGTTCCTGTTAGTTTTGAGGGTTTCTGAGTAAAAATGCCTAAGCTACAATAGCCGAATCCGTGTGATTAAGTAGGTTTTTCTCACGTATTTGCTTTTGTGTTGTTCGACAGTGATTAAGCCAACTATTCGGCTACTGCGCTTAGCCTCGGTCATTGTTATGTCTTTTTATTTTATTTTATTTGATTTATTAATATTTATACATATATATATGAATGAATGTTTTATATTTGTTTTGTAAATAATACATTAGAAATAAGAAAAAAAATCGTACAACTCAATTTTTACGTGAGAAATTGAAAACATAGATTTAAAATAAATAATTCTAATATGTCTATAAATGAATGTTGAATTTTACATAGAGAATAGTTACAAACTATCTGAGCTGATTACGAAGGAGTACAGCACGTCTTTCTCAATGTCAACATCATTGCTGGAAAAAGAGAAACGCAAAGCTATTTACGCTATTTATGGATTTGTTCGATTGGCAGATGAAATAGTAGACGGTTTTGATGGTTACGATAAGGATTTTTTGTTAAGCGACTTAAATGAGCATTTACAATATGCTTTAGAAAAAGGAATTAGCTCAAATACTATATTAGCAGCATTTGCCGATACAGTAAGAAAATACAATATCTCACCAAAACACATTGAGGCATTCATGGAAAGCATGAAATACGACCTCACAAAAGCCGAATATACTAGTACCGAAGAATTGAATACATATATATATGGTTCAGCTGATGTGGTTGGTTTAATGTGCCTAAAAGTCTTTTGTAATGGGAATCAAGTACTATACGACCAATTAGAAAAATCGGCTCAGAAACTTGGTTCTGCGTTTCAGAAAGTTAATTTTCTCCGCGACTTAAAAGATGATAATAATGAACTGGGACGGTCTTATTTTCCTGAAATAACAAATAACAAATTCGATAAGGATAGCAAACTGCTCATTGAGCAATCTATTGAGAATGATTTTAACGAAGCATGGTTTGGAATTAAACAGCTTCCGGGCAAATCAAAATTAGCTGTTGCTCTAGCCTATTTTTACTACAAAACACTATTCGATAAAATAAAAAAAACTAAGCCTGAAACAATACTCTCAAAACGAATACGGATAAACAACTTAAAAAAATACCTTATTTTAGTAAGAGTTGGAGTGATGTACAAAACAAAACTCATTTGAAATGTTTGAAAAGGTTATACTTATTGATAAAAACGACAACCCAATTGGTGAGATGGAAAAACTCGAAGCACACCAAAAAGCACTATTGCATAGGGCTGTTTCAGTTTTTATTTTCAATAGCAATCATAAATTATTAATACAGAAAAGAGCCCCTATAAAATATCATTCTCCCGGTTTGTGGACAAACACTGCTTGCACGCATCCATTCCCAAACGAGTCGAATGAGGCTGCTATAATCCGGCGTTTAAAAGAAGAGATGGGAATAACATTGAGCCATGTTACTGAAATTTTTCATTTTATCTACAATGAGCAACTTGAAAATGGCTTGACTGAGCATGAATTTGACCATGTATTTATTGGATTTTCTGATGAATTGCCGGTATTAAACCACGACGAAGTTTCAGATTTTGATTATGTTGCTATAAATGATATTTTGGAACAAGTAAAGATTTCTCCGCAAAATTATACGGTTTGGTTCAAAAAAATTTTCGAACGAGTTGCAAATGAATCTAGTATATACACTAAAATTTAAGAAACATGAAAACAATTAACAAACTAATTATTCTGATTATGACAGCATTACTTGCTTCATGTGTCTCAATACCCAAAGGGGTAAAAGCGGTTTCGCCGTTTGAGAAAGAAAAGTATTTGGGCAAATGGTACGAAATAGCCAGATTCGATTTTCGCTTCGAAAAAGGATTAAACAACACAACAGCCGAATATTCGGTCAATAGCAACGGAACAATTAAGGTAGTAAACCGTGGCTACGATTATGAAAAAAGAATATGGAAAGAATCAATCGGTAAAGCAAAATTTGTAGGCGACGACAACATTGCTATGTTGAAGGTATCATTCTTTGGGCCGTTTTATGCCGGTTACAACGTTATTGCCATAGACCCGGAATATAAATATGCTTTGGTATCAGGTTCAAGTTTTGATTATTTGTGGATATTATCAAGAGAGAAAACTATTCCTGCCGAGATAAAAAGCCTTTATCTTGAAAAAGCAGAAACACTAGGCTATAAAGTTTCAAATCTATTGTGGATTGAACACGATAAATAACAGATAATCTATTTCTAAATTTGCATAAATGAATTTATTCCCTAAAAACATATTGCCAACAAAAGAAGTAAAAAAGTTCATACTGATTTTTTACACGGTAGGTGTTTTAGGTTTTCTCATTCCTTGGACACAAAATTTGTTTATTGCATTAACGACCTATGCGTTATTGTTGAGTACATACTTACTCCTACTATACCACGAGAAGTATTCGATAAAAGATATTCTGGTTTTTTCAGCAATCGCGCTTCTGGGTTTCTTCTTTGAAGTTTTGGGTGTAAATACCGGAGTGATTTTTGGCAGCTATCAATATGGAGAAGGATTAGGGATAAAGATTTTTCAAACGCCTCTTTTAATAGGGGTGAATTGGTTGTTTTTGACCTATACAGCACTATCAATATCAGATAGGCTTACAAAGAATATCTATTTGCAACTAACCACTGCCACTACCCTTATGCTTGTTTACGATATAGTGATGGAACAACTTGCACCCATTATGGACATGTGGAGTTGGACAAATTCATCGGTTCCGATGAAAAACTATATTACTTGGTGGCTGATAGGGTTTTTGTTTGCCGGAATTTTAAAAGGATTTAAAATTAACACACGTAACCACTTGGCTTTACTATTGTTTCTTTGCCAATTTCTATTTTTCGTAGTTCTTCTTATTTATTATACTCTTTTAAAATGATTAAAGCTAGGCATCATATGGTTATCTATCCATTATTCCTATGGCTTAGCCGTTTTATGATAAAGTGGAATTTTTGCTCCACTCACTTCGAAGGGGAGTTTAATGATAATGGCCATTCGGTGCTAGTGGTTGCTAATCACATTAGCTGGTGGGATGGCTTCTGGGTTGAATTTTTGAACTACAAACGAATACACCGAAAATTACATTTTATGATGCTTGAAGAACAACTGAAAAAGCATTGGTATTTTCAGTATGCCGGTGGATATTCGGTAAGAAAACATTCACGGGAATCAATCGAAAGCATTGATTATACTGTGAAGTTACTAAATAAGGACGAAAATTTTGTTTTAATGTTCCCACAAGGGAAAATTTATTCGTCACACACCGATGCAGTGCATTTCGAAAATGGCATTCAATATATTATAAAGAAGTGTAAAGATGCTACTCAGGTAATGTTTGTGGTAAATATCACTGATTATTTCTCCAATGTCAAGCCACATCTTTTTATTTATATAAAAACATGTACTATCGGCTTTTTGAGAAACAAGGACATTGAAGAAGAATACAATTTATTTTTCACAGAAGTCTTGAACAAGCACAAAACAAAAACATCCTAATGCAATATTTGGTTTACATATCTTTTGGATTTCTGTGCTTTAAGTTACTTAATGTGCTGATAAATTTCATTTTCCGCCAAACTATCGCTAAAACAGAAATTCAAAACAGTGATTTGATTTCGGTGCTTATTCCTGCTCGTAACGAGGAAACAAATATAGCTTGTTTGCTTGATGCTTTGAAGAAAATGGAAAATAGTAATATCGAGATTTTGGTTTGTAACGACAATTCAACTGATAACACTGAAGAGATAATAAACAGATACAAAATCACCGACCAGCGTATACGATTGATTCAATCAGACGTTTTACCAAATGGTTGGCTTGGGAAAAACCATGCTTGTTATCAATTGGCAAAGCAGGCGAAGGGAAAGTATTTGCTTTTTGTTGATGCCGATGCGGTGCTTTCGGGAAATATTATTGCTGATGCGGTTTTTTATACTAAAAAGCACAAACTGGGTTTGCTTTCTGTTTTTCCCAAGCAAATATTATTAACGACAGGTGAAAAACAGTCGGTACCACTAATGAATTACATCCTTTTAACTCTTTTACCACTTATTTTTGTAAGGGTTTCACCCTTTAAGTCGCATTCAGCAGCAAATGGACAGTTTATGTTGTTCGAGAATAAAACATACTATGAATTAGAGCCACACAAACAGTTTAAAAATTCAGCGGTCGAAGATATTGCAATTTCAAAATTTTATAAAAGACACAAGATCAAAACAGCTTGCCTTATTGGCGAAGAACGTATACAATGCAGAATGTACAATTCTTACAACGACGCTGTAAATGGTTTCTCAAAAAATATTTTTATGTTTTTTGGCGATTCGCCTATTGTTGCTTTCCTTTTTTGGGTATTCTGGATCCTTGGCATTGTTCCTATTATTCTGTATGATATACACTTGATTTTTCCATATCTATTGGGTGTTTTATTAATACAAATTTTATATGCGATTACCTGTAAGCAAAACGTGCTTACTACAGTGTTATTTTCCCCTGCAAACATGTTCTTTATGTTGCGGGTTATGATTAAAGCTTTAATAATAAAAAAACGAAAGAAATATATATGGAAGGGAAGAAATATATATTAATACTATCGCTTGCTTTATTTAGCTGTTGTGTGCTTGGGCAAAATAATAAATCAATTTACAATGCGTACACTTCTGGAAACATGACCAAGTGGAAAGTTGCAATGGATTCCATTGATGCTATAAAGCAAAAAAACAATAAAGAAGTGTTGGATTTGATAAATTACCAATATGGCTATATTGGATGGTGCATTGGCAGTAATAAAAATGACAAAGCAGAAAAATACCTAAAAAAAGCAACAGACAATTTGAAGAAATTGGAAGAAAAAAAGTACAATGAATCAATGCTATTTGCCTATAGAGCAGCGTTTGTTGGATTCGAGATTGGATTGGCAAAATATAAAGCTCCTTTTATTGGAATGAATAGTCTGAAATATGCTAAAAAATCAGTAAGCATCAATGCTTCAAACCTCTTAGGATATATGCAACTTGGGAATATCTATTTTTACATGCCAAAAATGTTTGGTGGCTCAAAAAGCTTGGCTTTAGAACATTATTCTAAGGCATTGAAATTAATGGAATCAAGCAATGATTACAAAATAAACAATTGGAACTATTTAAATTTATTGGTAACTATAATAAATGCTCATGTAGAGTTGAATCAATACGAAGAAGCAAAAAAATATTGTATAAAAACATTGACCAACGAACCTGGTTTCGATTGGGTTAAAGACAATCTATATCCAGAAATCTTAAAAAAAATAGAAAATGAATAAGAGTGTAATAATAGTAGGGACAGGCCTTGGAGGCCTTTCTACAGGATTGCGATTAGCAAGCAGGGGATATAAAGTAACTTTCGTTGAAAAAGCGAAACAACCTGGCGGTCGCTTAAATCAGTTAAAAAAAGACGGATTTACTTTTGATGTAGGCCCCAGTTTTTTTAGTATGCCTTACGAATTCGAAGAGTTAGTTAAAGATTGTGGTATTGCTATGCCATTTGAATTTGTCGAATTAGACCCACTTTATACGGTCAATTTTAGGGGAAGTGACAAAAAGTATTCATTATATAAAGATATTGATAAGTTAAGCAAACAATTTGAAGATGTTGAACCCGATTTTAAGGCCAAATTCACCGCATATTTAAAAAAGTGTGAATCAATTTACAACGATACTGTTGAATTTGCGATTAAACAAAATTTCAACAGTTTACCCGATTATCTTTTAGCTTTATCCAATGTAAACCCTGTACATTTGCCTGTTTTGCTTAAAAGCTTTTGGTCTCAAGCAGGCAATTATTTCAAATCGAAGGAAGCCAGGCAAATAGTTTCACTCGTTGCTTTTTTTCTTGGCCGCACTCCGTTTGACACAAATGCCGTTTACACCCTGTTGTCGCATATTGAATTTAAATATACCGGATATTATAATGTTAATGGCGGAATGTACACCATTGTGGAAAGTCTAATAAAAGAACTCGAAAAATTTAATGTAATATTTCATTACAACACCGAGATTGTTGATTACGTGAGCGACAACGATAAATTAACCTCATTAATCGACCAAAATAAAAAAAGCTGGCAGGCCGATATTTTTGTTATAAATGCTGATGCTGCCTATTTTAGGGGAACTGTTTTTAACCGCAAAAAATTCACGGAGAAACGTTTAGAGAAAATGAGTTGGACAATGGGTTATTTAACCTTCTATGTAGGATTAAAGACCAAACTACCACAAGTTGAGCATCACAACTATTTCTTGGGTAACAATTACGAAGAATATGCTAAAGATGTGATGAAAAATCCAGGTACCCTTGAGAAACCATACTATTACGTAAATGTAGTATCTAAACATAATCCTGTTTGTGCACCCGAAGGTTGTGAAGCATTATTTTTTGTTTGCCCTGTTCCAAATTTGCTCCATAAAACAGATTGGTCTGATAAGCAAGCTATGGTAGATAGTATAATCGACGATTTTTCGCAACGAATTAAGCAAGACATTTCCAAAGACATTGTTTTTCAAATAGCATATACCCCTGAGGATTGGCAAAACCAATTTAACATATATAAAGGAGCGTGCCTGGGCTTATCGCATAGTATGTTGCAAATAGGTGCATTTCGTCCTAAAAACTATGACGAGCAATTTAAAAACACTTTCTATGTAGGTGCATCAACAATACCGGGAGCAGGTTTACCAATGGCAGTGATTGGTTCAAAATTGGTAACAGAAAGAATCCTGGATTTTAAGTAAGAATTGCCAACGCACAGTCATAAGCACATTTACAATGACAAATTAGATAATGCCCAAACCTAAGGTTTGCAAAAATGCCAATAAATTTGAAAGAATAGTTCATTATAAAAATAGCCACTTTTTAGTGGCTATTTTTATAATGTCGGCAGTAAATTTTATAATTAGGTGCTTAATGAGTTTATAAGTACTCCCGAGGGGAATCGAACCCCTATCTAAAGTTTAGGAAACTTCTATTCTATCCGTTGAACTACAGGAGCGAAATCTTTACCTTGACAAATCAATTGATTCTTCAATACTGTGATTTTCTAGTAAAGATATATATCTAATCGCCGATTCATACTCACCACGCCATCCGTACCAATTTCCATCATTCGATAAAGAAACATTTTGGAAAGACGTTACCATTTCGCCGTTAACATGCTTGATTTTATCAGCATAATCTTTCATTAATTTTGCAAGCATCTCATGATGCACTTCCATTGATTTTAAAGCCCTATCAGATATCTCAAGAGGATGTATCACTAGTTTAGTTGTATGTTCGTGACTTATATCATAAAAGTTGAATGGAGTACATGTACTAGCTCTAAAACCTATATGATTCAGATATGACATACTATAATCTTCCTTAATGGACAATTTAAGTAAGTTATGATAACTCTGCGGTAAAACCATTCTCAAATGGAACAGACTCATAGTAGCCCTAGCACGAATCACGCTGGATTCCAAAAAACTTTTCTCAGTTTTCATCTTAGTATACGAACCGAAAGACGAATATGAGGGATGAAATTCGACCAAGAAGTTACGACGCAATAATTTACGAACACTACAATAAAAGGTATAAAAAATCTGGTTATCGTATTTTATCCTTTTTTTAACCAACAAAAAAAATGTTGGCACCAAATTATTTCTATTATGCAATTCTATGACATAATCAATATTGAAATAAGGATCATCTGCTAAAAAAAACAGAACTTTTAGTTGATGCTTAAGACTTACCCATTTTGAATTAAGCATCTTGTATACGAGCTCATAAATTGTAATTGCCAATAACCGTTTTCTATATTTATACAATCTATCTAAATTCACTAACGGTCTAAATACAAACCTGTTTTTTACAGCCGGTTCATAACCAATATTCTTTTGCTGTAATAAGTCTTCTAATAAATATGCCCATTGATCAATTATGGGTTCATCTAAAAAACCATTCTTATATGCAAGGCTTGACTCTGCTTTATAACAACCAAATTTATTTAGTTCATTCGAACCATATTCTTCGTATCTCGATATCAAGTAGAAAGCCGCAGAAAACATATCAAATGGCAAATCCTCATCACTATTTCCTGTTTTAAAAAAAATCTTTGTATTATTCCAATCCTCAACTTCCGGAGCATACTGCTTGATACCTGAGCCGAATAACAATCCATGTGGACGTACTACAAAAGAGTTTGGGATTGTTTCTGTCCTACTGTAACACAATATCGGACATGAATACGAAGACAATGCTAGCTTATCATTGATAATAACAACTTCCTGATGCAATATTTTCTCAAATATCTGTTCGAAAATATATTTAACACGAGGGGTGTATAATTCAGTGAAAACAACTAGCATATTGATTTATAATAAATGTTCATCAGCAAAACTAAAATACTCATCTCTTCCTATAATAATATGGTCTAATACGCGTATATCTAAAAACTTTGCGCCATCTATAATCTTGTTTGTCAATAACTTATCAGCAGCACTAGGAATCAAGTTTCCTGATGGATGATTATGACATAATATTATACCGGTTGCCAAACGATCTAAAGCATACTTAAAAAGCAATTTTACATCTACTATGGTTTGATGGACACCCCCACTAGCTATTTTTATTTTCGCAACAACCTTATTTGCGTGATTCAATAATAGAATCCAAAACTCCTCATAAGAAAGGTCTCCTAAATCAGGTAAAAAAATATTATAAACATCCGAACTCTCCTTGATAATATCTTGTTCTGATTGTGTTACCCTTCTACGTCTTCTGGATAATTCCATTGCAGCGGTAATGGTAACAGCTTTTGCATAACCTATACCTTTTATCGAATTTGACAATTCAGTTGGAGTTAAACGAGCAAGAATATTCAAATCATTATCTGCCTTTTGCATAACTCGTCTTGCCAAACCTACTGCACTTTCGTTTCTAGTCCCTGAACCTATAAGGATTGATATTAACTCCGCATCAGACAATACTGATGCTCCTTTTTGTAACAATTTTTCCCTTGGGCGATCATCTTCAGACCATGCTTTGATGCCCACAACACAATTTTCTTCCATAAAAAGAAGTTCAAAATTAAAAATTAAAATGGAATAAAGACAAAAAAGCTCTTCTTTATTATAAAGAAGAGCCTATTAAATACAACAATAATCTACTATGCTAATTTATTTATATGCAAAGCTAACTTTGCTTTCAAATTGTCAGCTTTATTCTTATGAATAACATTCATACGAGCTAACTTATCTAACATAGATACTACTTTTGAAAGAGATGCAACAGCTTCTTCTTTTTTATTAATTGCGCGAATATCGCGAACAGCGTTACGAACTGTTTTTGCATAATAACGATTGTGCAATCTCTTTGTTTCAGTTTGCCTGATTCTTTTTACAGACGATTTGTGATTTGCCATTTCTTCTAAAGAATAATTGTTTTTATTTTGTAGCCCATAGCAGAATCGAACTGCTCTTTCAAGAATGAAAATCTTGCGTCCTAACCGATAGACGAATGGGCCATTGTTGTTTTTGAGGGTGCAAATATACGACTTCTTTCTATTACCTGCAAATATTTATTCTGTTTTTTTATCAATATACAAAACAAGCCCTAAAAGACATTAAAAAGCATCGTTACACACCATGGTAAAACCCCTACACACGCAAATCCGACAGAGTATCCTGCCAATAATTGCATTGATGTATGCGCTTTTAATTGCAACCTGGCAGAAGCAACCAAAGCGCCGCATAAAATAATTGCCACATACAACCACAAAAAATTCTGATGCTGTAACCAATTAATGTACATAACTGCTCCTAATAATCCTCCCATACCTGTTGCATGGGCACTTATTTTCCAATAAAAATTAACAATGAAGACTATTATTAATGCCAACAATGCACCTAACACAATATAATTAAAGTAATAAACAACACCTATATACAATAATATGTATATAAGCATTGAATAAAAACTCATTGTTATAATGTATGCCGGAATACGTTCCTTACTATTTGTTGCCTGAGGTGTAGTTATATTGCCAGTCTTACACAATATTGCATAAAATATTGCCGGTAATATGACCATAAAGAGAGACGACAAACCTAATACCATCACCTTTATAAGAAGCGAATATGCATAAAAATAAGAAGAATTCCACAACAATATGAAGCCATAAAGAGGCACAAATATCGGTTGAAAAAGCAGTGTCAGAATTTTTGCAAATTTTTCTCCCATCAGCTAACTAATTCCATTGTATCAATAGCAATCATAAATTCTTCGTCTGTTGGTATCACAGCTACAATAACCTTCGATGAATCAGAACTAATAATAGCATCCTGCCCACGTACTTGATTTCTACTTGCATCTATCTCTATTCCCAGATAATTAAGTCCGCTACATATTTTAGAACGCATTTCGATTTGATTCTCGCCTACACCACCAGTAAATACTAGTATATCCAATCCACCTAAAACTGCCGTATAGGCTCCAATATATTTCAAAATACTATATGCATACATCTTAAGTGCCAACTCTGCTCTATGATTTCCATCTTTAGCAGCTGCATCCAAATCGCGCATATCTGAAGAAACACCGGAAACACCTAATAAACCACTCTTCTTGTTAAGCAAGTTCGATAAAGAACTCGAAGTCAATTGCTCTTTCTGAACCAAAAAATCTAAAGCTCCCGGATCAATATTTCCTGAACGAGTTCCCATTAACAAACCTTCAAGTGGCGTAAATCCCATTGAAGTATCGATAGATTTTCCATCTTTAATAGCTGTAATTGAACCTCCGTTACCTATATGGCACGTAATTATACGTTTCCCTTCCGGTTGAACACCTAAGAATTCGCATACATGCTTCGATACATATCTATGACTGGTTCCATGGAATCCGTATCTACGTACTTTGTATTTTTGATATAATTCATAAGGAATACCATACATATACGCATATTCAGGCATCGTTTGATGAAAAGCAGTATCAAACACTGCAACTTGCGGAACTTTAGGTAGTATTTTTGAAATCGTATCTATTCCCTCCAAATTGGCCGGATTGTGCAGAGGAGCCATGTCAATGCATGCTTTTACACCATCTGTTACCTCTTTGGTAATAATAACACTTTTATTAAAATTTTCTCCTCCGTGTACTACACGATGACCCACAGCACCAATCTCATCTAAAAACTTTATAGCACCATATTCTTTATTTACTAATACTTTTAGAATTAAAGCTATAGCTGCGTGATGGTCTACCATAAAATCATTAAATAATTTCTTTTCTCCATTAGGTAATGTAAGTTTCAAAAATGAATCTTTCATTCCCAATCTCTCAACTCCACCTTGTGCCAAGACGCTGTGCTTATCCATATCAAATAATTTGTATTTGACAGAAGAGCTACCACAATTCAATACCAATATTTTCATAATAATACTATAAACGAGTTTGATTTGATGTGATTACTATCATCTTGACTATATCATCAACACTACATCCACGAGATAAGTCATTTACAGGTGATGCCATACCTTGTAAAATTGGCCCTACTGCAATACATCCTGATAAACGTTGTACTAATTTATATCCTATATTACCTGCATCCAAATTAGGGAATACCAATACATTGGCATTCCCTTGAATAGGGCTGTTTGGAGCCTTACTTTTTCCAATAGATGGGACTATAGCTGTATCTGCTTGGAATTCTCCATCTAACAACAAATCAGGCGACATTTCTTTTGCTAAACGGGTTGCCTCTTGTACTTTTTCTACGCTTTCGTGTTTTGCACTTCCTTTGGTAGAAAAGCTCAACATCGCAATACGAGGATTAAACTCACCTAAAACTTTAGCTGTCAATGCACTTACAACTGCTATTTCAGCTAATTGCTGAGCTGTAGGATCAGGAGTTACTGCACAATCAGCAAATAGAAACATTCCTTTTTCGCCATAATTCTCATTTGGTATTATCATTAAGAATGCACCTGAAACAACGCTAATACCTTTTTTCATTTTGATAATTTGCAATGCCGGACGTAAAACATTACTTGTAGGGTTCATAGCTCCTGCAACTTCACCATCAGCATCGCCGTTTTTAATCATCAATGATGCCAAATACAAAGGATTACCATAAACTAATTTCTTAGCTTCATCCTCAGTCATACCTTTGTCTTTACGTAATTCGTATAATAAACCTACATATTCTGCAGCTTTAGGATTAGTATTTACATCAAAAATCTCAGCACGTTCTATATTAGAAAGTCCTAACTCATTTGCTTTTGCCAAAATAGTTTTTTTCTCACCCAGCAAAACAATGTCTGCCAAACCTTCTGCCAATACAATATCAGCAGCTTTTATTGTACGTTTTTCCAAAGATTCAGGTAAAACAATACGTTTACGCTCTGACTTAGCGCGTGCAGTAAGTTTATCAAAGATATTCATAAAGTAGTATTATTAAGTCCTGCAAAATTAGATAATATATTTTATAATTGCAATCTCCACATAGCAATTTATAATCTAAAATCACAATTCCTATATATGGTTGTTCCGAGGATGGCAATTCATTATGGTTTTTCTTAAATAATCCATAGTAATATGCGTGTAGATTTCTGTTGTTAAAATGCTTTCGTGCCCAAGCATCTCCTGTATTACACGTAAGTTTGCGCCACCCTCTAAAAGGTGTGTAGCAAACGAGTGTCGCAATGTATGTGGGCTAATCACTGTTTTAATTTCTGCTTCGCTAGCATATCGCTTAAGCCACATAAATACCATTTGACGAGTAAGTTTACCCCCTCGTCTATTTAAGAACACATAATCTCCATTTCCTTTAGTGATGGTCAAGGCATTTCTATCAGGTAAATAATTACGAATTTCTTTTAACGCTGTTTTTGATATCGGGACCAAACGTTGCTTACTTCCCTTCCCCTCTACTTTTAAATACTCCTCATCCCAATAGATACACGAAAGTTTTAAGTTAATCAATTCAGACACACGCAAACCACAACTATAGAGCGTCTCTATTATTGCTTTATTACGTTGCCCTTCGGGTTTAGATAAATCTATAATACTTTCTATTCTATCAATTTCTTCTATCGATAGTACTATAGGTAATTTTTTAGCTAGTTTGGGTAATTCCAACAAATCGGCAGGATTTTCTTTTATAAGATCTTCCATCAGCAAAAACTTATAAAAGGACTTAATACCTGAAACAATCCTAGCTTGTGACCTATACGAAATACCCAAATCAGTTAAAGTCATTAAGAAACGACTTAAATCATCGGTTGATGCAGTAAGATAAGTAAGATTTTCTGCATCCATATAATCCAGAAGTTTGTCTACATCGTGCATATAGGCATCCATCGTATTTGACGAGAATGCACGTTCTAACAACAAATATCGCCTGTATTGCTCCGATATGGCATTCATTTTACAATAGCTTTGACTGATTTATAGCCGGGTTAGCATACATTTCATACATTTTTCTGCGCAAGAACATTTCATCTCGGTTAGGTAAATCAATCTTTAAAAGCTGATTCTCAATATAACGCACAAATGTAGCTACTTCGGAAGCTGAATAATGACCTGAGAAATCTTTTCCACCGCTTAGCAAGTCTGCAGCTATATAATTATTTTCAAACAAACGATAATTACGATGAATACATGTATCAAGAGCCTTAGACAATGCTTCGGCTTGTTCGTTTTTTTTCAATTCGTTCCAAGCTTCATTAATATTTATTGGCTCACCTATAACAAGTGAAACAAGACCTTTTCGCCCCATAATACCTGTCTGCATACTTTTTATATCATCTCCTGGAGATTTCTTGAAATTTGCATCATCTCGTTTCTGTTGAAATTCCTTTGCTTTCAAGAAATCACAAGGATCATATTCATAATTTATAGAAACAGGAGTTATATTCAATTCACGCATATTTTCTACAAACGAGTTGCGACCACTCATGTTAAGCATCTTTATTACAGATGGTTGAGTTAAATCATTTGAATCTTTTGCTCTGCCCTCGCGTTGAGCCAACCATATAGATTCTTTTTTTTCTGACAAAACAATTCGCATATATTCAGACATTTTTTTTGATATCAGCAATTGTTCTTTTATAGAACCATCCCTGCGGACAACAAAACTTTTATTAATGCGAACGGCATGTTCTATCCATGGATAAATCAAAAGATTGTTACCTATTGCTATCTGTGTGGTTTTAAATCCTTTATAAAATAAATGTATATTTAAGAATGCAGAATCAAGTACTATATCACGATGATTCGACATAAATAGGTGACCCTTACTCTTATCTATATATTCAGTTCCATACAACCTCACTTCAGTACATGTCTTATGCTCTATGGCAGTCAACAAGACGACTATCACTTCTCTTTGAAAATCGTCTACAGAATTAATATGAGCTAAAGTACGTAAGAAATACTCAGCATTATCTGCACCTAAGACTGTCGCTAAAATATTATTAATCTGCGTTTGAGCTAATATTTCCGCAAGCGCAGGATTTACTTCCTCATCGTAATATCTACGAATATCATCATATTGAGATGGCACTCTCATAATTATTATATATTTTTTGTTTACCCCAAAGGTAGTACATTTTAGTTAAAACGAGTACATTTGTACAAAAAGAAATAATGGGAATAGAAATAGAAAAAAAATTCTTGGTAAACAAGAAAAAATGGAATAAGCCCAATACAGGATGCCTATACACCCAGGCTTACCTAGCAAAAGACGGCTGCACATTAAGAGTTCGCATTGCCGAAACTAAAGCCTTTATTACAATAAAGGGGCCAACGGTTGGATGTTCCAGAAAAGAATTTGAATATGAAATTCCTATGGCTGATGCTAAAGATCTGATGAAATTAGCCTTGTATCCACCAATTGTAAAAATAAGATATAAGCAAGAAATTGGAGGCAAAATCTGGGAGATCGACGAATTTATAGATAGTAACGAAGGATTGATAGTCGCCGAAATAGAACTTAATAGTGAGCAGGAATCTTTTATTATGCCCGAATGGGTTGATCAAGAGGTAACAAGCGATAAACGCTATACAAACGCGTCACTATCCAAACATCCATACAAGTCTTGGTAAAAAAAAATCAGCCGTCTATCAATAAAGACAGACAGCTGATTTGAGAAACTAACGATTATTCATAAATAGATTGGCACTCTGATTCTGTTTTAGTTGTAGAGTGGTAAGAAACACTTCCCCCGGCAGTTTCCAAATATGATTTTAACTCACCAAATTGTTTCGCTGTTAACCAGACATTATCTGTTAATGAAACAACGCCCATATAAGAATATGTATAATTCTAGCATTTGTATATAGTATCATCCACTAATGGTTCGTTAGAACTACATGCAGAAAATAACATTGTCACAACAACTGCAATAGGTAAAATAATCTTTTTCATAATAATAAATGTGTTAAGTTAATAAATTAATTTAATAGTGTCTTTGATATCTTATAGTATAAAAAACGTTTGTAAAAATATATATTTTAATATAACTAACAAAATTTTATACTAAAATAAATAAAAAAACAAATTTTTCCACTAATACATTAATAAAATTCACTTTTCTAAATCATAATTAGACCATCCAACAAATTATAGTAAATGTCAACTGCTTTGGAAATTTCTGATAATTCAATGTACTCGTCTGCAGTGTGAGAACGTGCAGAATCTCCAGGTCCTATTTTAACTGATGCAAATGGCATTAAGGCCTGGTCAGACATGGTAGAAGATCCGAACACAGAACCACCGGTAGCTATATATCGCTTAACGAAAGTATTTGAAAGAGGAACTCCGGAAGGACGTAAACGCATTGAACGCGGAGTAACATCACAAGAAACATTTTGTCTGACAATAGACAATACATCTTCGTGCGAATAGCAATCAGTAAGACGCACATCAACCGTAAAACTACAAGTATCCGGAACTACATTATGTTGAGTCCCTGAATTAACTATAGTAACTGACATTTTAACTTTACCTAGCGTGTCTGATATTTTAGGAAACTCAAATGTGCGGAACCATTCCATATCGGGTAATGCCTTATATATTGCATTATCTCCCTCATCGCGAGCAGCATGACCTGATTTTCCATGTGCAACACAATCAAGAACCATCAAACCTTTTTCTGCAACAGCCAAACGCATTCCGGTAGGTTCACCAACAATTGCAAAATCAATTTTAGGCAATTCAGTCAGCAAACTCTCAATACCATCTTTACCAGAAACTTCTTCTTGTGCAGATAATGCCAAAATTAAATTATAAGACTGCTTTGTTTGCTTTAATCTCAAAAAAGTTTCAATTAATGCTACAACTGATGCATGCGCATCGTTTGAACCTAATCCATATATTCGCCCATCAACTTCTGTAGCTTTGTTTGGCTCATAAGTCCATGAGACATTGGGCTTCACAGTGTCGATATGAGAATTTAGCATGATAGTAGGTTTTGCAGTATCATAAGGAAATGCCATGCACCATAGATTGTCTTTAAAACGATGCACATCATAGGCTTTGTTTTTTAATTCGTTATATAAAAAATCGGCCTTAGCTGATTCATTTTTACTTGTAGAAGGTATTTCTATCAGACGTTTTAATAATACTGCAATATCTATCATAATTGTATTATCTTTATTGTTTATGCCAACACCGTGGTTCCTGATTCTTTACCCAACTCTAATGCTTTTGTTATCACAACTTTCGAAACGCCGGCTTTCAAAGCATCAAAAGCATTCTCAAGTTTTGGGATCATACCACCTTGTATTATATTTTCATTCTTATATTTCAAAAATAAATCCGGAGTAATGGTTGTAATAACGCTTTCGTCATCATTTTCATCCATTAATACTCCTTTCTTTTCAAAACAATATGTAAGGGTTACGTCAAAAAATTGTGATAATGCTTTTGCTGTTTCTGCAGCTATTGTATCAGCATTTGTATTAAGCAAACCATATTCAGAAGAGAAGCTGAGAGGAGCTATAATCGGTACAACACCCTGCTCTATTAGATTCGCCAATAATTTACCATCAACCGATTTTACATCCCCTACAAAACCATAATCAACATCCTTAACCGGTCGTTTATCACTTTTTATCACAGCCATATCTGCACCAGTCAAACCCAAAGCATTAATACCTATTTTTTGCAAACCTGCTACTATGTTCTTGTTTACCAAACCACCGTAAACCATGGTCACTACTTTTAGAGTTTCGGCATCAGTAATTCGTCTGCCATCAACCATTTTACTTTCAATGCCCAAAAGAGTCGCAATACGTGTAGCAGAACGTCCACCGCCATGTATTAAAACTTTATATCCCTCAATTGAAGAAAAATCAGTCAACAGTGATGTCAAAGTGTTTTCTTCCTCCACTATTTTTCCGCCAACCTTTATGACAGTAAGTTTTTTCATATCTTTATAATACTTTATTATTTTCTTAATTGTTTCTCACACTCCCATATTACCATACCTCCCGCCACTGATACATTAAGTGAATGCTTTGTTCCATATTGGGGAATTTCTATACAACCATCACAAGCATCTACTACATCCTGTGCAACTCCCTTCACTTCATGTCCTAATACCAAAGCATATTTTTCTGATTGCGAAAGTACTAGATTTTGCAACATAACACTTTGCTCTGCTTGCTCAATAGCAAGTACCTTATATCCTTCTTTTTTTAAATCTTTTACTGCATCCATTGTATCTTCATAATATTTCCATGCCATAGTTTCTTCGGCACCTAAGGCAGTTTTATGAATTTCAACACTTGGAGGAGTACGAGTAATACCACATAAAAATATGGATTCCAAGATAAAGGCATCAGCCGTTCGGAACACAGAACCCACATTGTACATACTGCGGACATTATCGAGAACTACAATCAAAGGTAGTTTTTCACTGCTGCGGAAATCCTCCGCCGAGAGACGATTTAAATCCGTCACACTTAATTTTCTCATTTTCATCGGATGAATGACAAAAATAATAGTTTTTTTTCTAATTTTGTCATCAATTAAAAAAGAAACGGAAAAGCACAATCTTTTCATCAAGTAGCAAATCTATGCCGGATTCCACATCGCACACAAATAATATACAAGCAATCGTCGATAGTACAGATACAATCACGGCACAAAACGATACGACAGCAAACCTAATAAGTTTACAAGATACAATTGTTACAGATTCAATTGTTTCTATTCCTGAAGCTACTCGATTCGATGGCATCCCCAGAACACAAGATTTTTTTAAAAACGATATATTTATCAGTTTAATTCTACTCTTTGCTGTTTTTATTAGTTTAATAATTGCATCACAACGCAAAGCTCGGGTCAAATATCTTGATAACTTGCTAAATACCAATAATAACCAACAAACTCTCACTATAAGAGAATATGGGGATCAACTTATATTAGGTATTTTTGCAATAATAGGATACTCACTACTTGCATGCGAATGCTTTTTTGGAAAAGGCAATTGGGAAACTCTTGGATTATGCGCAGGAGGATTTATTCTATTTTTAATTGCCAAATACACGCTTCTCTATTTGTACATGCGCACATTTTTTCCGACAGAGCAAACTCGTATTGTAAAATTATACGAAACACTACTAAACATAACCGGATTAATTGCATTTTTCGGATATATTTGTGTTGTGTTTATGCCGCATGTTTTTCTTCCATATATATATGCACTGTTAATATTAATTGCCGTAACATTCTGTATCATAGTAATTTATATATTTTTTACTAGATTTTTCAACAAATATGGCTTAATTTTAAGGTTTATTTTGTACCTTTGCACGCTCGAAATTTTACCTATCGCAGTGCTCATAAAGGCATTGTCAGAGGTTAATGGATTAATAAACTAAAAACCGCGTATAGCAGTGAAAATCAAAAAAATACTCATTTCGCAACCAAAGCCTTCCACTGAGAAATCTCCGTATTACGATTTAGCGGATAAATATGGTTTTAAGATTGACTTTCGCCCTTTTATAAAAGTAGAAGGATTAAGTTTAAAAGAATTTCGTGCTCAACGCACAGAAGTTACAGATTATACAGCTGTAATTTTTACCGCACGCACAGCTATTGATCATTTTTTCCGTCTTTGCGAAGAAATGCGTTTAATTATTTCTGAAGACATGAAATATTTCTGTATTTCAGAAAATGTAGCTGTTTATTTGCAAAAATACATACAGTACCGCAAACGCAAGGTATTCTTTTCTGCTACCGGAAAATTTGATGAATTAATCCCCCTAATCAAGAAACATAGCGCCGACAAGTATTTAATGGCTGTATCAGATGTGAACAAAGACAGCCAGATAAATTTACTTAACGCCAACAAAATAACATTCACAAAAGCTGTCTTCTATAAAACAGTAAGTAATGATTTCGGCCCTGATGAAGCATTTGATTATGATATGCTTGTGTTTTTCAGTCCAGAAGGAATTAATTCATTACTAAAAAACTTTCCTAATTATCAACAAGGCGATACTTTAATAGCAACATTTGGAGCTAATACAGCACAAGCTGTTAAAGATGCCGGATTAAGACTAGACTTAGGTGCACCAAATGAACAAGCGCCATCAATGACAGGTGCTATTGACCTCTTTTGCAAGGAAAACAAAGTGAATAAGAAATAAAAATACCTTATAACTATCAATTAATATCCCAAAAGTCAGTACTTTTGGGATATTTTATTTAAAATGGATCAGAAACTACCCAAAACAGAACGACTATACGGAGAAACTTCTGTAAGTCAACTATTTATGAAAGGAAAAGGTTTTTCTGTTTTTCCTATAAGGGTAGTGTATTTAAAAAGAAACGATTCTCTACCAGATAGGATAGTTGCAAGCGTTTCAAAAAAACGATTTAAACATGCTGTAGATAGGAACAGGGTTAAGCGATTAATAAGAGAAACATTTAGAAAAGACAAACCTTGCATGTCTCTTGATATCGGTTTTATTTTTCTGTCTAATAAAATACCTAGCTATCTAGAAATGGAAGCAGCAATGCATAAAGTAGTAGCACAATTAAAGCAAACAAATAGGGCTATACCAACAAAAGAATGAATTCAGAGCAAAGCTACATAAATGTATATGGTGCAAGAGAACACAATCTTAAGAATATACATGTAAAAATTCCACATGGCAGTCTTACGGTAATTACAGGTTTAAGTGGAAGCGGAAAATCTTCATTAGCATTTGATACACTATATGCAGAAGGACAAAGACGTTATATAGAAACGTTCTCTGCATACGCCAGAAACTTTTTAGGCGGAGGCGAAAGACCTGATGTTGATGAAATAACAGGTTTAAGTCCGGTCATAGCAATAGAGCAAAAAACTACTAACAACAATCCTCGATCTACAGTAGGAACTACTACTGAAATATATGATTACCTGCGCTTGCTTTTCGCACGTGCAGGCGAAGCATATTCGTATCTAACAGGCGAAAAGATGGTCAAATACACAGAAGACCAAATATTGAACCTTATTATGTCTGAATATTCAGGCAAAAAAATATATTTATTATCCCCTGTTGTTAGATCACGAAAAGGTCATTATCGCGAACTATTCGAAAACTTGCGTAAAAAAGGATACCTAAATGTACGCGTTGACGGAGAACTCAAAGAGATTACCCGTGATATGCGATTGGATCGATACAAAAATCATGATATTGAGGTTGTTATAGATCGTTTAGAAGTTCAAGATAAGGATGTAGCAAGACTACAACGCTCACTCAGATTAGCACTTGACCAAGGCGAAGGAATGACTGCAGTACTCGACAAATATGGCAAAAAAATGCGCTATTTTAGTCGCAGACTTATGTGTCCTACTACAGGCATATCTTATTCTGATGCAGCTCCGCATGATTTTTCTTTTAACTCTCCTAAAGGATGTTGTAAGCGTTGTCATGGGACTGGATATATATCCCAAATAGATATTGATAAGTTAATACCTAACCGTTCCTTATCTATTTATGATGGGGGTATTGCTCCTCTTGGCAGATATAAAAACAGCATAATATTTGCACAGATAGAAGCACTTTGTGAAGAATATGGTGCAACTTTAAAAACTGCAATAAAAAGCCTGCCTGAAGAATTAATAGAAAAGATAATATACGGAACGGAAGATAATATAATTATAAAAAGTTTAGTTGAAGGTTTAAACGGCTACCCTGTTGCTTATAATGGGATTGCAGAATATATGGCGATGCAACAAGATAGTGAGGCATCAGCCGGAGCTCAAAAATGGGCAGAACAATTTTCGCAAACAATTACTTGCCCTGAATGTGGCGGTACTCGATTAAAAAAAGAAGCCCTATATTATCGTATATCAGATAAAAATATTGCAGAACTCACTGCAATGGATATTGATGAACTATATCAGTGGTTAATCGATAATGAGCCTAAATTAAGTAGTCAGCAGCACAAAATTGCTACCGAAATCATAAAAGAAATTAAGACAAGACTTTCTTTTATGATTAATGTCGGATTACACTATTTATCTTTAGGACGCGCCTCTAATACTCTTTCAGGAGGAGAAAGTCAACGTATTCGCTTAGCTACACAAATAGGTTCTCAATTGGTAAACGTTTTATATATACTTGACGAACCGAGCATCGGACTTCATCCGCGCGACAATATAAAATTGATTGATTCTTTAAAGAAATTGCGCGATTTAGGCAATACTGTAGTAGTTGTTGAGCACGACAAAGATATGATGCTTGCAGCCGATTATATAATTGATATGGGACCTAAAGCTGGTCGATTAGGTGGACAAGTTGTGTTTGAAGGAACACCAAAAGAGATGATGAAAACAGATACTTTAACTACTGCCTATTTAACAGGCAAGAAAGTTATTAGTATACCCCAAAAACGAAGGCAAGGGAATGGTGATATTCTAAGATTAATAGGGGCAAAAGGCAATAATCTAAGAAATGTAAATGTAGAATTCCCATTAGGAAAATTTATATGCGTAACAGGTGTTTCGGGCAGTGGCAAATCTAGTTTAATTGGAGGGACACTACTGCCTATTATCAGTCAGAAACTTTACAAGAGCCTAAAAAGCCCACTACCATATAATGCAATAGAAGGATTAGAGAACATAGACAAAATAGTATCTGTAGATCAATCACCTATAGGGAAAACACCTCGTTCTAATCCGGCAACATACACAAACTTATTCGCAGATATAAGAAATTTGTTCGTTGAATTACCGGAAGCAAAAATACGAGGATACAAACCCGGACGTTTTTCTTTTAACGTTAAAGGAGGACGTTGTGAAGTATGCGGTGGAAATGGTTACAAACGCCTTGAAATGGGTTTTATGGCAGATGTGTACGTTCCATGCGAAGCCTGCAATGGCAAAAGGTATAATAGAGAAACACTTGAAGTAAGATTTAAAGGAAAATCCATTGGTGATGTACTGGATATGACAATTAATCAAGCAGTTGATTTTTTTGAAAACATACCTCAACTGATGCAGAAACTCAAAGTCCTGCAAGACGTCGGATTAGGATACATCAAATTAGGACAATCTTCTACTACATTATCAGGTGGAGAAAATCAGAGAGTTAAATTAGCTACAGAACTAGCAAAACACGATACAGGTAAAACATTATACATTTTTGACGAGCCAACTACAGGATTACATTTCGAAGATATTCATGTATTACTTAATGTGTTAGATAAATTAGTAGAAAGAGGCAATACATTAATAGTTATTGAGCATAATTTAGATGTTATACTTCATGCCGATTATCTTATAGATATGGGAAATGAAGGAGGTAGAAATGGTGGAAATGTTGTTTGCGTAGGAACACCTGAATCTATTGCTTCAAGAGGTATTGGACATACAGCAAAATTTTTAAAATGACAGATAAGATTTCTTCATATTACTTAAAAGCGGCATCATATTGTTCTATAGCAGAAAGATGTAAACAAGATATAATTGAAAAACTAAAAAAATGGGGAGCTCCCGAAAATGAGCAACCAGCTATAATAAACAAATTGATTGAAGACGATTTTTTAAATGAAAGACGTTATGCAGTAGCATTTGCACGAGACAAATTTCGTTTCAATCAATGGGGCAGCATCAAAATTTCATATTCATTGAAGCAAAAAGGCATTGCATCAGACAATATAAAAAAAGGTCTTGCATCTATAGAAGAAAGGGAATACACAGACATTCTCAAAAAGCTTATTGAAACAAAATTAAAAAGCCTTAAACGCGACACCCCTGAAACGTCATTTCCAAAAGTTATGAGATTCATTACCGGCAAAGGCTTTGAGCCATCAATTGCATCAAACATATTAAAACGGATGAAGTAACATCGGCAAATAGAAGCTAATGATAGGGAAAATGCCACAACCATATCTGAATATAAAAGAAAACAATAACTTTATATTAAATTCGTTATTGATTAGGCTATTATGGCAAAAATTTATCTGACATAATTAATATATGCACAGACTCACTTACATATTAATATTGCTTTTTTGCGGACTTTGCGTAGCGCAGGCAGGGCAAGGTATAAAAGTATGGGGAAACGATCCCGAATATGCAGGTGATAGCTTGAGTTTATATATTGAAAGAGATGGACTTACTCATCATCAGATTGAAATTGGAAAATGCTTAGTTGCACAAGATGGTTCGTTCAGCATAAATGCTAAAATTGATTCAACGCAAAAATGCTACATTAATTTAGGAGCAGTAATTGTTAGCATATTTATCGAGCCCGGATCCTCATATTCAGTAAACCTACCGGATAAGAAACCTCTTACAACAGCCAATAAACTAAATCCATACTTCAAAGCTAAAGAAATATTGCTGAGTATCAATAATCCAAAAACGGATGATATAAATCTGCAAATTGCCGCATTTGAAGACGACATGGATAAAGAGTGGGCAGCTCTTGTCTTTGGCGAAATAAATAAACAAAACATTGAAAACGCATGTATTCGAATGGAAAATAAGTACAATTCAGATAATGAGTTCTTCAGAATATATAGATTCTCAAATTATGCATTAATTGTTAACTTATACGAACCCACATCTCCTGATCTTGCAATAGAAACATATTTTTTACATAATCCGGTGCATTATAATAATCCGGCATATTGGGAAGCATTTGATGTACTATTTGAACAATTTATTGAGCCTGAACGTCTATCTGATAACAAGCTATTATACGAGTTGGTTGTGATGCAAAAAGTTTTGAATAAAGAATTGATTGTAAAGCAATTAGAGAAGGTAACATCTAAACAAAATACAATAATTGCAGACGAGATCAGAACTCAACTAAATTCCTTACGAATAGGCAATTTATTAAATATTCAAAAGCTTGTTAATATAAATGGGGATACTCTGCAATGGAAAGATTTCGACTGCCCGCTAGTGTATGTAGTATTTGCCAATTCTTCTATTAAAGAGTCTAAAGCCGATATGGCCTTTGCAAAAAAAATCCAAAGCAAATGGAAAAATAAATGCGCAATGATATTTATTTTTGACAAAGAGCCACGCGAAACTACTTTAAAAACAGCTCAGAAAAACGAGTTGAGTTTTTTTACATTCAGCACAGAAGACAACCCAGAAATAATAACTACATTTGCAATTAGCAATATCCCTAATTATATATTGATAGATTACGAAGGACGCATTATTCAAAATCCGGCTAAAAAACCAACGCAATTTACGCCATGAATATTAAACAACACATTCCCAACACTATCACCTGCTTGAATCTATTTTCAGGATGCATCGCAGTATCATTGGCTTTTCAAGGCAATCTATTTGCGTCTGCCTTATTTATTTTTACATCAGCTATTTTCGATTTCTTTGATGGTTTTGCTGCTCGCAAATTACAAGCTTTCTCTATATTAGGCAAAGACCTTGATTCATTGGCAGACTTAATTAGCTTTGGATTAGCACCGGCAACAATGGTATCTTCTTTATTAAAAGAATATCAGTATCCGGAATATATATTTGATTACGCATTTATATTTCCATACATAGCATACTTAATCGCTGTATTTTCTGCCTTGAGATTAGCCAAATTTAATAATGACGAAAGGCAAGAACATACATTCATCGGCCTACCTACACCGGCAAATGCACTATTTATTGCAGGCTTTGCTAATGCTCCTTCCGCATCATTTTTATGGAAACCACTTACAAGTTTTGCTGATATGTGGACAAATCAGGCATCTGGCTTATTCGTATTACTGGGATTAATTGCTATTTCTTCATTCCTTTTGATATCATCAATTCCAATGTTTTCGCTTAAACAAACAGGGAAATTACAATATGTCTTTTTAGCAATGTCTGTAATACTTATAGCTACCTGCGGTTTTTTGGGAATGTTTATATCAATGTCAGTTTATATATTACTTTCAATATTTAGGCTAATAGCTCCCGGCAAAAAAACAAAGTGATGAAAAAAGTTTTATCATGGATTCTGCTAATTCCGGTATATTTTTATAAGGCGTTCATTTCGCCACTAACGCCGGCATCATGCAGGTTTACTCCGACTTGCTCAGAATACATGATACAGGCAATAAAGAAACATGGACCAATAAAGGGATTCTTTCTTGGAATAAAACGTCTATTAAAATGCCACCCTTGGGGAGGTAGCGGCTACGACCCGGTACCGTGATTTTACTTCATTTCTTTTGTTTCACAATATTGTTCAACAACATTTATAACATAATCGCCAACCTTCTCGCACTCAGATATTAGATCCATATATGTAACACTAATAGGATATGTATACTTGCGCTCTTTTACATCTGTGGCATTTTGCATCTTATACTTACTACGCATATCATTGATTTCTTGCTCTATATCAAGTGATTTCTTAATATCAGGAACTTTTCTGTCGTTATCTGTTTTGTGAAGTACTAACATCATTTCATCAAGTGACTTTTGAACTAAATCGAACATTGCATACACTCGAGTGTGCATCTCTTCCGAATATTCAATATTGTCGTTTCTTTTACGCTTAATAATATTGGATATATTATTACATCCATCTCCGATACTTTCAATTTCTGATATTACACGAAGCATTGCATGTACATCCTTTTTACTCTTGTCACTTAATTTACCCTCAGCCACTTTTGTTAAATAATTTGCAATTTCTATCTCCATTCGATCACAAATTCTCTCATATTTTTGAACCGTCTCATACGTCTTGTCAAATTTGTCAGGATCCCGCTCATCATATAATTCTCTAACTATGTCAAACATTTTTACACATCGCTTAGCATATATATCTATTTCTTTGTCTGCTTGCAAAATTGATAATTCTGAGGTTGATAATAAACCAGCCGAAATATAAGTCAGTCTATATTCCTCATCTGATGATTTTTGTGGGATCAAGAAAGTAACAACTTTGGCTATCACCTTAACAAACCATATCATCAAGAATGAATTAATAATATTAAACATTGTATGGAACAATGACAATCCGTATGAGGTAGATAACTGACATGCATCATATTGGCTTTTGAGTTCCAATTGATCGGGTGTTAATACCGCTTTGGGATTATTTATTAACGACATTGTTTGCGCATCAATCCCCATTGAAAACGCAGAAAATTTTGTTGGATCTCCCGGACCATATTCATTAACAATGCCTGAAATCATATTAATGAATGGAAAGAATATCAATAGCATCCATATTACGCCAAATATATTAAATATAAAATGTGAAAGTGCAGTACGCTTTGCCGATACATTAGCCGGAATAGCTGCAATATTGGCAGTTATAGTTGTCCCAACATTCTCGCCTAAAACCATTGCCGCAGCTAATTCAAATGGGATCCATCCTTTCCCACACATAATTAATGTTACAGCCATAGTTGCGGATGATGATTGAACCACAACAGTAAGTATTGTTCCAATAATTAGAAATATAATCACAGAACCAAATCCGTATCCTGTATATTGAGTTAAAAACGCCAATATTTCAGGATTGCTTTGTAAGTCAGGTACTGATTTCTTTAATAGTTCAAGACCCATAAACAACAAAGCGAATCCTAACAAGAATTCGCCAAATGACTTACGTTTATTATGTGATGAAAATATAAATGGAATTGAAACTGCTATGATAGGAAGAGCAAGTGCAGACATACTTACCTTAAATCCGAATAATGAGATAATCCAGGCGGTTATGGTTGTTCCTATATTTGCACCCATGATAACAGTAATTGACTGAGTCAATGTTAGTAAACCTGCATTCACAAAACTTACTACCATTACAGTAGTTGCAGACGAAGACTGTATTATGGCTGTTATTAGAAGACCTGTAAATAAGCCTATAACCCTATTTTTGGTCATCGCTGTTAATACCGATCTGAGTTTATCTCCGGCAATTTTTTGAAGTCCTTCACTCATCAACTTCATTCCATATAGAAACAAGCCCAACGACCCTATTAGCGTCAAAAGATCAAGAAAAGAGTAATTCATAAAAGATTTTTAAAAGTAAATTTCTACAAAATTAATCTTTTTATTATTTTTACCAAAGATTTGCTTCGCAACCCATATAAAAAAATCACATTTATTATTTATAAAACTGCTGCAATGGAAACAAACAGAATCGAAATTATTTGTAAAAACAATAACAAGCGTATAAAAGTGTTGGCAGGTACCACATTATCTGAACTTAAGTTATTGTTAGAAATTAATATGCAGGCACCAATAGCAGGTGCTTTAATTAATAACAAACTGAGTAGCTTGGAAACACCTATATATAGAAATAAAACTATTGAGTTTATTGATCAAAGCAGCGAGTCGGGTCTTCGAATATATGTTAGATCTTTAGTTTTTGTATTATATAAAGCTGTAAATGATGCGATTCCAAATGGCAAGCTTCGCATTGAACATCCTGTTTCAAATGGTTATTACTGTGAGATTTTTAGCAATAAACAAAAAATTAATTCTGAGCAATTATATACGATAAAAGAACGCATGAAAGAAATCATAAATGCAGACATCCCATTTGTTCAGCATTATGAGCCCACCTCTGATATTGAACAATTATTAAGAGATACAAATGATTCAGACTGCGCAGATCTTTTACATTACAAAAAAAAATATTATTCGGTATACTACACTCTCGATGGTCTACCCGATTTCTATCCAAGCTTATTGGTTCCATCTACGGGAAATCTAAAGATATTTGATATATGCCCATACTTTGACGGCTTTTTATTGCAGGTCCCTAAGAAAAGTAACCATATGGAACTTGCAGAAATAGTTGAACAAAAAAAGATGTACGAAATTTTCAAGGAACATCGTCAATGGTGCCATATTATAGGAGTAAACAATATCGCAGATGTAAATAGTATTAAACGGAGTGATCTTAACATCCTTATTAAAGTAACAGAAGCTCTTCACGAGAAGAAGATAGTTCAAATAGCAGACAAAATAGCACAGAACAGAAACATAAGATTGGTGCTTATTGCGGGACCATCATCTTCTGGGAAAACGACATTCAGTAAACGTCTGAGCGTACAATTAGCAGCCTCAGGAATCATTCCGGAAGCTCTATCTTTAGATAATTATTTTATCAATCGCGAATTCACTCCAATAGACGAAAATGGAGAACATGATTTTGAATCTATACAGGCTCTTGATCTTCCGTATTTTAATCTCCAATTGGAGCAAATAATAAATGGAGAAGAAGTTGAGACCCCTATATATAATTTTGAAACAGGAAGGCGAGAGTCTAAAGGTAAAAAGATGCAGATAAAAGAAGAACAAGTTTTAGTTATTGAGGGTATACATGGTTTAAATCCCAAACTAACTGAAACAATACCTGATGAGGCAAAATTTAAAATATACGTTTCTGCTCTAACAACACTTTCGGTCAATGACCACAATTGGATTCCTACAAGCGATACTAGAATGTTGAGGCGGATAATTAGAGATCACAAGTACAGAAGTTACTCAGCAGAGAATACCATTTTAAGATGGCCAAGTGTTAGACGTGGAGAAAATAAGTGGATTTTCCCTTACCAAGAGAATGCCGATGCAATGTTCAACTCATCATTATTATTTGAACTATCTGCAATCAAGAAACAAGCTGAGCCCATACTTATGGAAGTAGGACAAAACTCTGATGCATATCCCGAAGCTAGGCGTTTATTAAATCTTTTACAATTTTTTACTCCTATTTCGTACAATGATATTCCGGCAACATCATTATTAAGAGAATTTTTAGGAGGTAGCGGGTTTAGATATTAATGAAGTCAACTGCCTACTGCAATCAAGGCCACACCAACCAGAATACCTGCAAGGCAAATAGCCTTGCGAAAGATATTCTTTTCTCTAAATAAAAACGCTGCAAATGTAAATGATACTAAAACATTACTACGTCTTATTGGTGATATTAATGATATTAGGCTATCAGGACACTGAATTGCCCCATAATATAAGAAATCAGCCAATAAAATAACAACCCCTATAAAAGGAGTTGCCCACATCCACACCCACGGATTTTCTTTACGATTAGGAAACCATATTATTAATAACAATGGGATTAATAATATGACCTCATAAAAAGAATAATAGGTAAGAATTGCCATTCTTGGAATATTTATTTCTCTCACTAAATACTTATCAAATAGTGCACTTGCAGAACCAATAAGAGTTCCGATTAAGACTAACCAAACCCACATATTTGAAGTAAAACGTATACCCTCTCTTTTACCTGTTATTGCTAATAACATAAACGCTATCATTATCACAAAAAATCCTGACCATTGCCATACATTCAACCTTTCCGAATATATTATTAACGCTCCTATAAGAGTCCACATAGGAGCAGTCGACCTAATTGGTGAAACAATACTTAATGGTAAATTCTTTAATGCATAATACACACAAATCCATGAAGACAATACTATTGCAGCTTTTAAAACAAGCATGGCATGCATGTAAAAAGGTATATTAGGAACAAAATAATACGAATCCATCGGTATAATACCAACTTCTGACAGAATCAATATAACTACCATGAAAATAGAGGAAGTAAACGTGCTGCACAACAATATAGGCAATACAGCATTATAACGCAAAACATATTTGCGCAACACGTCATAGATGCCTAAACAAAAAGCCGAGCAAAGAGTTAATAACACCCACATAATACCCTAACGATGATATAATTTGTTTGTCTGATAAGTAGGTTCGCAGGTAAGATTAATGCCCAAACTACGAAATACACTTATATCAACTTGCGATAAGATAACACTAGAATGGACTTCACATCCTCTTAGCATATGTAAACAATTAATAGCTTTTGCAGCATTTTTATCATTTAATGCACATATTGATAAAGCAATGAGTACCTCGTCTGTATGAAGTCTCGCATTTAAATTCCCCAAATGTGCTACCTTTAAGTCTTGTATAGGTGCTATGACAGATGGTGAAATAAGTTGCATCTCATCGGGGATTTCGGCCAAATTCTTAAGCGCGTTAAGCAGCATGGCAGAAGATGCTCCAAGTAAATCGCCTGTCTTTCCTGTTACAATCTGATTATCATTCAATTCGATAGCAGCTGCAGGATTACTAGTTTCTTCTGCTTTAGATACCGCTGCTGCTACAACTTTTCTATCAGATATACTAACTTTTGCCTTTTCCATCAACAACTTTAATTTATATACCTGATCAATAGAAGCATTACCATTTCTTACACTACATAATGTCCTATAGTATCTTCTAACAATTTCATTTTTAGCAGCAATTGATACAACCTCGTCATCAACTATACAATTTCCGGCCATGTTTACACCCATATCTGTAGGTGATTTATATGGACAACTACCCATTATACGCTCAAACATTGCAGTTAATACAGGAAATATTTCAACATCACGGTTGTAATTAACAGCTGTTTTTCCGTATGCCTCCAAATGGAATGGATCAATCATGTTTATGTCATTCAAATCTGCAGTTGCCGCTTCATATGCCATATTTACAGGATGCTTTAACGGCAGATTCCATATTGGGAATGTCTCAAATTTTGCATATCCGGCTTTAATGCCTCTTTTATTGTCATGATATAATTGAGACAAACAAGTTGCCATTTTACCACTTCCAGGACCTGGCGCAGTAATAACTACTAAAGATCTTGAAGTCTCAATATATTCATTTTTCCCATAACCTTCATCACTAACAATAAAAGAGATATTAGAAGGATATCCTTGAATCGGATAATGGCGATAAACTTTTAAACCTAATGCTTCGAGCTTCTTCTGATATGCCACAACAGCAGGCTGATCTTCAAATTGAGTCAAAACCACACTACTTACATAAAGTTCGTATCCACGGAAAGCATCAATTAATCTAAGTACATCAACATCGTAAGTAATGCCTATATCTTCTCTTAATTTATTTTTCTCGATATCTGCTGAATTGATTACAATAATAATTTCAGCATCCTCCTTTAAATTTACCAACATACTAATCTTGCTGTCCGGTTCGAATCCGGGCAAAACACGTGAGGCATGAAAATCATCAAATAATTTTCCACCAAATTCCAGATACAATTTACCTCCGAAAAAAGCTATCCGTTCTGCAATCTTCCTCGATTGCGTTTGGATGTACATTTCGTTGTTAAATCCTAACCTTTGCATAATCATATTATAATATATCTTTTATCAAATTTAAACCCACTTACCATCAGAGCGTATTAAAGCAATGAGATGTTCAACCGCTTGATCTTCAGGAATATTCTTTTCTACACATTGTTGCCCTCTATAAAGACTTATACGACCAACTCCGGCTCCTACGTAACCATAATCAGCATCTGCCATCTCACCTGGTCCGTTAACAATACACCCCATAATACCTATCTTAAGTGATTTCAAATGTGATGTAGCCGCCTTAATTTTTGCAATTGTAGATTCTATATCAAATAAAGTTCTACCGCAACTTGGACACGAAATATATTCAGTTTTGGTCATACGCGCACCCGTTGCTTGCAGTATTCCATAAGATAAAGAGTTTACAATATCAGGCGCAATGTTTGGTGCCACAATTCTTATTCCGTCCGCTAAACCATCAATGAAAAATGGTCCAAGTTCAATTGATGCCTCTATTTGCAAAGTTTCAACATCAGAAGTATCATAAAACCTTGTCAATATAACAGGTTGTTTGTTATTATTAGATTTGAGATTTGCAAAGAACAAACGACCCTCACCCAAAGCATTATCACTTGATAATACGCAATCAAGCACTCCATTAAGCAAAGTTTCTTCTGCAGTAAGTACTAATGGAACTTGATTCCCTCCAAACTCACCGACAGAAACAGTTTCTCTCCTACTATAATGTTCGGGATCATATAAATTCTCATCAGAGCCTTCAATTTTAGGAGCCTTACTCTTTTTACTGATGAAATCGACTATTCTTTGAGCCACTGGAATCTCTGCAACGGGCGATTCACTTAAAGACACTCTAATAGTATCTCCCAATCCGTCAGATAATAATGTCCCTATCCCTACAGCAGATTTAATACGCCCATCTTCTCCATCTCCTGCTTCAGTAACTCCAAGATGCAGTGGAATATTCATATCTTCTTTCTGCATTATTCTTGCCATCTGCCTAACAGTTTGGACCATTATTCGAGTATTAGATGCCTTGACTGAAATAATTACATTATTAAAATTTTCTCTTTTGCATATACGTAAAAATTCCATACATGATTCAGTCATACCTTGCGGAGTGTCACCATATTTTTCTAAGATTCTTTTATTAAGCGAACCATGATTAACTCCTAATCTAATGGCTGTATTATGTTTTTTGCACAAATTCAGGAAAGGCACAAACTTTTGCTCGATTTCATCGATTGAATTAGCATAATTTCCGGGATTAACTCTTACTTTTTCAACGTGAAGCGCCGCTTCGTCTGCAACTTTTGCGTTAAAATGCACATCAGCAACCAAAGGCGTGTTATAACCACGTTTATTAAGTTCTTCGCGTATTAAAGCCATGTTTTTGGCTTCGCGTTCACCTTGTGTTGTTAATCGTACTAATTCACTGCCCGCTTTTATTAAATCAATAGCCTGGTTTACAGAACCTTCGGTATCCATAGTAGAAGTATTCAGCATAGACTGAATGCGTATAGGATTATTTCCTCCTATACATAAATTGCCGACTTTTACGACACTTGAGTTTCTGCGACTGTAATTAATCATACTTTTTTCTATAAATACGACACCAAGTTGCTCATTTTCATTGAGTTAGAACCCTTTATCAATATTGTTTTTCCTATTATTGGATTTTCTTTTAAATAATTTGCAAATGCTTTTGCATCATCAAAACACTTAAAAGAATTCTTTGTTGCAAAAAAATTCTTACCCAAAAGATACACATCGTAAATACCTATTTTCTCGATTAAATCGACTATATTTTGATGTTCAATCAGACTAGTTTCACCCAATTCAAACATATCTCCCAACACTATACATTTAGAAGGAGCATCAATCTTAGCAAAATTTTGCAATGCTGCATCCATGCTTGTAGGATTCGCATTGTAGGCATCTATAATAAGCGTGTTATCATTCGTTTTACAAAGTTGAGAACGATTATTTGTAGGAACGTAAGATTCTATAGCAATTTTGATATTATCGTCAGAAACATTAAAATAATGACCTATACACACAGCAGACATAACATTTGCCAGATTGTAATCGCCTATTAAATTAGTATTAATTTCTACTGGACCATTAATTGTATTGTATTGCACCTTAAGATAAGGAGTTACGCCGATAAGTGAGCCTGAAACATAATTAGAATCTGACATTCCGTATTTTATAATATTCAAACCGGTTGCCATCTTATTAAGATATGGACTATCAGCATGCAAAAAAATTTTACCCTTATTCGCTCTCAAATATTCATATAATTCACCTTTTGTTTTCATAACCCCCTCAAATGAGCCAAAGCCTTCTAAATGAGCCTTTCCAACATTAGTTATCAGTCCGTAATTAGGTTCCGAAATATTAACCAAGAACTCAATTTCACCCGGATGATTTGCGCCCATTTCTACCACAGCCATATCATGGTCTTTGGTTAAACGTAATAAAGTAATGGGCACACCAATGTGATTATTTAAATTACCTTGAGTATATAATATGTTATATTTTTGAGATAATACGGCAGACACTAATTCTTTAGTGGTAGTCTTGCCATTGGTACCTGTAATACCAATAATTGGAGTTCCTAATTTTCTCCGATGAAATCGAGCTAAATCTTGTAATGTTTTTAAACAATCCTCTACTAGTATACAACGTTCATCAATAAGGTATTCTTTGTCATCAATCACAGCCATTGCACAGCCTTGCTCAAATGCCTTTGATACATATGCATTACCATTAAAATTAGCTCCTCTTATTGCAAAAAACATCGAACCCTTAGGGCAATTCCGGCTATCTGTCGAAACTTGCTTGCAACGCTCAAAACACTTATACAACTGCTCAATTCCCATTTTGTAGTAATTTTTCACAAAAGTACTGCAATATTTCTAACTTTGACAATCCTTGAGGTTTTTTATTTTTATAATCAAAAAAATAATAACTAACTTTGACCAAAATTATACGTCAGTTATGCATAAAAGAATTCCATTATTGTGTGGATTGAGTATACTCATTTCCACTATTTTCTCAGCTTGTTTAACAGAGCCGTCTACATCACAAGAGGCACATATTCAATCTTTTTATTTCAATGAAAATGATTCTGCACCCGATATAAGTAATATAACATTCACAGTAGACACAACTAATCTTATTATTTACAATACAGACTCTGTTGCGTATGATTCTGACATAAGCAAAATTGTTCCTGTAATAGTTGGGTACGCTAGTTTCTCCGGAATCACTGTAAATGGTGCCGAATGGAATCAAACAGATTCTTTAGATTTTAGAAACCCTGCAAGTATAACCGTAACGGCTGCCGACAAAAAAACATCACACACATATAATGTTGTAGTAAATAAGCACAAAGTCAATCCGGACAGCATTGTATGGACAAAAACAGTTGACGCTATAGCTCAAATTGATAATATCAAAGCAACGCAGGCATTTTATGTCGGAAATAAATTGTTCTGTGCTATACAGTCAGACAATCGCAGCGACATTTACGTCGCTGATGCGGAAAATCATTGGAGTTCTGATATTAATAGTACAACAGAATTTAATGTAAGATCAATAACAGTGAGAGAAAACGATATTGTTATGCTTACTAACGATGGTTTGGAAATGTATAGTTGGAATCCTATAACAAAAGAATTAGAACAATTGACAACTGCACCTGAAGGATACCAAATCAAAGATTTAATCGGATACATAGACAACGAAGTTTGGGCTATTTCTATAAATAATGGCACTAAGACGATATTAAACTATAGTAACGACGAATGGGATAATATATCGGATGCATCTATAGAAGCAGACGAATTTCCTGTTGAAGGTTCTGCAAAAATGCAATGGAACAATAGAATGCCATACCTATTAGGAGGATCAAACGCATCTGGTGTATTCCAAAATTGCGTATTTTCTTCAGAGAATGGTAAATATTGGACAAATCTTATCAAATCACCTAATTATGGATTTGGCAATCGTAAAGATGCTGCTGCAATATATATTGATAACAAAATATTTATATTTGGAGGAAACGATGGTGATGCGATTATTAACACTACATATGTATCAGAAGATAATGGTTTCAGTTGGCAAAATGCTTTAGAATATCAGGAATTACCTGAAACATATACAGATAGAACAGGATTAAGTGCTGTTGTTGATAACCAAAATTACATTTGGCTGATTGGAGGAAGAGATGAAAACGGCTCTTTTCACACAGATGTATGGAAAGGTAGAATCAACAAATCTGATTTCTTACTGCAATAATATAAATGGAACACATTGCTTTATTTCCAGGCAGTTTTAATCCGTTTACAAAAGGGCATCAGTCTATAGTTAGCAGATCACTAACCATATTCGACACAATAATAATTGCTATAGGTGTAAATGGAGATAAAGACATTGAATCCATAGATAAAAGAATGGATTCGATACGACAATTATATGTAGACGATCCTCGCGTTATTATAACAAATTACGAAACTCTCACAGCAGATATAGTAAAAAAATTTAATGCCAACTGCATCATTAGAGGTATACGTAATGGTAAAGATTTAGAGTACGAAACAAATATAGCAGAAGTCAACTACTCATTTTTTGGAGTAGAAACAATCTTCATGCTAAGTGAGCCGAATCTTAAAGAGGTTTCATCAAGTGTAGTAAGAGAATTGCAAAAATATGATAAAGACGTTTCTTCTTACTTACCTACGAAATAAATTATAACTACAAATTAGTTACGTTAGAAATCTTATTTACACGCGCAGAATGGCGACCTCCTTCGAAGTCTGTAGTCAAAAATGATTCAATCATAATTTCAGCCTCAGCCAACGAAATAAAACGAGCAGGTAATGATATAATATTTGCATCATTATGTTTACGAGCTAAAAGAGCTATCTCGTTTTTCCAACATAATGCAGCACGAATATTACGATACTTATTAGCCACCATACTAACACCATTACCCGTTCCGCAAATAGCTATACCAAAATCAAACTTTCCTGCATTAATTTCAGCAGCCATCGGATGAATCATATCAGGATAATCAACACTATCAGTAGAAAATGTTCCGAAATCTTTCAATTCAAACAACTTTTCTGCAAAATACTGTTTAATCTCTTCTTTCAATTCATAACCGGCGTGATCACAAGCAACAGCAACACTTAAGGTGTCTAAATCTTTCATATACATCAGGGTTTAATTGTTTAGCTATTTAGGGATATACTATCCCCTGTAAAACAGCAGCAAAGATAACTCAAATCGTTGACAAAAAAGCAAAAGAATTTTATTTATTTCAATAATTATTATGCAACTATCTGGATAAAACTAAGAAGCCATGTCCCTTTAAATCTTCCCAAAATAAAGGATACGATTTAGATACAACATTAGGGTTGTTGATTATAATATTTTGGAAGCACATAGCCGCAGGAGCAAAAGCCATAGCCATTCTATGATCATCATAAGTATCTATACTGAACTCACCGGAAATTTCTATTTTTAAACCATTCCAAGACAATTCCCCAATTCCGGTTTCTTCTAGATTAAAGCCCATTTTTGCACATTCTTGTTGCAAGGCAACAATTCTGTCTGTTTCTTTTATTTTTAATGATTGTAACCCACAAAACTTAAATGGCACTCCTAAAAGGCAACATGTCAGTACTATAGTCTGTGCCAAATCAGGACAAGAATTAAAGTCATAGAATAGTTTTTCTACAGGAGTTGATATCTTTTTTATCCGTATATTACCATTACCATACTCAGTGTGTACACCTAATGACTCGAATATATTTGCCACCACAGAATCTCCCTGCAGACTATTCTTCTGCAGACCAATGAGTTCAAGTTCGGCATTTTCAGTTAGCGAAACTATTTCGTACCAATATGATGCTGCAGACCAATCATTTTCTACTACATAGGAAGTATTTGAATATCTCTGTGGAGATATTCTTATTACATTATCATTCCATATAGTACTAACACCAAAACTCTCCATCATAGACAAAGTCATCTTAATGTATGGCTTTGAACTAATATTTCCACTCAAATACATATTAATGCCATTTTGAGTATACGGTGCAATCATTAGCAAGGCTGAAAGGAATTGACTACTAACACTGCCGTCAATCTCAATATTACCACCACTTAGGCCGCGACCCTTTATTTTTAATGGAGGAAATCCTTCTTCGTTAAGATATTCAATATCTGCTCCAATGTTCCTTAAAGCATCAACTAAAATCTTAATAGGACGATGTAACATGCGTTCTGATCCGGTAATTTGCCATTCGCCTGCTTTAAGAGATAAGTAGGCTGTTAAAAAACGCATTGCGGTTCCGGCAGCACCAACATTAACATCATTTTTAGAAGAAGACAATGCACCAACAACAGCATCAGTATCATCACAATCAGATAAATTCCTTACATCAGAACGTTCTGACAATGCCTTAATGATTAAGGCTCTGTTAGAAATACTTTTAGAAGCAGGTAATATTACGCTTCCGGATATCTTTTTTGATAATATAATACAATTTGATTTCATTTATACCTACAAAATTATAAAAAAAGGAGCAAAACGGCATTGTTTTATTTATTTTTAAGACAAGTTGTCAAATTATGAATTTGCCGTTTTAGATATTCTAATTAATTTTGCATCGTGGGTAACAAGGGAGTGACCACATAAATAAATTTAAAAAGAGAGAAGTTTTAAACAATAAATCATTTAACTATTTTCAAACATGGCAAATTTAGATTTAAGCAAGTATGGCATCAACGGAGCCATTGAAGTGTTACACAATCCTTCATTTGATGTTATGTATGCAGAAGAGACAAAACCGAGCTTAGAAGGTTTTGAAAAAGGTCAAGTAACAGAATTAGGGGCAGTTAACGTTATGACAGGTGTTTACACCGGTCGTTCTCCTAAAGATAAATTCTTCGTTAAGAATGAAGCAAGCGAAGGTAGCGTATGGTGGACATCTGATGAATACAAGAATGATAACAAACCATGCTCAGAAGCAGCTTGGGCTGATTTAAAAGCCAAAGCCGTAAAACAACTTTCAGGTAAACGTCTATTCGTAATTGATACTTTCTGTGGAGCTAACGCTGCAACATGCTTAAAAGTTCGTTTTATCATGGAAGTAGCTTGGCAAGCACACTTTGTAGCAAATATGTTTATTCGCCCAACAGCAGAAGAATTAGCTAACTACGGAGAACCTGATTTCGTATCTTTCAACGCAGCAAAAGCAAAAGTTGAAAACTTTAAAGAATTAGGACTAAATTCAGAAACCGCTACTGTATTTAACTTAAAAACAAAAGAACAAGTTATTTTAAATACATGGTATGGTGGTGAAATGAAAAAAGGTATTTTCTCTATTATGAACTATCTTAATCCATTAAAAGGCATTGCTTCTATGCACTGTTCTGCAAACACAGATAAAGCAGGTACTAGCACAGCTATATTCTTTGGTTTATCAGGAACAGGAAAAACAACTTTATCAACAGATCCAAAACGTTTACTTATTGGTGATGACGAACATGGTTGGGACAACGAAGGTGTATTCAACTACGAAGGTGGATGCTACGCTAAGGTTATCAACCTTGATAAAGATAGCGAACCTGATATTTACAAAGCAATCCGCCGTGATGCTTTACTAGAAAATGTTACTGTTGATGCAAATGGAAAAATTGATTTCAATGATAAGAGCGTAACAGAAAACACACGTGTTTCATATCCTATCGATCACATAGAAAACATCGTTAAACCCATATCAAAAGGTCCTCACGCAAAACAAGTTATTTTCTTGTCTGCTGATGCTTTCGGAGTATTACCTCCTGTATCAATTTTGACACCTGAACAAACACAATATTATTTCTTGTCAGGATTTACTGCAAAATTAGCAGGTACAGAACGCGGAATTACAGAACCTACTCCAACATTTTCTGCTTGCTTTGGTGCAGCATTCTTAAGCTTGCATCCTACAAAATATGGTGAAGAGTTGGTTAAGAAAATGGAACTTGCAGGTGCAAAAGCATATTTAGTTAACACAGGTTGGAACGGAACAGGAAAACGTATTTCTATTAAAGATACTCGTGGTATCATTGATGCTATCTTAGACGGAAGTATAGACAAGGCTCCTACAAAACAAATTCCTATGTTCGACTTCAAAGTGCCAACAGCTTTACCTAATGTAGATCCTAAAATTTTGGATCCTCGCGATACTTATGCAAACGCATCTCAATGGGACGAAAAAGCTAAAGATTTAGCGACACGTTTCATCAAGAACTTTGCTAAATTTGAAGGTAACAAAGCTGGAAAAGCATTAGTTGCTGTAGGTCCTAAATTGTAATCGATTAATCTTTTATATTGATAACAGCCCCGAAAGTTAAGACTTTCGGGGCTGTTTGTTTAATTTAATAGTTAGTAAGTTTCTCATCCCTATTTTTCTAAAAAAAATACTAACTTTGCAGTAAACAAAACACCATAATTTGACAAAACAATAATTTGACACATGATCGAAGATACTTCATTGATAATACAAGACCTTAATTTAAATAACACATACACAGACGACTCAATTAAAACTCTGGAAGGGCTTGAGCATATTCGCTTAAGACCTGGTATGTATATTGGTAAATTGGGCGATGGTACTTATGCTGACGATGGTATCTATGTACTTTTAAAAGAAGTTATAGACAATTCTATTGACGAATTTCGCATGAAATTTGGGAACCATATTGATATAAGTATAAATGGTCAAGAAGTTTCTGTTAGAGACTACGGAAGAGGCATTCCACAAGGAAAATTAATAGATTGTGTATCAATAATAAACACCGGTGGAAAATTCGATTCGCAAAACTTTCAAAAATCTATTGGATTAAATGGAGTTGGCACAAAAGCTGTAAATGCCTTGTCTTCGCATTTCGTTGCTGCATCATTTAGAAATGGCATGGTAAAGAATGCGAAATTTATTGAAGGCAAATTATCTCAAGAATCTGATTTAGAACCTACAACTGAAAAAGACGGAACTCTTATAACTTTTTCGCCTGATAACTCTAAGAGTTTATTCGGAAATTACGAATTTAAGACCGAATTCATCGAAACTATGCTGCGCAATTACAGCTATTTGAATCTGGGGCTTACTCTTAGTTTTAATGGTACAAAATTTTCGTCAAAAAATGGATTACTTGACCTTCTAAACGAAAACATAACTGCCGAAACCATATATCCAATAGTTCACTTAAAAGGTGAGGATATAGAAATAGCATTTACTCATACTGACCAATACGGAGAAGAATATTACTCTTTTGTAAATGGTCAGCACACAACACAAGGAGGTACGCATCAATCAGCTTTTCGCGAAGCTTTTGCCAGAACTATAAAGGAGTTCTACAATAAGAATATTGACTATGCAGATATTAGAAATGGTTTTTCAGCAGCAATTTATATCGCAGTGCAACAACCTGTGTTTGAGTCTCAAACAAAAATCAAACTAGGTTCTAAAGATATGGGACCTGATGGGCCTTCTGTTAACAAATTTATTTCAGATTTTGTAAAAAAAGAAGTCGATAATTATCTACACAAGAATCCTGAAGTTGCAGACATCTTACTACGCAAGATTTTAGAATCGGAGAAAGAGCGCAAAGCTATTGCTGGCGTTTCAAAACAAGCTAAAGAAAGAGCCAAGAAGGCCAATTTACACAATCGTAAACTAAGAGATTGTCGTTTCCACCTTAATGATGGTAAGGACGAAGAAAAAAAGTTATCGAGTTGTATATTTATTACTGAGGGAGATTCTGCAAGTGGTTCTATAACAAAGAGCCGCGATGTCAATACACAAGCAGTATTCAGTTTACGAGGGAAACCGCTAAATAGTTTCGGACTAACAAAAAAAGTCGTTTACGAGAACGAAGAATTCAACTTATTACAAGCCGCACTAAATATTGAAGATGGTTTAGACGGACTAAGATATAATAAGGTTATAATTGCAACTGATGCAGATGACGATGGTATGCATATACGACTACTAATTCTTAATTTCTTTCTTCAATTTTTCCCTGACTTGGTAAAAACCGGACATGTATATATATTACAAACTCCGCTATTTCGTGTTCGCGACAAAAAAGAAACGTTTTATTGTTATACAGACGAAGAACGTATAAATGCTATTAACAAAATCGGTAAAAAGGCAGAGATAACACGATTTAAAGGTTTAGGTGAAATTTCACCTGATGAGTTTGTTCATTTCATAGGCAAAGACATTAGATTGGATCAAGTAAGTTTACGAAAGGAAGATGCTCTTGCCACACTGCTTAACTTCTACATGGGTAAAAATACGCCTGAAAGACAAGATTTTATCATTCAAAATCTACGTATCGAAGAAGATTTAGAAGAAGATTTATTAAGCATTGATTAAAAAAACAAAGGTTTTATTTTTTAAGTACGAAAATTATTATTTCCTTTGTGAAACAAATACGACATTTATATAAAATAAACCATATGAAAAACTTAGGTATTTTAATAGTAATTTTAGGTGCATTGGCACTTATTATTCCATCATTCGCTAACTTTGAGTCTAACACAACCTTAGTTATTGGATTAGCATTACTAGTTATAGGTGTTGTAGTACATATAATTGTTAGCAGAAAGAATTTAGATTCAAATACTAAAACAAAAAAATAATTTTCAATTACATAATAAGTAATTCAAGCCTCCTTTTTTAAAGGAGGCTTTTGTATTAATCAGCCATGATATCAAAAATTATACGTTTCATAAAAGATTGGACTTTACTATTAGCACTAATCTTTGGTTTTATTTTCAATCGTTTCTTCGGATACATAGGTTCTACATATACGGCAATAATTCCTACTCTTATTTTTTGTATGTTACTGCTTTCATTCTCAAAACTTGAAGGTGGTAATATTAAAGCCTCGCGCCTGCATATAATTTTATTAGGAATACAATTAAGCCTTGGCATTTCATCATATTATATTGTTAAAAACTTTAATATAGATTTGGCAGAAGGAATAATGATTAGTATTCTAGTATCAACAGCAACTTCAGCACCAGTTGTAGTCAATTTAATGAAAGGTAAAATTGAATTTATTACGCAGTATTTACTGGTAAGTAGCGTTTCTGCATCAATATTTTTACCTATTTGGTTTTCGTGGATTGGTCATGGTTCCGCAAATTCATTTTGGACTTCTTCTACGCGCATTGCTACATATACACTACCAACTATACTCTTGCCTTTATTTATAGCATTATTAACCCGCAAATTCGCACCTAAGGTACATAATTGCATACGCAAATGCACATCCGCTACCTACTATATGTGGGCATTTGCACTTATGGTACTTATTGGCAGGGCAGTAAATTCATTTTTAATGCAAGATCAGCCTAATTATCTATTTGCATTAATTGCCATTATAGCTGCATTTATTATCTGTTCTGCTCAATTAATTATCGGTAAACTTATAGGACGTAAATATAACGAAAGTATTGGCGCAGGACAAGCAATAGCTCAGAAAAACACAGTATTGGCGATATGGCTTTCTTGCTCATTTTTATCCCCTATGGCATCGCTTGTTCCAACTATGTATATTATTGCACAGAATATTATTAATTCAATACAAATAAAAAAGGCCACCAAATAGGTGACCTTTTTTACTATATAGAAATAAAACTTATTTCACTACATTTTTGAATGAATCTAATGTCCAGTATTTACCGAACTCAAGATCAGATTTTGCACGAGCTGAGTAATCAGGATTCAAACTGATTGCTTGTGATAAACTCGAATATAGCTGACTATCGCTTGCTGTACGAGCACTGCAAACTGCTAACAAGTAATATGTTGTAGCATCTTTTTCACTAACATTATTCAAGATAGAGATTGCTTTATCGTTGTTGTTTACCAACATTTGAGCTAAAGCAGCATTATTTGTGCTTGCATTACCAAATGAACTAACAGCCTTAGCATATTCACCTTGTTGGATGTACATTAGGCCTTGTCCTTCACCTAATTGTTCAACACCTGCAGCTTTACCAAAATATTGTTGAGCTTGATTTGGTTGATTCTCCGATAAAGCAACTAAGCCTAAGTTGAAGTTAGTTTCAGGTTCGTTAGCACCACCATTGTTAACTGAGTTATTCAAAGCTGATTTTGTAGCATTTAGGTCGCCGCTTGTAAAATTAACAGCACCTTGGTTGTTTTGAGTTCTCCAATCTGAAGGATTTTGAGTAGCATTTGCAGCTGTAAATTTAGCAGCATCTTCCTTATTTCCTGAAGTGCAAGCTAATTTTGCTGCGTACATCAATTCTTCTACAGTCAAAGAATCAGAATTTGATTTAGCAATTTCTAATAATTCAGCATCTGTTTTACCAGCTACATTAATAGTCAAAGCTAAGTGAGAACGACGTAATTTAGGAAGAATATCAGAAGCTAACTCTGTGTAAGCAGCAGATAAGTTTTTGATTTCTTTTTCACGTTGTTCAATATCTTGGTATGTTCCTAAAACACGTAAGATAAGATCTTTATCTTTTACGCTTGATTCTTGAACCAATTTTTGGAATCCTTCCCAATCTTGAGCAATATATTTTGCGTCGATAGCAGCTTGATTCTTTTGTTTTTTCAAGAAGCTTTGTGTATTTTTTTCACGAGATGCAGCTAATTTCTCATTTAATTCAAAACCACCATCAGGAGATGCAGCAGAAATCAAAGCTAAGCCTTCAACGGTTTTTTTTGCATCATTTTGAGCTGCTGCAGCAGCGTCATTCAAAGACTTAACATCATCATTAGCTTTAACATCTGATTTTTGGATAGCAAACATAATGTCTGCTTCTGTTACTTCCTTGGTATCGCGAACAAATTTATCTTTTGCGAAAGCAGGAGAAACAGAAGAAGCATCAGCCAATGTAGATGTTGCAATACATCCTATTGCGATATCTACTTCAGGAACTTGTACTTCTTTATCTTTCAAAGTTGCTTTAAAACGCAAAGATAAAACTGACTCTGCCATTTCCGGAACATAATCAAAAGAGAAACCTTGTGTTACTGTACCGCCGGCTTTATATTGAATAGTTTGATCATTACCTTGTACTTTTGTTCCTTGATATGATACAGGAGTTCCTAATGCTTCACCACCTTTATATTTTAATACAGGAGTTACTTCTACAACTGCCTTTTCAGCAAAATATTTCTCAGGGAAATTGGCTGTAATGGTTCCTTCAACCTTACCTGCCTTTACTTCTAGTGGATTTGGGTTAACCGTGAAATACTCTGCTTTCATCGGGCCCAATTTTTGACACGATGCAAACGCTGCAACTAGCAGCATTCCCATACCAACGCGTAATAGACTTTTTTTCATGACCTTTTGTTTTAATAATAATTTCAGTAAATATTCAGTTTCATAAAATTTCAATAGAGCAAAGATATGCAATATTGGATAAAAACGCAATAACAAGTTTGTTTTTTTTACAAAAAGGTTAAAAAATTAAGTATTTGCGGCTATTTAACACTTCTTGGCTTGTATAGTCGAATGTAAATACTCATTTTTGCACCTCAATAGAATTAAAAGTTTTAACATATATCACCATATACTACGCTAATCGAAGCGTATAAACAATCATCAAGTAATGTACACAACTCTATTATATCTCATTAAACCGGAATTAAATCGATCTGCACTACGAAATACCTTTATAGCTAATGTATTAGCCATTTTTCTTTCTTTTGGAATATTAATATGGGGAAATATTCCAAATCCAGAGCTAAATTTTTTTATTTCTATTATGCCTTATTGGTGTATTTGTAGTTTGTTTTTAGAACTTGGCTGCAATACGGAATTACCATTTGCAGATTTTATATTATCTGTGAAGCCGAAACTATTTCCGAAAATTATGATATACCGTTATGTTCTTTCATTCACCATATCATTAATAATCCTTTTGTGTTATATGATGATATTCCCTTCAGAAATAATACTCAAACACTTATCAGCTTTCTGCATAGGTTTTTGTTTCCCTTCTTTTTGCTACATTTTATTATATCCACAGGCCAATAAGTCGATTAATATTATGATACCCAATAAAAAACAAGTAAAACGTTATACTAATATTGCCTTTATTATAATTTTTATATTAATAATATCTACAACATGTTACTTATTCAAATATAAATATGTTTCTCAAGCATACGTATTTTTAATATGCATAGGCTGTTTTTGCATAATTGCCACACCATTTGTCTTAAAAAGAGCTTGGAATAAATTACTTGTGTCCAAATATAAAATTTATGCTCAATACAAATCTTAAATTATTTTTGACAAGCTTTACTATAAAAAATAGCACTATGTATCTAAGCGGTATTTCTCTAATTTTTAAACAGATTTGGCGATATAAGCAACTCAGAATGGCTACCGGATTAATTATGTATAGCACTGTATTTTTGACATTCGCTTATTATGTAATAGAAAATAGACTTCTTCAAATTGAGATTTTAATGTGTGCATATTTTAGCCTAACAACTACATTAGTAAGTGGATTTGGGGAAGAATCTTCCTTTGCTGATTTTTTATCGACAATTGCACCTAATCAATTTATGCAAACTATGTATGCTCGTATTTTATTCAATTGCATTTTTGTTACCATATATTATATTATTTGTTCCCTAATCTTTTCAAGCGATTTTTTATTACACACCTGCCTATTTATAACTGCAGTTTCGTTATCATTGTGTATTTACGTCAATACTTTTCATTTTTTAACGGACAGAATTGACTTCAATAATTCTAAAAAACAAACCGGTAAGTCGCTGCTAAAGAACTTTACAATATGGCAACCTATATTGTCATTATTAGTACTTACAATTATAAGTTTTAAAGAATTAGGAGAAAGAAATACATATTTGATTCTGTTCGGATGTAGCTTGATTTGCATACTAGTATGCCCATTTGCCATAAGGCATTCATACAAAAGGTTTCTCAAAAGAAAATACCTTATCTTATCATCATTTAGAGGCGAAATAATAACAAAATGAATCTATTCCTTAATTTACTCATCAAGCAACGCTTACGCTCCATTCTAAAAAGACAATGGTTAGTGCTTTTTGTTTTTCCTTGTTTAGTCCTTTCGTTTGCAGGAAATATGCCTGCCACTTTAGAAAGAACTATTTTATATGTAGGATTAGTGGTTATATTTCCAATTTCGTGTTTTATAGAAAAGGGATTCGAAGCAGAATCAACTTATTTTGACGGACTTATAACTTGGCATACTAACTCTTTAAAACATGTTTTTATTTGGAATAATTTGTTTTATTGTTTTTTTTCCAGCTTATATTTGGGAATATATTGCCTTGTTACAAAAAGTGTATTGTTACCTTGTGCCATATTTTTCTATTTCAGTGCATTTGCATGGTCATCTACACTTATTAATTTTCTATTTCCTAGTACGCGCTATGACATTATGCAGTTTCCTCAACCAACTAATTTTAAGAAACTCACTTCCGTCGTCAGTATAATTACTGCGATATCCTTCGGTTTAGCATTTCTTATCGCATATATCATATACAATATTTATAACGAATATATAACAATCATGTATATGCTAATTAGCGGACTAATCGGAACTCTCGCTTCTTTTTGCTTATTCCCATTTTTTATAAAGAAGATAAAAGACCGCAAGTATCGAATCATGAATGTTTATCGTAATTAAAAAATGTCCAAAATGAAAAAAGGTTTTATATTGATAATAACTATCGTTGTTCTATATAGTATTCTTGCAATAGGGTTACATTACGGTGTGAACAGCGACATCGACAAGTACTTCCAAAATCCGAGTTTACTTCGATATAGAGGATCTGCTGCTGCAGAATTAATGTACGCAGATTACATAAAATATCGTCCTATTACTGCCATTAGTCAGGTCTTGTTTTCTATCTCTAGCATATTTGGAGTTCTTGCACTTTTGTATTTCGGCTCAAAATTATTTTTGCGAAACAAGCCACGTTTTGTAGACTTACTACAAGCTTGTCTTGTATCGGAATTTGTATGTATATTACATACTGCCCTTAACTTATTAGGTCTTTATACAGGTTTTTTGCATGATGGGATTCAATCTGTAGGATCACCACTTTTGCTTCTTCAATCACATAATTGGGATATTTGGTTAATTAATGCCTTTAATAATATCAATATCTTTTGGATTGCCTATATAGTTGTACTAATTCTTGCCATAAAAAACAACTGCAAGTTGACTCACAAACAAAGTTCTATTGTTGTACTTGGTAGTTATGTATCTGTTATATTGCTTTTTACTATTATTATTTGTCTAACTCTCATTCTTCAAACAGGAAATACACCTCAGCAATTTACACCCGATATTATAACTAATTAATACCTTGATACTGTAACCATGCGCGAGTTGTTATCTCATTACCTGCTTTCGATGAAACGATCTTACTTTTTTGAAGATCAAATAATAGGCATTGTCATTAAGAGCGTTGTGGCTCTGTGGCTGCTTCTTTCGATGTGTGCGAGCGGTGCTATGCTACCTATTGCTATACGGGAACAAATACCTGATGTCAATTTACAATCCTTATTTTTTTATTTATTGGCAGGTTTGTGTTGCATTGATTTGCTCATAAAATACATTAAAAAAAATTCGTTTTATCAAAAGATGCATCCGTATTTATTGCTTCCAATTTCTAAATATAAATTATTTGGTATTGCGTTGTGCACCGAAATTGTTTCGCCTTGGAACTGGTGGATGTTTGTATTTTGTTTGCCATATTTGGCGCAAGTATATTCTATTGCTTTGAGTTTATCCTTACTGTTTTTGGTTTGGGCATTAGCCATGTTCAATAGTTTGATTGTTCGGTTCGTGAAAAGTTTGCTTAATTGGATTACACTCCAGTTATTAGTTTGCATCCCATTTGCAATCGGTTATGGCAGTATAATACATTTTCGTTTGGCAGATGCAATATATGTTTTTATAATATCCTACCCATTTGTACCCTTTACGGCATCTATACTATTGTTGTTAGGATGCCTTTATTTGTTCCGAAAACTTAGTCAAAAAGAATTATATAATAGTTTGTCGTAAAATATAAATATAAACAATAATAATATGATTACAATTAAAGATCTTAGTAAAGCATTTAACCAACAAGTTGCTGTAAATATTTCTGATTTGCATATCGGGAAAAATGAATTAGTAGGTTTAGTGGGTAACAATGGTGCAGGTAAAACCACACTGTTGCGTCTTATTTTAGACTTGTATAAGGCAGATAAGGGTTATGTACTAAGCAAAGGTATAAACGTAGCACAATCGGAAGATTGGAAGATTTACACAGGTGCATTTATCGACAGCGGTTTTTTAATTGATTTCTTGTATCCTAACGAGTACTTCGATTTTATCGGCAGACTGCATCAATTTAGCAAAGAAGAAATAAAAGAGCGTTTGAGCCAATTTGAAAAGTTCGCCAGTGGTGAAATTTTCGGACAAAAAAAATATATTCGTAACTTTTCGGCAGGAAACAGACAAAAAATAGGTATCATTGGAGCTATGTTTACACATCCAGAGATTTTATTGCTGGATGAACCGTTTAATTTCTTGGATCCGTCATCACAAAACGAAATGAAACGACTGCTCGCCTATTATCAAAAAGAATATGGTTGCACGCTTTTAATATCAAGCCACAATTTGGAACATATTACCGACATCTGTTCGCGCGTAATTTTACTCGAAAAAGGTTTAATAATCAAAGATCTTTTGGGCAACTACGCAGAAACCGCTCAAGAACTACAAACTTATTTTTTACAGTAAATTAATATTATACATGATACAAATTCAGAAATATTTAACCCTTTTTGGCTTGCATAGTCGAATGTAAATGCTCATTTTTGCATCTCAATGGAATTTAAAGTTTTACCATATATCACGCAAAAAAGGCTATTAAACCTGGCTTTGATTGCAGCCAACTATTTAGAATCGGCATGCACAGGACAAGTAATACTTAGAGCAAAGCCCTACGCCGCATCAATAGAGCCTGCAAATTATTGCAATCTTAATTGTCCTCAATGCCCTACAGGTAATGGTTCAATAAAAAAAACTCCATTATGCTTATCAATCAAAAACTTTAAAAAAATAATTAACCCCTTACTACCTGAACTTACATACCTAAATCTGTATTTTCAAGGAGAACCATTCCTGAACAATGACCTTGCAAAAATGATACAGTACGCACACGAAGAAAGAGTATTTACCTGCGTATCAACCAACGGTCATTTTTTATCAAAAGAAATTTGCGAGCAACTTAAAAAAGCAAAACTCGACAAACTGATAATATGCTTAGACGGTGCCACAAAAAACACATACGAAACATACCGTAAAGGAGGAGACTTTGACACAGTTGTTGAAGGCATAAAAAACTCGGTAAAAGCAAAATTACCTGTTGAAGTGCAGTGCTTATTACTAAAGAGCAATGAGCACGAAAAAGACGACATAAAACGATTATGCAAAAAGCTTGGCGTATCAAAAATAAACTTTAAAAAGGCCCAATTTTACGATTACGAACTGATGCCGACAAAACAAAGCGACAGAAGATACAAAAAGACAGAAGACGGTAAATACATACCTAAGCGTGCTATTCACAACCGCTGCTGGAGGTTATGGTCGTCAGTAGTAATATCTGCAGGCGGCGAAATACTACCTTGCTGCTTCGACAAAGACGCATCACATAGTTTCGGAAATATATTTGAAGATTCTTTCTATGATATTTGGCATAGTAACAAAGCAAATACATTTAGATTTAATGTATTAAAGCATCGTAGTAATATTCCTATTTGCATTAATTGTACAGAATAAAATTGAAATTAAAATGAATGAGCCCGGTGCAATACCGAGCTCACTACTATAAAAATTAATATTTAATTAATTGTCCAACTTTTGGAGCGCACGTCAATCTACATTACCTTTTTTATTGATATTTGAATTATATTATGGTAATAAATCCGAATCAAGAGGAGCCTCCATTAGCAAACGGAATCCCATATTATAAAAGTTATCAGTTGATGATGCTGTTGCTCTAACTTTAGGATCACAATATTCTGCGTCTTGATCGAACCATCCTCCACGTACATTATATTTTGAGCCTGTTTTTGACGCCGGATCGATCTGTGGATCAGCCGTATATGGAGCATTTTTGTCAGAACATAATTCTGCAACATTACCACTCATATCATATAGACCTATCTCATTAGGAGCCTTAGTACCGACCTTGTGTGACAATTCTTCAGGATTGTTGACAATATACCAACCAACCTCATCTAAATTATCACTGCCTGAGTATTTTGTTCCGTTAGAATAAAATCCACCTCTTGCAGCATATTCCCACTCTGCTTCTGTGGGTAAACGAAATGTTCTACCTGTTTGTTCATTTAGTTTATTTATAAATTCGTAAATTATACTGTAAGAAACTCTTTCTACAGGAAGGCTATCACCTATCATTTCAGAAGGATTAGTAGTCATTATTGCAGTCCACTCTGCTTGAGTTAATTCAAATTCTGCAATATAAAATGATTTTGAGAATGTTACTTTATGAGCAGGAGCTGATTCATAACTTCCTTCATCAGTACCCATAACATAATTACCAAGCGTATCGCGTTGTACTTTTATCATCTTTCCAACGACTTTTGTATCTATTACACTCGGCCATTTCTTTTCTATTTCATCTTGAGTTGGATCAGGCGTTGGCTCTGGGCCTGAGCATGAGCAAAGAGCAGAACAAAGCACTGCTACAAGTGCAGCCCCTGAATTAAATCCAAATATTTTTTTGAGATTTATATTTTTATTTATCAACTTCATAACAATTATTTTTTAATGATTCGGTGAATAGATGTTCCATTCTCTGAGATTACTTGCAAAACATAATTACCGGCAGAGCAATTACTTAAAGATATTTCTGAAACATCTTTAGCTTCATTTACCATGCCGCCTTGCAAATTAAATACTTTTATACTTGATATCGAAGATGGGGCCTGAACATAAACCGCCCCGTCTGTAATTGTTGGAAATACTATATGACCGGTGCCGTCTGATTCTACATCATTAACACCAACCTCATGCTCTATATGACGTGAAGTTAAAATTCTCAATTCGCCAGGAGCTAGAGTAATAGTTTTGTTTAGACGAGTTACATTAAATGCCTCATCGGTCATATAATCGTACCAAGTTCCGGTTTTTGTATAATTTGCTGATGTAGTAATAGATGTTTTAGCATCAAAATTACCCAACACTATTATATCAACCGAATTATTAACATCAATATCATCTACATAATTAATATCGATTCGGCGAACTTTTGCAAAAGATGTTGTAGCACAATTTGTTACAATTACATTATTTTCTTCAAAGAATTCCGGATAGTCTGTTCTTAAATTAATAACTTTTGAAGACTGATTATATGCATTCATACGTAGAGCATCCTCATCCCATTTTAAAGTCCACGGAATAGGCTTTCTGTATGTACGACATTCATCTTTTATTTGACCGTCAGAACATGTATTAATAGAATAATCAAAACCCATTTCTTCAAACTCCCACATCATCTTAGGGCCAGGAATAAGTTCGGCGAATGCAATCATTAAAGGTACACGAGCTAAACGAGCATCTTCATTTTCTTTTAAGTTTCCATCTCCATAAGCTAATGCTTTGTACATATTACGTTCTTCATCGTGACTTTCTGCATATCCAACCCAACCAGTTGTAAACATACCGCCTTTGCCATTAGTATCAACAAAATTGCTGTTACTAGCATAACCCATAGCTGCTTGACAATAGCTATTATTCATATTGCGCCAAGGGAACATACCATAATCTGACAAAACCTTTTCTTCGTCATAATCGCTCAAGTGCTCTAAAATAAATATTGCATTTGGATTTGTTGCAACTAACGTATCATAATAATCTTTTATGATTGCAATACGACTAGCATCATACTTACCCCATTTTCCAACATCGTCTCCACTGTTTTTTTGTGTCAAACCCTTTGTTAGGTCCATTCTAAAGCCATCTACCTTATACTCATCCAACCAATAAGCCAAAACTCTTTTGAAAAATTGACGTGTACCCGTATATTCATGGTTTATATCATGAAAGACATTGTATGGGTGCCTTGCAATTTTATTAAACCACGGATTTATATCGCTAGTTGAGCTGCCTTCATAATACAACTTAGCCATCGGATTGATTCCTGTTGCATGATTAAATACCATGTCTAATATAACCGCGATTCCACGTCTATGGCACTCGTCTATAAACTCTTTATATTGATTTCGAGTTCCATAAGCTTTATCTGGTGCAAAGAAATGATTAGGATTGTAACCCCAACTGTCATTTCCATCAAACTCGTTAATAGGCATAAGCTCTATTGCATTTATACCGAGATGTTCCAAATAATCAAGTTTAGACATAACACCGGCAAGGTCGCTTGATGATACAAAATCTCTAATATGTAATTCGTATATGACAAGATTATCTTTATCTGCTATTTGAAAATCATTCTGCCATTCGTATGGAGTGGGATCTTCGCCCCAAAGTATTGAAACTAAACCATCACCTTTATCTTTTGGATATGCAGGTAATTCAGGATCCATTTTGTTTTTAATATATGGATCATTCCATGGATCTAGAATGAGTTCTGCGTATGGATCGCTAATCTGTAATGATCCGTCAACTAAATATTGAAAAGCATAATATTCTGATTTTGAAGGCAAATCGAAAGAGCACCAGAATAATACGGTTGCCAATGAATCTTGCGATGGCTCCAATACTGATTTTGTCCAAACACTATCGCGTTTCATTTGATATGCTTCGTTCATCGACCAATCATTAAAATCGCCTAGAACATATACACTCTGATTAAAAGGAGCACGAAGTACTAATGTGATAGTTGCAATATCACCGTTTATTGCTTTGTTTATCCCTTCTTTCATTCCTACTGGAACAGGTTCGTCTACAACTGGTGATTTAACGTATACAGCAAGACTATCTGAAGCTTCTCTTCCATCAATCTCAGCAGAAACCTTAATAGGAATATAACCATCTTCCGTTAGTTCATAATCATAGCTCAATACATTATTTGTAATTTCCGACCTAATAATGCCGTTTACAGTCAATTTAATGTTTGAAGACTCAGACACTTCAGCATTTATACTAATAGTCTCACCTTTTTCGTATACACTTTTGTCGGTTAGAGAAGTTATTTTTACGGCAAGTTCATCACTGTTGTATAATACATAAAAAATATCATTGCCCGATGCAGATTTACCTTCTTTACTTCCGTCTGCATTCCTAAATACAAACGCCAACTTAGTTACAACCTCACTTTCTTCTAAATTATAATATTGACGCATTCCACCTACTATGTGCAAATTCCACTTAGATTCGTCAATTTTAGTCAATTTATATTTATCAGAATTATCCAACCATGTAGGTGCATGCTTCCAATCATTGTCACTTGCACTTGCTGTTGTTATTACACCTGTATGTGCATAACATTCTGTTTCGCCAAGCATTGATCCATTTCCCAAAGATGCATCAAAAATCACATCAAATTCTTCTGTTCTGTCTTGCTTAATAAAAGCTGTTGGTGAAGTTGTAACTTGCGCATTTAGAGAAAAAAATAATCCCACAAATGAGATGCAAATTAGTAGTTTTTTTCTTTTCATATATTAAGGTTTGTTTGTAAATAACGTTGCAAGATACGATTTTTTTTGAGTAAAACAAAAAAAAGGGAGCCTAACTAAAGTCAGACTCCCTAAAATTTGTTCTAAAATATACTATTTTGCAGGCGTTGCTGGCGCTGCTTGAACTGCTTTTGATTTTTTCTTTGCTATATCATAAGAGATAGGAACTGCGATAAATAATGTTGAGTACGTCCCTACTAATACACCAACCATTAATGCAAATACAAATCCGCGAATTGTTTCACCACCCAATATAAATATTACCAACAAAACTATAAAAGTAGAGAATGAGGTACTAAAAGTACGAATTAAGGTTGCATTTACTGCTTCATTAATAACCTCCTTTTGATTACGTTTAGGGAAGTTCGTTTTTAACTCACGCACACGATCAAATACTACCACGGTATCATTAATTGAATAACCGATTACCGTTAGAATTGCAGCAATAAATGACTGATCGATTTCCATTGAGAATGGCATAATGGTGTAAGCTAATGAATAAATACCCAAAATAAATAGAGTATCATGTACCAATGAACTTAATGCACCAACACTATATGAAACATTTCTGAAACGAACCAAGATATACAAGAAAATTCCCAACAATGAAAAGATTACAGCCATAAATGATGCATTCTTGATATCATCAGCAATAGCCGGACCTACTTTTTGTGAACTTTGTACACCTAAAGATGAAACATTAGCATCTGTAGACAATTCAGCCTTCCCGTTATCTACAATATATCCCTTAATAAACATTTCCTTTGACACACCATTTTTTGCCAATTTTGGTTGTAAAGATTTATAGATAATGTCTTCAACTTCATCATCAATAGTTTTAGAGTCATCTGCAATCTTATAGTTTGTAGAAATACGGACTTGATTTTCATCACCGATAGTTATTACTGATACTGAAGCATCTGCAAATCCAGATTCCAACATTTGTTGAATTTCTTCTGTATTAACCTTTTCGGCGAAACGAACTACATAGTTACGACCACCTGTAAAGTCAACACCTTGATTTAATCCGCGAACCGAAAGAGACACTATTGCAATTAATATAAATGAACCTGAAAGGATATAACCAAATTTGCGAATCTTGACCCAGTTTACATTAACACCTTGCAACAAGTTCCTTGAGAATGAAGTAACAAATGTCAACTTCGATACAGAACCATTATCAACCATCTTATCGTAAATAACACGTGTAACAAACACAGCAGTAAAGAATGATGTTATAATACCGATTATCAATGTCGTTGCAAAACCTTTAATTGGGCCTGTACCAAAATAGAACAAAATGATACCGGTCAATAATGTTGTTAAGTTTGAATCAATAATTGCAGACAATGCATTTTTATAACCATCTGCAATTGCAGACTTGTGCGTTTTACCTGCTGCTAACTCTTCTTTGATACGTTCATAAATAAGTACGTTAGCATCGACTGCCATACCCATTGTCAAAACGATACCTGCAATACCGGGTAATGTTAATACTGCTTTGAATGATGCCAATATACCTACCAAGAAGAATACATTTGACAACAAAGCCGCATCTACTATTAAACCGGGTACCAAACCATACATTAAAATCATGTATAACATAACAACGATAAATGCTATCAAGAAAGACCACAAACCTTGAGTAATTGCCTCATGTCCCAAAGATGGTCCAACAACATCTTCTTGTACGATACGTGAAGGAGCAGGCATTTTACCTGACTTCAATACATTTGCTAAGTCTTTTGCTTCTTCGGTAGTGAAGTTACCTGAAATCTCAGAACGCCCACCTGATATTTCGCTATTAACTGTAGGGAATGAATAAACCATATCATCCAACACAATAGCTATGCTACGACCTATATTTTCTTTTGTTAAACGAGCCCATGTTTTCGCTCCTTCGGGATTCATAGTCATACTTACTGTAGAATTTGCAGAGTATTGACTCAAATCATTACGAGCATCTGTAATTACATTACCACCAAGAGGTGCTTTACCATCACGATTTGTTACTTTAATTGCAACTAATTGGTATATTAATCCTTTTTCGTCAATTGGTTTAACAGTCCAACGAAATGCTAAATCGCGTGGTAGTATTTCTTTTACTTGACGTAAGTTCAAGTATTCACTAACTTTAGCCGTATCACGAATACTAACCATAGCTATTGCAGGAGTAGGAATTAGTTGACCGCCATTTTGATTTATCATCATAATACTGAACAAAGGATTCTCTTTTGCAAATTGTTCCATCATTTTTGAAGAATCTTGAGCAGCAGCACCAATCTTTTCCAATTGAGCAGTTATAGAATCAGACTCACTAACAACTTCTTCTGATTTTGCTACTTCTGCTTTTGCTGTTTCTGTAGTTTTTGCAACTGAAGTAGTATCAGCTCCTTTCAAGTATTCGCGAACAGCAGCATTTGCAAGTTCTAATGAAGGATAAATTTCTGTTAAGTTATATGTTTCCCAAAATTCCAAACTTGCAGATCCTTGTAGCAATTTACGTACACGTTCAGGTTCTTTAATACCAGGTAATTCAATTAAAATACGTCCATTGGTTTCAAGACGTTGAATATTTGGTTGAACTACACCGAAACGGTCTATACGAGTACGCAATACATTAAATGAGTTATCCACTGTTGCCTGAACTTCTTGCTTCAAGACATCAATAACTTCTTTATTGGTACTTTTTAAGAATATACGATCTTTTAAACCGAACGTAGTAAATACTGCAGAAAGACGAGCATTGGGATCTATTTCTTCGTAAGCCTCTTGGAATAATTCCAAAAAGTCTTTTTGACTAACAGCTTGACGTTCAATCGCTAAATTTATTGCTTTGTTAAAGGTTTCATCTTTGGTATTGCCTGATAATGTTCTTACAATATCCGGAACAGATACTTCAAGAATAACATTCATACCGCCTTTTAAGTCAAGACCCATGTTAAGTTCGTTTTCACGACACTCTTTCAAGGTATATCCTAACCAAACCTTTTCTGTTGCCATTGAGTCCAAATAATGATACTCATTCATTTTGTTACCATTGGCATATTCGGCTGCCTTACTGCTGTAATGCGCTGTTACTGCATTAAACGACAAGTAAAAAAGGCAGACCAACGCCAATGCGATGGCAAAAATCTTTACAAATCCCTTGTTCTGCATATTCGATTGATATTAAATGATTTTTACAAAAATTAGGGTGCAAATATACTCTATTTTTTATATTCGACCAAACTTTAGTGTCTTGTTATGTTATTACGTAAATACTTCTTAAACTACAATGAAAAATAATTAGATAATCAGCATTGCATCTCCATAAGCACCAAACTGATATTTTTCCTTTACTGCAACATCGTAAGCATGCATGACTTGATCATAACCGCCAAAAGCAGCAACAAGCATAAGTAGTTGAGAATATGGAGTATATAAATTATTTACCATTGCAGTCGCAACAGTAAAGTCGTATGGAGGGAAGATGAACTTATTAGTCCAGCCATCAAATGGTTTGATTTTTCCTTCGGTACATACGGCTGTTTCTAGAGCGCGCATAACTGTAGTACCAACTGCACAGACTTGACGTTTTTCGTCTTTTGCAGCATTAACAATTGATGCGGCTTGATCTGTAACAATCATCTGCTCAGAATCCATTTTATGTTTAGTCAGATCTTCTACATCAATTTCTCTGAAATTACCTAAACCGGCATGCATTGTTACGAAAGAGAATTTTACACCTTTTATTTCCAAGCGTTTCATCAACTCCCGACTAAAATGTAAACTTGAAGCCGGTGCTACAACTGCACCTTCATTTTTTGCAAATATAGACTGATAACGTTCTGCATCTTCTGATTCAACAGGACGTTTAATAAAACGAGGAAGAGGAGTCTCTCCCATGCTGTATAGAGTCTCTTTAAATGTATCATGGTCTCCGTCAAATAAAAAACGCAATGTACGACCACGAGATGTTGTATTATCAATAACCTCAGCTACTAATGAATCATCTTCACCGAAATACAATTTATTCCCTATTCTTATTTTACGAGCAGGATCTACAAGTACATCCCATAAACGTAAATCAGGATTTAACTCACGTAATAAAAACACCTCAATTCTTGCTCCTGTTTTTTCTTTATTTCCATATAGACGAGCCGGGAAAACTTTGGTATCATTAAAAACAAAAACATCATTCTCGTCAAAAAATCCAAGAACGTCTTTAAATACCTTGTGTTCAATCTCTCCTGTTTTACGATTTAATACCAAAAGACGAGACTCATCTCTATTGGCATATGGCTTTTGAGCGAATAACTCTTCAGGTAATTTGAACTTAAACTGAGATAACTTCATAATACAAAAATGAATATTAATAAAAAATCATTATAACGAATTCACAACAGGAGGCAATGTGTCTATCATTGCTTTAAAATCATCAAAAGACATACATTTTTCTAATGTTATATTTCCTACTCTAGTTCTGCGCAAACCTACAAGATGCGCTCCACTTTGCAATGCTACACCAATATCGCGAGCTAATGCACGAATATATGTTCCTTTACTACACACAACTCTGATTTTTATAATTGGCATTGAAAATTCCAATAACTCAATTGAATCAATCAAAAGTGGTTTTGCGCTTATTTCTACATCATCACCTTTACGTGCATATTCATAAGCGCGTTTGCCATTAATTTTAACTGCAGAATATGCTGGCGGCACTTGTCTTATTTCTCCTACAAAACCGGCCAATACATTCCTTAATAGCTCTTCTGTAATGTGCTCTGTTGGATATATCGCATCAATCTCTTTCTCCAAATCGAATGAAGGCGTCGTAGCGCCCAATTTCAACACTGCTTCATATTCCTTTGTTTGATATTGAAATTCGTCAATCCTTTTTGTCGCTTTACCTGTACACAATATCATAACTCCGGTAGCCAATGGGTCTAAGGTCCCTGCATGACCTACTTTCAATTTCTTTACCCCTAAATAATTAGTAATCGCCCATCTTACTCTGTTTACAAGCAAAAATGATGTCCAATGTAAGGGTTTATCAAAGCAGAGTATTTCGCCTTCCTTAAAATCCATATCACAAAGAATATGCAATTGCTATTCCACCTACAATCACACAATAAAGGGCAAAATATATCAATTTTCCTTTTTTTACAATATTAATCATAAAACGGCAAGCAATACAACCTGATACAAATGCTGCTGCAAATCCAATTATTAAAGACATATAAGAAATGTCCATTGGTGCACCTTCTTTTATCAAATCGATAAATTCTAGAAATGCCTCGCCTAAAATAGGAACCAGTACCATCAAAAATGAGAATTGTGCCATATTCTCTTTTTTATTACCTAATAGCAAACCTGTTGCAATAGTTGTTCCCGAACGTGACAAACCTGGTAAAACTGCTACTGCTTGGCTTAAACCGATAATAAAAGCATCAATATATGAAATTTCACTTTTCTGACGAGGTTTTGCAAAATAAGCAAATGCTAGTAGCAATGCTGTTACTAATAAACAGATTCCTACCAATAATAAATCTTTCCCAAAAAAGCTTTCTACAGCATCCTTAAAAAATACGCCTACAACAAATACAGGTATCATAGAAACACATAATTTAGCTATATATGTTTTCTCAGGATTCCATGATTTTGTGGTAAATGTACCTTTAAACAACAATGCGATTTCCTTCCATAGTATTACGATTGTACTCAGTACAGTAGCTGCATGAACTACAATTGCAAAGGTCAGATTTTTTTCTCCGGCTGTTCCAAATAAAACTTGGCCTATTTCAAGATGTCCGCTACTGCTAACAGGCAAGAACTCCGTTAAGCCTTGCACCAAACCTAATAATAGGGCTTCATACCATTCCATATATTATTCCTTATTTTCTTTATTTTGTTTAGGACTATAGCAAATTGCCACAATAATTGATAAAAAACCGAAGAAAACAACCATGGGGGCTATAACTATCCGGCGGAAACTGAATATATCAGGTTCAAAAGTATCCGGTCCTGAATTGTTGCCAATCAACATCAATGCTAATCCAACAACAATAATCAACACTCCAATACCCATTAGCCATATATTTTTACGCGCTAAGCGAAAATTCAAATTATCCTCATTATTATTATTCATATTGAAACTTATTATTATTGAACAAAAGGACACTCTTAAATATAATACATATCATCTATGGTCAGACGCAAATATTTGCTAACAGATAAATATGTCGCAATTATCGTAATTACTACACCTGCCAATATCATTACAAAGAATGAAACCAAAAGAGTGTTCAACATTTCTGTTGTAAGTAGTGTTGATATTTCCGATTGAGCCCAGAATAAAATACCTGAAAGCATACCCATTGCTATGACTGCGGACAAAATTCCGGTTACTGCACCCTGTAGTAAGAATGGGCGTCTGATAAATGAGCTTGTTGCACCAACAAGTTTCATTGTATGTATCAAGAAACGTTTTGCATAAACACTTAAACGAACAGTATTGCTTATTAATGCATACGATATAAGCAATAATAGTATTGAGAACACAGAAAGTACAGCTGATACACGCTTTACGTTATCGTTTACAGCCTCTATCAAATTCTTTTGATATATAACTTCTTTCACTTCAGGCATACGACGAAGTTCTGTGTCAATTTGAGCAATACTATCATTATTTGCATATTCCGAATGTAATTTCATTTCGATAGATGCCAACAAAGGATTATAACCTAAAAATTCGACAGGATCTTGGCCTAACTCCTCGGCCAATTCTTTCGATGCTGCCTCTTTATCTATGTACTCTGTTGATTTTACATAGTTTGATGCATCTAATGTTTTAAGAAGTTTCTGTACATCAGCATCTTTAACATTATCTTTAAGTACTACCGATAAAGTTAGGTTTTCTCGAACAAGTACTGATAATTCACCTGCCATCAATAACAATGCAGTGGTAACGCCTATTAAGAAAATAACCAATGAAATACTGATTATGGAGGTTAAACGCGAATTAAAAAGATGATTCGCAGCTATTTTAGATTTATTCATCTGAACTTGTTTTTTTTACTTGATTTACAAGTATTTTTAAACGTTTTTCTTTAAGTTTTGCAAAGATAATATATGAAAAAGCCAATGTCAATAGGATAGAACTAATTAATGCTAAAATATTTCCTACATTATATGACTCCGGTTCAAATCTGAATGTAATATCGTATGAACCAGGTTCAAGATACATTGCGCGTAATAAATAATTTGCTCTTATATGTGGTAACTTTTTATCTCCATTATAAGCCTGCCAACCTTTGTAATAAAAAATTTCAGAGAATACAGCCATTTGCGGTGTATCAGACTTAAATGCATACTTAAGTTCATTAGGACTATATGAAATTAATTGTATAAATGCATTTCCTGTTTCAAAATCGGTTTTAGGACACTCCGAAGCATATTGTTTATCAACAAGCAAAGTTTGTTTTAGATCGGTTTCGCTTAATAGAGATATTTCATCATCAGGAGTATCAACAAATTTAATATTATCCACTAGCCATGCATTTCCAAAGGCTGATTTATTAAGTAATGGCAATGCTGATGGATGATAAATAAGATATCTGGTATTAAGCATATTAAGAATATTCATATTCATAAATACACTATCTGCATCTTGTTCACTACGTATAGTTGACAACTCCTTTTGGAGACGCATTATTTCCGGAGCTAATTGCACATCTATAAGTTCTTGATAACGTCTTAATTTTACGGCGCTATATCCACCAACGGTTTTATGAAAATATGAAGGTTGAGAACTATTGAAAATATCTACAGTTAAGTCTAAAACTCTATAGTCTAATGTTTTATCATTTAATATATAACTATCTGCTATAGAAGGTTTGTTTTCATTCTTCAAGTTTCTTGTTGATACAAAATTTGAATCATTTAAGTAACGGTTAGCTATTGGGAGCATATCGGCCGTAAATAAAACAGCGAATACCAACACAACCCATTTTGTATTAATCTTACGTTTTACAGAAATCCATAAAACGATAGCTGCTGCAAATACAAAAGCAAATGAACGTATGGCATCAGCACTAAGCATTTCTTTTCTGTCTAATGGCAATGTTTCTTGCAAAAACGCGTAACTATCGGTAAAGGACTGATCATTAGGGCTTATGAAATCGCCGGCTAAAGAAGGTATCATCCAAAATAACAAAGAAATACCACCAACTATTCCAAAAGCAATGTAAAGACTCTTATTTTTAACCACATCGGATAAATTATCAGATAACATTTCTTTTAAGGCTAATATCGCCATTATGCACATCGCCAAACATGTTATCGTCAATGTCATAGAAACTGTTCTGAATTTATTGTACATCGGTACATAATCTATAAAGAAGTCTGTAAGTGGCATAAAGTTTTTACCCCACGACAACAGCAAGCCTATAACTGCTGCTGCCAAAAGCCACCAACGCTGACGAACAGGCACAATAAACAGTCCTAATACAAACAAGAAACAAATAATTGCACCTACATATACAGGACCCGCAGTAAATGGTTGGGTTCCCCAATACAAAGGCAAGTTAAACGAATACATCAACTCGGTTAAGTTTTTAGCTTGAAAATTATCCGGATTATTCTGAAGAATATTATCAAGTCTTTCTTTTTCTGATTTATTTAAATCTCTACCTGTTTTCTTGTATCCTGTAAGTTCGGAAATTGTTTGTGCTGTGTTTGAGTTTTCATCTAAAGTTCCGGATGATGCCCCTCCTACAAAATTAGGTATAAGCAAGGTCATAGATTCGTTAATGCCGTAACTCCATTGGGTTATATAATCTTTATCCAAACCATGACTATCTGAACCTTTAATTGTAAGGCCATTACTCTCGCCACGCATTGTTGCTTTAACATACTCTGCAGTAGTTATGAGTCGAGTTGCATTCATGCCTACGGCAAGAACAGCACCAATAAGTAAAATTCCTATGTTCTTGAAAAATCTAGGTAGGGTTTTCTCTTTTATGGCAAATATTAATTCGGATACTCCGAAACATACTACCATTATTAAAGTGTAATATGTAATTTGAACGTGATTTGCATATAGTTCTAAACCTAAAAACAATGCTAACATAGCAGAGCCTAGCCAAGGATTTTTCTTGAAGGCTATAAAAACACTGGCTATTATAGTAGCCATATACGCAATTGCAACTGCTTTTGTATTATGCCCTGCAACAATAATTATTAAATTATACGAGCCGAAAGCAAAAGCTATTGCTCCTCCCATTGACAAATATGGACTTGCACCAAAAGCCAATAATAAAATATAAAATCCTATGAGATATAAGAAGACTCTATATGTAGGTCCGGGCAATACTCGCAAACAAGTATCTAAGTATTTCAAAATACTAGATGGCTGATCCATTGATATTTGATATGTAGGCATACCTCCAAACATCGAATTGGTCCACAAAGTTTGTTCATCGTGAGTTGCGTTATAATCAACAGCTTCCTTACTCATGCCTATATAACTTCTTGTATCTTGTCCGAATATCGTTTTACCCTGTAATACAGGAGACATATATATAAAGGTCAGAATCAAGAAAACTAAAACTGCCACAAAGTGTGGTGCATATTTTTTCATATAAAAACAGTTTACACTAAAAGTGGCAAAGTTAAGCATTTTTTTTGCCTAATACTTGCACAACGAGCAAAAACTACTTAATTTTGTTGTCCTAATTTTAAATCGGGGTGTAGCGCAGTTGGTAGCGTGCTACGTTCGGGACGTAGAAGTCGCAAGTTCGAATCTTGTCACCCCGACAAATAAAAATGGAAGTTATGCTTTTTTATAATTGCTAACCTTATTTTTGTTTCATTGCGGGATGTAGCTCAGCCCGGTTAGAGTACGCGTCTGGGGGGCGCGTGGTCGCAAGTTCGAATCTTGTCATCCCGACAAAACTAGAAGCCACTTAATATGCTTTTGCTATTTAAGTGGCTTTTTTGTCAACCTACACATAGAATTGACTCACAAATTTCTCTTTTTTTTACTTGTATATATTTGATAATAAATAATTGCTACATTTGCTTCGTGAAGAATAGTATACCTAAATATGGCAGATTTTTTAATATTACTATACTCAGATATGGTAGTTTGATCTTATTATTTTGCATCACACTTTGTTTTGCAATAATAAATTCATACTCTGTTGAAGACAACAAGCAAGACAATATCACCGAACCGAATACCGGATTTATTTGGGAAACGGAAAATCTTCCAATACAAGATGTATGTACACAAACACAACATATAGTAATACCAGACGGTGGACACTCTGTCAATTCAGGATTCTTTGCATTTTATTTACTGAAAGCGAACACACTAAAGATTGCGCAAAGAATCAGCAAGACGGCAAAGACTGTTTTTCTGCCTGAACTAGCAGAGTTGAAAACCTGCTTGTTATATCCGTTTCATGGTTTTTGGTAAAAAAGTTGTTTTTTATGTGAGACTAGCACCCCAAACTAATAAACTACTAAAAACATACAATCATGGGTACAACTATTGTTGGAGTTATTCTAATATCATTATTTATAGTTCCTTTCGTAGTATTACAAATAATTAAGAATAACAAAAAAAAGCAGAATAAAAAAGATAATGAACCTGCATAAAATAATAAGCCCTCGGAATTCCGAGGGCTTATTATTTATATATACTCTTTGAAATTTTTACACTACTAAAATTTATCAGTAATCCAATCAAACGCAGATTCAATAGGATTCGGTTTAGATCCAATAGATTCTGGTTTTGCAGGTGCTCCACCCGGTTCTACTGTTGAACCATACCAATCCATTATATCATGTTCTGTTTCCATTACAATAACCTTAGCTTGAGGTTTAATATACTTTTTCATTACTCTTATTTCTTTATTAATTTAATCGTTTGATTGCCTACCTTAATCCAATACATACCTTTCTCGATAACAGGTAAAGCTAAATCAGAACCATCAGACTCACCAGAGTACAGAGTTCGAATACTATTACCTACAGAGTATGAACAAGATTCACTTATATTCTTAACATACAATATATCACCTTCTATGTATGCAAATACATTATTTTCCATATCTGCTGATACAACAGTACTAATGTCATCGGCAGCTTTAATAAGTAGCTCGTAATTAGATATGAGTCCTTTATTAGAAGCAAACGAATATTCACCATCTTTATTGAAATTATGTACTGCAATACCATCTTTCAATAAATACAATGTAGAACCATCGTTAGGAATGTTATTTGGATTTAGATATAAATTATAATTAGCTACAGCAGGCGCATACATACGAAATGCTAAATGAGCAGCACCATCTTTAAGTTTAGCTTCATAAACGCTTAAGTTCATATTGTCATAATCAACACACCATAACTGAGCTATTGAAGCCGATGTTGGGGTTCCCATTTTTTCTAAATCTTTCCCTATTACATAAGACTCACTAGCTGATTCGATAGCTGATACAAATAATTGGTCTGACATTTCAGTAGAACCTGTAACTGCCATCCTTAGGTTATATATATTGCTAATATCTTCTGAAGCACTACGTAATGAATTACGAGTTCTTTTTGCTAAATCAAGCACAGACGACATTCCTTTTCCTTGTTGAATAAAGAAAGGAACACCTACTACGAAAGACTCATCTAAAAGAGATATTGTTAAATACTCTTTTGCGCCGTTTTTATATACTTGAGCAAATATAACATCCGAATTTACATCTACGTGGAATAATTGTGTATTTGCCAAACCATTCCAACCAGTATCTTTAAGTTTTGCAGAAGCAAACTCACTAACTGATAAAGTTGTTTGACTTGAAATAAGTGGAGATCCTTCTGTTTTTACAAAACGAATTTCATTATAACCGTTTGATGCAAAAATATAGAACTTACCTGGTTGCAATGTAGCATTAACATCAGTCATCACCCAACCAGAACCCGTAGCAGCACGTTGTGCACCGTCATATTCTTTTACAACATATTGATCACCATATACCATCTTGATAATCAGATCACCTGACTTACGATATATGCCATCTTTTAGACTTACCGGGAATGGGACACTAAATCCATACCATTTCTTAGGTGATACGGTGCCTGACGGATCTAAACTTTTATCCATGCTTACAGAACCTAAAACTGTTAAATGGCCACCATCTTCGCGAAATTCGCCTGATGCACCATTTTGTGCTTGAATATTAAATGATGCTACAGTAATGTCGCCATTTAATACCAAGCTACCGTTTGCGTTTACTATTAAATTATTAATAGAGTAATTTCCACCATCTAACACTAATGAGGTTTTTATTACCAAATTTTCTTCTACATCGTTCAATAAAACCACATCTTTGTTTGAAGCATTATTGACAGCCTCAGTTAATGTTGAATAAACTTTGTCGTCTATTACAAGTGCAACACCAGTATAATTAGCATTAATTGAAACTATATCGCCTCCTTTAAGTAGAATGCTGTTTGGCAATTGTATTGTTTCACCGTTTGCAGTGATTTCTATTTCTACAGATTCGTTGTTTGAGTTAACATTAAGTGTAATTTCAGAACCTACCTTATACGAATTGTCTTCGATATTCATATCTCCGCTTACAAGTGTAACAGACGATGAGATGCAACCTGCAGCATTGCCTAATACTCCTATATATAAAGGAGTGTAAGTTTTTGTCGAAACACTTGATGTTCCACAAACTTCATTATTATACAAAGAACTTACTGTAAAGGCATAATCACTGTGTGCATTCAAATCATCAAAGGTATATGACGTTTCGGTAACGTCAATGCTGTCGTTGGTTGTTGTATTGATAAGACGATAAGCGGTGGCTCCTTCCACAGCATCCCAAAGCAAAGGAATTGAATGTGCCGAAGCTTGTGCTACTCTAAAATTAGTAGGTGCAGGTAGCGGAGTGGTTTCACCACGTACTACTATTGTATGAGAGATGCCATTGAACAAGACTAAACTTGATGCTTGTGGAGTATCCAACACTTTGGGCTCATAGCTTATTGTAATAGTTTGTGAACCATGGGCGCAGGCCTTTGGCAAATCGGTTGTAGTGCTAAAGTATTCGTTATCGAATACTGCACTCATGTCGGCGGCGTTGGAATAATTAATATTTAAGGTGCGAGTAGCCGATTTACCTATGGTTACAGTGCCAAAATCGAGAGTAGTTGAACTTACAGAAAAGCTATATGCTTGTTCTACACGCACATCCTTAACGGATTTAACAAGTGTACCTGTTGCCACAAATTTAATCTTTACCGCTTGGGAACTAATATCACAAACTGCATTGGTTTGACCCCCTCCCCATAAAATAGCATTAACGGTAATTAATTTTTTGTAAGTTCCATCAGCATAGTATTCTTCTGCATAAATGGTACCTGTATTGGCTGCTCCAAAAACAGCGGTAAAATACATCTTTTTGCCGGGTCCCGATAACAAAAATTCTTTTGGAGTCCCTGTCGACCAGCCATCCATCAATTGGTATTGACTGGCATCGTTCAACACAGTGCAAGCAGTAAGATCAGCTTCAATATTTAAGGTAGTTGCAGACACGGGTGTAGATTCGGCACTTTCGTATGTGTTGTACAGCGATTTAACTGCGAATGAATAGGTTGTATTCAATCCCAAGCCGGTGGCTTCGCACGAAGTGCCTTGCACATCATATTCGTCACCGGTGGTTAGGTTGGTTAAGCGATAGCCGGTTGCGTCATTTACCGCATTCCACGAAAGATTTACAGAGCTATAACCTATATCGCTAACTTGTAGGTTTGCTGGAACTCCTATTGTTTTAGTTGTAATACTAACTGGAGTTGATGCAGCAGAAGCATTGTCGCTTGCATCAAGAGATTTTACATTAAATGTATATGAATTGTTTGGTGTTAAATCTGAAATTGCAGTTGAAGTAGCACTAACTTTATATGTTTTACCGGTTGTTGTATTAGTAACAAGATATGCACTTGCACCAATAACTGCATTCCATGATAAATTAACAGATGTGTATGATACATTGCTTGCCGTCAAACCGCTTGGTATAGCCAATGAACCGGTACCTGTAACCGTTACATTGGTTCCTCCTACATTAATTGTAGCAGAAACAAGTCCTGTAGTAGTTGGTGTAAATGTTACTTGCACTGTTGTATTACCGTATCCGCAATTACTATCACCGACTGAAGTTTTATCAACAGAGAAAACTCCCGCATTGCCGGAACTTACAGAACCCGATTTTGCTGAATAAGCTACATTAATTGTTTTTGTTGAAGTTTTACCTATTTCTACAGCTCCAAAATCAATACTTGCAGGTGATACATTAAAATATTCACCTTGTTTTATTGATATACTTTTAAAATATCCGGCAAAATTTCCGCTATATACTAAACGAATTGAACGTGTTGACTGAGATAATGTAACCGTCGCTGAACTTGATTTACTTGTTGATGTCCATTTTGATACCCACCCATTTTGGTATTCTTCTACTCTAAATTCAACACCTGTTGCTACGGATGTAGAAGTAGAGAAACTAAATGTAATTATAGGAGAATTTTTTGTAGTTGATAAATCTTTTACTTTGTCATCCCAATTAACACTTCTCCATGTTTTAACATCCAATGTTACATCAGCAACAGTTTCAGTACAAACTGCCCCTGCAAATTGTGCAGTACTTAAAAATAACGCTAATAAAAATATTAATTTCTTTTTCATATATTTTTCTTGTTTGTGAGTTCTTTTAAAATTTAAAATTCGTAATCAACACATACTCTATCATCAACTATACGTTTAATATATCCTGCAACTCTTACATGAGCTTCATGCACTTGATATGCATCCAAGTCTGCTAAATTTTCGAAACTTGTATCAAGAACAACGTCATAATTCGATGGTGAGGAAGCATCTAGATTAATACCTACATGAATAGATTTTAGACAAGGGATTAATCCCGACAGATTTTCGAGGTTTTGTTTAGTGAGATGCGCATTTTCCGCTTTTGTTTTACCCTCAGCATTTGCTTTGAGTTTCCACATAACGAGATGTCTTATCATAAAAATCTTTTTTTACGCGACAAAGATATATAAAAAATGTGTTCTGCAGCATATCTTAAATGTGAAAAATAATGTTACAAAACATGATTTTTACCGCGTATCCCATGAAATGGCAGTTTTATTTATTGCATTAAATGTTAAAATCAATATTATTTTTACATCGCACTTTCAAAATAGAAGTGCAAAAACTACATAAAAATTTGTAAATTAAAATTTAAATATATAAATTTGTTTTCAACTTCTAAAAAATAAAAACAAAATGAAACTAAAACTGCCTATGCTTGTATTTATATGTACACTCGCTACACAAATCAACGCAATGCAAATTTCAATTATCTCCGAAAGTGCTTCTTTCGACCTTACAGTAGAAAATAACGCCTCTATTTTATCTGTAAAAGAACAAATAGAAAATTCGAAATCGATTCCACAAGACAAACAATTACTGCAATTTGCAGAACAAGAACTTGAGGACAACAATACTCTGGCAGATTACAACATTAATGATGAAGACGCAATAGTTTTAATTGTAAAAGGAGACATTGATATTTCAAAAAATCCAATTCACATATATTCAGATTACTACACACGTGGAGATGTTAACATTAATTATATAGGAGACTACCATATTTATAGCTCATCTGACGAGTCTGTTTCTAATCAAATACAAGTAACTTACCCTAACGATACCGTAAATATTTTGCTTGATAATGTAAAAATTACATTTAATGATGGCCCTGCATTTATGATAAACAGCGGAGGAGTAGATCTTACGTTGTCAGGATATAATTCGTTAGTAGGTGCAGATAGATATGCAAGTTTAAACAACGGACAAAATCCATTAATAATTAATGCTGCAAGCATTGCTGACACATTGGAAATTCCGGAGAGATCGGAGCAATTTTTTGGAGCTGGGATTGGTGGGAATTACAGACAAAGCGGTGCAAATATTAAAATTAACGGAGGCACAATAATTGCAAACGGGTTATACGGAGCTTCCGGCATAGGAGGCGGCTGTTTTGGAAATGGCTATGAAATAACCATTAATGGTGGTAAAGTAATTGCACGCGGCGGCGAAGATGCTGCAGGTATTGGAGGAACATTGGATAATAATGGTTACAATATTAAAATTAATGGAGGACTTGTTAGTGCATACGGAGGCAATGGTGGTGCAGGTATAGGTGGAGGAGAACGCAATGCAACCAATGGTAACGGATACGACATAATCATTACATCAGGTACGGTTTATGCTAAGGGTGGCGAAGGTGCTGCAGGCATAGGTTGCGGTATATTTGGTGACGATTGTCACAATATTATTATTACAGGAGGTTCTGTAAATGCCGAAAAAGGAGAAGCCTCAGCTTGGAGTCCGGAAGAAGAATTTAGTGGCGCAAATATTGGTACCGGAATACTTGACGAGTTCACACCTGACGGACCTGTTACTAAAAATGGAATAGAAGTAACACCTACGAACGGACCTGATAACGGTGATCAGCCTCTTACACGCTATGATGTACATGAAATACCTACATTGCCACCATATTACGGAACAAATGATATGGAGCCAGATTTATCAGGATTGTATTATATTTATTCACCTATCCCAATTAATACGCAGAACATAACAGATGATGGTGTCATTATCTATTCGCAAGGAAAGCAATTGATTATAGAGGGTGCCGAAGGAAATATAAACGTATATAATATGCTTGGATGTTTGATGTATGCAATTAAAGCTACAGCATCAGATGCAAACACAACCATAGACCTACCAAACACAGGCATATACATCATACAAATAAATAACAAAACGTACAAAATAAGCATTTAAGACATACATAGGCGGCATACGCCAAAATTTGAGAAGCATTGGAAGCCTCAGAGATTGATTTTTCAAATTCTGAGGCTTTTTCTATCTAAGAATTGATGCAACGATGTATAGCGCATTTATACTTTTAAAATTATAATTGCATATTCCATAAAAAATGCCGAATATTGCACTATTAGTTATTGAAGTAATAAAAACAAATAGAACATGGAAATAGAAAATATAAAAGCACTTAAAGCAGAGCAAAAAGATTTCTTTAAATCGAGCAAAACCAAAGACGTATCTTATAGAATACAAGCCTTAAAGACCTTACGAAAAGTTATAAAACAAAACTCTACTGCCATTGCCGGCGCACTAAAAGAAGATTTGAATAAATCTGCAGCCGAAAGCTATATGACAGAAATAGGCATGGCAATAGAAAGTATCTCATATTCATTAAAACACATTAAATCATGGGCAAAACCCAAACGAGTAAATAGCCCGCTTGCACAGTTCCCATCAAGCAGCCATATCGTTCCGGAACCTTACGGAGTATGCTTAATCATAGCACCATGGAACTATCCTTTTCTACTTGCAATCGACCCACTTATTGCAGCTATATCAGCAGGAAATTGCGCAATTATTAAACCATCGGAATTATCACCTGCCACATCTAAACTTATAGGAGATATTATAAGCAAGAACTTTGAACAATCATATATATCAGTTATAGAAGGAGGAAAAGAAATTAGCGAAGCCCTATTATCAGAACAATTCGACTACATATTTTTTACAGGAGGCACTTCTATAGGACAATTAGTGATGCAAAAAGCCGCAGAGAACTTGACCCCCGTTACACTTGAATTGGGAGGGAAAAGCCCGTGTATTATTGACAAAAGTGCAAATATAGAACTTGCAATAAGACGCATTTTATTTGGTAAAATAATTAATTCGGGACAAACCTGTGTTGCACCCGATTACTTGCTTGTACATGCCGATGTAAAAGATAAAATTAAAGACGCATTTGTTAAATACAGCGCAAAGATGCTCGGAACCAATGCATTAGAAAACAAATCATATCCACGTATTATTAATAGGCGGCATTTTGACAGATTAGTTACATACTTACAAGATGGTGAAATAATATCGGGGGGTGAATATCGTACAGACACACTTCAAATAAGCCCTACTTTACTATCTGTAAATGATTTAAGTAGTAAAGTTATGGAAGAAGAAATTTTTGGTCCGATACTTCCGATAATCGCATATAACAGCATAAACGAAGCTATCGATTTAATCAATTCTCGACCCAAGCCATTAGCATTGTATTTATTTACAACAGACTTAAATGTAGAATCTAATGTTATAAAGAATGTATCATTTGGAGGAGGATGCGTTAACGATACTATCATACATCTTTCATCTCCTAAATTACCATTTGGAGGAGTTGGAGGCAGCGGCATGGGCTCATATCATGGGAAATACGGATTCGACACCTTTAGCCATAAAAAGAGCATCTTAAAAAAAGCGAATTGGTTAGACTTACCATTTAGATATCCCCCATTCAGCAAAATAAAATTGCAACTGATAAAATTATTTTTGGGATAACAAACGAATAATCATTGAAAAATAATTAGTATCAACATGTTTTATAATATGCTGATTCTAATTCGCTTATACGTTTTCTGAATCTGAAATGGAATAAAATTGCAGCTACTCCTAGGCCAAATACGAAGCCTAACCAAATACCTGCAGCGCCCATTTTAAATACAAATGCAAACAAATAGCCTATCGGAAGATTAATACAGATATAAGATATGAAAGCATATATTACAGGGCGTTTTACATCGGTCAAGCCTCTTAAAATTCCTATTCCTACAGATTGCATTCCATCAGACAATTGAAACAATCCGGCAAATAATAATAACTGCGCTGCAAGTTCGATAACTGCTGCATCTTCAGTAAATACCATTGGTATTATATGTCTGAAACTCAATATTAATAATCCTATTACAAAATTAGTTGCTAAACATAGATGAATTGACGCTGATGCAGCCATCCGCAAGGCTTTAAAATCGTGTAAACCCAATTGATGACTAACTCTAATGGTTGTTGCAACAGATATGCCTAAAACTGTCATAAAAGCCATGTTTGAGATATTTTGAGCAATTTGATGTGATGCCAAAGGAATAGCCCCAAGCCAACCTACCATTATTCCGGATAAAGCAAATGCAGATATCTCAAGTAACATCTGACCTGCAATAGGCAAACCAACAGATTGCAACTCTCTTAATACTTTAAACGAAAATACTTTTTTACTGAACTTACTGAAATACATCCACCAATCCGCCTTTTTTCGTATAATAATCAGAAACATTATTGGCATCATCACTCTTGAAATCAATGTTGCAACACCTGCTCCTATTATTCCCCATTTAGGGAATCCGTAAGTACCGAATATCAAGAAATAATTAAATATGACATTTACAATATTACAAATTATCGTAATAATCATAGCATGCTTAGTGCTTCCAAGACCTTCGAGAAATTGCTTAAAGAAAAAGAAGATTAAAAATGGGAATAAACTTATTACTAAAATGATGTAGTAAGGCTTGGCTAATTCAACTACATCAGGTTCTTGCCTCATGTTATCCATAAATGGATATGTTCCAAATAATAATACTATAATTACTATAGTAGTCAAAACTACCTGTAACAATGAATTCTGAAGATATGAAGTAAGTTTTGTATGCTCGCCTTGAACATATGCCTGACCTATTAGTGGTGTTGATGCCATAGTTATCCCGATTGCGAAAAGCATCCCAATAATAAAAATTGTATTTGCAAAAGAAGCAGCTGCTAATTCGACCGTTCCAAGATGACCAACCATAATATTATCAGCAAGTTGGGTAATAGAGCCTCCAAGTTGCGAAAGTACTACTGGTCCGGCAATCCTCAAATTCCTTTTATAATATGGTAAATAATCTTGAAAAGTCATGGGCACAAAGGTAGTTCTATTTGCGAGAAAAATAATAACTTTACAGCCATGATAAAATCAAAAAAAATATGTTGGAATTAGGTACTACATTATCGCCTATTGGCAAAAAAGCTTTGCTTTGCGGATCCGGAGAATTAGGAAAGGAAGTTGCAATTGAATTACAACGATACGGCATTGAAGTAATTGCAGTTGACAGATATAAGAATGCTCCCGCCATGCAGATTGCACATAGATCACATGTAACGTCAATGTTAGACGGCAATGCACTGCGCTCGGTTATTGAGCAAGAAAAACCTGATTACATAATTCCGGAGGTAGAAGCTATAGCTACTACAACCCTCGTTGAACTCGAAAAAGAAGGATATAATGTAATCCCTACAGCGAATGCAGCATTTTTAACTATGAACAGAGAAGGTATTCGCAAACTAGCAGCAGAACAATTAGGTTTACCGACATCAAAATATCGTTTTGCTGATACATACGAGGAATTTACTGCTGCAATTAAAGAGATTGGGATTCCATGTGTTGTAAAACCAATTATGAGTTCCTCAGGTCATGGTCAAAGTGTTATAAAAAAAGAACAAGATATTGACACAGCATGGCATAATGCACAAGAAGGAGGACGCGCAGGTGCAGGTAGGGTTATTGTAGAGGGTTTTGTACCTTTCGATTATGAAATAACTTTACTTACTGTTAGACATTCAGGCGGAACAAGCTTTTTGCAACCGATAGGACATCATCAAGTTGATGGTGATTACAGAGAATCGTGGCAACCTCAAGCTATGTCCGAGAATTGCTTAAACCAAGGCAGAGAGATTGCGAAGAAGATTACAGATGCATTGGGTGGATGGGGCATTTTCGGTGTTGAATTATTTATTTGTAAGGATAAAGTTTTATTTAGCGAAGTTTCACCAAGACCTCATGATACAGGCATGGTAACAATGATATCTCAAGATTTATCAGAATTTGCCCTACACGCACGTGCAGTACTCGGCCTTCCTATTCCAAGCATACGTTTTTATCGTCCATCTGCATCAAAAGCTATTGTTGTTGAGGGAGATACTGACAAAGTTATATTCTCAGGTCTTGAAGATGTACTTAGCGAAGAAGATGTACAAATAAGAATCTTTGGCAAACCTGAAGTAAAAGGGCATCGCCGACTTGGTGTTATTTTAGCATCAGCAGATACAGTAGATGAAGCCAAAGCAAAGGCTGAAAGAGCATACAAAAAGCTAAAAGTCAAAATTATAGCAAGGTAATTGTACATCAAAAACGGCTATACTCTGAAATTTAACTCACAGTATAGCCGTTTCTTAAATCTATCTGAAATTTATTTTTTTCTTCTCTTATTTTCCTTTGCAGGTGCGGCTTCAATTATTTTCAAACAATCTGCATAAGTCAAATCTTCAGCTTTTTTATCCTTAGGTAACTTGTAGTTTTGTTTGTCTTTGCATAAATAAATTCCGTAACGGCCATTTAATAATTGCATAGATGCATCCTCATCAAACGACTTGAACACTTTATTAATTTCTGCTTCGCGTTTAGCTTTAATTAACTCAATTGCTTGTTCTTCTGTAATATTCATTGGATCCATATCCTTTGTAAGAGAGAAGAATTTACTATTGTGCATAACATAGGGGCCGAAACGACCTGTATTAGCCTTCATTTCTTTCCCTTCAAATGTTCCAATTAAACGTGGAAGTTTAAATAATTCAAGTACCTCCTCTAAACTTACTGTTTCTATAGATTGTCCTTTTTGCAGTGATGCAAAAACCGGTTTATCGGTATCTGAAGCCGTACCTATCTGAGCAACAGCGCCAAAACGACCTATTTTAACCGATATTTGTCTGCCTGATTTAGGGTCATTACCTAAAATTCTCTCTCCGACTTTATGATCGGTATGCTCTTGCAAAGATGCATCAATCAATGGGTGAAAACCTTTATAGAATACATCTATCGTCTTTTCCCACTGCGTTTTACCTTCGGCAACCTTATCTAAGTCTTTTTCTACTTTTGCAGTAAAATTGTAATCGACAATATTGCCAAAGTTCTTTATCAAATAATCGTTTACTACAATACCTGTATCTGTAGGAAATAATTTGCTTTTTTCAGTGCCGACTACTTCAGTCAAAATCTCATCTTTTATAAGTCCTTTAGCAAGAGTTAATTCATTATATTCACGCTTATCGCCTTCTTTATCAGATTTTACAACATACTCTCTATTTTGAATTGTACTTATTGTAGGAGCATAAGTTGAAGGACGTCCGATCCCTAGTTCTTCCATTTTTCTAACTAATGATGCCTCGGTATAACGTGGCGGACGTTGTGTAAAACGTTCGGTACAAGAAATTTTCTTATATATTAATCCGTCATTTATTTTAACCGAAGGCAAAATACGTACATCTCTGTCTTCTTCTTCATCATCCTTCGACTCCATATAAACTTTCAAAAAACCATCAAACTTTAATACTTCACCTGATGCAATAAATTTGTCATCGCAATCAGAAATTCCTATAGTTACAGCGGTCTTTTCTAGTTCTGCATCTGCCATTTGTGATGCTATTGTCCTTTTCCAAATCAACTCATACAAATACTGTTCTTGTTTAGTTCCTTCAATAGTATGTGCCGACATATATGTTGGACGAATCGCCTCGTGAGCCTCTTGAGCACCTTTCGAATTTGTGGTATATTGACGAACTTTACTGTATTTTTCGCCTGCAAATGCCAATATTTCTTCTTTACTCTTATTAATTGCCAGCGAAGATAGGTTTACGGAGTCGGTTCTCATGTATGTTATCTTACCATCTTCGTACAAACGCTGAGCTATTCTCATTGTTTGAGAAACTGAATATCCTAATTTGCGTGATGCCTCTTGTTGTAAGGTTGAAGTTGTAAATGGAGGTGCAGGAGTACGTTTTGAAGGTTTCTTAGTAATATCTTCAATAGTAAAACTTGCATTTTTACACTTTTCTAAAAATGATTGAGCTGCAGCCTTATTCTTAAAGCGATTTCCTAATTCTGCGCGAATTTCTTCGCCGGATTGCGTTTTAAATATTGCAGTTACACGATAAGATGCTTCAGGATGGAATTGTTGAATTTCGCGTTCGCGTTCGACAATTAAACGAACAGCAACAGATTGTACACGTCCTGCAGAAAGAGCCGGTTTAATCTTGCGCCATAAAATAGGTGATAGCTCAAAACCTACTATGCGGTCAAGTACTCTACGAGCCTGTTGTGCATCAACTAAAGCTAAGTCTATATTACGAGGATGCTCAATAGCTTCTAATATCGCGTTTTGTGTGATTTCATGAAAAACAATTCGTTTGGTTGTTTTTGTATCTAAATTCAATTCTTCAGCTAAGTGCCATGCGATTGCTTCTCCCTCTCGGTCCTCATCGGATGCTAACCATACGGACTCACTTTCTTTTACCTTTTTCTTCAAATCTGCGACCAATTTCTTTTTATCGGCAGGAACCTCATAAATAGGATGATAGTTTTTCTTAAAGTCAATACTGATGTCCTTCGTTTTTAAATCACGAATATGACCAAAACTCGAAGTAACATGATAATCTTTACCTAAAAATTTTTCTATGGTCTTGGCTTTGGCAGGAGACTCAACAATGACTAAATTTTTACTCATAGAAGTAGTTTTTTGAAAAAACGGCGATGTGTTACGAAACAAAAACAGCTGCAAAAGTAATAAAAAATATTTCGCGGCAAACAAAATATACAATAATAAGGTGTAGAATGCGCAATTACATCTTAAAAAACAAAATTTTATATCAAACAAATAAATTGTAACAAAAACAAGTCATAAAACAATAAATCATTTTTGATAGCCCTTTTATTTTAAAAAAAATGCTTATTTTTGCTGCCTAATTTTTAAAAATTGAATTTTATGGCAATACGTAAATTGGTAGGGGAAAAAATTAAATGTATTCGCGAATCAAAGAAAATATCGCGCGAAGATTTGGCTGCAAACAGCGGATTGGAAATTGGTTTAATTAGTTCAATAGAAGAGAATACCAATATCCCTTCACTCTCACCACTTATAAAAATTGCTCGTGCATTAGGTGTGAGATTAGGTACTTTTCTTGACGATAGTGATCTTATAGGCCCTGAAGTTTGCCGAAAAGGATCTGCAGAAAAGAGTATGAGTACTTCAAATACAAAAAGTCGTTCAAACTCACACCTTGATTTTACTTCATTGGCAAGCCATAAGGCGGGACGCAGCATGGAACCATTCGTAATCACAATAGAACCTGCCGATACAAAACAATTACTACTCTCATCACACGAAGGAGAAGAATTTATATACGTTATGGAAGGTGCAGTAAAAATTATTTACGGCAAAGACGAATACTTATTAAACGAAGGCGATAGTATTTACTATGATTCAATAGTAGAACACTTGGTTTGTGCAGGCAATGACCATCAATCAAAAATACTTGCCGTAGTATATTCACCATTTTAATATAAATTATGGAGCCACAGCTGTCAGATAGAACCTTAGGAGAATGGTTAGAGCATTGGGCAGAAGTATCGCCCGATAAAGAATACATAGTATATTCTGATCGAGACCTTCGTTTTACATGGAAACAATTTAACGAAAGAGTTGACAACTTAGCCAAAGGCATGATTTCAATTGGCATTGAAAAAGGTTCACACGTTGGACTATGGGCAACTAATGTACCTGATTGGCTTACTTTTCTTTACGCTTGTGCAAAAATCGGTGCTGTCTGTGTAACGGTAAACACTAACTACAAACAAAACGAGTTAGAATATTTATGTGAGAATTCTGATATGCATACCCTTTGTATCATTGATGGTACATGGGATTGCGATTATGTAGAAATGACATACAAAATGCTCCCTGAACTTAAAACATGTCAACGCGGACACTTGCATAGTGAACGCTTCCCTAACATAAAAAATGTAATCTACATTGGTCAGGAGAAACATCGTGGAATGTATAATACTGCCGAAATATTACTTTTGGGTAGTTCTGTCAGCAATTCAAAATTAAATGAAATAAAATCTTCAGTTAAATGCCACGATGTAGTAAATATGCAATACACATCAGGTACAACAGGATTTCCTAAAGGAGTTATGTTGACTCATTACAACATCGCAAATAATGGGTTCCTTACCGGAGAGAATATGAAATTTACACAAGACGACAAATTGTGCATATGCGTTCCTCTATTCCACTGCTTCGGAGTTGTACTTGCCACAATGAATTGCTTGACACACGGATGCACTCAGGTTATGGTTGAAAAATTCGACCCTCTGTTGGTATTAGCTTCTGTACATCGCGAGCGATGCACTGCACTATATGGTGTTCCTACTATGTTTATAGCAGAACTTAATCATCCTATGTTTGATATGTTTGATTTAACTTGCCTACGCACCGGTATTATGGCAGGCAGTTTGTGTCCTGTTGAGTTGATGCGACAAGTATGCGATAAAATGCACATGACAATTACCAGCGTATATGGATTAACAGAGAGCTCTCCCGGTATGACTCAAACTACCGTTAATGATAGCTTTGAACAACGCTGTACTACAGTAGGTCGCAATTATCCTTTCGTAGAAGTTGAAGTTATTAACCCCGAAACAGGTGAGATTTGTCCCCCTGAAGTTCAAGGTGAAATGTGCTGCAAAGGATTCAATATCATGAAAGGATACTACAAAAATCCTGAAGCTACTGCCGAAACAATTGATAAAAACGGATTTTTACATTCAGGTGATCTTGGCATAAAAGACAAAGACGGATATTACCGCATCACCGGACGTATAAAGGATATGATTATTCGTGGAGGTGAAAACATATACCCAAGAGAAATTGAGGAATTCTTATATCATCTTGAGGGAGTTAACGACGTACAAGTAGCTGCAATTCCTTCAAAAAAATACGGAGAAGAGATTGGCGCATTCATCATTCTTAAAGAAGAAGCTAAACTCGAAGCCGAAGATGTAAAAGATTTCTGTAAGGATAAGATTGCGCGTTATAAAATACCAAAATACATTTTCTTTGTTGATGCTTTCCCACTAACAGGTAGCGGAAAAATCCAAAAATTCAAACTTAAAGACATCGCTCTGAAAATATGTGCCGAGCAAGGTATTGAAATCATTTAATCTGTTTGATATTAAAAAATAATCAATATCTTTGTAAAGCAACCTAAAAATTAAGAGTATGGAAAATAAGAATCTTGCTATTATAATTGCAAGCGCATGTATAGGCGTATGCATAGTAATTTCATCCATTATTTTTGCTTTCAGCATTAGCAGTTTAAGCGAAAATCAACGCACGGTTCAGGTAAAAGGTTTGTCGGAACGTGAAGTAGCAGCCAACTCTGTAATATGGCCTATCGTTTACAAAGATGCCGGTAATGAGTTAAGTTCATTATATGGTAGTATCGAAAGTAAGAATTTGATTATAAAGAACTTTTTAGTTGAGAATGGAATCTCAGAATCGGAAATTTCTGTTGCAGCTCCAAATGTAAAAGACCGCTCTGCTGAAATGTATGGACCCGAAAAAGCTGAATTTAGATTTTATGCAACCGCAATTTTAACGGTTTCTACAGATAAGGTTGATTTAGTAAGAAGTTTAATTACTAAGATTTCAAGTATCGGCAGGAACAACATATCATTCAGTTCCGACGAATATCAAAATCAAATTGAATACAATTACACAAAACTTAATGATATTAAGAATGAAATGGTTGAGGAAGCAACTAAGAATGCAAGAGCTACAGCACAGAAATTTGCCGATGATTCTGAAAGTTCTTTAGGTAAAATCAAGACTGCATCACAAGGTCAGTTCACTATTTATAATCGAGATAATTACACTCCATACATAAAGATTGTAAGAGTAGTTAGTTCTGTTGAGTATTTCATTAAAGACTAAAATAAATTATCTATTTCTAATTTACTTTGCTTATTGAACCACCCTCAAAGAAGTTTATGATGTTTTGACATGCGGCTGATGCCATAAGGTTACGAACTTCGTGGGTTGCTGTGCCTGCATGCGGAGATAAAACCACATTATCTAATTCGATTAATTCCGATGGAATCGTAGGTTCCTGCTCGTAGACATCTAAAGCTGCACCGGCTATAATGCCGTTCTGCAAAGCATAAATCAAAGCCTTTTCGTCAACTACAGCACCACGCGAAGTATTTATAAGATATGCATTAGATTTCATCACCTTTAAGCGTTCTAAATTAATAAGATGATGGGTTTCGGAAGTATACGGAGTATTTACACTTACAACATCAGATACAGATAACAAGCTATCTAAATCTAGCCACTTTGCATCATATTTTTGTTCTATATATGAAGGAACTCTATGTCTACTATTATAAACAATCTTCATACCTGATGCAACAGCCCTGCGAGCTATGGCTTGACCTATATTACCAAAACCTACAATTCCAAGCACTTTCGCATTTAAGCCATTCGAAAGATTTTCTAAAACGCCCCATTTCACCGATTGTTTACGGATTTGTCTGTCTGCATAACTTATCTGCCTAACCAGATCTAGCATCAGACCAAAAGCAAGTTCTGCAGTCGGCTCTATAACAACATCAGGCGTATTTGTAACAACGATAGCTTTTTTTGAAGCATATTCAATATCAATATTATTAAAACCTACCCCAAAATTTGAAATTATACGCAATCTGTTACCTGCATCAATTATTTCTTTGTCAATTTTAAAATTAAACATCGATAATATCGCATCACAATCGGTAATTATATCAATTATCTCCGATTTCGAAAAAGAATTTTCTTTCGGAATTATACAATCATAGCGATTCTGAATACTTTCATAAGATTCAGGAAATAATGCTTGTGTTATCAGAACTTTCCTTTTCATATCTTTTTACGTAAACGTGCTACCGGCAAACCAAGTTGCTCACGATATTTGGCAACAGTACGCCTTGCTATTAAAAAACCTTTTTTTTGCAGAATATCACATAATTTTTCATCAGACAAAGGTCTTGACTTATCTTCTTCATCAATGCAAATCTGCAAGATTCGTTTTATTTCACGAGTAGAAATTTCTTCTCCACTATTGGTCATTAAACCTTCTGTAAAGAAATGCTTTAACGAAAACAAACCAAAATCAGTTTGAATATATTTGCTGCCTGATACCCTAGACACAGTAGATACATCACAACCTGATTTATCTGCTATATCTTTCATTGTCATTGGTTTAAGCAATGACTCATCACCTTCGGAAAAGTATTTTTTTTGATACTGTATTATTGATCGCATCACTCTAAGCAAGGTATCATCTCTTTGCTTTATTGCATCAATAAAAGACTTGGCACTGTCTAATTTTTGCTTTGCAAAAGCAACTGCATCTTTCATTGAAGCAGTTTTGTTTTTTGGATTTCCGGAATAATCTTCAAACAACTGCCTATATTCTTTACTTACATGCAAATCGGGTATATCCTTATTATTTAATGATAATGTATCCGATTCGCTATCATATATAAAATCCGGCGTAATGGCATCAGTCGAACGCATTAATGCGGCTTCAATAAAGGCATTACCCGGTTTTGGATTCAGTTTTAAGATTTCATCTGCCGCTGCCTTTAATTCCTCATCCGATATATTAAGTTCCTTGCAAATCTTATCATAATGTTTTTGTCCGAATTCATCGAAACATTCTTCTACAATTCGCATAGCATCATCTATAGATTCAGTCAATGTTTTGCGTTGCAATTGCAATAATAGACATTCCTCAAGATACCTTGCACCAACACCTGCAGGTTCTAAAGATTGCACATTAGATAAGGCCTCAAAAACTTCTGTTTCAGTTACATTCCAAGCTGTATGAACATTAATATCATCAACTATCTGTGCAACTTCTCGGCGCATATAACCTTCTTCATCTATATTTCCGATTATATAATCTCCTAATTTTTTCTGACGATCGTTCAATGACATTAAGTGTAATTGTCCGCTCAAATATTCTATAAAAGTTATTCCATCAGAATACGAAGCATCAGTTTGCTTATTATCATCTGGAGAATAATTATCAGATTGTATTTTATAATCGGCAACATCTTCTTCCGGCAAATAATCATCCAAATCAGAATCCATCTTTTCATCGGCAGATTCTATACTATCTTCCCCATCCAATTGAATATCATCATGCTCCTGCATTTCTTCTCCCTCTTCAAGTGCCGGGTTTTCTTCTAACTCGTGCTTGATTTTTTCTTCTAATTCGAGAACGGAATATTCCAACAATTTGATGACTTGCAATTGTTGCGGCGACAGATTTTGCCGTATTTGCTGCTTCATTTGTTGTTTTAGTGCCATAAATTTCGGATTTGAAGACAAATGTACAAAAAAATCAGTACTTTTGCCCAAATAGCATGTAAACCTTCAAATATGAACCCGTTTTTAAAAGCCTTTTGGCTTCTCTATTTAGTTTTAATTTATCTGCCAATAGGCGTTACTGCAACTATTATCTGTGCAATAGTTACCATAGTTATGTGCGCCATCGGCGACCACAAAATATGGGGATATTACCCCGGTAAATGGTGGGCACGCTTCATTTGTTTGCTAACTTTTTCGAGGGTTGAAGTTGTTGGTAGTGAGAATCTTAAAAAAGGTCAGTCTTACGTTTTTGCTGCAAATCATGCAAGTATATACGATGTGTTTTTAATTTACGGATATATAGGCGTATCGTTTAAATGGATTATAAAAAAGGAGTTACAAACAGTTCCTTTTATTGGCAAAGCATGTATTTCAGCAGGACATATTTATATTAACAGAGATGGGGGTAAGGAGGCCTTAAAATCTATTCAAAGAGCCAAAGAAATATTAAGCGAAAGTGTTTCAGTTGTTGTATTTCCGGAGGGTTCCCGCACAAAAAATGGTGAGGTTGGTCGTTTTAAAAGAGGAGCTTTCGAAATATCTAAAGACATGCAATTACCAATAGTTCCAATCAGCTTATCGGGATGCTACCATGTAATGAAGGTAGGAAGTTCATATCCTGTCCCTGGCAAACTTAAGCTACACATACATCCTCCTGTAGATTTTAAACCTCAAGATCATGAAGAAGAGTTACAATTGATTGAAAAAATTCGCAATACAATTATCTCAGGAATCGAATCATGAAACGTATTCTGCAAACAATTCTATGCATATTCATCGGCATAACTGCATTAACTGCAGAACCAAACTCTAAAGCGCTATTACAGATTGTAAATTCTCTTGGAAAAGGAGATAAAAAAACAGCAATTGAACTTATAACAAAGCAAATAAAAAAGGATAAAAAAGAAGCACAATGGTACTGGTTTGCAGATGACTATTACGAATCTGAAGACAATACTAATGCTCGCATAAGAATATTACAACAAGCTTTATCGGTTAAAAAGTTATCGCAAATCGAAGAAACAAAATTAAGATTGGCAATGGCATACTTCGATGGAGGAAATTATAAATCTGCAGATTCTATACTTGCATTATTAAAACAGAATAAGAAAGTTACACAACTGCGCAGGAATTTCATTTTTGCAGACTCATTAAAACACAATCCTATAGAAGTAGTTATTACTGATATGGGCGATAGTATTAACACTCCTTATGATAATATTTGGCCTTTTGCATCTACAGATAAAGAACATTTCTTAAGCACGGTTGTAATTGGGAAAAAGAATTCAACTCCCAACTCTAACATTATTCAGGAAGATATTTTTGTAAGTACTAAGCAGGACGGGAAATGGCAACCTACACAAGCATTAAATGGCCCTATACGCACTAACGAAAACGAAGGGGCTCAAAGCATTTCTGCCGATGGAAACTACATTTTTTTTGTAGCTTGCAATAGAAGAGAAAATGTTGGAAGTTGCGATATATATTACATTATTAAAAATAAAAACACATGGAGTAAACCTGTTAATGCAAGCATCCCTCTAAATACTCGTGATTGGGAAAGCACTCCTTGTATATCTGCAAGCAATTCTATTATTTATTTTTCGAGTAACCGACCTGGCGGATACGGAGGAAAAGATATTTGGAAAAGCACAATTAGTAAAATATCCAATGGTCAACTTATTTTTAGCGAGCCAAAAAATTTGGGGCCGATTATTAATACTCCTGAGGATGAAATTTCTCCATACATAGATCCTTATGGCAAATATTTGTATTTTTCTTCGACAGGCCACGGTGGAATGGGCAAATTTGACGTTTTTTATACTCAAAAAGATAAAAATGAAGAATGGGTAGAACCTAAAAATATAGGTTATCCTATTAATACACATAAAGACGAATTCGGTTTTACTCTTGATGTAGATGGTCAAACAGCATATCTATCATGCAATGGATACGAAAAATTTTCTGAAAACAAAAGAATTTATTCAATCAGACTACCGCAACCATTACAAATTAATCGTCCACTTGAGAATAAAGGAGATACTATAATATTAGAGAATATATATTTTGATGTTGATATGGCATTGATAAAACCTGAGTCTGCACCAAGCCTAGAGAACTTGCTTGACTTCCTTAATGTACATCCTAACTACAATGTTGAAATTTCGGGTCATACAGATAATTCAGGTACACGCGAACACAATCAAAGACTTTCCATGGCAAGAGCAAAGGCTGTTGTAGAATACCTGACAAGACATAATATCTCGCCAAGTAGACTCTCGTATATTGGATATGGCATGGACAAACCAATTGCCTCAAACGACACTGATGAAGGACGAGCAAAAAACAGACGAATCGATATAACTATCAAACGTTAAAAACTATTCGAATGATATGTAATGGGCAATGCGTTCAATATCATCTCCGGTAATATCATCAGAAATAGCTATTTCATCGGCAGAATGCAGCTTTTTATCTGCGTTTGCATCACGCAGGTTTACTATTGCAAGTGCTTGATAGTATGATATATATGGATGACTCTTCAGTTCTTTTATACTCAATTCATTTACTTTTATCTTTTTAATTGTTGATGCATCAACCAGAACCTCATCTTTAATAAGATTATAAATATTTTCATCTAATCCATAGACCTCAAGCAACTGCTCTTTACAATAGAAACCGCCTAACTTATTTCTGAATTTCACTATTCTATGTGCAAATCCACTACCTATTCCACGTAATGACTTGAGTTCTGTAGTATCAGCAGAATTTAATTCTATTGATAAATGCACATAGCTTTTCTTTTTATACTGCTTATACTTATAAACTTTCTGATTACTATTGTTTGTGTTTTCGATAGTAATTATCTGATTCTTTTTGGAGGTCGAATCTTTATTCGCATATCTTATAGAATCAAACTGCTGAATAGCACTTAGTTCGGGCTCGTTGTCATCATTTTGATACTGCGCCAACATATAAGAACTAGTTAGCTTTATACAAACTAAAATTAAGATAATTGTTAGCAGTACAAGCACCCCGCGCCTTTCCTGCTTAGTAAAGAAGAAATAATCTTTCCACTCCATAAGACATAAAAATTAAGATGTTGATATTATATTTACGGTTGCAAATATAACGCTATTTTACAATACTGGTCACAAATACTGCAAAAATACACAAAGGTGCTACATAGCGAAGTATAAAGATATATATTTTAAAACCTTTTACTTTGATGCTTCCTTTATTACTCAATTCATCAGATACTATTTGTTTATCTAAGTACCAAGCTACAAAAATAGATATTAGCATTCCGCCCAATGGCAATAATAGTGAGGCGGTTAGGTATTCGAGCCACTCGAAAAAGTTCATTGAAAGAAAAGTTACATTCTTCATTATACTAAAAGACCACGAACAAAAAACACCTAAGAATAACACCAAACCACTTACTATGCGTGATGAATTTAATCTACTTATTGAATATCGTTCATGAATATATGCCGTTACGACTTCATGAAGTGATATAAGCGAAGTTAATGCGGCCAAAAACAATAATATATAAAACATTGTTGACCAAATAAAAGAACCGGGCATCTGCTGAAAAACGTTTGGCAAAACCATATAAACTAAACCAGGACCTGCTTCGGGTTGCATATTGAAAGCAAAAACGGCCGGGAATATTATTAAACCTGCAGTTACTGAAACCAATGTATCAATCAATGTTACTTGAGCAGCCATTTTGGGCAAATTAATATCGTTCTTGAAATAAGAAGAATATGTGATTAAGCATCCCATACCTAAACTTAGCGAAAAAAACGCATGACCTAAGGCTGTAAGAACTGATTCGGCTGTAAGTTTAGAAAAATCAGGATTTAAAAAAAATTCTATTCCTTTCATACTACCTGGCAGTAATATGGAATGAACTGCTAAAATCAACATGAACAAGAATAAAAGCGGCATCATAATCCTAGAGGCTTTCTCAATTCCTCCTTTAATGCCTTTTTTCACGATTAAATGGGATATTAACATCACCAATGCAGTCCATATTATAGGACGAATCGGATTTGCCGTAAATGTCTCGAACATAGATGTATAATCAACTGCCGATTTATTTTCGAGTTCTAAGCTAAAAGCCTTGAATACATATTCCATTGTCCAACCCGCAACAACCGAATAATATCCTAAAATCAACAATCCTGCTAAAACTCCCATGTAACCTACCCAATGCCATTTAGTGTTTGGTGCAAGTTTTTTAAATGCCCCTACAGGGTTAGCTTTAGCACGCCGCCCTATTACAAACTCTGCCATTACTACAGGAAAACCTATGATGAATATACACACAAGATATACCAACAAAAAAGCAGCGCCACCATTACGACCTGTTTCGTATGGGAATCGCCATATATTGCCCAAACCGACAGCAGAACCAACGGTTGCCATTAAAATACCTATTTTTGTTGCAAAACCTCCGCGCTTTTCCATTTTTGTATTTTGTTCGGCAAACATACTAAAAATCTGTGAAATGACAAATGTATGATAATACACAACATCATACAACTATGCTAGATTATTTTTATATAATATGTCATTTTTGAAATATTATGCGTATATTTGCATAGTAATATATCAAAATAGACAACATGAAAGATCCGTATTTATTATCCGACATGGAGCTTGCACGTCAAATAGGCATGAGAATACGAGAATGCAGGCTTGAGCAAAACATATCGCAACAGAAACTTGCAAAAGCAGCAGAAGTATCCTTATCATCCGTTATTAGAATTGAAGAAGGCCAAATAAAATCATTTGATACTTTTATACGCATATTGCGTACATTAGGCTTACTCGAAATAGTAAGTACGCTGCTTAACAGAGATCCTATAAGTCCAAGCGAATATTACAAATTGGTAAAATCGGCAAAACAAGCAAAGCGTAAACGCGCCGCAAAAAAACTCATCACAGAAAACAATAAAAAAGAATCAGAATGGTAGAAGTTGCAGAAGTAAGAATGTGTAATAAGGTTGTTGGTTATGTAAAATGGGATAACCAATATGACTTGGCTGCATTTGAGTATGATAAAGAGTTTCTAAATTTAGGAATTGAGCCGGCTCCTATTATGATGCCTGTAAAAGAAGGCCGCATATATGGTTTTGGAGATTTAGGGAAAGACACATTTAAAGGTTTACCCGGAATGTTAGCCGACTCATTGCCTGATACTTATGGCAAAGCCTTATTTGATAAATGGCTTACTTTAACAGGTAACGTAAGCAGTAATTCAATAGAATCACTTTGTTTTATGGGTAAACGTTGCATGGGTGCGCTTGAATTTGAGCCGGCTATTACTAAACAATCAGATGGAAACTCGCAAATAGAAATGCAATCTTTGATAAATGTTGCTAAAGAAGCTCTAAATGAGAAATCAAATTTTAAAACCGATTTATCTGATAATCAAAAAACAGCCATCGCTGAAATACTAAGATTGGGAACATCTGCCGGAGGACAACGCGCAAAAGCAATTATTGCCTATAATAAAGCAACCGGCGAAATTAGATCTGGTCAAGTTGATGCTCCTGCCGGTTTCGATCATTACATTATTAAGCTCGACGGCGTTTCTTCTACGCTTGAATTAAAAGAAACCGGAAACTATGGTCGCCTGGAATATTCATTTTCAGAATTAGCAAAGTTGTGCAATATACAAATGACTGAATGCTCTTTAATTGAAGAAAACGGCAGAGCACATTTTATGACTAAACGATTTGATCGCAATAGCGGAAAAAAGATTCATTTACAAACATTGTGTGGCATAGCACATTATGATTATCGCTTGTTTCATGCCTACTCTTACGAGCAAGCTTTTAGCGTTATGCGCACTTTGCGTTTATCATACGAAGAAGCTCAAGAAATGTTTAAGCGTATGGTATTTAATATTGTAATAAGAAATAATGATGACCATACAAAGAATATCTCATTTTTAATGGATGAAGATGGTAAATGGCGATTATCTCCTGCCTACGATATTGGATATGCGTTTAATCCGAATGGGAAATGGACATCGCATCATCAAATGTCAATTAATGGCAAATTTGACGAAATTACTAAAATTGATTTACTTGAATGTGCTTATAAAAATAATATCAAAAACGCGCAACAGATTATAGGAGAAGTATGCGATGCCGCATCTAAATGGGATAAAATAGCTCAAGAATGTGGCATCCCCAGAACCATAATCAACAATATAATGCCAAACTTACTATTAAATTTATAATAATGCAATATGTCTATTTTGAAACATTATTAGCAATAACTAAACGTAATATGTCAATATAGAAATATTATAAGATATTATCGGAGTTTGTTTAAGCAATATTAGATATTTGTCGCAGCACTGTTGATAAAATATTTCTTCTTATTGTGACTAAACAAACAAAAAGAAGAATAAAATTGTAAATTTGCAAAAAAAAAATTAAATATGACGATGAAAGCAAAACCATTCATTAAATGGGTTGGTGGAAAGACCCAGTTAATTCAAAGCATAGAAAAGGCTTTGCCTGAAGATTTTGCTAAAATTAAAAATATTACTTATATAGAGCCGTTTGTGGGTGGCGGAGCCGTGCTGTTTTGGATTTTACAGAAATACCCGAATATTACAAAAGCGGTTATTAATGACATAAACCCTGATTTAACAAATGCATATAAAACAATTAAAGAAACGCCATCTGAATTATATAAATTTCTTCAAATAATTCAAGATGAATATTTACCATTGGACGAAGAAAAACGGAAAGAATACTATTTAAACAAAAGAGAAAGATTCAACACGAAATCACTCGACTCCATTGAGAATACGGCATTATTTATCTTTTTAAACCGTACTTGTTTCAATGGCTTATATCGTGTAAACAGTAAAGGGCTTTTCAATGTTCCATTTGGACGATACGCTAATCCTAAAATTTGCGACAAACAAACCATTTTTGCCGATAGTGAACTGCTGCAGAAGGTGGAAATTATAAATGGTGATTTTGAAAAAACACTGCCTCTCGCTACAGAAAACACGCTCTTTTATTTCGACCCGCCTTACAAGCCATTGAGCAAAACTTCAAGTTTTAATTCTTATGCAAAAGAAGATTTCAACGATTTAGAACAAATACGGTTAGGAATTTTTTGTAAAAAAATTGATATGCTTGGTCATTATTTCATTTTAAGTAATTCAGACGTTAAAGGTAAAAATCCTGATGATGATTTTTTTGACGATTTATATGAGCAATTTCGCATAAAAAGAGTTTTTGCCACTAGGATTGTGAATGCAAATGCGGGAAAACGAGGAAAACTAACAGAATTATTAATTACCAACGAACAATCAGAAGAATTAGAATATGTCAAAGCAATTTGAAACCTTTGTTGCACAATTAAGTGAAACTAATGCAACACTTGATTACTTTACCGATTTTGGAAAGATCAAATCCAACATAAGTAAAATTTCAATTAAGCTAAATCAACTCAACTATTTGATTGGGAAAGAGGATTTAAAACTTGCTATAGAAGAGTTATTTGAAGAAAATGCGAAGGCTTTTGAAGTTTTAGATATTTTGATTGCGGTTAGAAAAAATAAAAATGCAAAAACCTTTAATAGGGAAGGTGAAATTGTTCAACTTGATTCCTATTTTGCGACCTCTGATAAAATATATGAATTTATTGAAGATACTGGATTAGGTGAGGTATTTAGAAATAAAAAAATAACAAACTTAGTTGATTATGTTTTTGGTGTTGAGGTTGGATTGGATACAAATGCTCGAAAAAACAGAGGTGGCGAAAATATGTCTAAGGCTGTTTCACTAATTTTTGATAAAGCAAATATATCGTACCAAAAAGAAGTAAACAGTACAGAATTCCCTGAGATTACAAGCCTAGGTGCGGATTTAAAACGATTCGATTTTGTGATAAAAACCAAGGTTAAAACCTACTTGATTGAAACAAACTTTTATAATGGTGGTGGTTCTAAACTCAATGAAGTAGCACGAGCATACTCCGACCTTGCACCAAAAATAAACCAATACTCAAATTTTGAATTTGTGTGGATTACAGACGGACAAGGTTGGTTATCAGCTAAGAACAAATTGGAAGAAGCATTTTCAATTATTCCAAGTGTCTATAACTTAGAAACAATAAATGTATTTATTGACAGAATTAAGGCAATATAACTTTTTAATATTATTATTTATGACAGAAGATCTTAAAGTCTCCTTACTAGGAAAGCTAATAAATCAAAATGACATTCATAAAGTTTTAAAAGATAAAAAAAAAGACTTTTTTGTTGAAACAATAAAATCATGTTTTATAGAAGGTTATAAAAATGACGGTTGGGAGATTGAGAAAGAGTATAAGAATACTTTCAAAATAAAAAAAAATAAAAGTATTGATATTGCTTTTGAAGATGAAGTGTGGTCGCTTTTTGCTTTAATGGGATATAAATTTTTAAATAAAGATCGAAATTTTAATTTGCCATATGATAAAAATAATTTAGATTTAACTAAACAAATAGATGTATTTGCAAAAGATGAGGAAACAGTTCTAATTATTGAATGTAAAGCTGCAGAATCAAATAAAAGGGGCGATTTTAAAAAAGAACTTGAAAGTTATCAAGGTATTATTGGGGAGCTTCGAAAATCTATTCAAATGTTATTTCCGAATGAAAAATTGAAATTCAAGTTTATTTTAGCAACAAAAAATTTATCTATCTCAGATGAAGATATTGAACGTCTTAAAAATATAGGAGGGATTCATTTAAATGAACAAAATATTGAATATTTTTTTGAGTTGCATTCGCAATTAGGTCAGGCAAGTAGATATCAATTTCTAGGAAATATATTTGAAGGTCAAGAAATTCCTCAAATGGAAAATAAAGTTCCTGCTGTGAGAGGGAGAATGGGAGGGCATACTTATTTTTCATTTTCAATTGAACCAGAAAAATTATTGAAGATTGGCTATGTGTTACATAGAAATAAGGCAAATATTAATATGATGCCTACTTATCAACGTTTAATTAAAAAATCAAGATTAAAGTCTGTTGAGGATTTTATAGAAAACGAGAAAGGATATTTTCCAAATTCTATTGTAATAAGTATAGATACGAAAGAATGTCAATTTGACCATGCTGATACCCAAGTTAAAAGTACAATTTCTGATGTTGGTATACTACATTTACCGAAGAAATATAAATCGGCTTTTATAATTGATGGACAACATCGTTTATATGGCTATTCAAATACTACTTATAAAGATACAAATACTATCCCAGTTGTTGCGTTTGTCAATTTAAGTAGGGAAGAGCAGGTCAAGTTATTTATGCAAATTAATGAAAACCAAAAAGCGGTATCAAAAGACCTGAAGGAAACGTTAAAGGCGGATTTGTTGTGGACTTCAGATAGATATGATGAACAAATTGATGCGTTAACATCTAGGATCGCTATTCATTTAGGAGAGAATAGGAATTCATCTTTATTTGGTAAAATTAGTATTGGGCAGGATAAAGGAGTAATAACAATTCAAAATATTAAATTAGCCCTAAAAAGAAGTAAGTTTATAGGGAAAGTATCTCGAAATAAGATTGATGAGTTAGGATTAATTTACAATGGCGATTTGGATTACACTTATAATTGGATTAAGGAATTTTTGATAAAATCATTTAATTATGTAGCCTCAAATATCAAGAATGAATGGGAGGAATCAAATTCAGTTATTTTAAGTAATAATGGTATATATGGATTGTTACTCATTTTTAGTGATATCTTATTTTTCTTGAATGAAAAAAAGGTGATTGATGTAAGAAAAACTCCTATTAATACTATTGTAAATGAACTAAATTCTTTTGTGGATCCTATAATTGTTTATATAAATGACTTAAATTCAGATGAAAGAGAAACATTAAAAAAATCCTATGGTGCTGGTGGCCAAACAAAATTTTGGAGAACATTTCAGAAAGTTATTAGCGAAACCTATAGCGAATTTCAACCAGAAGGGTTAGATGATTATATTAATAAACAAGAAAAACAAAATAATGATAGGGCATTTGCGATTATTAGAGAATTAGAAACTTTCTTAAATGAAGATTTTAAAATTAAATTAGAAGAAAAGTTTGGTAAAATGTGGTTTAAAAAAGGTGTTCCTCCTCAAATTGGTGATGATGCTGTTGCATTAGCTACAAAAAAGAATAGAGAAATTGAAAATGAGGAGGATGAGGTTGAACCATGGGATTGTATTAATATTATTGCATATCGAGCAATTGCAATAAAGCATTGGCAGGACTTATTCGAAAACGATTATTCTAGACCAGGTGAAGAAAAAATAAGTGGAGGAAAAGAAGAGAAGACAAAATGGATGGTTAAATTAGAACAATTACGTAATCAAAATGTGCATTCATATTACGTTTCAGAAGATGAACTTCAATTTCTTGAAGAATTATATGATTGGATTATTAAAAAAGAAATAAGAAATAAGTATCAATCTAATAATGCATAATCCATATTTCAAATCCACCGATAAAGCCTTCACATTACTAAAAGGCGATTGTGTTGAACTGCTAAATCAGTTTGATTTTAAGTTTGATATGATATTTGCCGACCCTCCATATTTTTTGTCAAATGACGGGATTTCTGTCCAAAGTGGCAAAATGGTAAGTGTAAACAAAGGAGATTGGGACAAATCGCAAGGATTTGAAAAAGACAATGAATTTAATAGAAATTGGTTGAAAGCTTGTAAAAAGCATTTAACCGATAACGGTACAATTTGGATAAGCGGAACATTTCATAATATCTTTTCAGTTGCTCAAATGCTTACAGAATTAGATTATAAAATATTGAATTGTATTACTTGGGCAAAGACAAATCCGCCACCAAATCTTTCTTGTCGCTATTTTACTCATTCTACAGAGTTCATAATTTGGGCTCGTAAAAGCAAAAAATCCTCACACTATTATAACTACGAATTAATGAAAAGTATTAATGGTGGTACTCAGATGCGTGATGTTTGGAATTTACCCGCTATTGCACCGTGGGAAAAATCATGCGGGAAACACCCTACTCAAAAACCATTAGCATTGCTTACAAGAATAATATTAGCATCAACAGAAAAAAAATCATGGATTTTAGATCCTTTTACAGGTAGCTCTACAACAGGTATTGCAGCAAATCTTGCAAATAGAAAATTTCTGGGAATTGATAAAGTCGAAGAATTCCTAAGTATTTCAAAAAACAGAAAGCTTGAAATTGAAGATGCACAGATTGCCGGTAATTATAGAAGAAAACTTGGTGGTTTTGAGGACAAAAAACAATTAAAATTGTTTTTAGCAACTGAACCTGAAGCCGAATACCAAAGAACCTTAAATTTTTAACAAATATCTCCGAACAATAATATTAACGGCGACTGCTACGCAATTGCATTACTAACAGTAATATTGCACTTCTTATTTAAATTTTCACAAGCAACATCCCAATGCATTTATTTCTTAATAAATTGAGTTTTAATGTATTTTAATTATCTTTGCAGTCGTTAAAATATGTATATGAAACTAAAGCCAATATTATCGTTAGGTCTAATAGCATACTTTTTGCCAATATTAGCCGAAGAAAAACCCATTCAATTCGGTGATTTCGAGCAATGGGCGACACGCGAGATTAAAGAATCTGCCATAATCGGTGGAAAGACTAAACAAATCTACGTTATTGCTCCTGACGAATACATAAAAGGAAATATACCTTACAAATATGGTGTGAAAACACCTTGGAGTTCTTCTAACGCATATGCTAAAGTTGCAGGAATCCATAAAACAAGTAATTCGGTTTCACCGGAAAAAAGAGGCAACGGAAGATGCGCAAGACTTGACACCAGAATGGAGTATGTAAAAGTACTTGGAATGATTGATATTTCGGTACTTGTATCCGGCAGCATATTTTTAGGAGAAACTATTGAACCTATTACAGGTACCAGCGACCCATACGGATTTATTAATATGGGAGTCCCTTTCACTCAAAAACCTAAGGCACTAGTTTTGGATTACAAATGTATAGTATCACAGAATACCTTTGTAATGAAATATCCCGGTATCGGCTCAACTCGTATTGAGGGAAGACAAGATAGGGCCGAATTCATACTTTATCTACAAAAAAGATGGGAAGACGAGGATGGAAAGATTTATGCAAAACGTATTGGAACTATTCGTCATCAAATAACCCGTGATGTACCCGAATGGCAAAACAACGCAAGATTCTCTATTCAATACGGCGATATCAGCCAAACCCCATATTACAAGCCATTCATGGCACTTTCAGGTAGCAATGGACCATTCAAAGCACCTAACAAAAAAGGTAAAATGGTTCTTGTAAGAGAAATCGGTTGGGGTGATGAAGATGATGTTCCTACACACATGATTTTAATGATTACCTCAGGAAATCAAGGTGCATTCATCGGAACCGTGGGTAATACTTTATGGGTTGACAATATTAAACTTGACTACTAATTAAATATTAACTAATTCACTTTATAAATAAACATTAATTATGGATTTAGCACAGTTTAATTTTTTCTTACTCATCATGACTATTATGGCATTGGTGGTATTCGTATCCTTGTTTTTTGTTGAGGCAGGTTACGGCAAATTAATCAGTAAAAAATGGGGACCTGCAATAAACAATAAAGTAGCATGGGTAATGATGGAATGTCCTGTTTTTTTAGTTGTAGCATACTTATGGTTTATGTCTGACAGAAAATTTGAGATTGTACCACTAATTATGTTCTTACTATTTGAATTACACTATTTTCAACGTTCGTTCATTTTCCCTTTTCTATTAAATGGAGAAAGTAAAATGCCTATTGCAATAATGCTTATGGGAGTATTCTTCAATATTGCTAACGGATACATTCAAGGAAGATGGATTTTTTATCTTGCACCTGAAGATATGTACACTACAAGTTGGTTAACAAGTTGGCAATTTATTTTAGGTACAAGCATTTTCATTATAGGTTTAATTATAAATTGGAATTCTGATCATGTAATAAGAAATCTTCGTGCACCCGGCGACGTCAATCATTATTTACCACAAAAAGGCATGTACAAATATGTTACATCAGCAAATTACTTTGGTGAAATTTTAGAATGGGGCGGATTTGCAATATTAACTTGGTCGGCTGCAGGTGCAGTATTCTTATGGTGGACTTGCGCAAATTTAGTACCTCGCGCAAATTCTATCTACAAAAAATACAAAGTTGAATTTGAAGAAGAATTTAACGGGAAACATTTAAAACGCGTTTTCCCATTCGTATACTGATAATTAACAATTCATATCATCATGTCAGAAAGTAAATTATTTACTCCATTTAAATTAGGACCTATTACTCTGCGTAATCGCACTATACGTTCGGCCGCATTTGAAAATATGTGCTATGGCAACAAACCTTCACAAGACTTGTTTAATTATCATACCAGTGTATCCAAAGGCGGAATCGGAATGACTACAATCGCTTATTGTGCTGTTAACCGCAACGGAGTATCTTTTGACGGACAATTATGGATGCGAGAGGAAATCATCCCTGAACTAAAGAAATTGACGGATGCAATTCATGCAGAAGGAGCTAAGGCAAGTATACAATTAGGTCACTGCGGTAATATGACTCACTATTATACATGCGGTGGAATGCCTGTTGGTGCTTCAAGCGGATTTAATTTATACTCTCCAACCATTATGCGTGGTTTGAAAGTTTCTGAAATAAATGATTTGGTAAAAGATTTCGGGAAAGCAGTAGATATGTGCCGCACAGCAGGATTTGATTGCGTTGAAATACATGCAGGACATGGTTATCTTATTTCTCAATTTTTATCACCATACACCAACCATAGAAAAGATGAATATGGTGGCAGCCTAGATAATCGTATGCGTTTTATGCGCCAAGTTTTAAAAGAAGTAATGCAGCACGCTAAAAACGATATGGCAGTGATCGTAAAAACCAATATGTATGATGGATTTAAAGGAGGATTGGAACTTCCCGACTGCTTGACCGTTGCAAAGGAAATAGAAAAATGTGGTGTACACGGAATTGTACTTAGTGCTGGATTTGTAAGTAAAGCACCGATGCAAGTTATGTGTGGAGCTATGCCACTTAAAACCTTAGGACATTACATGAGTCCTTGGAAATTTTGGTGGTTAAAAGCAGGATTGAAAGTTGTTGGCAGGAAAATGATTCCTACAGTTCCTTTTAAAGAAGCATACTTCCTAGAACCTGCACTTAAATTTAGAGCAGAAATTAAATGCCCTCTAATTTATGTCGGTGGAATTGTTTCAAGAGCCAAGATTGACGAAGTCTTGGATAAGGGATTTGAACTTGTACAAATGGCTCGCGCATTAGTTCATGATCCTGAATTTGTAAATAAGATGAAAGAATCTGACTCAAGCTATCGTAACGGCTGCAAGCATTCTAATTATTGCATAGGACGTATGTACACATTAGAAATGAAATGTCACCATTGCGTAGAAAATTTACCTAAATCTCTTGAAAAAGAGATCGAAGAAGCAGAAGCAAAATTGTGATAAATACAAACATTTAGTTCATTAAATACCTATATTTTCAGGGACGCTTAATAAGCGTCCCTATTTATTTAATTTTTTCCGATTTTTAATCGTTATATGAATAATTATGTATATTTTTGCAGTAAATTTGCAATAATAACGAATATTTATTCAATTGTGCAGTGTTATGAAAAACAAAACAGACCGTTTAAATATTATCAAAGAGATTGTCACCGAGAATATAATCGGTAGTCAGGAAGAGCTACTTAAAGCCTTATTAGATAGAGGTTTTGACCTAACGCAAGCAACATTATCGAGAGATTTAAAACGCCTAAAAATTACAAGATATCTTACAGATGCGGGCAAGTACAGATATAATTTACCTGTTAACTCATACTACGGAACAAAACAAACCGTTAAAATAATAGGCGTAAACTCTATTGAATTTTCAGGTTCACTTGCAGTAATGAAAACAAGATCAGGATATGCAAGCGGTATTGCTGCCGAAATAGACCATAATGCTGCTAATGCAATACTTGGTACAATTGCAGGAGATGATACAATTTTAATAATTCCTCGCGAAGGATTTAGCAGAACCGAAATAACAAACATACTTTCTAATTTGATTGAAAACAATTAAAACCGTGGAAGCTAAGGATATTAAAATAATGACGGCAGATGAAAGCCACATTAAGTATGTTGACACCATACTAAAAACAATAGAGGATGCAGCAAAAGTTCGTGGGACCGGAATAGCCAAACGTAATCCTGAATATGTCAAACAAAAAATGCTTGAGGGCAAGGCTGTAATTGCTCTTTATGGCGATGAATTTGCAGGTTTTAGCTATATTGAAACATGGGGTAATAGACAATATGTAACTACTTCCGGTTTGATAGTATCTGAAAAATTTAGAGGCCTGGGAATTGCAAGACGCATCAAACATACCACCTTTTCGCTTGCAAGAAAAAGATGGCCGGATGCAAAAATATTCAGTCTTACCTCAGGAGCTGCTGTAATGAAACTAAATACGGCGCTTGGTTATTTACCTGTTACATTTGCCGATCTTACTAACGACGAAGACTTTTGGAAAGGTTGCCAAGGATGCATAAATTACGATGTATTACAACGTACAGGACGAAAGTATTGCATTTGTACCGGTATGCTATTTGACCCTAAAGAGAAAATGTGCATCGAATCAGCTAAACGCGAATTAAAGAAAGACGAAAAATCGCTAGGCATTGCAAAAATATTAAGTCATTTGAAACATAATAAATAATATATATAATCATGGAAAAGAAAAAGGTGGTAGTTGCTTTTAGCGGAGGTTTGGACACCTCATACACTGTTATGTACCTTGCAAAAGAAAAAGGCTACGATGTTTATGCAGCTTGTGCAAACACAGGAGGTTTCAGTCTTGAGCAGCTAAAGGAAAATGAGGAAAATGCATATAAATTAGGTGCTACAAAATATATAACCTTAGACGTTACAAAAGAGTATTACGACAAGAGTTTACGTTACATGGTATACGGAAATGTTTTACGCAACAACTGCTACCCTATTTCAGTATCCTCAGAACGTATATTCCAAGGAATGGCAATTGCTCGTTATGCAAAAGAAATTGGAGCATCTGCGATAGCACATGGCTCGACAGGAGCAGGTAACGACCAAGTTCGTTTTGATATGACCTTTTTGGTAATGGCACCGGGTATTGAAATTATCACACTTACACGCGATAAGGCATTAAGCCGTCAAGAAGAAGTTGATTATCTAAACAAAAACGGATTCTTTGCAGATTTCACCAAACTGAAATATTCTTACAATGTAGGTATTTGGGGAACATCAATTTGTGGAGGCGAGATTCTTGATTCAAAACAAGGTTTACCTGAATCTGCATATCTTAAGCAAATTAAAAAAACCGAAAGCGAAAAATTAGAACTTGGTTTTGATAATGGTGAGATTTGCTCTGTAAATGGAGAAAAATTTGATGATAAAATTGCAGCAATTCAAAAAATAGAATCAATCTGCGCTCCTTATGGCATAGGTCGTGACATACACGTTGGCGATACTATTATCGGCATTAAAGGACGTGTCGGATTTGAAGCAGCAGCTCCTATGGTAATTATAGGTGCACACCGCTTTTTAGAGAAATATACATTAAGCAAATGGCAACAATACTGGAAAGATCAAGTTGCAAATTGGTATGGAATGTTTTTACACGAAAGCCAATACTTGGAACCTGTTATGCGCGATATTGAAGCCATGCTGGAAAGTTCTCAACGACACGTAAATGGTACTGTAATTCTTGAATTGCAAGCTAGAACATTTACAACAATTGGAGTTGATTCGCCTGACGATTTGGTTAAAAATAAATTTGGCGAATATGGTGAAATGCAAAAAGGTTGGACTTCTGATGATGCAAAAGGCTTTATAAAAGTATTATCAACTCCTTTACGTGCATATTACTCTAATCACAAAGATGAGGGAGAAGAATTAGAAAAATCATTGTAATTAAGATAGAATCAAAATGATAAAAGTAGGAATTGTAGGAGGAGCAGGTTATACAGCAGGCGAATTACTTCGCATATTGATTAATCATCCTAAGACAGAAATTATTTTTGTTAACAGCAGTAGTAATGCCGGTAACAAAATAACAGACGTGCACGAAGGTATGTTTGGTGAAACTGATTTGGTATTTACAGATACCTTTGATTTTGATAATATTGATGTATTATTTCTATGTTCCGCACATGGCGAAAGCAAGAAATTTTTGGAGAATAATATAATTCCGGAACAAGTAAAAATAATAGATCTTGCACAAGACTTTAGAGATGAGTCAGAAGGGTTTGTGTATGGTTTGCCTGAAATGAATTTAGAGCGCATTAAAAATGCTACCAAACTTGCAAATCCTGGATGCTTTGCAACCTGCTTGCAGTTAGGATTACTTCCTTTGGCAGCAAACGGTTTTTTAAAATCTGATGTTCATATTACGGGTATTACAGGATCGACAGGTGCCGGTGTAAAGCCTGGTGCAACAAGTCATTTTAGCTGGCGGAGCAATAATTTATCAGTATACAAAGTTTTTACACATCAACATTTGTTAGAAATTAATCGTTCTCTTAAACAATTGCAACCAAGTTTCGAATCTGAAATTAATTTTGTTCCTGTAAGAGGCGATTTCGCGAGAGGAATTTTTGCATCAATGTATACAGAATGTGATTTAGAACTTGCAGAAGCTCGTAAAATATACGGCGATTATTATCATGATACAGCATTCACATTTATGATGGAGTCAAACCCTGATATGAAGCAGGTTGTAAATACGAACAAGGCAATTGTACATATTGAGAAATATGGAAACAAACTGCATATTATCTCAACAATAGACAATTTACTTAAAGGAGCATCAGGTCAGGCAGTACAAAACATGAATTTGATGTTCGGATTAGACGAGACCTGTGGTTTAGGTCTCAAAAGTTTAGCTTTTTAAATTTTTAAACGCACAATTATGGAATTATTCAATGTATATCCGCTTTTTCCAATTGAAATTGTAAAAGGTTCAGGATGTAAAGTATACGATAAAGATGGTCAAGAGTATTTAGACTTGTATGGTGGACACGCAGTAATAAGCGTAGGACACTCGCATCCTACATACGTAAAAGCCATAAGCGAACAAGTTGCTAAATTAGGCTTCTATTCAAATTCTGTTATTAACGGATTACAAAGAGAATTTGCATCTCGTTTAGGTAAGGCTTGCGGATACGATGATTATTTTTTATTTTTAATTAATTCTGGAGCAGAAGCAAACGAAAATGCACTCAAACTTGCATCATTCCACAATGGGAAGAAAAAAGTTATGTCATTTAAACATTCGTTTCACGGACGTACATCTGCAGCCGTAAATGTTACGGATATTCCTAAATACGTTGCTCCTATAAATGAAGGTTTGGACGTTACTTTTGTAGAATTAGGTAATATAGAAGCTGTTCGCACCGAACTTCAAAAAGGTACGTATTCATCGGTAATAATTGAGGGTATACAAGGTATTGGAGGAATACAAATTCCTGATGATGAATTTATGCGTCAACTTCGCAACGAATGTACAAAGAATGATGTTGTAATGATTCTTGATGAAATTCAGTCGGGATACGGACGTAGTGGGAAATTCTTTGCACATCAATATACCGGCATCAAACCCGATATTATTACTGTAGCAAAAGGTATTTGCAACGGATTACCAATGTCAGGATTATTAATAAGTCCGATATTTGAGGCTGTATATGGACAATTAGGTACAACCTTTGGAGGCAATCATTTAGCTTGCGCCGGTGCCATTGCAGTATTAGATATTATTGAAAAAGAAAATCTAATAGATAATGCAGCTAAAGTTGGTGATTATCTGCTTACCGAATTGAAAAAATTACCTATTAAAGATGTGCGCGGTCGTGGACTAATGATTGGTATTGAATTTGAACAATCAATAAAAGACATTAGAACTAAGTTATTATTTGATCAGAAAGTATTTACGGGCGTTGCAGGCACTAATACAATCCGTTTGCTTCCGCCATTATGTTTATCAATGTCAGAGGCTGAAGAATTTATAAAACGCCTTAAAAACTGTATTTAATATTTTATACTTACATTTGCAAAACAACTAAATATAAGAACCATGAAGAACATTGCAATTATCGGAGCCGGCAATATGGGTGGAGCCATTGCACGCGGCTTATCACAGGGAACTTTTCCTGCCGAAAACATATCGGTTAGTGATTTGAATGAAAACTCACTACGCGATCTGCAAAATTTTAATAATAAAATTAATGTAACATCTTCAAATATTGAGAATGTAGAAGATGCAGAAATCGTATTGCTAGCAGTAAAACCATGGTTGGTTCCATCAATAATTGAAAATATTAAAACTGCTCTAAATTACGATAAACAAATATTTATTTCAATAGCTGCCGGAGTTACTTTTGAGACTTTAAAATCTCTGCTTGAAGAAGAAGGAAAGATACCGGCACTATTTAGAATAATTCCTAATACCGCTATTGATGTACTACAAAGTGTTTCTATAATTGCATCATACAATGCGTCGAAAGAACAAGAAGATAAAATTTTGAACATCTTCAACGAATTAGGCAAAGCATTTTTAGTTCCGGAAAATCAACTTAACGCTTTCATGTCATTGTCAAGTTGCGGCATTGCTTACGCATTACGTTATGTACGTGCTGCCGTTGAAGGTGGTGTTGAAATGGGCATTTATCCTAATGTTGCCAAACAAGTTGTAATACAAACTTTACGCGGAGCAATTGATTTATTAGAAACTAATGATTCGCATCCTGAAGTTGAAATTGACAAAGTAACAACACCGGGAGGTTTAACCATTAAAGGCTTGAATGAAATGGAAGCTAACGGTTTCACAAATTCTGTTATTAAAGGATTAAAGGCAAGCCTTATAAAATAAGTAATAGTTATTTAAAAACATATACATTATGATGAAAGAAATTGCCGAACGACTACGCGGATTACGCGATTCATTAGACATTTCTCCTGATGAAATGGCAGAAAAAACCGGTATAGGCAAAGAATTATATGCTACTTACGAAACCGGGCAAACCGATATTCCAATGAATTACCTATGCAAGGTAGCTCAAATATATGGTATTGACACTGCTGTTCTTATTTCCGGTGATGAAACGCATGCTCAATCATATTTCGTAACCAGAAAGGGTCTTGGAATATCTGTAGAACGCAGCAAAGCATATAAATACAGAGATCTTGCAGGCGGCTTTAAAAATGCGAAAGCTACTCCGTTTTTAGTAACGGTTGAGCCTAACAACGATCCTATTCATCTAAATACACACGAAGGACAAGAATTCAATCTAGTTGATAAAGGTCGAATGTTATTACAAATAGACGGCAAAGACATAATTTTGGAAGAAGGCGACAGCATCTATTTTGACGCAACTAAACCTCACGGAATGAAGGCACTAGACAATGAAAAAGCACGTTTCTTAGCAATTATTATATAATTACCATGCTCGAAAGATTTTTAGAAAAAACATCGTTCACATCTCAAGAAGATTTTGAGAAGAACTTTAAGATAAAAGCACCCAAAGATTTTAATTTCGGTTACGATGTAGTTGATGCATGGGCCAAAGAACGCCCTAACAAACGCGCGTTATGCTGGACTGACAATAATGGCAAGCATATAGATTTTAGCTATTCAGACCTGAAAAAATACACAGACCAAACTGCTTCTTATTTCCAAACTTTAGGAATAGGGAAAGGCGATATGGTAATGCTTGTACTTAAACGCCGTTATGAATTTTGGTTCTCTATAATTGCATTACATAAATTAGGTGCAGTAGCAATTCCAGCCACTCACTTATTAACTGATAAGGATATAGTATATCGTTGCAAATCTGCTGATATTAAGGCGATTGTATGTGTAGGTGAAAAAGTTGTATTAGACCACGTAGCAAAAGCTAAGCCACAATCTTCAAGTTTGCAGCATATCATTTCTATTGGTGATGAGATTCCAGAAGAATTCAAGGATTTCCACAAAGGCATTGAAACAGCTCCAACTTTTGTTCGTCCTGAATTTGTAAATCATAATAACGACATATCGCTACTTTATTTCACTTCAGGAACAACAGGTGAACCCAAAATGGTTATACACGACTTTTTGTATCCTCTAGGACATATAGTTACAGCTTCATATTGGCATAACTTAAACGAAGACAGCTTACATCTTACAGTAGCCGATACAGGTTGGGGAAAAGCCGTATGGGGAAAATTGTATGGACAGATGATAGCAGGTGCAACAATCTTTGTATATGAACATGAGAAATTCACTCCGGCTGATATGTTGAAAATGATTCATGATTATAAGATAACTTCATTCTGTGCTCCTCCAACCATTTTCCGTTTCATGATACGCGAAGATTTACGTAAATACGACCTATCTTCATTAAAATGGGCAACTATAGCAGGTGAGGCTTTAAATCCGAGTGTATATAACGAATTTTACGAATTAACAGGTATAAAATTACGCGAAGGATTCGGTCAGACAGAGACTACATGTACAGTGCTTACTACGCCATGGATGGAACCAAAACCAGGCTCAATGGGAGTTCCTAATCCGGGTTATAATGTTGATATTATTATGCCTGATGGTAGAAAAGCTGAGGTCGGAGAACAAGGCGAAATAGTTATTCATGTTGATGATAATCACAAACCTGAAGGTCTTTTCTTAGGATATTACAGAGACGAAAAATTAACTAAAGAGGCATATTACAATGGCATATATCATACAGGAGATATGGCATGGAAAGATGAAGATGGATATTTCTGGTTTGTTGGACGTAATGATGATGTTATTAAATCATCCGGATACCGCATCGGACCTTTCGAGGTTGAAAGCGCATTGGTATCGCACGAAGCAGTTGTAGAATGCGCTATCACAGCTGTACCAGACGCTATTAGAGGGCAAATCGTAAAAGCAACAGTAGTACTTACAAAAGCATACAAAGACAAGGCAGGAGAAGATCTTATAAAGGAATTGCAGGACTATGTAAAACGCATTACTGCACCTTACAAGTATCCACGTATAATTGAGTTCGTAGATGAACTGCCTAAAACAATAAGTGGAAAAATTCGTCGTGTTGAAATTCGTAACCGAGATAAACAATAATCATGTACCGCTACAAACGCATCGCAGTAAAAATAGGAAGTAACGTACTAAGCAAATCTGATGGTACGCTAGATCTTGAGCGCATGGAATCTTTAGTAACTCAAATTGCTAAACTGCATAAAAACGGAGTCGAAATTATACTGATTTCATCGGGAGCTGTTGCATCCGGACGTAGCGAATTAAAATTAAAAAAGAAATTAGATCCTATTGCTGCCAGACAATTATTTTCGGCAGTAGGTCAGGCAAAGCTCATCAATCATTACTACGATTTATTTGCTAAACACAACATTGCTTGCGGGCAGGTTCTGACAACCAAAGAAAGTTTTGGTAGCAGAACACACTACCTTACACAGAAAAATTGTATATCCGTGATGCTCGAAAACAATGTAGTTCCTATAGTAAACGAGAATGATACAATTTCGGTTACCGAACTTATGTTTACTGATAATGATGAACTTTCAGGTCTCATTGCCTCAATGATGAATATGGAAGCCCTGATAATTCTTAGCAATATTGATGGCATTTTTGATGGCAATCCGAATGATCCCAAATCGAAGGTAATTCCTATTGTAGATAATGGGAAAGACTTATCTCAATATATTCAAACCGGAAAATCATCATTCGGAAGAGGTGGAATGCTTACCAAAACCAATATTGCTCAAAAAGTTGCTGAAGAAGGCATCACCGTAATTATTGCAAATGGAGAGCGCGAAAATATTTTGCCTCAACTACTCGAAAACAGCGATACTATTTCTACTCGCTTTACTCCTAATCCTAAACCTGTTTCAGGTGTAAAGAAATGGATTGCACACAGCGAAAGCTTTGCAAAAGGAGAAATACATATCAATAAGAAGGCTGCTGATGCACTAATAGGTAACAAAGCCACATCGCTTTTATTTGTAGGAATTACCGAAATAAAGGGTGATTTTGAAAAAAACGACATCGTTAAAATAATAACTGATGACTCTCAAATCTTAGGAGTTGGAAAAGCTCAATACGATAGTACAAAAGCACGCCTACTCATCGGCAAAAAAGGTCAACGCCCATTAATTCATTACGACTACTTGTATTTGGATTGATAGCCTTATTCTTTACCATTGGCTGTTGACAGAGTAGCTTAGATGCGCTTAACATATATCTTCTTTTAAGGAAAGCCAATAAAGACAGGACTATCTCAAAATGCAGATTACTCAAATATACATCAGAAGCAAATTCATGCATTTACATTACGTATTTTTATTACCTTTGCGACTTCAATTTTTAAATTATTTATTTCAAAATCCATGAAAAAGTTATCATTCCTTGTGGCATGTGCAGTTCTTTTTGCATCAAATGCTGTATCTCAATCTTTTACAACTATAGAAGAACCCGAATTTGTTGGCGAAACGGTTGTTATTAACAGCGATAGTACAGTTATTCCGTTAGAGAAACACCTCGCTAAAATTACAACCCGCGCGAATGCTGGAATTTACATTGTAGGTATCGGAAAAATACGTCAACGCATTGAAATCGAAGGAAATGCATCTTCAATCCGCTTGAAACAAGGCGACAAACATTTTTTTGCTATCCGCGGCATTGACAACTTAAGCGATCCGTTGTCCATTATTTCTTTCTTTAAGTTTGAAGTCACGAAGAAAACCCGTCGTGCTGAATTATCGTCCACCGCTACTTTTAGCGGCGCATCCTCCGGTAATTTGGATCACATTCCCTTTGTAGGTAAGAAATTTAAGGAATCGTCTTATTTGCTCAAAACAGGAAAATTAGAGGCTGGCGAATATGGTATCATCGTTTCCAATCCCAATGCAAGAGATGAGAAAAACATGGTAGTTGCCACTTTTGGCGTTGATTAAGGCATCACTTGTTTTCAATAACAAACATCAATAAAAAGAACCTCGAAAGTACGATTTAACTTTCGGGGTTCTTTTTTATTTAAACCTTATCCATTAGCGAAGCATCTTGGTTACTTTAATTTCGGTATAGACGTTGCGCGCAACGTCTATATTTAATCTGTCCCCTCTACACATTAAACTTCATCGTTCCGGAAACGTTTGCTTTATCAAAAGATTTTATTACTTTTGCTGCCGAATTTTATAAATAGAACACAAAAATAAACATCCCTTAGTCATCGAAGCGATGCAAAAAAGCGATGGACTAGAGCCTATCGAATCTATGATGATAAGTTACCACGAAGGTGACAGCGTAATATCAAAAATGCAAGTGCTAAAAGGAATTGAAGAGAACAAGAATACAACAACGATGCGAGCTGCACGTATTATGCTTGCAAAATGGGGAAAAGAAATTCATTATCGCACTTGTAACGAATTGTCGCCAGTTACGAAAACTAATTTGCGCCAGACTATGAACGAATGGGAGGAAGCGGTAAATTATAAATTTAGATTTAAAGAAATTCCCAATAGTGGCTGGAATCAATTTGTATGGGGAATTGGATGCTACTGGCATATTCGAATTGATTATAAAGCAATCGACGGTATTGGAGGAAATTCAACTTTGGCTTGTGTACCTTGGGCTTCTATTAATTAAACTCCAGCAGGAACATATCCCAGAACATATTTGCATGAATTAGGACATAACTTGGGTTTGATTCATGAACACCAGCGATCTGATCGTGATAATTATATTACGATCCACTGGGAGAATATTGAGATGTATCAAAGTCAATTTTCAAAATATCCATCTTGGTATACTCAAAATTATGGAGAATTTGATTATAATTCGATTATGATGTATTGGTCCACTGCATTTTCGAAACACTTAGATAGCAATGATCCAAGACTTCGATATACTATCTTAAGAAAAGATGGAGCAATAATATATTATTCTATTGAACTAAGTTCCGGAGATAAAGAAAATATTAAAAGAATCTATCAATAAACTACTATGATAAACTTAAAAAATCTTCTATTTTTAATATGCTTTGTTCCTTTTTTGTCTGCATGCACGATTGATCCGCCTGATCCTGCATTCGCGAATTCAACAGTACTCTTCGTACACAATACGCTTGATTATTCGATCTCGGTACAATGTTATTATCGGCCATTGGATCGACAAGGATTATGGTGCGAACAAACAGCAGTTGCATGGTCGGATCGCATCGAAATAAAGCCAAACGAATGTATACTAGTAATGGATTATGTAAATCCCGATGTAATCAAAATATTCAATACGCAAAACGGACAATTACTAAATGATGAATTTGGTTTTGATACGAATCATCGCCTGTATGGGATGTCAAAGAGAGATGCCTTGCAATACGATGATGAATCGGTTGCTCGAATAGGAAGTTTAATCATAGACAACAAATACGCACAAAACGGATATTACTTAAAGCATGATCGCTATTTAAGTGAAAATGTGCCTTGGGATATTTATCCGATTTGCTTGGATCAATACGTATGCACCTCTTCATTGATAGACGAATATGATGCTATGCGTAAAAAACAATACAAAGAACAAGTTGACGGTTATGCGCTGGTTTCATGTATTTCTTTGAATCCCGAAGCAGAATGCTTCCAATAGAGAAATAATTTGCAAGTAATATTTATACAAAGGGCGGGAAACGATTTGTTTTCCGCCCTTTGTTTGTTTGGATTACCTCCTGCAGTGATTAAAAATAATATTTTACGCCAACCGACGGATTTAATCCCAATTGCATCGAAATCGTGTTCGTGCCGGCCATATACATATATACTAGCGATAATAAATCAACCGACAATCCCAAGTGCGAAGTAGGTCTCATTTCAAAAGATCCGAGCCCTAGACCCAGACCAAAACCACAAGCATTGTACACACTCATATAGACAAAAGCCGCTTCGAAAGAAGGTGTGTAGTAGAATCGGTCGCATACACGAACATAGTATGAAATGGCAGGACCGGCCGTAAAAATATGCGACAAACCATCTTTAGTGGCTGTTAAGGCATATCCCAAAGAACCTCTCAAACAAAGATTGTCAGTTTCAAAATAGCCGAAAGCCGGATTAATGGCAAAGGAAACGGAAGTAGAAGATAAAGCTGAAGTAATTGCCGAATTAACAGAAACACCTAAGTTTCCACCGACATATTTATCGCCTTTATTTTGAGCAGAAACTACGGGCAAAAAGACAAGACCGAATAAAAGAATAAGACCAATTTTTTTTATCATTTTGAAAATTCTAAAAGCATCTATAATAAAACGTGCACAAAAGTACAAAATCAAATTATTTTAAGAAAATTATTTCACCTTTAACCCGTCACCCATGCACTTAAATCCACCAAATTTTCGTACTTTTGCGAAAACCGCGTAATTTATCATCTATGGAACAAAATTGGAAAGAAGCAGCCCTAAATGCTTCACGAAAGCTTAATTTGATAAACGAAACTGTTATCAATAATATCCTTTCTAAGCTTGCAGATAAAATAATGGAAAATATGAATGTTCTGTTATCTGCAAATCAGATTGACTTAAATGCAATGGATAAAAGTAATCCAATGTACGACAGACTACAGCTTAATGAGGCACGTCTTACTGATATTGCATCCGACATACGGAAAGTAGCATCACTACAATCTCCTCTTAACAAGACATTGGAAGAAAAAGCCCTTGCTAACGGGCTGAACTTACGTAAAGTGACTGTTCCTTTTGGAGTTATCGGAATAATTTACGAGGCTCGTCCCAACGTAAGCTTTGATGTCTTTTCTCTTTGCTTTAAAAGTGGAAATGTGTGTGTGTTAAAAGGTGGCACAGATGCATATAATTCAAATTGCGCAATCGTAAAATTGATACAATCTGTATTAGCCGAACACAATTTAGACATAAACATGATTCATTTGATGCCGGCAGGACGCGAAGCGACTGCCGAATTAATGGATGCAGTAGGTTATGTTGATCTAATTATTCCACGCGGAGGCAGCGGTCTTATTAATTTTGTAAGAGATAACTCAAGAGTCCCTGTTATAGAAACGGGGGCGGGTGTTGTGCATACTTATTTTGATGAAACCGGAGATCTTGCAAAGGGTATTGCTATTATTAACAATGCAAAAACACGTAGAGTAAGTGTATGCAATGCATTAGATTGTTTGCTGATAAATGAAAAGAGATTATCAGACCTTCCTGCTATTTGCGCAGAACTAGCAAAAAGTAATGTAGTTATTGAGGCCGATAATAAAGCTATGACTTTCTTAAATGGAAAGTATCCTATTGAATTACTTAAAAAAGCTGATGAAAATACATATGGAACTGAGTTTAAGGACTATCGTATTGGTATTAAAACTGTCTCAGATATTGATGATGCAATTGCTCATATATCGAAATACGGATCAAAACATAGTGAGTGCATAATCACACAAAATATGAGTATGGCAGCTAAGTTTCAGAAAGAAGTTGATGCAGCATGCGTATATGTAAATGCTCCCACAAGTTTTACAGATGGTGCACAATTCGGTATGGGTGCAGAAATAGGCATCAGCACACAAAAGTTGCATGCTCGCGGACCTATGGCTTTACCTGAATTATGTAGCTACAAATGGCTTATTAATGGCGACGGGCAAATCCGCAAATAATAATTTATAAAATGGACCAAATAAGTAATTTCTTGAATCTTCCATTTAAAGATCCGGTATTAATCTTTTCATTGATACTGTCAATTATCTTGTTTGCTCCACTCATATTTGACAAAATCAAGATACCACATATTGTGGGCTTGATTTTGGCTGGAGCATTGTTTGGCCCTAATGGTTTAGACGTATTGGCATATGACAGTAGTTTTCAATTATTTGGACAAGTTGGTGTATTATACATCATATTTTTAGCAGGCATTGGTGTAGACATGAACGACTTCAAAGAAAATAAAAACAAAAGTATTGTGTTTGGTATGTACACTTTCATCATTCCAATGCTGCTTGGTACTATTACAGGTATCGTACTCATGTATTTAATCTATAATAATTTGTCGGGAGGAGAACCTATAACATGGGTTTCGGGAGAAGTTTCAGACTCAATCACTCTAATAAAATATTGCTCACTATCTGCAATAGTTTTAGCCAGTATGTACGCATCAAACACTTTACTTGCTTACCCTATTGTTACCAGATTCGGTGTATCACACAATAGGTCTGTAAATATAGCTGTAGGAGGAACTATTATTACTACAGTGCTAGCTTTATTGGTTTTGGCGGTTGTACTAGAGATAATCAGGGGAGATATGAGTTATTTATTTTGGTTAAAATTTATTGTGTCTTTGTCAATTTTCGGATTTATTATATTCTATATATTTCCCCGAATAGCACGCTGGTTCTTTAAACGATATGCCGACAATGTATTGCAATATATTTTTGTATTGGCAATGGTGTTTTTTGCATCATTCTTGGCTAAACTTGCAGGTATCGAATACATTATTGGAGCATTCTTAGCAGGTTTAACATTGAACAGACTTGTTCCTAAACAGTCACCACTTATGAATAGAATTGACTTTGTAGGTAATGCAATCTTTATTCCATTCTTTTTAATTAGTGTTGGTATGATAGTTAATTTCCGCATATTATTTGATGGATATCTTACTTTACTTACTGCTGTGCTTATGTCAGTAATTGCAACACTCGCAAAATATTTAGCAGCCAAAGCAGCCGGAAAAACCTTTAAAATGAGCGATACTGAAGAATCAATGATTTTTGGCCTTACAAATGCTCATGCCGCGGCTGCGTTGGCAGTAGTGATGATTGCATACAATTTTATTATTGGTTATAATGCAAGCGGCGAAGTCGTAAGATTGCTTTCAGAAGAAATCCTTAACGGAACAATCATTATGATATTGGTTACTTGTGTGATTAGTTCAATAGTTACTGAACGAGCATCAAAGAAAATAGCAATAAGCGATATGTCGAATGAAAAAGCTGCAGGTAGCTACAAACCTGAACATCGTATTCTTATACCCATATCTAATCCTCACACTTTAAATAGTTTGATGGAACTAGCAGTTTTGATTCGCAACAAAAACGAAAAACAGCCTATCTATGCACTAAGTGTAATGAACGACGATAACTACAAATCGCAAGGCGCTATAGGAAGTCAGAAATTATTAGAAAAAGCTGTATCACTTGGAGCTGCTACAGACAATAAGGTTAAAATGATTTCTAGATACGATTTAAATATTGCAAGCGGTATCTCTAATGTTGTTAAGGAAAAGAACATATCTGATGTAGTTATGGGACTTCACAACAAAACAACGCTGTCTGATTCGTTCTTCGGTTCAATGACCGATGCATTACTTTCGGGTGTAAACCGCATGATTTGCATTTTTAAATCAACACAGCCAATGGGTACAATTAAAAGAGTTGTTGTTGCTGTACCGGCTGATGCCGAAAAAGAAAGCGGATTTAATAAGTGGTGCGATCGTGTATTTACGCTTTCCGAACATATTGATGCCGAATTAGTATTTTACTGCAATGCCAACACAACACGAAGCATAGCCTCTTTCGGAGTTACACGCAAAAATCATCTTCAACCCAAATTTATGCCTTTTGAAAATTGGGATGAGTTTATGACCTTAAAAAATGCAATCACAAGCGACGATTTGCTTGTTGTTATATCGGCTCGAAAACAGAGTCCATCATACCAAACATCGTTCGAGAAACTACCGATTCAACTCTCAGAAAACTTCCAGGCAAATAGTTTTATTGTACTTTATCCTGAACAGTTTAAAGAAGGGGAATTTGACCAAATGGAAAATTCAACAACAAAAATTATTTAGTATATTTGCGAAATCTCTTTTAAATATATCAATTATGAAACTAAATTTATCTTAATTGTTATGGCAGTTTCATTAATCGCGGGTTTTGTTAATTGCAAATCTGCATCAACTGCAAATACGGCAAGCACAGCTGTTTCAGCCTTAAGCTCTCTTTTCGGATCATTCAAATAAATTTTAATCTATATAATAATGCTTGCGTTTAATATTAAGCGCAAGCATTATTTTTTATCGACAGATTCATTATCACGCAACAAGCGAAATGTTTTTCGATGAAAGGGGCTGACGCCATAATTTAATATAGCTTGTCTGTGTTTTTTTGTAGGATATCCTTTATTTACATCCCAATTATATAAAGGAAATTGTTTATGAAGGTCGCGCATATAATCGTCGCGATATGTTTTAGCTAATATTGAAGCGGCGGCTATCGACATATATTTTCCGTCTCCTTTTATTACACACGTATGTGGTATTGACTTATATGCAGTAAATTTATTCCCATCTATTATAAGATGCTCCGGTTGTATAACAAGATTGTCTATGGCCCGATGCATCGCTAATATTGAAGATTTAAGGATGTTTATCTCGTCTATTTTTTCGGCAGTTACTACTCCTACCGCCCACGCTAAAGCTGATGATTCAATTATTGGACGCAATTCGTAACGCTGTTTCTCTGTTAATTGTTTTGAATCATTAAGCAATTCGTTAGAAAAATCAGGCGGTAAAATTACGGCAGCAGCAAACACAGATCCAGCTAAGCAACCGCGCCCCGCTTCGTCGCATCCACATTCTATAAGTCCCTGTTTGTAATATGGCAATAGCATATTATTTTTCTTCGTAAATAATAGTTGTCAGAACCGTTCCAACTGCCTTTAAAGTAGATTTAGATATATTATCAATAACATCATCATTTGTATGCCAAGTGTCGGGAAATCCGGTCTCAGAATCATAATGTATTATATCTATACATGGTATACCTGCAATTATATTGATGTAATAATGGTCGTCGATTAATTCACCCACAGCTTTATCAACAAACAAATTACTATAACCTAATTCTGCTGCACGTTTCCAAATTTTATTCTGAACATCAGGAGCGAAATGAGCAGAAACAGCATCTTTACAAAATATCGCAGACTTATCTCCAACCATGTCTAATAGAATTCCATACTTCGGATTGTAATTAATTTCGTGCAAATTTTTAGCCCAATATTGTGAACCTAAACAAAAACTTCCCTCCACCTCCGAAACTCCGTAATCTTCAGCATCAAACAAAATTATATCTACTCCTATGTTACATGGAACTGAATCGATTATACGGGCTAACTCCAACAACACAGCTACCCCACTCGCACCATCATTCGCTCCTATTACAGGAGACTTTTGCTTTATTGGATCAGTTTCTTCATCACAAAAAGGTCTTGAATCCCAATGTGCACATAGCATTAATCTATTTTTAGTAACAGTATTAAAGGATGCTATTATATTCTTAGATTGCAGCATATTTCCGTTGTATGCTTTAAGCAAACATTCTTGCACTATAACTGTATCAGCATACATTCGCAATTTTTCTGACAAATAATCAGCACATTGTCTATGAGATTGAGTGTTTGGAACCCTGGCACCTAATTCTGTTTGCGCCATTACATAAGAAAAGCAACTATCGGCATTAAACATGGGTACAGAAGGCTTATCTGCAGTTTTACTAGCTTTATTATCGGCACATGATACTAATAAACAAGCAATAAATAATATATAGTATGATTTTTTCATATTTTTCTTCCTTTCCATTCTATTTTACCAACCATGGCAAAAATTATGCTTGCTGCTACATAAAATGGATACACCAAACTTGCAGGAATACTCCAAAGCAATAAACGCTCTTGTTTAAAGAATCTTGATGCCAAAAATAATAAAGGCAGGTCAAATATGTACTTCACAAGCCAAACTACCAATAAGCTTTTCTGACAAGGTATAAGTATTAAAGATAAAATCAACAATAGCTGAGCTGATACAACGATAGCTCCTACAAACATTATCTCCTTATCGGTATATGTCTTCGATTTTGAGACCCACCTGGCTCGCTGATTTAAAAACGCATTTAGATGATTTTTTCCTTCAATAGTTACAATAGCGTTAGTATCTCGTATATACTCTACATCACCACCATACAATTTAATTGCAGACAACAAGAACATATCATCTCCTGATGCTTGCTCATCGTGTAATTTTTTCATTACTGATTTATAAACATCAACCACAAATGCTAAATTTGCTCCGTTACACATTACCGGCCGATTAATAAATGCACTACCACCGGTTACAGCAGACAAACTTAAGAACTCCAATGCCTGTAATTGCTTATTACTATCCATCATTACCGGACCTATAAGCAAATCCGCATTAGTATGTCGATATGCGTTTACTATACTCTCCAACCAAAATGCTCCGAAAGAGCAATCTGCATCTGTACATACAACTAAACCCTCATCTATAATAGACACCGCCTGACGTATAGCTTGTTTTTTGCCCTGATTATTAGCCTTAATTAAGATAATCTTTTGGCCATCAGCATATTTTTGCAATAGTGTATAAGTATTGTCAGTACTATTATCATCAACTAATATGAGATTATAATCTTTAAACGATTGATTTTCAAACTGATTCATCAGATGCCCTACAGCAACTTCTTCATTACGTAAGGATACTACCACAGTAACTTTTGGACATTCATCAATATCCAATTTATCGACTTTTCGCATAGATTTTAACCAACCATAAGCGTAAGCCGACATCAAAAAGGCATAAAAGCCAAAAACTAATATCCAAATCATAAGGTAGCTATTGAGGCCCCTGTAAGAGTAAGTATTAAGCCTCCAAGTGCAATAATAAATATCAAGGAACCGGTTATTTTATTCAAAAACCACAAACCACGTATGTTGAATTTTTTATGAAATATGCTTGCGATAAGAGTAAGTGTAAACCACCATGAACTTGAACCTACAAAAACCGCAATCATACCGAAAATATCTTCAGATAAACTGTCGGCGTTTGTCAGGAAGCTAAAACGTGCAAATAATCCCAGAAACAGAAAAATCATTAGGGGATTACTTAGTGTCAATAAAAAAGAGGTAACGTACTCTTGAGAATAACTCGTTTTGCACTCTTCGCTTTTCTTTAAACCGCTTGCAGGGTTCTGAAAGAAAATATATACACCGAATAGCATTACCACTGTACTGCCAATAACCTGTATCAGAAATTCGTTTTGCTGTACAAAGTTCATCACAAATGACAATCCCAACATGGCTATAAGAGCATATATAAAATCGGATGTAGCGGCACCTAAACCGGAGTAAAAGCCATGCCAACGACCTTTCTGTAAAGTTCGTTGAATGCATAGCAAAGCAATTGGACCTACCGGTGCAGATGTAAATAAGCCTATTAAAAAGCCTTCGTATAAACTTTCAACCATAGTGCAAATATCTCACTTTTTTTCGGCTTTTTCATACAATCAATTAAATTATTCTCTTTATACGAACATTTTTAGTCAATTAGCGTAACATGCATTCACTACATTCACTCTATATCAATGCAAGTATAGATATTTCAAGTATTTGAATTATCTTTGCCTTTAGCAAATAAATAAGCATGACGAAACAATCTTACTTTATATCGGATGCGCATTTAGGTGGTCGCGCATTCTCAAACGACAAAGAAAGAGAACTTAAGCTGATTCGTTTTTTAGATAGTATAAAAGACGAGGCTTCAGATATATATTTTCTTGGGGATATTTTCGATTTTTGGTACGAGTATAAATATGTTGTACCCAAGGGTAATGTAAGACTACTAGGTAAAATGGCGGAACTCGCAGATATGGGTATAAACATACATTTCTTTATCGGGAATCACGACATATGGACATTTGGCTACATACAAGAGGAGATTGGAGCAAAGGTTTATACTACACCACAAATAATAGATATTAACGGCAAAAAATTTTACATGACTCATGGAGATATGGTGGGTTATCGTCCGTTACCGGTACGTGTTATGCAGGGTATCTTTCATTCACGTTTAGCTCAAATTTTATTTAGCAGTTTACATCCGTGGTTTGGAATGAAATTCGGTTTAACTTGGTCGAAATATAACAGACTAAACAAACATCAGGAAGATCCTCAATATATGGGTGAGGATAAAGAATATCTTGTTCGGTTTGCCAAAGAAACACTAAAAACACAAGCTATAGACTATTTTATTTTTGGACATCGCCATATAATGCTAGACTTAAAGCTTTCTAAATGCAGTCGCGTAATTTACCTCGGCGATTGGGTTCAAAACTTCTCGTATGGTGTCTTTGATGGAAGTGATTTTAGATTAGAGATATTTGAGGAATAAGGAGGTGAATTGTAAAATATTCATTTTTATATTATCTCATTAAGCAAAACACAAATTATGACAAAAGTCTATCGATACTTTATTATCATGCTTGCTTTTCTTTCACTTTCTTACAATGCAAGCGCATCCATATCCGGAGGAACAACAATATACCTTGACAACGGCGGAAGTTCGCTTTGGGGACAAGGAGGAGCCTGGTTCGCTGCCTACTTTTTTACAGGAACCACCACTCATGAATGGGTAAAATTAAGCCTAGTCGACACAGAAACGCAAATATACTCTGCTACCATTCCTTCAGGGACATGGGACAACGTTATTTTTGTGCGCATGAATCCTGCTTACTCCACAATGGATTGGAGCGGAACGTGGAATCAAACGGACGACTTGACGCCCAATCCGACATACAATATGTTCACCATTACCGATTGGGGTACTACTGAGTCGCTTGGATATTGGAGTAACTATACGCCTAAGTATGTGTACTTATCAGAAGCCTACAATGTAACCGCTGTTTGCTCCGATAACGGCGGACTGACGTTTACCCCCGACCTTAACTCGCCCCAATTTGCCGTCAGCGGACCGGCTTACAAATGTCGGCAAGGTTCCGGATCAGGTTACATCACTGACTTTACAATCTACTATCCAAGCTTTTATTACATCAAAATAAGCAAAAGCGGCGATCTGTCATTTAGCATTAAAAATACGGGAGGGCAAGATGTCGATTACATCATATGGGGACCATTTGATACTCCCGAAGTAAAGCTTATCGATTTATCGGAAAACAAAATCGACATGCGTTTGTCGCCTAACAACCGAGGCGGGAACAATCCCGATTGTTATTCTTGCGGATTTTCTAGTTACGATACCGAAACCGCCATTCTTGAAAATGCCGTTCAAGGGAAATACTACATTTTGATGATCTCAAATTTCGGTCAAACAGCAGATCCTATTACCATTACAGCAGATCCTTCGAGTATCGGTGCTAGCGATTGTAGTATTGTAAATGGATGCGACATAACCAAAGCCGATATTAAAACGACAAACATACAATACACCGCCGGTACATACACTGTTGAAGGAGATATTTATTTTAACAATGCACCTACTTCCGGAACATTGACCGTTACCGATGTTACATCGGGAAAAACAGCCATTACATCGGCACCTTTTGCATCTCCGTGGAGTTTCAATATTCCATCGATAATTACTGATGCCGGTAACTTACCCCGCGAATTAAGCGTTTCTTTTTCGGCAGGCAATTGCGACAATACGTACACGTACACTTCTCCGTCCTCCCCTCAAACGCATACCGTTTGCACTGATGCCGGAAGCCTTGTTTTGAACGAAAACGACCCTCAATCATATTTATATGCTCAGTGGTCGCCAACTTCGCAGCTAAGTGACCCAAATATAGTAAGTCCTACATTTTTCATTCCGACAACTGCTGGCGAATACTATTATACATTTGAGGGCAAACGAGTAAGCCATACCAAAATTGTCAACGGTGATTTTGAGCAAGGCAACATAGGATTTACCACAACATACACCTACAAAACTGGGGACAACGCTGTTTTCCAAGAAAACACATACTGCATTGCTCCGAAAGTGTTACACAATAGTTCAACTTGCACCGCCGATCACACGACCGGGATAGGCAATATGATGTCGGCAAACGGAAGCGCAATAGCAGGAGCTACTGTTTGGGAACAAACAGGTATTATGATTACCCCCAATACCGATTATATATTTTATGCCTGGGTAATGTGCTGGGACGAATACTGCAGAAACCCTGCCAAATTACAATTCAGCATCAACGGTGATTTGCAAGGCGGCACCTTTACCCCATCAGGAACCTGTGTATGGAAACAAATTTATACCATTTGGAATTCGGGTAATAGTTCCACTGCATCCATCAAATTGGAGAATCAGCAAACGGCCGGCTTCGGCAACGACTTTTCGGTAGACGATATTTCTTTTTCGGAGGTACTGTCGGTATCCAAGTCATTCCACATCGTGGTCAAAGACTGCCAAACACCCATCGAACCGACCATACACGATACCACCTATGTATGCATCGGCAACAATGCCACCCTTACTGCCCAAACAACTGGCGAAACATACCAGTGGGACTCCGGCGAAACCACCTCATCCATAACCGTTCCAATTACTGAGGCTGACACAACCACTCATATATGCACGGTCGGTATGCAGAGTTTAGAGATACTTGCCGAAGAGCACTTCCCTGTAATAGGAAGAAGTTGTGATTTTGATTTGTCGGTAACTGGAACCCAAAATACTATTTGCTCGGGCAGTGCCACACCAGGTGGCACAAGTACGTGCAACGGAACCGCTACCGCCACCCCCAATGGAGGAACAGCTCCTTATACCTACCAGTGGAATGATCCTCTCGCACAAACCACCGCAATTGCCTCCGGTTTATGTGCAGGCGAATATACCATTGTTGCCACCGATAAAAATGGACAAACAGCCCAAGCTTCCGTTACCATTACCACTTTCGAAGGGTATCATATAGTTGAAGGAGAGAAGACCATCTGCCAAGGCGAAAGTTATTTATTTGACGGAAAAGAATTGACGGAAGCTGGAATTTATACAGCTCAGCTAAAAACCATTTATGGTTGCGATAGTTTAGTGACACTATATTTATCAGTAACTTCTTTGGGAAATGCAGAAATTACAGGGAATACAGAAATATGCTCTGGAAGTATAGTTACCTTATCCGTAACTGGAGCTACCGAAGGGATAAATTACTATTGGTCAGGTGCGCAAGCAGAAGGTTCGACCGAATCCAGCATCACTTTTAGCCCGAATGCAAGCGGTCCATACAGTGTCCGCATCAGCAAAGAAAACTGTGCAGAAACATTGGATACCACAGTGACCGTTTACCCGAACCCACGCATCATAGGCTACGAAATAGGCAATGAAAACGTCGGAAAAGTAATTGTACTAGCCCAAAACGGAACACTTCCCTACACTTACAGCCTCGAAAACGGAAATAAATCTTACAATGGAATTTTTGAAAAAGTAAGCATGGGGTATCATACTGTAACCATATCCGATGCTAACCAATGCATCGACGATAGCATCTTTCACTTGCAAGTCTTGTTGAAACCGGAAATTTACTTTTCGCCCGATGGTGACAATAACAATGATACGTGGGACATTGAAAACATTGAATTATTGCCATCGCACGTCACTATTTTGGATCGTTTTGGAAAAGTGGTAGCGAAATGGGACAACGACTTTACCGGATGGGACGGCAAATACAGAGGACAGCCGTTGCCTTCAACTGATTATTGGTACATCATACGCGATATTGCAACCGGCGAAAGCATAAGCGGTCATTTTACTTTGTTTCGAACGAGATAAACGATCCGATTGTTATGAAAGCCTTTGCTGTGTATACTAAAAAAGCGAGCTTCTGAAATAATTAGAAGCTCGCTTTATAACTTTGAATTTACCTCACCACAATCAGCAGTACCAGCAGGTACATATAGTGGAATCGCTCGATTAACATAAGCAAATGTACCTATTTCAATAGCAGGAGGATTGATTGCATCACTTTTAATTGAAGTTAAAGCACAATTAAATGGTTAGTGTCCATATCAAATTATCACCTTTTTGCACAAAAAAAATCGCTGAATATTTAATATCCAGCGATTTTTATACCTAAAAGTGGTACCACCAGGAATCGAACCGGGGACACAAGGATTTTCAGTCCTTTGCTCTACCAACTGAGCTATGGTACCATTTTGAGACTGCAAAGGTAAAAAAGTTTTTTTTAAATACCAAACTTTATTTAAAAAATTAGTATCTAGCATTGCAGTCTTTAACTCACCATTTGCCTCCTGCTCCACCACCACCGGTAGAACCGCCTCCGAAGCCACCAAAGCCACCCATTCTACCACCGCCACCAAAGCTGCCACCACCGAAACCTCCAACTGGGAACCGACCTGATGATGAACCGTTTTTGTGATTTCCGCCACCTCTGTTACGAAGAATTACGGCTAATATGATGCCACCAAAAATTGCGATAAACATAAACCAATCAAACCAACTGAATTCATTGGAATTAGCGTATTCATCTGCAGTAAATTCGCCTTTTGACAAAGATATAATTGTTGAAACCGCTTTGTTTACACCACCATAGTAATCTCCATCAATAAAAGACGGTATCATTTCTTTCTGCACTATTTGATGCGCCACAGCATCAGGAATAATACCCTCCATGCCATAACCCGTAGAAATAAAAACTTCGCCCGAACTATCAGCTGTTTTTGGTTTTAATAATATCAAAACACCATTGTCCTTGCCTTTACTACCGATTTTCCATTTGTCGAAAAGTGCTACAGAATACTCGTTTATTTCATATCCATCAAGAGATTCTACAGAAACCACTGCAATCTGCACCGATGTTGAATCAGAAAAATCAACAAGACGTCTTTCCAATTCTGCCCTTTGCTCAAAAGAGAACATAGATGCAAAATCGTTTACCAAACGCGGAGGTTGCATTGGATCAGGAATATTCTGACCCCATAACAGCATCCCAAAAAAGAATGCTGTTATAAAAATCAAGGATTTCTTCATATTAGAAGTTTACTGTTGGTGCTACACTTGCTGCTTGATCGGCTTCAAAATAAGGTTTTTGTGCAAACCCAAAAATGCCAGCAATAATACTATTCGGGAAACGTCTTATGCTCGTATTGAAAGTTTGAACTGCTTCGTTGAAACGTTTACGTTCGGTCGAAATACGATTCTCAGTACCTTCCAATTGAGCTTGCAATTGCAAAAAGTTTTGATTCGCTTTTAAATCGGGATAGTTCTCGGTAATCATCATAAGACGACTCATAGCTTTAGACAATTCGCCTTGAGTTTCCTGGTACTTAGCCAGCGACTCAGCATCATTGATATCAACCGTTAGATTAGTTGCTTTAGCACGTGCCTCTACAACTGCTGTTAAGGTACCTTCCTCATGTGCTGCATAACCTTTCACTGTATTAACCAAGTTTGGAATTAAATCCATTCTACGTTGATACTGATTCTCTACTTGTGACCAAGAAGAATTAACAGATTCTTCCATTGTGATCATTCCATTGTAAGAAGAAAAAATCCAAATTACGATAGCCGCAACAACGGCAATAGCAATCCACAATCCTTTGTTTTTCATACTGAATTTTTTTAATGTTAAAGTGTATATTATTACAAAATTAATTTTTCATGATTATACCATGATTCTTTTTCCCGTCAACCTTAGTTATTAGAGGAGAATCAAAATGAACTAGACGTATATACTTAGTTTCTTTTACAGTAGACTGCGCTTCAAGGTATGTCATATCAAAACATTCGTTCTTATTATTATTCTGAACAGTAAGATACACAGCCCCACACGAAGTAAGATTCTGAAAGAAATGCGTACCCTGACTCGGATCTATATGATAACTTGTTTCTCCAGCTTCTACTATAACGTGCGCACCTGCTATATTTGGCCATTTAACAGGTATACCCAGCCAAGTATCACTGCTACCCCATCTGCCAGGGCCTATCAAAATATAAGGTTTGTTCTCAGCCATCAATGCTTTGTTAAACGAATCAATATCGTATGCAATTAATTGATTATTTGACGGATTGAACATCCCCTGTTTTACATATATAACATCAAATATATCACTTAATATACCATTGCCTAAAGCATTTGAAGATGACACCAAAGTATCTGCAAGTGGAATCAAGGATAAATCTTCGTCAATTGATTTATTAGAATCTACAATAGGACGTATCTGCAATAAATAAAATACATTATTCTCATTTTTTTCATAATCGAGATTTACTGCGAATTCAATTTCTACAGGACGCCCCATCTCTCGTTCGCCCACCTTCAAAACTTTCTCTAGAATATCTGCCAAAGGAAATACATCATGCTCCAGAATATTAGCAAATGTAATTATTTTTCTTCCTCCTTCGTATATACCATCACGAATTATCTGATCGTAAGGATCAAAGGTGGATGCAAGATAACGCAAGGTACCATCTTTTTCGGCATCACGCACATTTAAACGAAATAGGTTAAAACCATCATCTACCAATGGTTCGAATTTTATATTTGACAAATCAAGCGAATTAAAATATGTTTGTGTTTCACGAAGAGCAAAATCTAAAGAACTTGTTTGTAATATGTTCTTTGGATGCTTTGGCGAAAATCTAAGTGTTTGGCCTCCATCAACAATATACTTACCTAATCCGAGAGCTACATTTACAATACCATCCTCCGGTTTTTCATCGCCAATAGGATAATAATTCAAAGATCTTGCGACTCCCGAAAATGAAGGATAGAACCTATCTCCATGCGCTTTACCGCATACTTCTTGCAGAACTACAGCCATTTTTTCTCGGCTTATGACATTCTTAGTTGCAGTCATGTACGATTTGCTTGCCTGGTAGTATACTGATGCATACACAGCCTTAATCGCCTCACATATCATCATCAATGTAGTAATACGACTTCCATTGAGATTTGGCACCATATATGTTGAATATACTCCGGCAAAAGGTTGATAATGAGCATCTTCGAGCAAACTTGAAGAACGCACTGCGATAGGACAATTTTCTTCGACAGCACCAAGATATGCATATAAATCACCTACTACAGATCGTGGCAAAGTTGCCTTTAAAAAGAATTTTAAAATATCCTCATCGGTTTTATCTTCTGCCAATGCCATGAGGTACAAGTGATTCATTTCCATGAATTCGTCAAACTTATCTGCACAAAGAACAACTGTTTTTGGCACTACAATCTGGGTTGTTTCATACTCAAAAAACTCCGGATTTCGCTTAGACACAAGGTCCAAAAATGCTAAACCTCTACCTTTTCCACCCATTGAACCTTCCCCTATTCGAGCAAAATTAGAATAAGAATCGTATCTATCGCTCATAAAAACAGCAACAACGCCTTTATTCTTGATTTTACGATAGGTTACTATTGCATCAAAGATAATTTTCCGTGCCTCATCAATATCATTTATGTTATTAACAATTAAGCCACGTAAAAACTCTGCCAAAGGGAACATAGCTCTTGAATAAAGCCAGCGCGATAAGTGATTATGAGATAAATGATAAAACAATGATTCTGCAGGAATTGTAAAAATTTCATCTTGCAAATCTCTTAAATTTCGAGCAATAGCTACTACCTCTTTAGTTTCAGGATTGATAAAATTAAAATCACCGAAACCGAAATTAGTAGTTACAGCATCCTTCAACTCAAGATGCATTGTTTCATTATTTTTATTAATGAAATATGCTCCCATTCCTTCTGCTAGAGGCTTGTTTTTATCCTCACTCGATTCTATAATTATAGGTAAAAACTTGTCTTTCGATCTTATGTACGAACACAACTTGATACCGGCCTCACCATCTATCACCCCATTACGCGGAAACCTTACATCAGATACTACACCAAGAATATTTTTTGAGTATTTATCATAAAGTTTCAATCCTTCCTCATAACTACGGGCCAACAAAATCTTTGGTCTACCACGCATTCGCAACATTCTTTCATGATCATTTAATGCCTCAGTCATAAACGACCTAGATTGTACAAATACATGCTTGTATAGATATGGCAATATAGCAGAATAAAAATGTACTGAATCTTCAATAAAAAGAATCGCTTGAACTCCTACTGATGCAATATCCTTATCAACATTCATCTTGTCTTCTATCAACTTAACAATAGCCAACAAAAGATCTGTTTCACCTAACCAACTGAATACATAATCAATACCCGTAAAATCCTCATTCCCAAAAACCTTCTTAAACATCTCACGCGAGAACGGAGTTAATAACACAATAGGAATGAATGGCTTTTGGCTTTTGAACTCTTTTGAAAACTCAAAAACCTCACTATTGTCGCCGGTAGGCATAACTATTATAAGTTCGAAAGACCTCGTTTTTAGCAATTCTTTAGCATCTTTCATTGTTGATGCTAAAGTAAAACGAGGTGGATAACGCAGATTTAATGAAGTATATTCATTAAATATCTGCTCATCTATTCTACCATCTTCCTCAAGCGCAAACGCATCATACTTACTAGCAACTAGCAAGATATTATAGATACGTTGGGTCATTAAGCTTGCAAAAGAAGTATCTTTGAAGTATAGTTTAATCCTATCAGGTCTATTCATAATCGCAAATATACACTTTTTCTATCGCTTGCGAAATGCAGTTCCTCTAAAAACTGCAATTAATTGATCAGTATCTTCCATTCTTACTTCAACATCGTATAAAATTATAGTTTTACCTTGTTTTACAGGTTTTGCAACAGATACTAAAACACCTTCAGATTTGCCTCTGAAATAATCTATTTGCGCATTCAATGTAACGCATTCACCGCCCATCGAATTTGAAGCCGCCCCCATTGTATAATCAGCCAAAGTAAATAAAGCACCTCCTTGAACAGAACCCAGACCATTTAAATGATTCTTAGTTATTGGCATTCTCATCTTTGCATATCCGTTATAAGCCTCAAGGATTTCAATTCCTATCAATTTTGCAAACTCATCTTTTTGAATGTGATTTTTTACTATCATATCTTCAATTATAAAAAAAGCCCCTATAGCGATTAACTACAAGGGCTTTTTATGGTTTTGAACTAAAATCTATTTATGAAAATAAAAGTCGCAACGACGATTCTTATATTCTTTCATTGGAGGATTCTGCATTTTTCCCTTTGGAGTTAGAGAAATTCTGGAAGCATCTATACCATATTTTTCAACCAACTCTTTCTTAACTGTTTCAACACGATTACTACTTAACTTCATATTGTAATCACCACTTCCAGGGAAATCGCAATAGCCACGCAATTCAACTTGCAACTCAGGATCTTCTTTTAATTTCTGAGCAGCTTTTGCTACATTGCTCTTAGCAACATTAGTCAAATAATATTTGTCGAATGGGAAATACACAGACATATCGTAATCAATGCCAGCACCCATTGCAGCTAATACGCCTCTAACCTCTTCGCAACATTTTGCTGATTGCATAATCTCTTGTGGAATACTTTCACCCCAATAGTTTACGAAAGAGCCTTGTGGAGTATTAGGTTCACGATCACGGAAATCAGGAACTCCATCACCATCACCATCAGGTCTGGTTGCTTGTTGAGCCTCTAAAGCAGCTATACGTGGTAGAACATTATTGCTAAGAGTATCTTCAACAGCAGTTACACGTCTTTTTAAACTGTCCAATTGATCTTGAAAGTTTTTGTCGCCGGTTTTTAATTCACGATAAGCAAAAGGACTTATATTACGCATATGGCCGCCTTCTTTTTTGTTAGGAGCAAACTTTACACGGAAATTTAAAGTAGCTGTAAATTCACCATCATTCATAACACCCTTGGTGTATGCTTCTCCTTCAAAATAATCTTTATTATGGAAACGATAATGTGCGTTCAAACCTAAAGCAATATGCTTGTTGAAGTTGTACTCAACGTTTAATCCTACAGGAAAACCTATTGCCATACCATCTTTTATATCACGAGGACCAGCCTCTGCTGCTATTTGTGCTATTTCTTCAGGCGTTTTACCTGCTTTAGTAGCCTTATCTATTGCAGCTTGTTCGATAGTTCCTATTGGAGAACCCGCAACAGGAGTTGTTTGCACATCGTAAAAAGTTAGACCCAAACCGGCATTCAAATAAAATCCCCATTTCCAAGTGCTACGATATTGCCCGAACAAGTTCAAAAGGTTTAATGAAGCCATAAGAGATGGGTCATACATATTACCGATAAAAGTATTATTACCATAATCGGTTGTATTTGTTGTTCCCATAAATGGCATATATTGGAATTGTGCAATCAAACCCCAATATGGATTCCATGTGTATTCAACATCCAATCCAACTGTCCACGAAACAGAAGACTGAGAAAAAATATCATTATATTTTTGTGTCACGTCACCATCAAACTGAGACATACCTCCGTTTATTGATAGAGACCAATGAGTGAAGTCCTTAAAGTCGTTTAATCCACCTTTTGACTGAGAAGATGCCGTTGCCGGATTTTCAGCAGCAAATGCTAAGGTAAAACCAAACGCAAGAACCGTAATTAGTGTCAAAACTTTTTTCATGCTTGCTTTTTTAATAGATTTTGGGGCAAATATAAAACATTAATGGTATATAAACATCATATTTTCAACACAAAAGAAGAAAAATGCTTATTTTTCAATTTCATTTGTTAAAATTGAGCCAAATAAAGTTGCCGGAGATGCTTTTTCAACTTCAACTATCACATAATCACCTATCTTAACATTGCCTTTATCAAATAAAACTACTTTATTTTGTGATGTTCTGCCAAAAAGCTGTTCACGCGAACGTTTAGAATACCCTTCAACTAAAACTTCGAATTGTTTACCAACGTCATTTTCATTGCTTTGAAGAGATAATTGCAGTTGCAAATCTATCGCTTCTTGTAAACGTTTTACTTTTATTTCTTCCGGCACATTATCCGGCAAATGCTTAGATGCGTAGGTGCCTTCACGCTCCGAATACTTAAACATAAATGCACTGTCAAAGCTCACTTCGCGCATTAATGATAGGGTCTGAACATGATCCTCTTCTGTCTCTGAATGAAAACCGGTAAATAAATCTGTCGTAATACCACAATCAGGAATATGTTTACGAATCATTGCAATTTTATCTAAGTACCACTCACGTGTATATTTTCTATTCATTAGTTGCAATATTCGATTACTACCTGATTGAACCGGCAAATGTATGTGCTTACATAGATTATGATGTTTAGCAATTGTTTTTACCATTTTTTCATCCATGTCTTTAGGATGTGAAGTTGTAAAACGAATTCGCATATCAGGCACTTCTCCAGCTAGTTTGTCGAGTAATTCCGCAAATTCCATACCTTCAAAGTTATATGAATTTACATTTTGCCCTAACAATGTCAATTCTTCATATCCTTTTTCTTTTAAATCGAAAACTTCATTTAATATACTTTGGTATGGACGACTTCTCTCTCTACCGCGTGTATATGGTACAATACAATACGAACAAAAGTTATTGCAACCGCGCATTATTGATACAAAACCTGATATTGTATTATGGCCGATTCGACTTGGTATTACATCTTTGTAGGTTTCAATAACTGATGATTCTACATTTACAACTCTGCTCCCTTGTTCAACAGATGCAATTAAGTTTGGCAAATCCAGATACGCATCCGGCCCAACTACCATGTCTATGACTTTTCTTGATAAAAGATCCTCTTTTATCCTTTCTGCCATGCATCCTAATACTGCAACTATAAGTTTGTTATTTTTTTTCTTTAGTGACTGGAAAAACTCCAAACGCGATAAAGCTTTTTGCTCTGCATGGTCGCGAATGGAACAGGTATTTATAAAGATAGCATCCGCTTCGGATATATCTTCAGTAATTACATAACCTGCCATTTGCATAACCGCTGCGACTACTTCGCTATCAGCCAAATTCATTTGGCAACCATAAGTTTCAAGAAACAATTTTTTTTCGTTAGCAAATATGGCGGATGCATAGTCCGTTGGTTTGCCATTTTGGTTTTCCATATTATTTTTTCGTTAAAAATGTGCGCAAATTTACGCTTTTTATGCGAAACCACAGACATAGTTTAGTTTCTAAGTTAATCTTTTGATTTACCAAATAATGAAGAATGTAGCAAAAAAGTATTTTTTTATATCGTTTGATGTAATTACATTTACGCCGAAAAAAAACGAATGAAGAAATTAATATTAACACAAATGGATTCAAACAAACACTATATCTTTCCCAGTAGGTTAATCTATTTTATATTAATCTTGGTGGTAACCATATTGCTAACTCTACCTATACAAGATTTCATACTTTATTCCCCAAAGATGACTGATAATAGCATGGAATATAAACTGTCCTTGATCAATTTTATAATTATCCCTTGTTTGATAACAATCTTTTTAATTATAGAGAAATTAAAATCGCAAAATATTAAGCCGAATCTTGATTTTTGGCATGTAAAAAATATTAAGGCATTAGCTGCTTTTCCTTTTGTTTTTCATGTCTGTATAGCATTTCCTATTGCTCAACTGTATCGAAACATTACAAACCATGCGTACACACCTGATAATATATATATAATCTTGGGCGCTATTACATTTGCTCCTATATTTGAAGAATTCTTGTTTAGAGAAATCCTTCTTAAAGGACTTAGCAGCCGCTATTCCAAATGGTTGAGTATTTTAATTACAGGTGTTTTTTTCGGTCTTTTACACTTTAGTCCCTCCGAAATAGCAGTAATAGCAGTCGCAATCGCGCTTGGTATATACTTATCGTGGGTGTATTATCAGACAAAAAATCTTGGAGCTTGCATTGTGTTGCATTTTATAGCTAATAGCACCGCCATTTTATTACCTATGCTTTATATGGTTATAGGTAATTACATATTTTGCATGTCAGCAGTTACCTTACTTACAGTTGTTTATTATTTGTATAAACAGAAAATAAAAACTATCAAACAAAAAGTATAAGAAAAAGAATAGAAAGACACGTCAAGCCTTAGAAGTAGTTTATAATTCGTATGAACACATTTACGAGATTAGACTCCATTAATCGTTTTTTTAAACGTTTACACAAACGTTTTCGTTAAACTTCGTTAATAGTAAAATAAAATAGTCGCAATCGTTTGCAAATTAATAAAAACATTATACCTTTGTCGAGAGAGAATCGAAAAGATTTTTTCATAGTTAAGGTTTAGGTTAAACAAGGAGAGAACATCTGTGCTCTCCTTGTTTATTTTAAAACTACTCAATGCACTAGGATTCGGTTTTCTATTTGATTAGAGATTCTCGGAGAATTAAAACAGCTAACTAATAACAAGATAGCTTACCTGGTAAAAAAAATAAATCAACAATATTGTTTGTTTATTCGTACAACTTCACTTATCTTTGCCAAACATACAAAGGAGAGTCCCGGTTTACGAATCGGGATTCTTCTTGTTTTATCTGACAATACAAAAAAAAACAATTATTTAATACATTATGGCAACACTAAATTACATGACCGAAGAAGGTTACAAGAAACTTATGGAAGAGATCAACCGACTTGAATCAGTAGAACGCCCAAAAATCTCAAGGCAGATTGCTGAAGCTCGCGACAAAGGAGACTTATCAGAAAATGCCGAATATGATGCTGTTCGTGAAGCACAAGGACTTCTCGAGTTAAAAATCGCTCAATTAAAGACAACAGTCTCAAATGTTCGCATAATAGATGAAAGTCATATGGGCGATGGTGGGATACAAATCCTTAGCAAAGTTACAATTAAGAATGTCAAAACTAGCCAAAAAATGACATACACCTTAGTGTCTGAGGCAGAGGCTAATATACGCGAGTTTAAAATGGCAATAAGCACACCTATTGCTAAATCACTTATAGGCAAGAAAAAAGGCGACCACGTAACGGTTGAGGCTCCTTCAGGCATTATTGAATTTGAAATATTAGAAACGGGATTCTAAAACACAATTATATGGCAAGTATATTTAGTAAAATAGTAGCCGGTGAAATTCCTTGTTATAAGGTTACCGAAACCGATAAATACTTTGCATTTCTCGATATTAACCCATTAGTTAAGGGTCATACTCTTGTAATTCCAAAACAAGAAGTAGATTATATGTTTGATTTATCGGATGAAGATTTAGCGGGCATACATATTTTTGCAAAAATCATTGCTAATGCAATCAAAAAAGCATACCCATGCAAGAAGGTGGGCGAAGCGGTTATCGGATTAGAGGTTCCTCATGCACACATTCATCTGATTCCAATTCAAAAAGAATCGGATATGTTGTTTTCAAATCCAAAACTCAAATTAACAGACGCAGAGTTCAAAGAGATTGCCGTAAACATACAAAATGCAATTGAAGCATAAGTATTATAACTATAAAAATAAGGGGTTTACATTTGATGTAAGCCCCTTATTTTTATGATTTATTGCAAATTTATAAACTAAGACTTACTATACAGTTACAATGATTCTAGCATTCTCTTTATTACTGTTTGAGCAGATATCACACGATTTGCAGCCTCAGGTATCACTAAAGAACGCGGACTCTCAATAACATCATCAGTTACAATCATATTTCTACGAACAGGCAAGCAATGCATAAAAAATGCATTATTAGTCAAACTCATTTTTTCAGTGTCAACTGTCCATGACATATCTTTACTCAATATTTTGCCATAGTTAGGATCAGCATAAGCAGACCAATTTTTTGCATATATAAAATCGGCACCCTCAAATGCTTTACGTTGATCGTATTCTACTTTTGCTCCGCGTACAAACTGTTCGGCCAATTCATATCCCTTTGGATGAGTAATTACAAAATCTACATCAGCAGCGTTCATAAAATCAGCAAAAGAGTTAGGAACAGCTTGCGGCAATGCTTTTGGATGAGGAGCCCATGTTAATACGACCTTAGGCCTTGACTTTTCTTTATATTGTTCGATTGTAATTAAGTCGGCAAAAGCCTGCAAAGGATGACATGTGGCAGACTCCATACTAAATACCGGTTTACCTGAATATTTAATGAACTGATTTAAAATAGTTTCCTCGTAATCGAATTTCTTATTTTCCAATCCTGCAAATGAACGCACTCCTATCAAATCACAATAACTACCCATTACCGGAATGGCTTCGAGTAAATGCTCAGGTTTATCACCATCCATAATAACACCTCTTTCTGTTTCAAGTTTCCAAGCACCTGCATTTACATCCAATACTATGGTATTCATTCCTAAATTCATTCCCGCTTTCTGAGTACTCAGACGAGTTCTCAAACTCGAATTAAAAAACACCATCAACAAGGTTTTGTTTTTACCTAAGGTATCCCATTTGTATGGGTTGGATTTTACTTCAAAGGCTTCCTTTAAAGCTGTCTGTAAATTGCCTAGATTGGCAACACTTGTGTATGTTTTCATATAGTAAATTTTACGAGTCCAAAGATACAAATTTGTTTTAAATATTTCACTTGTGTGTATTTATGCATAATTTTTGGATTTATTTAAAAAAATGCCTCTATGAATGGATGAATTCACAAACTGTGGCGACATGCACAAATTTTTAAATACTCAACAAAAATGCAACGATAAATTAATTATCTTTGTGGTCGTTATAATAATACTATTAGGTTTTAAGATAATAAATTGCATCAATATTCGTTTGAATATTATGTACTAAAATCATATTTTGTAATGAGATACATCAGCCGTTTCGTTGTTTTGGCTCTTATGTGCGGAAGTCTTACTCCATGTATTGCACAAAGATCACCATTCGATAACACACAACATCGCCTATTTTCTGAAGGGCAATCATTTTTCACCGAAAAAAATTACTCTGCATCTACACGGTACTTAGAGGAGTATTTAAAAACTAATCCGAATGCCGAATCAGAAGAACTTAGACAAGCTAAATATTATATAGCAATTTCTTCGTACATACTTCGAAAGGATGATGCACAATCAAAATTAGAAGCATATCAAGCCAGATATCCATATTCTACAGACAATGAACGCATCCATTTATACATTGGTATTCTTGAGTTTGAGGCAGGTAAATATAAACCGGCGATTAAGCATTTTGAACAAATAAAGACCGCACAATTAGATGAAGAGGAATTTTTGGAACTACTCTTTTATAAAGGATATGCATACGTAAAACAAGAGAGTTACGAAAAAGCAGCATACGAACTACAGCAACTACTCAAAAAACCGGAAAACAAATTCAGTCAAGCTGCAAGATATTACTATGGATTTTCGCAATATCGTTTGGGAAATTATGAAACAGCATACGAATATCTAAAAACAGTTGAAAAGGATCCTGATTTCCAAACAACAACACCATATATAATATGCCAATGCCTTTATAAAATGGATCGTTGCAGTGAATTACAAACCTATGGAAAATCGCTGTTAGACAAGGAAAAAAAGAATAAAAATATTAATGAAATCAAACACCTACTTGGTGCATGCAGCTTTAAAACACAAAATTACGCTGATGCACTAGAATACTTGTCTGCATACAAAACAGATACAAAGAAAATAAGTCGTGAAGATTGGTATATGTTAGGAATATCGGCATATAAGACAGACGATTTTAAGAATACAATTGGATACCTATCAAAAGTAACTAGTAAGGAAGATGTACTCACACAAAACAGTTACTTCCATATTGCAATGGCTTACATCAAACTAGGCGACAAAAAGAACGCACGTATGGCATTTGAAGCTGCAGCAAGATACAAATTTGACTCCGGAATCCAAGAAGATGCACTCTATAACTACGCCTTAGTTACTTACGAGATGTCTTTCTCACCATTTAACGAATCTGTAGTTGCTTTCGAAAGATTCTTGAAAGATTTCCCTAAATCTCAATACGTTCCGAAAGTATACGAATATTTACTAAATGTATACCTCACCACCAAAAACTATAATGCAGCATATCAATCAATACAAAATATTAAAAGTGACAATCCTGCTATTAAGGAAGCTGAACAAAGAGTTCTTTTCGGAATGGGAACAACAGCAGTGGCAAATCGTAAATATGGAGCTGCAGCAAAAAACTTTGAGACTATAATCAACAATAAATCATATAATTATGAAATTACAGCAAGAAGCTATTTTTGGTATGGAGAGTGCATGTATAAGATGAAAAAATACGCTGAGGCAAAGAAAAGTTACGAAACATACTTAAATAAAATAGGCAGTAAGAATGGTGATGAATACGCTTTGGCTCATTACAATTTAGGCTATGTATACATTAAACTAAATGATTACAAAGAAGCAAACCTGTGGTTCCGTAAGTTCATCAATTTAGAAAGCGAAGATAAAGCTATGTTGGTTGATGCATGCAACAGAATTGGTGATTGTTATTTCCAAAACAGACAATTTGATCAAGCAAAAAATGCATACGAACAAGCTTGCCAATATGGTATCAAGATACAAGGGACAGATTATTCGTTATACCAGAAAGGCTTCGTATGTGGTTTACAAAAAGACTACAATCAGAAAATTACTATTATGCAAAGTCTTATCGCCGACTATCCGAAATCAGAATGGGCTGATGACGCATTATACGAGATAGGACGCACTTATGTCGCTATTGATAATAATGCAGATGCAATTGCAACCTTCAATCTTATAAGTAAAGAATATCCAAAAACTAATCCTATTGTACGGAAATCAAAACTTCAAATTGCCATGTTGCAATATAACGGAGGCGAAACAGATAAGGCAGTTGGTACATACAAGAGCATTATATCTGAATATCCTAATACGGAAGAATCAGAAACTTCACTTTCAACATTAGAAAGTATATTAGTAGAGGCAAATAGAGTAGAAGAGTACACAGGTCTTGCAAAATCATTGGGACGCGGTTCTTCAATACAAGCCGATTCACTTATGTACAAAGCAGCTGAAAAAGTCTACTTCAGAGACGAGTTGGCAGAAGCAATAAACAGTTTTACAAAATACATTAATACATATCCGGAAGGTAAATATAATGCTTTAGCACAATATTACATGGCAAGTTGCTACTATCGTCAAAATGACAAAAACACTGCTTTGTCATTGTACGTTAGTTTGATTGACAATCCAAAGAACCCGAATATAGAAGAAACATTAGTAAGAGCTGCTGCTATTAGTTACGATGAAAATAAACATGAAGAAGCATTAAAGTATTTCTCAAAATTATACGAGCTTGGCAATAAGGATAATAAAAAAGCTGCAAGCATTGGTATTATGCGTTGTTCATACATAATTAATAATTATCAAGAAACTATTGATGCAGCAAACCGCATAGCAGAACAATATGGAACCGATGCAGAACTAATGCTTGAGGTTATCTACAAGCGAATGAAATCGTATATAAATACAGACAGACGCCAAGAAGCAGAAACAGATATAAAGACTTTAGCAAAAGATACTCGCAACGAATATGGGGCAGAAGCTAAATATCTGATGGCTGAAACTTATAAGATTAACGGCAAAAATGATGAGGCTGAAAAAGAAATATTCGATTTTATAGACAAAGGAACGCCACATACCTATTGGTTAGCGAAATCATTCATACTTCTTTCTGACATCTATATTGAAAACGAAAATTATTTTGAAGCGAAACAGTACCTGCTTAGTTTACAAGATAATTATACAGAAGCAGACGAAGATATTAAGAAAGCAATCGCCGAACGTTTAGAAATAATTGAAAAACACGAAAATGAAACCGTATCAAACAATTAATATGAAAGCCCTTAAATTAATCACTTGTTTATGCGCCATGGCAGCAATACCTGCTTATGGACAAACAGCAGCAAGCGGAACAGAATCAATTACACGTAATGTTACGGTTGAAAAGGCATACGACCCAACTAGCATCGAAGTAAATAAAATAAGCCCTGTTCCACCAAAAGAAGAATATACGCCTGAGCAACCATCCGTAACATATTCAACATGGTCAAAAGCAGAAGAAGTTAATACTACACCTGATAAATTAAAAGCTGAACAGTATGAAAATTCTGAAACTGCAGATATTAAAAAAGGCATATTTAAAGCCGGTTTAGGATTTTATTGGCAAGTACTAGGCGAGTTCTATTACCCACTTTTACAAGGAGATAAATATTTGTTAGATGTAAACCTTAAACATTTATCAAATTGGAGCAACATAAGATTGGAAGATGGAACTGTTCCACGCGCAATGACACAAAATACATCAGCAAATGTAACATTTGAATCTCAATTTAGAGATGCCAGATTGAATTCTGCATTGGATTTTTCATATAATGGGTTTGATTACTACGGCAAATCTACAGTACCCTTAATTAATGACCCTATTAAAGATACAATAGGAACTTATACTACAGTTGGCCTTAACTTTAATCTATTCTCTACAAATACGAAAAAAGCATTTCAATATAACACAACATTAGGCTATGATTACTTCGGACGTAATTTCGGAGTCAGTAATAATTGTATACTTGTTAAAGCTGAATTAGGAGGCGAAGTTGGCAACGGCGAATTGGGTACCGACATTGATATAGATACAAATATTAAAGGCATTACAGAAGAAAGTACAGGTACTCATAAATCGGAGGCAGGATGCTTAATCTCTATAATGCCGTACTATAAATTGATTGGTAAAACATGGGATTTAAAGATTGGTGGTAATTTATATATTTTAGCAGCAGAAGCTACAAAACGTCCCGTTACAGGTTCTGCAAATATTGAAGGCCGCTTTGGATTAGTTCCGGGATTATTTCATTTGTATACAGGTATTAAAGGTAGCTTTGTAGAAAATACATATCCAAATATAATTAAAGAAAACCCATATATAAAACCGCTTTTAAATATAGAGCCGACATATACGCCGCTAAATATTTCATTTGGAATGAAGGTAAACATTATGGAAGGACTTCTGTTTGATTTAGGATTTGACTATAGTCTTATATTAGATCAATATTATTACGTAAATGATACTATAAATGGGAATTACTATAATACTTTTGATGTTACTTACGAAAATACAACCAACAAGGTATCAATTGAAGCCGGACTATATTTCGATTATATAAAGAATCTAAATGTAAGTTTAGTCGGAAAATACAACTATTGGGGTGTAACTGATAATCAATTCGCATGGCAAAAACCGGCATGGGAAATTAAATTGGAAGCAAACTATACTATCAAAGAAAAATGGCAAATCGGATTGTCTTATAACTTCCTTGGCGGAAGATTCGCTCGGGTAGGAACAGATGCGGTTCCGATGACAGATATACACGATCTTAACATTTATGTTTCGTACAAAGCACTAGATTGGTTGAGTGTATTTGCCAATGGAAAGAATCTAATAAATATTCAAGCCGATAAATACTACGGATATAGGAACTTTGGCATAAATGGAATGATTGGTGCCACATTCTCTTTTTAATCCATCTGAGCGCAAATTTGAGCCATTTTATCGACAACTTTATTGTTTGAGGCATCAACAGTATACTTGGCTTTTTGGTAGAATGGTAATCGCTTTGTAAGCATTGAACTTACATAAGAAAAGATTTCATCATAGTTCTTATCTATAAGAAGCGGCCTATTAAATTTTGCTAAAGATAAACGTTTTGCAAGTTCCGAATCAGGGACTTGCAAAAAAATAGTAATACCATTATTATTCATATAATCTATATTATCATAGAAACAAGGCATTCCACCTCCTGTTGCTATAACAACATCTTCGAACTTAGATATTTCTTCTAATATTTTACGCTCAAGTATACGAAACTTCGACTCACCTTTTTCCGCAAACAAAGATGAAACAGTCTTGTGATACTTATTCTCTATATAAACATCAGTATCAATAAAAGACAAACCTAAGTTAAAAGCTAATTGCCTGCCAAAAGTAGTCTTTCCGGCTCCCATATAACCTATCAAAAATATACGTCTCATAAGGCAGGACTAAATAAACGTGCTATAGACCTTATCACTTTACGGAATCTAGGTGTTTTACTCAACTTCCAAAGTGTTAGTTTTCTGCAAGATTTTTCATCAACAATAAATATTTTCTTCAATTCAACACTCTTCTCTTCATCATAAATAAAAGCACTGACTTCAAAATTCTGTTCGAAACTACGAAAATCCATATTTGCAGAACCTATAATAGCAACTTCATCATCAATTACTATAGTCTTAGCATGAATAAAACCTTTTTTGTACTGAAATACTTTAACACCGGCACTCAATATTTCTGCCATATATGATAGAGATGCTTCGTATGATATTCGAGAATCAGAACGAAATGGTATCATCAAACGAACATCTATACCTCGCATTGCTGCAGATTCTATGGCGGTTAATATACTTTCGTTGGGCAGAAAATAGGGAGTTTGAATATAGATATAATTTTTAGCATCATTAATTGCATAACAAAAGCCTTGCATAATGCTTTGCCAATCTGTATCAGGTCCACTGCCGACAACTTGTATTGAAGTGTTACTTTCGCACGATGAAATGGGGAAAAATCTAGGTGTTTGATGTAATTTCTGTGTAACATACAACCAATCTGTAAGATATATATTCTGCAGACCTGCAACACCATCACCTTCAAATCTAATATGTGTATCTTTCCAGATTCCCCAATCAAGTCCATCTGTGTACCTATCCGCTATATTAAATCCTCCAAGATATCCTATTTTGCCGTCAATAATCAGAATCTTTCGGTGATTCCTATAATTTAGCTTGTTTGTAAAATAAGGGAACCTAAGTTTAAAGAAAGATTGCAACTTAATTCCGGCATCCTGCATTTCTTTAATTGTAAAATACTTAAGTCTCCAGCTACCTATATCATCGTAAATAAGCCTAACTTCTACACCCTCACGAGCCTTCTTAATTAAAGCATCTTTAAATCTATTACCTGTCTTATCTGTTTCAACTATATAATATTCTGCATGAATATGATTGGTCGCATTTTCAATGTCCTTAATCATATCTGCGAACAGTTTCTTACCATTTGTAAATATCTCAACATTATTGTTTGCAAACAACTTCGCTTCTGAAGAAGTTTCTAATAGTTTGATTAAATGAGCATGTTTTTTTACTATCTTATTGTGTGTTACCAATTCAGTTCTAGCTATTGCCGGATTCATACAAATTTGAATCTTCGCCTTTGTTTTGCGTGACAATCTACTTTGTCTATGATAACTACGACCAAAAACAATATAAAACAACAATCCAAGGAAAGGAATAGTCGTCAATACCAGAATCCACGCAGTTGTTCTTACCGGATTTTTGTTTTCAAGCAGCACTACCGAAACACTTGAAATTACCAAAATCCAATAGGCAGCAAACAACACATAATATAAAACTTGTAATAAATCCATTATTTTGATTTAAAACTCACTATTTTGTGATTCCCATACATTTCAATATAAGCATCATCAGGAATTGATATCATTGGAGCAGCAACTCCCGAACAACATTTAACAGGAGATTCCTCTATCTGAACCTCATCATAAAACTTCCCTTTGATAAAACAATCCAAAGTAAATTTTCCGCCCTCAACTATTAATGACTGAATACCTCTCTCATATAAATCAGCCAATATTTGAGGAATAATATCTAACTTAAAATCAAGTTGTACCAAACAATTATTATCGCTCTTAATTGAATTGTATATAATAGTTGAAACTGAGCCATCATATAAATGATAATTACTTGGAATGCTCAAGTTTCTGTCAACTACTATTCTTAAAGGATCCTTCCCGTACCAACGGCGTGTGTGAAGTTTCGGATTATCCTTTAAGGCTGTTTTAGTACCAACTAAAATTGCCATTTCCTCAGCTCTCATTTGATGAACCAAAGCCTTTGTTATATTTGATGATATAAGTAAAGGTTTTTCCTCGATTCCATCAATATAACCATCTGTAGTTTGAGCCCATTTTAAAATAACATACGGACGATGTTTTGTGTGATAAGTAAAAAAACTCCTGTTTAATATCCAACCTTCTTCTTCAAGAAGGCCTACAGAGACTTCAATACCTGCATCACGCAACATAGCAATACCTCTACCGGCTACCTTGGGATTCGGATCTAAGTTACAAACCACAACCTTCTTGACTCCTTCATTTATTAATCGCAAAGCGCATGGAGGAGTTTTTCCATGATGAGAACAGGGCTCAAGATTAACATACAAAACCGAATCCTTTAGTAAAGACTTGTCAGCAACAGAATTTAAAGCATTTATTTCAGCATGTGATTGACCAAATTGCCTATGAAAGCCTTCTCCTATGATTTTGTCGTTATGTACAATAACACAACCAACCATTGGATTAGGAGCAACCTTTCCAATTCCAAGTTTGGATAATTGGAAACATCTTCGCATATATTTTTTTTCATTTTCCAAATACATTTTTTTGTAGCTTTGCGATATGGAAAATATAAAAACCTATTTTAATAATATTCTAAAGGATATTTACAACCCTAACGAGATTGGTATATTTTACAGAACAAGTATGGAACATGTTTGCTGCATACCCAAACAAGATACCTACTTTCGCAAAGATACTGATTTTAGCGATAAACAAACAGCAGAAATGAAAAGTATTGCTAATCGCCTACAAAAAAACGAACCTATTGAATATATTTTAGAGGAAACTCAATTTCTAAGTCTTAAATTTAAACTCAATAAACATGTTCTGATTCCTCGACCTGAAACAGAAGAACTGGTTGATTGGATAAAAAAAGACATCGATAATAATCAAAAACTTAGCATTATCGACATAGGAACCGGAAGTGGATGTATCGGTGTGTCTCTAGCTAAGTTTTTTTCTAATGCAACAGTTACTGCTCTTGATATTTCTAAAGAAGCTCTGCAAATTGCACAACAAAATGCAGAATTTAATAATGTAAAACTACAATTATTATGTGCTGATATTTTGAATTTTGCAAATAAATTACAAAACAAATATGATATAATAGTAAGTAACCCACCCTACGTTCGCGAATGCGAAAAATCTGATATGGAAGAAAATGTCTTAAAATATGAACCGCACTTAGCACTATTTGTATCAGACGAAAATTCTTTGGTTTTTTACGATGAAATCGCAAAATTTGCGATTTCACACTTAAATGACAATGGTTCAATATATGTAGAAATTAATCGCTACTTAGGTAATGAGACTTTAAAAGTGTTTGAATCATATAATTTTAATTGCATAATGAAAAATGATTTATCAGGCGCAAACCGCATGATCAAAGCAATTAAAATAAAAAAATGACGTATTTTTTGTTTTATAAATGCTTTGATTTATAGTTTTTTTATATTATTTTTGCAAACGATTGCAAATTTTCAACATATGAATTACCTGAATTTTGACAAGACAGTACTCTCCAATCTGGAAAAATCTTTAACAAAAGAGATGCTCCGCACCAATCGCTCAGGTGCATACAACAGCACTACTATTGTTGATTGTAACACGCGTAAATATCACGGACAATTAGTAGTCCCGCTTCCGGATATTGACAAAAACAATCACGTTTTGCTCTCTTCGTTGGATGAAACAATAATTCAACACAAAGCCGAATTTAATTTGGGAGTACACGAATATTCGGGTCAGCATTTCAATCCAAACGGGCACAAATACATACGCGAATTTAGTTGTGAACTGATTTCAAAAACCGTTTATAGAGTGGGCGGTGTTATTATATCGAAAGAAAGAATGATGGTTTCTTTTGAGCCACGCATCATCACAAAATACACTCTTATCGAAGCACACTCTCCTACAATAATAAGATTTAAACCATTCCTTGCTTTTAGAAGTGTAAACAATCTTTCAAAGAAAAATAATGCTGCAAATACAAATTATGAAGACGTGAATAATGGTATTAAATGCCAATTGTATCCACAATATCCTCATTTGTTTATGCAATTCTCTAAAAAAGCAGAATATGTTCATAAACCTTATTGGTACGAAAATTTATCATATAACAAAGAGCAAGAAAGAGGATACGAATATGAAGAAGATCTTATTGTTCCGGGGTATTTCGAAATGCCAATAAAAAAAGGCGAATCAATTTTCTTTACTGCAGGTTTATCTGAAGCATCGCCTAAAACACTTAAAAACATTTGGGAAGAAGAACTTGCAAAAAGGAACCCACGTACAGACATGTTTAACTGCCTTAAAAACGCAGCACAACAGTTTTACAAAAAACAAGAGGATGGAGATTACTTATTAGCGGGTTATCCTTGGTTCAACACGCGTGCAAGAGACGAATTTGTTTCTTTACCAGGTGCTACACTATGCATCGGCAGGCCAGATAGATTTGAATCAATAATCAGAACAGCTATAAGAGAAATTCAAAAACTGATAAACGGTGAAAGTTCCGAGTTAATCGAACAAATTGATGCTCCTGATGCTTTATTGTGGTTTATATGGTCAATACAACAATACGGGATATATGAATCAAAAGAAGATATGTACCAAAAATATGGTGATATTTGCAATGAGATAATGCAGTTCATCATTCGTCAGAAACACCCAAATCTTTATTTGCATGATAATGGTTTATTGTATGTAGATGGTCGAAACATTCCTATGACATGGATGAATGCTACCGAAAACAACAAACCGATTACACCTAGAACAGGTTATATAGTTGAAACAAATACTCTATGGTATAATGCTTTATGCTTTATTGCTGAATATTCTAATCGGCTAAAGGATAATAAATCACAAAAAGAGTACGAATCACTAGCATCAAAAGTAAAAGCGACGTTCATTCAAACATTCTGGAATGGTATCTATTTATACGATTTTGTGAATGGCAGTGAACATGATGTAGAGGTTCGTCCAAATATGATATTTGCAGTATCTCTACCATTTTCTCCATTAGACAAATATCAAAAAAAATCTGTTTTAGACATTTGTACACGTGAGCTTCTTACAAGTAAAGGTTTAAGAAGCTTAAGCCCTAAAAGTGGTTATTACAGACCGAATTACATTGGAGGAATGCAAGAGCGAGACCGCAATTATCACAATGGACCTGTTTGGCCCTGGACAACCGGTGCATACGCAGAAGCATATTTAATCGTACACAAACAAAGCGGTATTTCATTTGTTGAACGAATGATGATAGGTATGGAGGCAGAAATGAAAAAATTATGCATTGGTACACTATCTGAATTGTACGATGGAAATCCTCCATATAAAGGACATGGTGCAATGTCATTTGCACCAACTGTAGCAGAAATAATACGTACCTTAACCTTATTAAAACAATATAACGAAGCCTAAAAAACTTGCGTTAAATGGATATATTAGCAATATGAAAGCACTAATGTTTGGGTGGGAGTTTCCACCGCACATTTTAGGAGGGTTGGGAACTGCCAGCTATGGACTGACGAGAGGAATGTCGGTACAAGATAACTTAGAAATTACCTTTGTAATTCCAAAGCCATACGGAGATGAAGACCAAAGTTTTTTAAAACTTATAGGAGCATGCAATGTGCCGGTTGTCAGAAAAGATAATTCTTGGGACCACGTTAATGAACGCATTGGCCGAATCATGCATCCTAATGAATATTTCTGGTATCGTGACCACATATATTATGACTTTAGACGCATTGTAACAAATGAATTAGGCTGCATAGATTTTTCCGGACGCTATCCTGATAACTTGATTCAAGAAATCGACAATTACGAAGCAGTTGCAGGAGTATTAGCTCATAGTTTAGAATTTGACGTAATACACTCACACGATTGGCTTACATATCCGGCAGGAATTTTTGCAAAGCAAATATCAGGTAAACCACTGGTAATTCACGTACATGCAACTGATTTTGACCGCAGTAGAGGTAATGTCAATCCTACTGTATATAATATTGAAAAACGTGGCATGGATATTGCTGATCACATAATATGTGTAAGCAATTTAACTAGAAATACTGTAATTGAAAAATACCACCAACATCCCGACAAAGTAACAACAGTACATAACGCAGTAGACCCTGTTCCAAATGTAGAACATTTTAAAAAGGAAGAAAGAAAAGACAAATTAGTTACATTTCTTGGACGTATTACCATGCAGAAGGGACCTGAATATTTTGTAGAGGCTGCATATAGAGTATTGCAACGTACCAAGAATGTTCGCTTTGTAATGGCTGGGAATGGTGATATGATGCAAGCAATGATAGATTTAGCTGCATCTCGTGGTATTGCAGATCGCTTTCACTTTCCGGGATTCTTAAAGGGATCTGAGGTTCATCAAATGCTTGCTAATAGTGACGTTTATGTAATGCCTTCAGTATCAGAACCTTTTGGAATCTCACCACTTGAAGCAATGCAGGTTGGTACACCATCAATTATATCTAAGCAATCAGGATGTGCTGAAATATTAGAACACGCAATTAAAACAGATTATTGGGATATTGATGCAATGGCGGACGCTATTTATGCTATTGTTGAATATTCTTCAATATACAAAACACTAAGTGATGAGGGCATAAAAGAAGTTAATGCAATCACATGGGATAAAGCAGGATTAAAAGTCCGCAGTATTTATAATAGAGTTACAGGTAGATAACAAACAAAACCATACAATATGAAAAATATTTGTTTTTATTTTCAAGTACACGTACCTTACGCACTACGCCGCTATCGGTTTTTTGAAATTGGGAAAGACCACTATTATTATGATGATTTTGGTACAGAACAACAGATTAGAGAATTAGCCGATAAATCTTATTTACCTGCTAACCGCATAATTGCCAATTTGATTCGTACGTCAGGAGGAAAATTCCGTTGTGGATTTTCAATTTCAGGAGCAGCTATTGAACAATTAGAACAATATGCACCCGAAGTTATAGATAGTTTTAAAGAATTGGCAGACACAAACTGTGTTGAATTTCTAGCAGAACCTTATGCGCATTCACTATCTTCGGTATTTAATGATAACGAGTTCGAATTGCAGGTTAAAAAGCACTCTGCCAAGATAAAGGAGCTTTTTGGTAAGAAACCAACTTCTTTCCGTAACTCAGAGCTAATTTATTCTGATGAAATCGGCGAAAAAGTTGCTAAACTAGGATATAATACAATCTTGTTGGAAGGTGCAAAACATATATTAGGATGGAAGAGTCCAAACTACGTATATGGTCACCCATATTTACCGAAATTGAAATTATTGACTCGAAACTTTTCTATGAGTAACCACATACCTTTTGAGTTTTCAAATACCTCATGGGCTGATTATCCACTAACAGCAGATAAATTTACTCAATGGATTGCAGATACTCCTGAAGAAGAAAAAATTTTCAATATATGGTTGGGGTATGAAGCATTCGGTTCTATACAAAAAAGCTATACCGGAATTTTTGAATTTCTTAAAGCATTACCAACTCAAGCATTTAATAGGGGTATTGGATTTATTACACCTGCTGAAGCCGCTAAAATGACAGCTGTCGACACTTTTAGCGCACCATATCCAATAAGTTGGTCGGGCAAAGAAAAAGACTTGAGTAGTTGGACGGGTAACCAATTACAAGAAGAGGCTTTACAAAAACTATATAGCGTTGCAGAACGCGTCAATTTATGTAAAGAGAAAGCTTTAAAACGCGATTGGCAGACAATACAAGCTACTGATTACTTAAGATATATGAGTTTTAAAAATGCTTGGGGTTCTCCATTCGATTCGCCTTATGATGCATTTATTAATTATATGAATATTTTAGCAGACTTTTTACTTCGGGTTGATGCAGAGTATCCGACATCAATAGAAAATGAAGAATTAAATGCTTTGCTAAAAACAATAAACGAACAAGAATCGACTATATCTGAATTGGAGAATACAATCAAGACATTGCGTAGTCGTAAGACTAAATAAATATTTTTGACTGGAGATTAAGACTTAATGATTGATTAAAACAACATTAACAGCTGAATATATGTTGACAAAAGAAGACTTGGAGCAATTAAAAAGCAAAGGTATTAGTGAGAGTACATTTTACACACAATTGGAAAATTTTGAGAAAGGATTTCCGTTTGCTTATTTGGATAGTGCTGCCACTATAGGCAATGGTATTGTTACACTTTCTGACGATGATATTTCAAAATACATAAAGAGATTCGACGAGCAAAAAGAAACATTATCTCTGCTTAAATTTGTTCCTGCATCAGGAGCTGCATCAAGAATGTTCAAAGACTTAATAAATTTCGCCGCATCTTACGATGGATCCGGCGATTTAGACGCATATCCTGCAATTAAAAAATGCATGAAGGATATTCGAAAATTTGCTTTCTATGACAAGTTAAAATCTAAATTGCGCAAAAGGGATATTAAGATAGATGACTTGATATACAATAAAGATTACAAGACGATTGCAAATTTTATTCTTAATGAGTATGGTTTAGACTACCAACACCTACCAAAGGCAATGCTTTACTTCCATCGTTACTCAGATGGTCCAAGAAGTGCATTTGGAGAACACTTGGTAGAAGGTAGTGAATATGCTTATGATATAAATCGTGAAATAAATCTTCATTTTACTATTTCGCCCGAACACAGACATTTGTTTGAAAATAAGTTAGAAACTGTAGTACTAAGATTTGAAGAAAAATTTAATATGAAATACAATATTGAATTTTCTGAACAAAAATCAAAAACCGATATGGTTGCATTAGATGAAAATGGAGAATTAATTAGGAATAAAGATGGCAGTATTTTATTTCGACCTGGCGGTCATGGTGCATTAATTGAGAATCTGAATGACTGTGATGCAGACCTTATATTTATCAAGAACATTGACAATGTTACTGTAGATCATTTAAAAGACACTACATACAGATATAAGAAAGCATTAGCAGGATATTTGTTGTTTTTACAAGAACAAACATTTGAATGCCTCGAGAAACTAGATTTGCTTTCTATTGATAATACTGATTTAGCCAAAATTGAAGCTTTTGCATCACAGCAACTTTATATCCGAGTAAATATGAGTTATTATAGCCAAAGTCAACGTGAGAAAATTGCATTTTGGCAACAAAAACTCAATCGACCTATTCGTGTTTGCGGTATGGTTAAGAATGAAGGTGAACCAGGTGGTGGTCCATATTGGATTCGTAACAAACAACACGAAAAGAGTTTGCAGATTATAGAAGCTTCACAAATAGATTTCACCAACAGATATCAAGTAGAATCTGTTCAAAAAGCATCACACTTCAACCCTGTTGATTTAGTTTGTGGAGTTCGTAACTATAAAGGCAACAAATTCAATCTTAAGAACTATATTGACAAGTCTACCGGTTTTATTTCAACTAAAAATCAAAATGGTATTGAGATGAAAATCCAGGAATTACCAGGACTTTGGAATGGCTCAATGGCCAATTGGATTAGCATTTTTGTCGAAGTTCCTATCGAAACTTTTACGCCTGTAAAAACTCTTGAAGATTTATTAAGAGACGAGCATCAGGAGTAAATTCAAAAAAATCGCTACCTTTGTGCGAATTAATCTTAATTAGATGAACTGCACAAAAGAAAAACAATCAAGCACAGCACGTTTTCGCAGATTTACAAATAAACGCTATGCTGCTTTTGCTTCTATGCACAAACAAGTTACTATTGGACACATTAGTGTTGATATTTGTTTGAGGGCACAAGCAAAGGCTAAAAAAAATTTTCGGAAGCAGGACATAAGAGCAGAATTTCAAGATGAAATGGCTGAAAAAGACTATCTTTCAATTATGCCGGCATCTGAAGAACTCATTACTTGTTTACAAGTATGTCCTGTAGTTAATAAGCATAAAACAAAAGGACTAGGAGGCCCTAGACCAAGACCATACAAAGCCGCTGTGCAATTATTCTTTTGCACAGCGGCTTTATTTATGTTTTCAAATATCATAAAAGCATCAGATTCAATTAGTATTAGTGGTAAATTGTCTGAAATTGAGATTATTGCACACAGAAGCAATGTGTACAATAACAAACTCCGACCTATAATAAATTTGACACAAAATGATATTAAATCGCTACCTGTTACGTCTATAAACGAATTACTTGATTATATACCTGGAATTGACGTTAGACAAAGAGGTACAGGAGGAGTTCAAGCCGACTTATCGCTTAGAGCCGGAACATTTGATCAAGTATTGATTTTAATAGATGGAATGGACATAACCGATCCACAAACAGGTCATCATAATTTAGACCTTCCAATAGATCTTGCATCTATAGAAAGCATAGAAATTATGCAAGGCAGTATAGGAAGTAACGGAGGTAGCGGATTTTGCGGAACTATAAATATAATAACAAATAAAAAACAGAGCAAAAAAGCCAGAGCTACTGTAAGTGGAGGTATGTACGGCAATTTTAATGTAGCACTTAACGGCAACTACTTTATTAAAGACTGGTCTATTGCGGCGTCAATCTCGCATAATCAATCTACTGGCTACATTAATAACACCGATTACAACTATAATAACTTGTATTTAACAAGCGAATACGCATCAAAAAAGCTAGGTGAATTTAATTTCCGCATTGGTGGTCAAATTAAAGCTTTTGGTTCAAATTCTTTCTATTCTACTACTTATCCCGACCAATTCGAGCGTACAAGAACTTTACTCGTAGGATTTGATTGGAGCAAGCGCTTAGGTAATTTCGGTCTTATTATAAATTCAAATTATAGAAGACACTACGACCAATTTGAGTTATTTAGGGATACAACTAATGCTCCATCGTGGTATACAAATCCGAACTATCACCTTACTGATGTCGCAGGCATTGGTGCTAAAGGCGTTTGGTATTCAGGCATAGGTAAAAGTAGTCTGGGAATTACTTTTAAAGACGAGCATATTTTTAGCAATGTTTTAGGTGATTCGTTAGCACAAGCTAAACCGATTCCTTTTATCGAAAATACTGTTTTTAATTTGGGAAAGAACAGATATTATATAAGATACTATGCCGAACAACTATTTTTGACTCATAATTTTTCTGCTGCAGTAGGTTTATCAGGATTATATCATTCTCAATTTGGTAATCATTTTGATTTCGGATTAAATACTTCGTATTTATTTACTGATGTTTCAAAGCTATATTTGAATGTAAATAGTGCGACTCGCATGCCTACATTTACGGATTTGTACTATAAAAGTGCTACTCAAGTAAGCAACCCTAATCTGCAACCTGAAAAATCAATAACAGCAGAAATTGGAGGCTCGGTAGGTATAAAATGGTTTAATGCCTCTATTAATGGATACTACAGATATGGGAAAGACATTATTGATTGGATACAATTTGAAGAAAATGGTAAATGGTATAGCATGAATCACACTATTATACATGCAACTGGTGGTGATATTATTTTAGGAGCCAAATACGGCAAATATTTAAAGAATCTTCAGATTTCATACGCATTTAATTTTTTGTCAAAAATTACAGATCAGTATGTATCTAAATATGCTTTGGATTATCTGAAACATAAGGTAACTGTAAATGCAGATATCAATATATATAAGGGTTTCGGTATTAATCTTCAATATAGCTACCAAAACAGAAACGGATCATACTATTTACCGAACGGATCTATTAGTCAATATCCGGATTCACATATGCTAGACGGACGAATATATTGGGAAGATAAAGGTGTGAAAATTTATGCAGAAGCAACAAATATATTAAACCAAATATACTATGATTATGGCAATATTCCACAGCCTGGTATATGGGTAAAAGCCGGTATAAGTTATTTGATTGGTAAATAATGGTTATCTGCTGACCAAATAGAGAAAAAATTTAGTACTTTTGTGCTTTCAAACATTTAGAAACCATGGGAATATCTGGAAGAACCAAAGTAGCACAGGCACTAAAAATGACCTGTTATGGAGAAAAAATTAATGTAAGGGGCTGGGTTAGAACTCGCCGCGGCAATAAGAATGTTGGTTTCATCGCATTAAATGATGGATCTACAATTAATAACATACAAATTGTTGCAGATGTTGCAAAATTCGGAGACGAATTCTTAAAACCTATCACAACAGGTGCTTGCATAGGAGTTACCGGAGTTTTAGTACAATCGATGGGACAAGGTCAAAATATTGAACTTCAAGCAGAAAATATTGAAATATATGGTGCTGCCGATCCTGAAACATATCCATTACAGAAGAAAGGTCACACTCTGGAATTTTTACGCGATATAGCTTATTTAAGACCTAGAACGAATACTTTTGGAGCTGTGTTCCGTATTCGTCACAATATGGCAATAGCTATTCACAAATTCTTTCACGAGCGCGGATTTTATTATTGGCATACACCATTAATTACTGCGTCAGACTGTGAGGGTGCCGGACAAATGTTTCAGATAACAACAATGAATCTATACGACTTAAAGAAAGACGATAATGGTTCGATTGATTTCTCTAATGATTTCTTCGGAAAACAAGCCAGTCTAACTGTATCAGGCCAACTAGAAGGAGAACTTGGAGCTTTGTCTTTAGGTGAAATTTATACATTCGGACCAACATTTAGAGCCGAAAATTCAAATACACCTCGACATCTTTCAGAATTTTGGATGATCGAACCTGAAATGGCATTCTACGAAATTGAAGACAATATGCGATTGGCAGAAGATTTTATCAAATATTGCATAAAATGGGCCTTAGACAATTGTATAGAAGATGTGGAATTCTTAAACAATATGTATGATAAAGAACTTATCAGTCGACTTGAATCTGTTATTAAAGAAGATTTTGTAAGACTTACGTATACTGAAGGCATTAAAATATTGGAAGAAGCAGTTGCAAATGGTCACAAGTTTGAGTTCCCTATTGGTTGGGGTATTGACTTACAATCTGAACATGAGCGTTTCTTGGTTGAAGAACATTTTAAACGTCCGGTTATACTTACTGATTATCCTAAAGAAATCAAATCATTCTACATGAAACAAAATGATGATGGGAAAACAGTAAGAGCAATGGATGTTTTATTCCCTAAAATAGGCGAAATCATCGGAGGATCTGAACGCGAATCAGATTACGAGAAACTTAAGAAACACGCACAAGAGATGAATGTTCCTGAGAAAGATATTTGGTGGTATTTGGATACTCGCCGTTGGGGTTCTGCTCCTCATTCAGGTTTCGGTCTAGGATTTGAAAGACTGCTATTATTTGTAACAGGTATGGCAAACATACGAGATGTGATTCCTTTCCCTAGAACACCGAATAATGCTGAGTTCTAAATCAGAATAAAAGGAGAATGTTTAAACATTCTTCTTTTTTGTTATTGCCTCATCTAAAATAGAAAAATAGTATTTAGCAATGCTTCCCGAATCAAAACCAGATTCTATAAAATGGCTTTTGATTTCGTTTACAGAGGACTCCTTTTTATTTATGACAGAAAGTATTGCTTCTTCCCAAACATCAGCCACAAGAGGTTTAAATTGCACTGTATTTAAGCCTAAATCACAATCAGTCTTAATTGTATCAGATAATATCGCCGGAGTACCTGCTGCCTGAACCTCTATTGATACATTAGACAAAGCTTCGGCAAAAGAAGGTAATAACAATACATCCATGTATTTCAACAGGTTTATAATATCTTGCCTGTAACCTAAGAACTCAACATTATCAGATAGACCTAACTCTAATACCTGATTTTTAACTAAATCTATGTCATTACCATCACCAATAAATAACATCTTAAATGAAATCTGTTTAGAAAGCATTGATGATGCTAATTGCAATAAAAATTTATGATTTTTGATAGGACTAAACCTACCTATATGACCTATTACAATTTGACCTTTTTTGATACCAAACAATTCATTATACGACTCAATTTGGGAATTATTTAATGTATATGTATATTTACTAATGTCTAATCCATTTCTTAAATAATACACATCCTTCAAAGATTTTTCACCATAAACACAAGAAGTAGCTACTTTATTACACGCAAAATGTAAATCAAAGCAATGTATTGAACTATATCTATTGATAAATTGCTTTATTCTAGAGCATTGCGAATCTTCCTCAACACTTCTATGTGCATGTATTGCACATAGCTTAACTCCGTGTTTTCTTGCATAATAAGCCACTACGCCCGATTGCCAACCATCTATATGGCAGTGCAGAATATCGAAGTGATTATCGGAAAAGAATTTATCTAAGAATTTTTGCCATGATAAAAAACCTATCTGTTTTAAATCGGTCATTATATGGGCATCACCTCCATTTTGACGAACGTAATCAACCAAATCGTCACCATTTTTGTACGAATAGGCGAGCAAACTAGTCTTAATTAATTGTGAAGGCATGGCATACGTAATATTACGTATGCCGGAAGTGATTCCTTCGTTGAAATCGCGAAAAAATCGTAGTAAGTGATATTTAGGAACTATTGGCGTCAATGTGACAACCAATTTTCCGGATTGTTTATAGATTTATCCTTCCACACTTGGAAATACAACACAGTCTTATTATCCTCATCCGGATCTGAATATATCTTTCCGATTGTCTGTTTCAAGGATACTTTATCACCTACTTTTACTTTAACTTGAGTCAAATTTGCATATACTGTTCTGTAAAGACCATGCTTAATTATAACTGCGTTATTACTACCAGGTATAGAAAAGCATTGGGTTACCTCTCCTTCAAACACTGCACGAGCGTTTGATCCACTAGGACATTGAATATATATACCTTTGTTATTCATTGTAACTCGCTCTAAAACAGGATGAGGTTGTATTCCGAAACTGCCCACGACTATACCTTTTTCTACAGGCCATGGCAATCTTCCTTGATTTTTTTCAAAATTGCCCGAAACCAATTTTTCTTCTTTCGTTAATATATCACTTACTTTTTTGCCTTGTTTTATAGATTCTTTTTCAGATTTTCTAGCCTCTTCTGCAATCTTCCTTTCTATTTGAGAATTCAATTTATCTGCAACTTTTTGCTGCTTCTTCAATTCTTTGCGTAGTTCTTTCTCTTTACGTTTTAATTTAGATACCATTACAGAGTGCTTATTCTTTTCTGACTGTAGTTTTGAATTTTCTTGCTTACGATTATTTAGAACTTCCAAACGTTTTAAGCGAATTGATTCAACCTCTTCTAACTTGGCATTTAATTCTTTCTTTGCCTCTTCTATCTCAATTGCCTTTTTCTTACAATACTCGGAATATTGCTGAATATATCTATACCTTCTATATGATTCTGCAAAATTGCCTGCAGATAAAACAAACATAAGTTTATCAAAATTGCCTTTTTTATAATATTGGTGATACATTAAGGCTGCGTATTCTTTTTTGATTAACTCCAAAGCCTTTTGTTTTGCAGTTGCCTCATTACGTAAACGCGACAATTGTTGACTTATACCATTTATTTCAGCATTTAAAGAGTTAATTACAACTTTTCGCTCCTTTATTTCGGCAGACAAAAGACTAACTTTTGTCATTGTTTTTGCAGTAGTCTCTTTTGTTTCTGAAATAAGATTACTAGTCATCTCTAAGTTCTTCATTGCACGTTCTTTACGTTTTTGCAACTCATCTACAGATTGTGCATTAATACAAAGTGTTAGCATAAAACACTCGATGAAAATGAGAATTATTCGTTTCATATAAATATTATTGTATCAGCCCCTTAATTAATTCTGAAATTGTGATTTTTGTATATGCTTGAGGTATTGAACTTATAAGATCAACCTTAGTATTAAAAATAACTTTATCGACATATAACTTTAGCATTGATTTATATGTCGGAGAAAATAACATGTAACTTGCAGTCATCGGATAATCTATATCCGTGAAATTTGTAAAGTCAGTATATTCAACCGATAAATATGAAATTTTATCGGTTGAATTTAAAACTGTTCTTCTTAAATATTTTCCTTGATCAATTAAAAACTCAACATCAAAAGCATCAACACTTTCTGTCCAAGATTGCCACATATTGTTATTACTGCCTACAAAACCTAAGTATTTATTATTAGAAGGATCAAACACTCTATTAAATAATAAAGCTTGAATCATTTCGTAAGACAGTAACATATTTGATGATAAATCTTTATATGATCCGGAAGCATATTCTTTGTGATAATGATCAATTAAAATTATACTGTCTTTTGCAAAATGCAGGCGTCCCATTTCTATGCCCAAAAAAGGTTGTATAGAAATTACTAGTGCAGAATCTATACAGGCACGCATCGTAGCTTTTACTGCTATGGGTTTAGTTCCTGGTAATTCGTATTCAACACGAGCCTGAATTGTTTTTATCTTGTTTCCATATTCTTGAATAATAGTAGTCGGCTCAATTAAACTTTTCTTTTCTTTAGCTAACTTTTGAATCTTGCAAGATGTAAAAAATATGCACAAAATTAAAAATAGAGATAATATGATATTTGATCTACTCAACATATTTTTTTTGTTTTATCTTCTCATTTAAAATGGAAGAATTTGGATTTATTTCTTTGGCTTTAGCCCACTCCTCAATTGCTTGATCTACATTCCCTAAAAAATATAAAATATCTCCATGATGTTCTATTAGTTCGGCATTTGGATTTTCTTTACTGTCATATGTTAATGCCTGTCGTATATAAAAAATTGCAAGATTGTATTTACCTTGTTTCATCAATATATATGCATAGGTATCAAGGAATGTGGCATTTAATGGTTCTTTCTCAACTAATTTAGCTCCATATTCAGCTGCTTTGTCAAGTTCTTCGTTATCTAAGGCCAAATAATATGCGTAATTGTTCATGAGCATAGGATCATTAGGAGCCTTCGACAAAGCCTCAAGCATACACTCCCTTGCCTCTTGTTTTTTCCCTTCTGCACGCAAAAGTTCTGCTAACAAAACATTTACAGATTTCTGTAACTCTTCTGATTTGGCACCACTTAAATTTTCTTTTGCTTTCTGAACGTATTTTAAAGCATCTGCATTATTTTTCTCATCCATTGCCTTAACACCTGCAAAATAACAAAACTCAGGAGAATTTGGCACAGCTTCCATGGCATCATTAAGAACTTTATCTATCATAACACTGTCTTCTCTATCAAAAGCTGTTTTAAAAAGAAGAAGCCAACAATCTGAACATGAAGGATCTAAATATACTGAAGTACGCAAGGATTCTATACATTCCTGCTCCCTTCCAACATAGCCTAAAAATTCTGAATAATTCAAATACACTTGAGCATTTTCAGGATCAGATTCAATCATGCTTAGATAAATCTTTTCGAGTCTGGACAAATAATCCGGACTTCTTTCGTAATATTTAGCAACTCTTTCTAAGAATGCTAATTTATTAGAAAGACTTACATCTGTAGCCTTAAAAATATTATATAAATATTCGTCTGTTTTTTCTTTATTGCCTATATAATCGTAATAACTACATAATGAAGCCATTGCGTATCCATTACCCGGTGCAATTTCGAGAGATTTCGTATAACTTGCAAGAGCTTCATCCATTTGATTAGTAGCCATTTCTAAATCGCCCTTATAAATCCAAGCAGATTCATCATAAGGAGATTCTTTAATAAAGTTTTCTATTTCCTTAATTGCCTTATTATTTTTATTTAAGGTTCTGTACAATCTTACTTTTTCGAATGTGATATCCTTATTAATACCTACTCGCTTCTCTAATTTGTCCAAAGCAGATATAGATTTATCGTATTGTCCTGTTCGTGTATAAAGCATCGACAATTCGTAAAAAACATTATCATTTTGTGGGAACTTTTTCGCGATGAACTCGCTCTTTTTAAGAGCTTCATTATACATCCCTTTTTGGCTGTAAATATTAGCCAAATTTGTTTGGTAATAATAGTTTTTGGGATCATAATCGCATGATTTATTCATATAATCAATGCCTAGCTGCACAGAATCAAGTTTCAAATACAAAGTACCTAATTCATAACACACAATTGCACTACGTGGGTTTAATTGGTTACAACGCGTATATAAATCAATGGATTCTTGAATTTTTCCGGCACTTTTAGCGCATAAAGCATCTAAAAAAAGACTATCAAATTCGGCTGTATATAAATTATCTGAGCCTTTTTGTGTTTTGGCGACCAAAGAAAATGGCTGCAACAAACACAATAGGCTTACAAATAATACTATAATACTACCTTTTAATCTCATTTCTTACCTGTATGTCCAAATCCGCCTGCACCTCGCTCTGTTTCACTTAAAGATTCTACCTCGTTCCACTCTACCTGCGCATGTTGTGCTATTACCATTTGACAGATTCTTTCGCCATCTTCAACGATAAATGATTCTGCAGATAAATTCACTAATATCACACATATTTCTCCTCTGTAATCTGCATCAATCGTACCTGGAGTATTTAGAACAGTAATTCCTTTTTTAATGGCCAATCCACTCCTTGGTCTTATTTGAGCCTCATAACCGATAGGTAATTCTATATATAAACCGGTTGGCACTAATTTGCGTTCTAGTGGTTTTAATTCTATTGATTCAGAAAGATTTGCACGTAAATCCATTCCGGCCGAGAATGCTGTTGCATAAGCTGGAAGTTGATGTTTCGACTTGTTTACAATTTTTACTGTTACCATAATCTTTTAGCTGCAAAATTACTAGTTTAAATTCATATTACATTATTCAAAAACAAAGAACTATACCAAAACGAAGTCCAATTGCTTTTTGTCTAAATTAGCTTTATTTACCATAATACTAACCTGATCACCCAAACGATAACATTTATGGGTTCTACGTCCTATTATGCAATAATTTTTCTCATCGTATGTATAGAAATCATCATCCATGTCGCGAAGTGGTACCATGCCTTCACATTTATTACTTATTATTTCTACATAAATGCCCCATTCAGTAACTCCGGAAATTACACCATCAAATACTTGACCTCGCTTGTCTGACATAAATTCTACTTGCTTATATTTGATTGATGCTCTCTCGGCAGATGCAGCTACTTGCTCACGGTCTGAACAATGTTCGCAGTATTCTTCGTACTTCGATTGATTTACACTTGAAGCACCTTCATCATAAGCAGCCAACAGACGATGTACCATCATATCCGGATACCTACGAATCGGAGATGTAAAATGCGTATAATATTCGAATGCCAATCCGTAATGTCCTATATTTTCTGTAGAATATATAGCTTTGGCCATAGAACGGATAGTTACTGTCTCTATCAAATTTTGCTCTTTCTTACCTTCGACGCTATCAAGTAAATTATTTATTGAAGAAGACACTTCTTGACGTTTGCCGGTAGTTTTGAATTTATATCCAAATTTCTTGATAAAAAGGGATAAATTAGCTAATTTTTCTTGATTTGGTTCATCATGAATTCTATATACAAAAGTCTTTGGATTTGTCCCTTTTTTTATTTTTCCTATATGTTCTGCTACTGTTCTATTAGCCAACAACATAAATTCCTCAATCAATTTATTTGCATCCTTCGATTCTTTAAAATAAACATCTAATGGTTTACCCGACTCATCTATCTCAAATTTTACCTCGTAACGTTCAAATGCTATCGCTCCTTCTTTAAAACGTTGTTCACGTAATTGTTTAGCTAACTTATCAAGAGCTAATATTGCTTCACTTAAATCGCCTTCTCCGGTTTCTATTATTTTTTGAGCATCTTCGTATGTAAATCTTCTATCGGAACGAATAATTGCCCTGGATATTTTAGAATGTAAAACTTCAGCTCTATCATTCATCTCAAAAATAACCGAATAGGTTAATTTATCTTCGTTAGGACGCAATGAACAAACTAAATTACATAATTTTTCAGGAAGCATAGGAACTGTTCTATCAACCAAATAAACGGATGTTGCTCTATCGTAAGCCTCTTTATCTATTATATCATTGGGGCTAACGTAATATGTTACATCTGCTATATGCACACCAACCTCAAAATTTCCATTCGCTAATTTACGATACGAAATGGCATCATCAAAGTCTTTTGCATCTTTAGGATCTATAGTAAATGTTGTAATATTTCTGCAATCTACGCGCTTAGCAATTTCCGCATCATTAATTGATATATCTATTTTTTCGGCTTCCTGAGCTACCTCTTCCGGATAAGAATACGGTAAACCATACTCTGCCAAAATTGCATGCATCTCTGTATTATTTTCGCCGGCATTGCCTAACACATCAATAATCCTACCTATTGGATTTTTAGCTTTTTCAGGCCATTCAATCATTTTTACGATAACTTTTTGACCATCCTTACCGCCATTTAAAGAATCCAATGGCACGTAAATATCGTTTGTAAGAATTCTATTATCTACCACAACAAACGCTACATTATTACAAATACTAAGTACTCCTACAAATGTTTCTCTAGCTCGTTTAAGAATCTCCACAACCTCGGCTTCACTCTGGCGATTTCTTCTTCGCGCATACAATAGTGCCCGAACTTTGTCGCCTTTCATTGCATGATTTATATTCCTATCTGAAATAAAAATTTTTTCTCCTCCATCTTCCGGAATCAAATGGGTTTTGCCATTGCTATTTCTGTCGATGATTCCGACCAAAAATTTACTATGGAGCACTGCCTTAAATTTTCCGCGATCTACTTCTTTTATTAAACCATCAAGCACCATTTCTGCCAAAACCATCGGAATATTAGACTTGTCGGCTGCTTTTGTAATGCCTGCGGCAGATGCTATCTGCTTGTAGTTAAACGCTTTATTACCAAGAGAAGGTAACTTCTCTATTAAAGCTGTTTGTAATTCTTTTTTATTCATATCTTATATTTTATAGACTGAGGTAAATTCTACTTAATTCCTTTGAGGACTTTAAGAGTTTCATACGCCTCGTTTACTGCTTTAAACTTTTCGGTTGCAGATTTACGAACTTCCTCTCCTAATGTATTAACTTTATCCGGATGATATTTCATTGCCATTCTTCGATATGCTTTTTTAATTTCTTCCTCAGATGCGTTTTTGTCTACTTCTAGAATTTGGCAAGCTAGTGCAACGGTCATTTTAGGTTCCGTTTTTACCTTCGACTGAGAATTGTATGAACCATTCGAATATGCTAAATATATAGCCTTGATAGATACAAAATCTCCCGATGAAATGTTCATCAATTGCGATATTCTAGTTATGAGAGATAATTCTGAATTGCTTAATGTTCCATCAGCGCAAGATACTTTAAAGAGCCAATGGATCAACTCCAATTTGCTAGAATAATTCATACGACTGCCTATTTGTAAACAAACCGGCTCATAATCATATTCTTGTTTTAGAATATCTTTCAATAATTGAAGTGCTTCTAAACTATCTTGCTCGTTAAAATGTTTCAACAAAAATTGCTTCACCTCATCTAATTCGGCTTTAGTTACATTATTATCAGCCTTCATCACTGTAGCAACCAAAACCATTAAGGAAACTATAAAGTCTCCTTGCGTAGTTGTATTTGCTTGAGAATAACCTTGCCCACCAGTCGATTTATTTGATATTAATTTAGCTCCTGATGTTATAGAAGATCCGATCAAAAAGCCAATAATTGCACCAATTGGACCTCCTAGTGTCCAACCTAAAGCAGAGCCAACTAAACCGCCAAAGAAACCCATAATTATTTATTTAAATATACACACCTTATGTATGTACAATCAAGCAAAGATAGTTTTTTTTAATATTAATTCATATACATAAAACAAAAAAGGAACCACATTTTGTGATTCCTTTTCAAACAATCAATAATTTTATACAATTACTATATACTAGTGCTAAATAATGACATTAATATTACAAATCTACGACAATTGTAGACCACTTGCTCCACAAACCCAAAGCATCTTTGGCACGCATTGCGATAATATGCGTACCTGCACTCTGAAATGCATATTTTACACTTGAAAGTGGAGTCGCAATAATATATGTTCCTTCAGACGCTGCCATTCCCGGATTTGGTGACACACTCATTTGCGTCTCTATCTCATAACCAGGTTTATCAAAATCAATAGTTCCATCAAATAAATATTCGTAAGCTACAACATTGTCTCCATCAGGATCGATTGTTTGATCTGACGAAACTACATATTCCATATCCTTGATAAGAGTTAATTTTATATTTGGAATAGGAGGCTCGTTATCACAAGATAATAAATTAATTACTGCTTCTCCTTTATCTCCATAATAATCGCTAACATAAACTGTGATTGTCATTTTCACGATTTTGTCAAGTAATGTTGCTGTTGGCAAAATATCTTTTATAACTAAACGCCCAGCTTCAGGATACAATTCATAGCTTATGTAATCTTGCGTTCCTTGAATATTCAGGACTGCATAAGTTACTGCGCTCTCATTACCTAAAAAATCATCCTCATAATCGAAATAAACAATTTTTTCTTCACCATGCCTTATGATTAAGTTTATATTTTGTAAAGAATCTGAAAAATCGCGCAAACCCTCTGATAAACAGATTTTAGGAGATTTATTTAATGTATGGAACAAATCAACTCGCGATTCACATGATGTAAAACATATCGCGAAACAAAATGCACATAATACTTTTATAAGACAAATAATATTTAATTTTTTCATGATTTACTTTTTGACAATTCTAATAATATTTCCTTCAATGTTCAACAAATAACCCCCTGATTGCAACCCGCTTAAATCCAATTCTTGATTTTCGCTGTCGGAATATCCTGACAGCAATATTCTACCGATTAAATCGACTATTTTATAAGAATAATTTTTCAAATTTGTCTTTAAATACAAAACATAATCTTCATCAGACAATATTGTTGGATTTGCAGTAATACATAATTCGCTTGACGCTTTTAATTTCTGGTCTTCGATTTCATTTGCAAAAAACGACACATCATTTATAGAATGACTGCTTGAATTACTTACATATATATTTTCAGCTGTTATACTTCCAACGCAGCCTTCTTTATTAGTAGCTGTCAAACGTATTTTATTCTGACCGGTATTATATAAATAACATACAGGATTCTCAATATATGAAGTTGTGCCCTTGATCTCGCAACCTCTATGATATTGTAATTCTAATGTCCATAAATATTTATCAGCATTCTGTGTTTGATTATTCAACTGAATTCTAGCACCGGGTTGCACAACAAAATACTCATCCGGATATTCTAAAATTTCACTTTCTACTCCATCTACCGTGATCGAAAAATCAGGTACCATTGAAATAACACTAATAGGGATGTTCACATCTGCAGTTCTGCTACCATTTAATATATTTTCGCGATATACAGAAATAATAAAATCATGCTTGCTATTATAAAAGGAGCAGATATTCTGCGTGTTGTCTCCATAAGATTTAATTGTAATACCTAAATCGTCTGTTCTCCAACGATAAATAGTATTTTTACTATCTTCTAAGTTTTCTGCAATTTCAACATCCACATATGTTCCGGCACATTTACCATCATTTATTACATTTATGCCAGTTTCATCGATAGGATTTTCTATATACAAAGACAATATATTACTTGTGTCTCTAACTTGTGTGGTTACGTCTCCACCGGCCCTTGACATAACTATACGTGCAATATCTATTGGTCGGTCTATTATCAATTTACCTTGAGCTAATGACACTCGTGATGAAGAAGCTGTTCCTTTTCCATTATCTGTGTATTCAGAAAGTTTTTGCCAGATACCTCCTTGCGCCCTGTATATCCATTGATACAAATATGAATAATTGTTTGTTTCTTCTTCGGGAACTCCATAACCTCCAGATACAGTAAGACCTAAAATTGTAGGACTATCTTCTCCTGTAGTCATATATATATTAGATTTTTCCATATCAGAAGCCTTAGAAAAGGATATTATGTTATCTTTAATTCCGTTAAAATATTTAACACGCAAGCGCACACTATCAGAATAACAATAATTATGTGCTTGTCTCTTTCTTATATAAAATAATGCATCTGAATTATCATTAGTATAATTTTTTAATATGGTAGTATTTTCTTTATCAAACAATCTCCACTCATTTAATGTAATATAATCCAATTTTGACTGTTGAATTAAATTATCATTTTCTAATTTTTCTTTATTTGTACACCAACTACGAATATATGAAACAGGAACATCATCTATTTTATTTCCAGTTTCCTCGGCAAAATTCCAGTTTTTATCAGAAATATATTGCTCACATTGGGTTCTAGATAATGTACTGAAATCTGTACTATTTAATTGAGGAGTAACATATGGCACTACGTTTCTGACATAAAAATCAGTTTCATTAATATTCTCATCATTTAAAATCAAATTCACATCTTTTGATCTGAGTGCTAACATTGTTACTATTTCGTTATCTTCATCTATTGATGCTATTTGAGCATCAGATTCTATCTTATTCTTCCGTATGGTTCCTTGAGGATTTGCATAGATGAATATTTCTTTGTAAAAACTATTATGCCCTATGCTAATAACGCAACGATAATGTAAAGAATCTCCCACATATGGAATAGTATACTCATTTTTACTTGATATAAATGTCTCTTTGTCTTTGTCTACTTTATATATAACATACTTTGCAATAGATTTAATTTGATCTATTTCTTCTTGTTCTACCTTAGATGATTTTACTAAATTAAAACTAAATTCTTTCATAATAGGTTGTTCACCATAACATACATATTGCTTTTCCGGAAACGAACCTATTGAAATGTTTTCATTGTTAAGTATTGAATATGGCGCATATGTATAATAATCATTAGATGTTATCTTAATGTAATACAAATAATTATCACCTTGATAATTATATAAATCATCACGTTGCGCATTAGAAAAGGTACGTAAAACACAGACTGGTCTAAAATAAAGTTTATCTCGATTTTTTAATATTGTAGATGATAATAACAAATCTTTATCATCGTCTAATACTATACCAAAATCATAATCTTGTGCATATTTTATATAATTTGCAAAAGATGATTTGGAGTTCAAGATCTGCCAATTATGAGTATCCGTAGAAATTTCCCATAAATATTCAGGCGCATAAATGCTCGATGAATACGCACCAAAATCGACTTCTTTTCCGCGTAGAATTATTAAATCTTCTTCTGTAATTAACAAATTATCTTCGACAGAAACAGTTGGTGTAACACATTGCTTCCTGATTTGTTTTTCTGACTCCTCGAATGGTTTAAACTTAACCTTTGGAACAACTTCAAAAGATAATATGTTGTTACTTTTAGGGAAATATAAAGCAGAAGCACAAATATTATAAAATGAAGACCCATAATTCGGTCCGTACTGTTCATACCCCATATGTGTAAATGCCTTATCTTTAAGCAATTGAATATGAGTTGTGGCTTCTTTGTACATGTTTGCATTTCTAATTGAAAACACTGCACCTGATACATTGCCGGTTTTACTTTCTTTTACGATATCTCTTAATCTGTAATTCCATTCAACCCAAATGCTCTTATCTGTATTTATACTATATCCAAATGCATCTGATAATCCATCATCATATAAAGATAAGATAGCCTTATCATAATTTCCGTCATTCTTAGAACACTCTATTAGCTTTTTGTTTTTAAAACGACGAGAATCACTCAATCCAATGGAATTCTGCAAATATTGTTTTTCTTCCGGGTTATCATTAAGATATTCAATGTAATCACTTTGCTCTATACCATCACAATGTTTGCTCCAACAGTCGTTGGATGGAAGATGAAAAATGTATTCTCCTATCATTGGGGGTTCAGAAGGTCCTACTCCCGCCAAACATGTAGAATATGCATAGTACTTCTTTGTTCCAATAATTTTAGTAGCTTGAAGATTTGCCGTATCTAATTTAACTGCCAAAATAGCATTCGGATGATCATAAACTATATTTCTCTCATATACACCCGTTCTAAAACGAGGATTAGACATACTATTATAATTGATTATTGGCATAGTAGACTGTGTACGCATAAAGCAAACCGTATTTCCGACAACATTCTTCCTTATTTCCAAATTCTGAATTCTGGTGTATAGTGGATTATCTTGTATAGCAACACCTTCTTGTTCTGTGCTGTTATTAATCATAGGATCCCAAATAATCGACGGTTTTATCGATAAAATAATAACTATATAACATTGTGAATCAAATGGAATTGATGATACATCTATGTTTTGTGATACATTTATAGAATGCTTATTTTGAGAAGAAGCATATTTTCTATTGCTAACCGGGACATCGGGTTCAATCATTGAAATATCAGATAAATTTATTATACCTGACTCGAATAGCCATTTAGAAACATTACCATTTGGAGACAATGCATAGCCAATTTTATAACTATAAACAAATGACTTAATTGTATAGGCTCTTTGAAACGCAGAAGTTGCTGCTCGTCTTCTAAAATTAAACCAAGACATATTTACCGAAAAGCTAACTGTTTGTTGATTTCCTGATACCAATATATTAGCAACATCCACTCGGCTTTCTGTTAAATTTGGAAACTCAGCCATTGATTCTCTTATTGGTTTCCCATTCCAATAATTGTTATTATCTCCCCAGTATTCTTCATATGCTTGTACATATCCTATAGATAAAATACTCACAATGAAAAGGGATAAAATGTATTTCTTCATGATTGTAAATTATAAGTTATATTAGATTATTTAATATGAAAACGCATGCCTGCACTAAACAATGGTCGGAAGTAATAATAATGGCCAATATCATAAAATCCATAATTAAAATTTTCTTGAGCTGCCAACACAAATGATAATTCAGGTATTGCATACATTTCCAAATTTAAACCCAAATCACACCCAACCGTTACTCCGTTTGCACTTATATTCATGTCTGAATTATTCCACCAGTCCCAACCTACTATCGAATGTCCGTAAAGATGAATATACATCCAAGTTAGAGGTTGCCAAACAGCAGCTTCAACACCAAATCCTAATGACAAACCCATAAAATCAGACTTTCCAAATTTTCCTTTCTCAAAGTCAATATTTGTGGAAAATGACCAATATTTTGCCAAATAATAATTATATGATAATCCTACATCCCAACTATTTACGAAGCCAGTTCCTGAATGTAATCCAATACTATTTATTCCTTTAATGTGAGTTAGGTTTGTCTTACCATAAACCGATAATGACATTACTAGAAATAGTAATAAACAAAATAAATTTCTTTTTTGCATTTTATTAATTATGATAAAGTTTCAAAGATTTCTTGCTTTTAAAATTTCAACATCAGATACAGGAAAACGTAAGTGTCTTCCTCCGTTTTTTTCGAATACCTCGAAATATAGAATTCTATTTGGAGGTAGTGTAAATCGTTTCATAAAAAATATTACATACATACTTGCATCTCCTTTCAGTGTAGACTTGTTTACATTATTCGAATAATAAACATATATAGGGAATAATTCTTCTTCTTGAACTGCTGTTTTTTTATCGATCTTCTTATCTTTAACATACACTTTAATAAAATCGATCTCGTAATCAATGCTATTGTTGTTAGTCAAATTAAGACGAAATAATAGAACATCATCCTTACAATATATTCCGGAAAGAGAAAAACACATCCTCTGTTTTATAATTCCAATATTATTAATTGACTGCTTTTCTGAGAATACCTTTTCGCCAAGTTCTTGCATTTGAAGATTATTGATTGCTGCATTCTTAAACAAAACGGAAGACTCGGAATTTGCTTTTGAAGTTGACTTGTTTGTAGCTATTTGTACCGATAAATCGAGAGGATCTTGATTAGGAATCAAAAGGAAAGGATATATAATACCTGATTCAGTTATAACTACAAATGAAGTTGAATCAAAATCAGACTGCAACGCTTTTATTTTTACAATATTTTCAATATCTCTAGCATAAGCGGCAATAATATTATTACTTCCTACAAGTAAATCAGAAATTCTATCATCACATAAAAAATGGATTGTCTTGGTAGAAGAAACACCAATAGTATCTTTTGAACTAATAAAAATTCCATTATTCCAAACCACGAAATTGGGATGTTTTTCATAATAAACCTTAAATTCATAGTATTTTCCGTCACCGGTTACTACAGATAGTGTGGTTTCTTTAAAATTAGGTACTTTAGCCTGAACCCTGAGCATTCTACCTGATGAAAGTTTGGAACCAAAAACTTCTGCACTTCCGAAATCTACATATTTAATCTCTGAATTGAAATCCAATACCATAGTATGCAAATTACTAACAGCTAAAGAGTCTTTTATAGCATTTGCGACTAGACATGACATTCCAAACAGAACTAAAATAAAATATCTAATGATTTTCATTTTGTCTTTTTAATGTAATAGAATAATTAGATGAAATAGTAATTTTAGGTTCTCTAACAGCAGCTTGAGTAGCTGATTTTATTGCACCTGTTACTGCATTTGCTGCTGTGTTTAATAAACCGTTGGGCGAAGTAAGTCTTAGATCTAAACCTGAAATGGTTTTTCCTGCGGCATCTTTTTTAGTATCACTAACAGTATTATCCGGAATATATATTCCTTCGAATCCATCTTTATCGTAGATTGAGGCTGCAAATGGAATTATGTAATCCTTATAGTTAATGTTTTCTATTTTTATTGTCGCTCTTCCGTCAGAAAATCCTAATCGACCATAAATAAATGTATTTTGAGGAATCTTCGTTTTTCCCAATAATACATCCTCCAATAACCTGATTTTTATAATAGAACCTTTGTTTACATCTTTATGTTCACCATGTATAACTGCTCTGATATTCGTTTCATGAAATTCTTCGGCATCTTCTAATCCATAAAATCCTGAGGAATTAATATTTTCAGTTGCATTATAATTTAAATTCTTTTCTTCTCGCATAGATTTTGTGGACTTGGTAGAAAAATTATTATTATCATTATTGTCATCAACTTTTTCATATTTCTTATATCCGTAATCAGAAAAGTTCATTCCTAATTCTTTTTCTAATTTAGCACGCTTTTCACGCATAATAGATTCCTTCTGTTTTTCGAAGTCAGGAATGGCGGGCGGCAGCTCCTTCCTTATTTTTTCCGATTGCGTTTTTTCGGATATAAGTTGGTCCTGCCGCACATTCGCCTGTCGGGATGGGTGTTCAATCCGGTCGGATTCGTCGTCAGATGGGTTGATGTCCAACCATTCAAAGGATGAGCATTCCATGTTTTCCCGACGTTTTTCCCTCGATATACGAAGTTCTTCTTTTTTAATTGCGTCTAAACGGCTTTCTGAAAGTTCAGTTTCTTGAGCCTTCGGTATTTCTATGTTAAGGCCTATTTTATATGACTCATCTATCTCTGCTTTAGTGTCAATATTGCCTTTTAGTATATAAAAACAAATACATAAACACAAAAGGAATGGAAGAGAAATAAAATGCAAAAATTTTTGTTGTTTATTCATACATCAATCTGCTTTTTCGTAACTCAATGAATCTGCTATTTCGTAAACACGATCTATTTTAGCACTATCAACATAGTTGTTTATATATGCTTTTTTGTATGCTGTCTCTCGCTTATCAATTTCTAAACTAATACTGTCCAGACGAGCACGATATTCTTCTTCAATTTTGATTTTATTAGCTTCCTCTCTTTTAACATATACATAAGAAAGAATCATTCTTAGACACAACAACAATGTTATAAGCACTAAAAATACAATAAGATATAATTTCCTTTTTTCCACAGAAAGTTTATTTAAACCATTTGACAATTCATTACTATAATTTCGCAATACAATTTTGCAACGTAAATATATTTGACGCCTTAAACTATTTCTTTTTAACCTTTTCATCTATTAATAACACTAATATCACTATTATCTAAAATTCTCCATCTTTCAATCATGAATCCGTGAGGATTGTTATCAGATCTGGAACAATTTACTAATTCACATTCCGTTTCAAGGTTTCTGTATGTAATATTTGAAGAACGAACAACAGATGTTTTTCCAAATAATCTAGCTTTAAAAGGATAAGTTGATTCATCTATCAACACGCTATCTATTCTTATTTCGCAATTTATTCCGGCTGCAATTATTCGATCATAAAAACCTTCTTCCCTCATACGTTGATACTTTTCAAGAGCTTCTTTCCCTGCCAAAGCTAGGGCATATTCTATGTGATGTTCTATGGCTTCTTTATCTGGTGAAATGGTAAAAAAATGCTCATGGAAACGTTTTACATGTGAACGAGCTTCAGCAACCCTATTTTGTTGTACATCTTGCGATAATGCCATCAATAAAGATGTTCCACCATCCAAAACATAAATTTTTTCTCTCTGCATCTCCGCAAACTTGTATGATTCATAGATAGCATAACCTCCTAACGAAATAGATATCACAGTTATTAAAATCAAATAAATACGAGTTAGAGCAAAAGCACCCTGAATGTTTTTAAGAGATTTAAACATCTGTACCTCCTTTAAATATTATATTTGAGGTGTAATGATGTGAACTAATAATACCACTGCTACCATCATTCTTTAAGATCCAACGGGCAAATCTGGGTACATTTATATACATCATAATTGATATAATACCGATGATAATACTTAACACACTTATCATAAGCACACAATTATCCATTTGTATCAATACTGAATCATCCACTGTACGAGATATAATAGATTGCATTGCTTTTGTACTCGGTCCATACAAACATTCAGTAACAAGCATGCCTTGGACAAAACCTATTATATTACAAATGGGTATATATAATGACACATTTATGTAATGAGCTATCCATGATTTTAGATTCGATTCAAACCCTGGGAATACCGATAAGGCCAAAGAAAACGGCCCTATTAGTACTAAAATTATTTTAGCAGTTACTACAAACACTTTATAAAAGTATGACATTGACATAGTAAGAATATTTACAATCAACAATCCCAACTCAACTGCAAAACGAATTAAGATTGTTTCACTTGATTCAAAAACGCCATATATTCCTTCTCTTATCTCTGAAATATTCCTATTCATTGTGCGCCATACACTTAATTTTTCTTGTTTTGTTTCAGATTTGCTTTGTTCATATTTCGCGCGGTTGTCCTTCATTTTTAATTGTAATTCAGAATAGGATTTATGTGCAGCGTAAATCGATTCCTGGGTTGAATCGCGGACATATTCAGTTGCGACTCCTACTGGAGCGACCAACGTGTCCAAACAACTTGTAAATACGGAGAAAAAGACTATCAATAAACCAATTGAAAAAGGACGTAACATTGAATAAAAATCAATAGGTTCTCCTTTTGCCCAAGTATGCCATAATTTTGTACCTATATATAAAAAGGCGGCTAAACCACAAATTAACTGTGCTGTAGAAGACAGTGCATCTGCATAATTATCAGCAGTCGTGTAAACTTTATTAAGACCATTCGTTAGTGATGATCCCATCTGAGCTACTATTTGCAAAGAGTTTTCCATCTTCAATCTTTATTCTTGGCATAAGATGCAAACATCATGGCATCAACAGTAAGTTCGCTGATTCCTTCTGCAAAATCATTATATGCACTCTGTGATAAACATTTAGAATACATATCGTCTATTTCAGACTCTATATATAAAACCTCCTCTTTTACGGTTTTAAGCATTTGTAATCTTTCGTAATCAGAGAACTCTCCATCTTTTTCGCGCGTTTTACTCATACCAATTCCCTCTGATACCTTTTCTGAAGCATGATGACCTAGTTTGACAGTAACACATAAAATATTATATTTTTCTTCTGTTGTAAGATGGTCCATTTCAATTATAGCATTTTTGTAAAGACCAATCTTTTTTGTTATTCTAATACTGGAATTCGCTATCTCAAGAACATCCGCTGATGCCTGAATAAAACTACTTACTTTCTTTAATTTCTCGCGGGCTTCTTTGCTTATCTGTAGGGTCTGCTGAGCGGTTTCCACCTGTTCTACCAATTGCATTCTTTGAGATAATGCCTCTTCCATTTGTTCAAAAAAAAGAGCAATACGTTGAGACATTGATGTCGGATCGGTAACTATTGCTTGTGGATAAGCACTTACGCATCCAAATATTAATACTATAACCAATAATATTTTTTTCATACTATGAAGCTTTTTCTTCTTTTATGTAATTAAGTATTGCCTGACGGAAACTTCCTGTTTCTCTTTCTAAATGCAATAAATGAGCCTTTTCTTTTTTTTCAGTTGTATATGTAAGATACTCTTCTTTCGAAACTTCTACTGCATATACAGCTGTATGATTCCCATTTAAAGTGATAAAAACTTCTTTGTATGGTGCCCTGCCATCAAACTTAATGTCTTTATTCACAGATAGTGCAATAGCAGCTTCTTTATCGCTTAAGGCCAAAATCTGTTTGATTTCGTCGAAACGATTTGTATACTTTCTTTGATCAAGCAAAATTTTGCAATCTGCATTTGCTATAATAGCATTCTTTACTATCTCATTTCCTATAATATCCTCAACTTCCTGTGTAACCACAACTGCTTCTCCAAAATGCTTTCGCACTGTTTTATATAAATACTTTATAAACTCAGCAGTCCCATTTTTGGAAATAGCTTTCCATGCTTCCTCTATTAAGATCATTTTCCTTTCGGATGCCAATAATTTATGTCGCATTTTTGAAATAAAAGTATCCATTAATATCAGCGTTACTACAGGGAACAATGTCTTGTGATCCTTAATATTATCTATTTCAAACACAATAAAACGTTTCTCAAGCAAATCAAGATTAGTCTTTGCGTTAAGCAAATAATCATACATACCTCCTTCAAAATACGGACTTAATACTTGTAGTAAATTATCAACATCAAAATTATCGCGTTGAACTCCATTTGAGGATAACTCTGATTTAAAGTTTCCTTTCAAATAACTATAAAATCCATTGAAATCAGGGAATTCACCGGTAGATTTGATTTGTTCCAAGTATTCGTTTATCGCTATAGAAACGTGAGTCTCTTCTGCCTTGGTTATAAGTTCACTCTCATTCTTCCACAAACAAAAAATCAAAGCAGTAAGTTGTTCTTTTTTTTCTACCGTATAAATACAATCTTTTACGTAAAACGGATTAAACGAAATTGGATTTTCTTCGGTATAAGTATAATATATACCGTCATTTCCATGGCTCTCTTCGTGAATTAGGTTACATAAACCAAGGTAACTATCACCAACATCAACTATCAAAACATGTGTTCCCTGTTCATAGTACTGCCTAACCATATGATTAGTAAAAAACGATTTGCCTGAACCAGATGGTCCTAATATAAACTTGTTACGATTATCAATCCATGATTTTGCCCTAGGTTCATCTGAAATATCTACAAGCAATGGAACTCCAAATTTTCTATCACATAAAATAATCCCAAATCCACTATTGCTACTTTTTATAGTGCTTTCATGATTTAAAAAACAACATGCTTGCTCTAGAAAAGTCAAAAAAGTCATTTCTGATGGATACTGAGAAGACGCCCCGGGTATTCCACCCCAAAATATTTGCGGTACAATACGCTCTGTCTTATTTGCTGTACAATCCATATTGGCTAAACATGCGCCAATTTGGGCATTCTTTTTCAATAACTCTAAATAGTTCTCATCCCACAATAAAACATTAGCAGCGCAACGAACAGATCTTCGTGAATTTATAACAGCTTCGTTTAAATAACTATCATTGAAACTTTTATTGATCGCATTTTCTCTTGATATACGTGAAAGAGATTGTTGCTCTTTACCGCGCTGTTCTATTGCAAACAAAGTTTCTTTATTATTGTCCAAAAAGAAATATTGATTATAAATATGACTGAATGGTAAGTCAATACCTATGGAGTGTGTATATCCAACAGGAAAATAAGTCTTATCGGTTGAAAATTTAGCATGCTTATTATGTGTACTCACTTCAGAAGGTAGTGAATCAAGATCTGAAATTGAAAAGCAACTTACATATTTATCACCTACCATCCAATCCTTCTCTTGTGTATATAAGTCGGCAAGCACACATTTCTCAGAAAAATCGAGACTTAAATATTGCTCAATAATACCTGAATTAAATTTATCACCGATCACTTCACTTTCTGCCAATCTTCTTGTAGAGACTCCACACTCCTTTAATATCGTACAAAATTGTTTTACTGCATCTAAAAAATCATTAATATGATTTGAGTTTCCCATTTCAATAGGAATAATCCTACTTTTGCATAGCATTGAATAGTAACTACTTGTCGACATATTATTTTTAGAAGACAGAGTAATGTATAAAAGACTCCTATGATTTAAGGATTTTCTTGATTTAAAGTGTTTTGCAGAAGCTCCTGATAAGAAACCAGAATTTATCTGTTCTGATGCAACTTCACTATTAATAAACCAATCTTGTTTGTGAACAATACAATAATCAGGTAAACTTCTCAATGCTCTAACCCACGCTTGATGAAGATTTTCAAAATCGGCACAACCAAGTGAATATACCTCTGGCAAAGTAATTTCAAAAAGTACAGTTATGTCTGCTGTTTTACTTACCAAACATGAATTTTCCCAACACAAAATCGGCAAGCAATTTTCAATATTATGCGAATTAATCCTCATGAAGAATCTCAATTATATTTTTAACTCGCTTGTTATTGCCTACTCTTCGAATAAGATTTCTGGATGCAAAAAATTGCGTAAGTCCATTTTCTCCAAACTTCTTATTCAGATAAAAACATATAAACAAGGATAATAATCCTATTAATAGTGCTGCTGATAATGCAATCCACTGATTAAATATCAGAGAACAAATAAAGAATATTACAAATGATAGGACAAGACCGGCAACAGCATACACAACATATTGTGCACGCAAACCTTTTACTTCTACAGATCTACCTACTCCCTTGTTTATTGAATACCTACTCATCTTATAATTAACCGATAAAGAATGCACGAATAGCTGTTACTGCCACAATAGCAAAAACACATGCTCCAAACCAGGAAGCTGCGGTACGAGTTGTATCAGGACTGCCTGAAGACCATTTCCCGTATACTTTTACAGCTCCGATAAATCCAACAATAGCACAAACAACATAAAATAAATTTGTGATTGGTTCTATGTAAGATTGAATTTCTTGATTTGCCTGCTCGAGCGCAGCCACTCCGTTGCCTTGTGCCAATATATCGTAGATATTGATAAATAAAAGCACTGTACTAAAAACAATTTTTTTGGGTGTTTTCATAAAAATAAAGATGGGATTTATTTTATATATTAAATTTTTCTAAGCGTTCTTAAATTTTTTTTCGCGCTTAATTTCTAAGTTAACTTGTTTTTGTTTAGATAAATATTTAAAGTATAAATACACAATTAAATTGTACAGCACACCAAGTATTGTGATGGTGCACAAAAACTCCGTCCATGATATTAGTGACAAACTAAACATGGACGATTAAATTTTTGTAAAAATAGAAACTGAAATTTGATATTGGCAAAATTTCTTTTGCCATTCAATTTGATTATATAAAACATAAATTAAAAATTAAGATGTTGGGTATTTCCTTACAAACGAATTAGTATCATTTGTTTTACGAGTGCAAAGAAAAGCAAAATAATTTTAACTGCGAACGTTTAAGTATAGTATTTAACATTTTTTTATAACATATTCTTCACCACATTATTAAAAAAATATTATCTATTGAGTATTAGTTTAATAATATAAATAATACCATAGCAACTAATTTTTTTGCTTCAATTTATTATTTGCAGAAAAATAGTAACTTTGGCAAATCAATATTTATACTTACTTATATGTTGAACTACATTTGGTCAGGATTCTTTATAATCGGCTTTATTGTTGCAATATGCCGCGCCATATTTTTGCAAGACCTCGGAGTTTTTGAGCGAATCATAACAGGAACTTTCGATATGTCAATATTTGCAGTAATGGATATCGCCCTCCCACTTGCAGGCGTAATGACACTATGGCTAGGCCTGATGAACATTGGCGAAAAAGCCGGAGCAATAAGATTTATGTCAAAAATTGTAGGACCATTCTTTTCGAAATTATTTCCTGAAATCCCCAAAGACCACCCTGCCAACGGTCAACTACTAATGAATTTTTCGGCAAACATGCTGGGTTTAGACAATGCAGCAACCCCACTCGGACTAAAAGCAATGCAAAGTTTACAAGACCTAAATCCTAAAAAAGAAACTGCTTCGAACGCACAAATAATGTTTTTAGCACTTAATACTTCAGGGCTCACAATCATTCCTATTGCAATTTTAGCACAACGCGCCATACTCGGATCTGCAAATCCAACAGATATTTTCATCCCCCTCTTAATCTCAACATATATATCAACATTAACTGCTATTTTGTTCGTTGGAATCAAGCAAAAACTTAATTTACTAAACAAAACCGTTATAGGATGGATAAGCGGCATAACTATAGCTATAGGACTTCTTTGTTGGTACGCATCAACACTGAACAAAGAAGACATGATGACTTTTTCAAGCATCTTCAGTAACAGCTTGCTTCTAATAATTATAGTTGCCTTTATAGGAGGAGCTTTATACAAAAAAGTAAACATATTTGAAACTTTTATTGACGGAGCAAAGTCTGGTTTTGAAACATCTGTGAAGATTATGCCTTATATGGTAGGAATGCTCGTTGGAATTGCCGTTTTTCGCGCATCAGGAGCATTAGATCTTATTGTATTGGGAATACAAAAAATTGTGCTACTTTTTTCGGATCATACAGAATTTGTTGATGCACTACCGACTGCATTTATGAAACCACTAAGTGGAAGTGGAGCAAAAGCAATGATGGTAGAATGTATGAAAACTTATGGACCTGATTCATTCGTTGGAAGACTGTCATGCCTATTCCAAGGTGCTGCAGATACAACTTTTTATATAGTTGCATTGTACTTCGGATCCGTAGGCATTAAACATACAAGATACGCCATTGGAGCCGGTTTAATCGCTGATCTTGCAGGAATTATTGCAGCAATTGCTTGCGCATATCTCTTCTTTGGATAAACAAGTAGCAATGAAAATATAGACAAACATAAATTGAAAATAAAAAAGAGTCCGAATCTTCCTTCTCATCGGAAGATTCGGACTCTTTGCTTAATTACATGTTTCCGTATCGTCTGATACTGTTATTACTACAGTTGAAGAACAACTACCTCCGGTACTAGGCGTGGCAGATACTGTATATTGTGTTGAATTGCCCGAACCTGCTGTGTTTTTGGCTTTTAAAGTAGCCTCTCTATTGGCAGTTGTTGCAAAATAGGCTTTATTTGTAGGAGATACACTCCAATCTACATTCATGTTTGATGAGAATATGACAGGCTCATAATTTGTAACAGTATTTGAAGAACTTGTAAGTTCTAAAACATTTACTTGAACATCATTATTATTTGATACGCACCCACCATTATTGGCACGCGCCTTATATATAGTTGTAGCCGTATTATTTGGAGTTGTAAAAAAAGTATCAGAATTACTGTGTCCTACTACTTCTGAATTTAAAAGCCAATCTACAATACCTGAGCTGATTACAGCTTTTATTTGTGCAGTTCCTGCACCACAAATTGTTGTACCCTGAACTAAATTAATCATGGGTTTGGTTACAACTGTAATCGCTTTATTTATTGTACTGCTTTCGCAGCCATCATTTGTAGCCTTTACCGATATTGTACCTTCTGACAAAACTGCACCGGTGGTTAACACAATAATGTTAGTATTTGAAGTTCCTACAACTCCTTCAACATCAATTGTCCAAGAATAAACGGCACCATCAATAAACTGCGTTGAGTAAGTTCCTGCATCAGACATAACCGAACAAATCTTGTCAGATCCTTCTATATTTGTAAGAACCGGAGGAGTATATTCAGTTAGAGTAGGCGTACCTGTCATTTGTTGCGTATTTGAACATCCTGAAACTGTGTTGGTGGCAATAACTTTGTATACACCTCCGGTATTAACTAAAAACGTAAGTGAATCGCCTGTACCAAAAACAGGATCTCCTATAGGACTATCATTTTTATATAATTGATATGATACAGATGTTTGCGAGCCATCCAAATTTACATTTGCTGTACCTCCTGTACATATTGATGAAACACTAAGTGAAACATTATATGTAGTTGGAGTTGCGCAATTTTGTAATACCATTGTGTATGAATCATAAGCCGTCATTGTAACAGTTAAGGTTGCAGATTGACCAGAGACCAAACCGGCGTTTTGTGTAAAATTAGAACACCATTCTTTGTTTGTATTAATAGTGCTTGTCGTTAAATTAGAACAATTAATTTTATTTCCCGCTGAACCTCCGCATTCATCATATCCATCCCAACCATTATTTAATTCACAACCAAGCTTATACGCCTGAATTATAACGAACTCTCCACTAGCATTATTTATAGTAAATTCTTTTGTATAAACCAAACCATCACGAGTAAACTTACCAGTATTACCTGCGTATGAATGAACCCATCCTGCAGGATCCACGAAAGGTCCGCTTATACCAATTTCCGGATAAGGTACGTTAACTGTAACAGTTTCAGAGTATGTAAATGAACCATCAGACATACATTTAGCACCTACTCTAAAAGTATAAGTTCCTGGCAAATCAAATGTTGCAGTAGTACTTTTTGAAGTAGTGCTTGCTATTGATACCTTACTGCTATTTGCGCTTGTACATTCCCACAAGTATGCATCGGCCAATTGATTTGTACTTAATGTTGCGCTACGATTGCTATCAGCAAAACGCGTTGTCCAGTTCCCTGAATTATAAGTTGCGCTTGCCGCAAAACCAGCAGAAGGGGTGTAGCAAGCTGTTTTAACATACACACTTTTATGAATTGCTGCCGATGAATAGGCACCATTATAATATCCTCTTACACTAACATAATATTGTACTGTGGATCCCACAGCAGGGCTTGACTGTGCAGATGTTGTGCTAGTGCCCGTGGGAGTTGAATTCTCTGACGTACCAAAAGCATATCTACCAACCATATCCGGATCGCTAGGAGAAAACGTTAGGCCAGTAGCTGATAATGTAAAGCCTTCACTTGATACAATATATGGGTCTCCAGCTGTGCCCGCTCCGCTTAATGCATTAGAAACCGTTAAATTTACCGATGTTGGAGTTAAAGCAAAGTTAACCCAGGATCCGGAACACTTACAACTACTACCAGTATAACAACCTGTTGAATTTGATATTGTATAACAATTTGGACTTGTACTACCAGTAGGAACAGTTAGATCAACAGTTTGTGCATCCCAAAATGTACTACCATCACCACTTACACGTGCAAACAGACAATTAGCACTTCCGGTAGTAATATTATAATACCAAGTTTTAGTAGTTCCTAAACGAGTCATTGCAGAACCTGGCCAGCCAGAACCATTATTCCAATAAAAAACACTAATAATAGCTCCATCTGAATACCACCAATCGTATTCCATATTACAATAAACATATTTCGCCTCTGTTTCTTGCACCACAGCAATCATACCAAATAGCGTAAGAAATACAGCAAAAAATAATCTGTTATAAATAAACCTTTTTTTGTGTTGTAAAAAAATTTTTCTCATATTCGATAATTAATTTAATAATCAGGGGTATATTACAGCATCGTAGATTGTACTGTGGGGTTATACGTAAAAAATACCAACAAAACACTAATTGACATTTACAAAACAAATATACTTTCGACAAATTGGAATAAATAAAAACTCCTAAGCCAAAGTGTCCATATTTATGTTGACTAAATGGAAACAAAATCATCTAAAATCATTTTGTAAAAGTGGATTCTTTACAAAATATTCAAAGAAATTTTTATCCAATATTCGCGAAATTCGTATCAACAAAGTAGTGTCAATTGGTTATTTTTAAATCTCTTATAGCAATTACTACATTATACAATGTAACTGCAAAGCGAACCTCAAAACGTTTCTACCTTGTTTTATAGCTTATTTTTAATGATATTGACTATGTATGAGTACTATTGAATCGATATCATTTTAATATAAAGATACCAAATACAGAACACAGCGGCAAGAAGTAAAAAAACATATGTAGATTTCAAATAATTCTAGAAGTTGAGAAACATTTGCACACAATTACTTCAATAATTACAACAAAAGTTTCACAATTAAATGTAAGGCATAGTAAGATAATAAATTTTGATTACGATAAATTTGTCTTTTTTCGTACCTTTGTCGCTAAAACCTTTATTTTCAAACCAAAACAAAATGATAACATATCAAACAGATGGTGTTGAGAAACCTAAAATATGCACAAGACGCACAAGTAAGTGGATAAAAGAAATTGCGGCTTCACATGACAAAAAGATCGGTGAAATCGCGTATATTTTTTGTTGTGACGAAAAAATACTACAGATAAATAAAGAATATCTCAAACACGACTATTACACAGATATCATTACTTTCGATTATACTGAAGACGATAAAATATCAGGAGATATTTTTATATCACTTGACACTGTAAAAAGTAATTCAGAACAATTTGGAACAGATTATTATGAAGAACTTTCGCGAATTATAATACATGGTATTCTTCATCTATGCGGATTTAAAGACAAAGAACCGAGTGCAAAAGCACAAATGACTGATGAAGAAAATAAAGCACTTTTAGCAATAGGTCCAAAGGATATAAAAAAATAAGACGGTCGATAAAAAAAATAATAGATGAATTTTGATTACGATGTGATTGTAGTAGGTGCCGGACATGCAGGATGCGAGGCAGCTAGAGCCGCTGCTAAGCTTGGCTCGCGCACTCTATTAATCACAATGGACATGGCAAAAATTGCACAAATGAGTTGCAATCCTGCAATAGGAGGTATAGCTAAGGGTCAGATAGTTAGAGAGATAGATGCACTTGGTGGAGGAACAGCTTATGTCACTGACCGCTCTTCTTTACAGTTCAGGATGTTGAATCTTTCAAAAGGACCTGCAATGTGGAGTCCAAGATCGCAATGCGACTTTACAAAGTTTATCCTAAATTGGAGGTACTTACTTGAGCAGACTGAAAACTTAAATATATGGCAAGACACTGTTAGTCAATTAATTATATCAAACAACAAAGTAATAGGACTAAAAACCAGCTTAGGAGCAGAGTTTAAAGCCAAAAGTGTAGTTCTGACAAATGGCACGTTTTTAAATGGTTTAATTCATGTTGGTAAAGTACAATTGAAAGGTGGAAGAATGTCAGAACCTGCAAGTACCGGTCTTACAGAACAGCTTATTTCTATTGGCTTCACAAGCCAGCGCATGAAAACAGGAACTCCTGTAAGAATTGACATACGAAGTGTTGATTTAAGCCAAACAGAAATTCAAAATGGAGATTGTGATTTCCATAAGTTTTCTTATTTGGATTACGAACCAAGAAACTTAAATCAATTACCATGTTACCTTTTAAACACTAACGAAGAGGTACATAATATTTTGAGAAGTGGTATTAAAGATTCTCCCCTTTATAACGGACAAATAAAAAGTATAGGACCACGATATTGCCCTAGCATTGAAACAAAAATTATTACTTTCCCAGATAAACAAACACATCCTTTGTTTTTAGAACCGGAGAGTGAAGGAAGCACAGAATATTATCTTAATGGATTTTCTTCTTCACTTCCTATGGATATACAAATAAACGCTCTTCAAGCAATTCCTGCATTTAAAAATATTCATATTTTTAGGCCTGGATATGCAATAGAATACGATTATTTTGAACCTACACAACTAACACACTCATTAGAAACCAAGCAAATCCAAAACCTGTTTTTTGCGGGTCAAATAAACGGCACTACAGGATATGAAGAAGCTGCAGGTCAAGGATTGATTGCCGGTATAAATGCGCATCAAAAATGCAATGGAGAACCCGAATTCACGTTGCAAAGAAACGAAGCATACATCGGCGTATTAATTGATGACTTAGTAACCAAAGGTGTTGATGAACCATATAGAATGTTTACATCTAGAGCAGAATATAGGATTCTATTGAGGCAAGATGATGCTGATGCAAGACTTACTACAAAGTCACACAAAATTGGATTGGCAGATAACACACGTTATCAACTTTGGAAGGAAAAAGAAAAACGATGCGCCATTTTAAAAGATTTCCTCGAAACCACGACTGCTAGTCCCGCTGAGATAAATCCCCTTTTAGAAAGACTTGGAAATTCTCCGATAAAACAAGGCACCAAATACAAAGATATCCTTTTGCGCCCTGATTTGTCTATTACAAAAATGGCAGAAGAACTTCCATCGCTCAGATTAAAAATTGACGAAATTCAGAACAGGAAAGAAGAAATCTCAGAAGCTGTAGAAATCTCTGTCAAGTATGCAGGATATATTAGTAGAGAAAAGATTATTGCTGACAAATTACAAAGATTAGAAGAAATAAAAATAAAAGGCAAATTTGACTACTCAAGTATTCAGGCAATAACAATAGAGGCTAGACAAAAGCTAACAAAAGCAGATCCTGAAACAATCGCACAAGCAGCACGAATACCAGGCATATCGCCAAGTGATATAAATATTTTGTTAACCTTAATGGGTAGATAATTGCGTTCCACGTGGAACATATCTTAAATTGTTCCACGTGGAACATATAAAAACAAAAATCATGACTATTGAAGAAGTAAAAAAAGAAATCAGAGATGTTCCGGATTTCCCGCAAAAAGGAATTTTGTTTCGTGACTTTACAACTGCATTCAAAAAGCCTGAATGTATGAAATGGTTCGAAAGTAGGTTGGTAGATATGTACAGCAACCTAGATATCACAAAAGTAGTGGGAATAGAATCTCGCGGCTTTATAATGGCTCCAATTCTTGCAAATAAGATTAATGCTGGTTTCGTACCTATCCGCAAAAAAGGTAAACTTCCGGCAAATGTCATTGAAATAAGTTACGCAAAAGAATATGGAGTCGACACAATACAAATACACGAAGATGCCCTATCATCAGACGATATTGTTTTGCTGCACGATGACTTATTAGCAACCGGCGGAACTATGGAAGCAGCTTACGAGTTAATTAAGAAGTTTGGGGTAAAAAAAGTATATATAAACTTTTTAGCAGAATTGGATAGCTTAAATGGTAGAAGCCTGTTTGATGCTGATGCACAAATTGATTCTCTTATTCATTATTAAATACAAATGTGAGCACACGTCTTGAACATATAAAACAAATTGTATCTTCATTACCTGAAACACCTGGTGTTTACCAATACTACAATGAAGATGGTTCGATAATATACGTTGGCAAGGCAAAGAATTTAAAACGTAGGGTCTCTTCATACTTTAACAAAACACAAAATTCTACTAAAGTAAATATTTTGGTAAAGAGAATATACGACTTAAAGTATATTGTAGTAAATACAGAGGCAGACGCTTTACTTTTAGAGAACAATCTAATAAAAAAATATCAACCTCGATATAATATTTTACTTAAAGATGGTAAAACATATCCTTGGTTGTGTATTACCAAAGAAGAATTTCCTCGCGTTTTTAAATCAAGACAAGTTTTTCGCGGAGCAGAATACTTTGGTCCATATAGTTCCGTTTGGGTTTTAGATACACTACTCGAACTTATTAAAAGAATTTATCCTATACGCACTTGTAGACTTCCACTTAAAGAAGATAATATTGCTGCAGGTAAGTATAGTGTTTGCTTGCAGTATCACATTCATAATTGTCTTGGTTGTTGCGTTGGACATCAAAAGAAAGAAGACTACCAGAATATGATTACAGAAATCAAAGAAATAGCCAAAGGAAACAGTCGAGCAATAACAGACTATTTATTAAAAGAGATACAAAATTTAGCCGGCAATTATCAATTTGAAAAAGCCCAAGAATTAAAGCTAAAATACGACGCCTTATTACAATATCAAAGTAAAACAATAATAACAACCACACATGATGATGATTTAGATGTGTTTGGATACGAAGAATACGATGATGTTGCCTACATAAATATCTTACGCATAAGCAAAGGCTCTATAATTCAAGGATTTACAATAGAATGTCATAAAAAATTAGACGAATCAAAAGAAGAGTTATTAGCTTTAGCCATACTAGAACTTAGAAGCAGACTGAATAGCGATTCGAAACAAATAATTGTGCCATTTTTGCCTGAACTTGAATTAAACGACACACGGATTAGCATCCCACAAAAAGGCGACAAAAAGAAACTTCTAAATCTTTCTCTGCAAAATGTTAAGCAATATCGCATTGACAGACTAAAACAAAGTGAGAAACTCAATGTCGAACAAAAAACCACACAAATTCTAAAAGATCTGCAAAATGCTCTTCACCTTGACAGATTGCCAATGCACATAGAATGTTTTGACAATTCAAATATTTCCGGAAGTGATGCTGTAGCAGCATGCGTTGTATATCGTAAAGCAAAACCATGCAAATCCGATTATAGAAAATACAATATAAAAACGGTACAAGGTCCGGATGACTATGCTTCAATGCGAGAGGTAGTCCTTCGTAGATATCAAAGAATGATAAACGAAAAAACTACACTACCCGACTTGATAATTGCCGATGGCGGCATCGGCCAAATGAATGCTATAAGAGATATTGTTGTGTCTCAACTTGGTTTGTCAATTCCAATAGCCGGACTTGCCAAAAATGACAAGCATCAAACCAACGAATTACTTTTTGGTTTTCCTCCACAAGCAATCGGACTCAAACCAACCGGCAACCTATTTAAATTTTTATCAGGCATACAAGACGAAGTTCACCGATTTGCCATTTCCTTTCACAAAGAAAAAAGAAGCAAAACACAAATTCATTCTGAACTTGACGAAATAAAAGGAATTGGCGAAAAAACCAAATCTTTACTGATTTTACATTTCAAAAGCGTAAAACGCATCCAAATAGCAGAAAAAAATGAATTGGCAGAAATTATTGGAAATGTCAGAGCATCAATAATTTACGGACATTTTCATTCAAATTTGACGGCTCCAGAATTAAAAATTTAAAAACGATTCGTAATGAGGTCAGTAATACAGCGCGTAAAATACGCAAGAGTTGAAGTAGATAAAAAAATAGTTGGTGAGATAAAAACCGGACTTTTAGTTTTTGTTGGGATTGAAGACAGCGATACTGAAGAAGACGAAAACTATCTTGCACAAAAAATTGTCAACCTAAGAATTTTCAATGACCAACAAAATGTAATGAATCTATCTGTCTTAGATATTGACGGAGAAATTTTATGCATCAGCCAATTCACTTTAATGGCAATAACACAAAAAGGCAACCGCCCTTCATACATTCGAGCATCAAAAGGTCTGATAGCAATGCCTATTTATGAAGATTTTTGCAAAAAGTTGTCCGAATTGTTGAAAAAAGAGATAAAAAAAGGTATTTTTGGGGCAGATATGCAAATTATGCTACAAAATGATGGTCCAACAACTATATGGATGGACTCAAAGTCTAAGTCGTACTAATAACCACCAAGTAAAAGAATTAATATAATATGAAAGATTTCGAAGGATTATTGAAGAACTACATATTTAATGCAAATGAGAATCAAATAAAAAGTGTGGTAAAAAAAATTATTGATGAGCATTACGAAAATAACGATACCACAGCAGCCTTGAAACTCATATTTTCTTGTTTAGAAATTACATCACTACAATCAACAGACAACGAAAATACAATTGCATCATTGGTTGAAAAAATAAACCTTATAGATGAAAAAATACCTGAACTTCCAAAACTAACCGGAATTTGTGTATATCCAATAAGTGTCGAAACTGTAAAAAGTTTACTTACCGAAGAAATAGGCGTCACAAGCGTAATTGGCTTCCCTTCTTCCCAGACATTCACAGCAGTTAAACTTGCAGAATCAGCACTTGCAATTGCAGATGGAGCCACAGAAATAGATATGGTACTACCTGTTGGGCAATTTTTAATTGGTAATTACGATTATATTTTCGATGAGATTCAAGAGATAAAAGCAACAGTCCGCGAATCTACTCTAAAGGTGATATTGGAAACATCATTACTTAATACATACGAGAACATCTTCAAAGCATCAATAATTGCAATGGAAGCCGGAGCAGACTATATTAAAACAAGTACAGGCAAGGAAGGACCTACAGATATATACTCTGTATACACAATGTGTTTAGCAATAAAAGCATTTTACGAAAAAACAGGAATACAACATGGCATCAAAATAGCAGGCGGCGTAAACACAACGCAAGATGCACTATTATACTACACCATAATAAAAGATGTTTTAGGTGAAGAATGGTTGAATAATGAACATCTTCGTTTTGGTGCAAGCCGACTAGCAAACAAATTGATTAGCGGTATTTTGAAAGAAGAAAACAACTATTTTTAGCAAAAAGAAACCTCCATGTGAGTAATTTGTACAAAAAACTTTAAATTAAATACTTATGAAACGGCTACTAACTGTCCTAATTGTTTTTTCAAGCATACTGACATCAGTAAGTGCCACAATTCGTCAGCCCATTAAGAGTTTTTACAAGATGGACTATAAGCTGGGTGCACAGAATTGGGGTGTATCGCAACAACGTAACGGCTTGATGTATTTTGCCAATATGAATGGACTGTTATCTTATGACGGAATAAGATGGACATCATCTCAGTTTCCTGGTTCAGGCAACAATGTCAGATCGCTGAAAATTACACAATCAGGAGATATTTACGTTGGAGCATATAACGAATTCGGAGTTTTTAAAGCTCAAAGAAATGGCTTATCCGAATACGAATCATTATCAACTCTCCTACCCGAAAATGATCGTACATTCGGCGAAATATGGCATATTAATATACTTAACAACAGCATTATTTTTCAAGGAACGAATCAAATTTTCTTCTACGAAAATGGACAAATAACTAAATTAGATACTCCTGCCAAAATAAAATTCTCAGCAGTCCTTAATAACGCACTTTATCTAACATCTGACACAGACGGAATTTTTGTTTTAATTGGTACTCGTTTCATTCCACTGCCCAATTGCGAGGAATTACAGAACAAAAGCATTTGCGCAATTCTACCAATGGAAGACAATTCTATCGCATTTATCACCGAAAGCCATGGAATATATAATTACCAGAATGGTCAAATGGAGAAATCCACACTACCTATTAACGACATTTTGATTAAATATCAAGCATTTTGCGCACAAATAAATGGTCAAACACTTGCAGTTGGTACTGTACAAAATGGTGTTGTTGTTTTAAATCTAAAAACAAAGGAAAACACAATTATTAATATGAATTCGGGCTTACAAAACAATACAGTTTTAAGCCTCGACTTTGATATGGAAGGAAACTTGTGGCTAGGACTCGACAAAGGTATTGACTATGTAAAAATAAACTCGCCGTTCCGTTCGTTATTTGCACAGAATAACCCTTATGGTAGTGGCTATTGTTCCTTAATTGTTGGCTCTGATTTATATTTAGGCACAAACCAAGGATTGTTTGTCACTAAATACGCTAATGGCGAAATAGGAGACATTGAGGCTATTGATGGCACTCAAGGTCAGGTATATGCAATTAAACAAATTGATAATCATATTTATTGCTGCCATCACAAAGGACTATTTGAGGTAAATGGCAAATTTTCGCGCAAAATTGCAAACATTGAGGGCGTTTGGACTATACAAAAACTGCGTAGCAATCCCAATTATTTGATAGCAGGACATTATAATGGTTTCTTTTTGATGAAAAAACAGGATGGATTTTGGGTTTTCTCACATAATATTGAAGGTTTTAATGAATCTTCCCGCTTATTTGAACAAAACGACTCAGGAGATATTTGGATGAGCCATGGTTTAAAGGGCGTTTACAGAATACATCTGTCTAAAGATTTACAAAAAGCCGAGAGTGTAAAATTCTATGGTACTGAAAAAGGATTTCCAACAAATGAACATATTTCCGTTTTTAGTTTGAACGGAGACTTGGTATTTGCCGCAGAAGATGGCTTACATAAATATAACTCTGCAACAGATTTCATGGATGTAAATACTCAACTCACTAATAGTTTATTGGGTGGCGGACAATATTATTCCTTAAAAGAATACGACGATAACAGATTATGGTTCGTTAAATTTGATCAGATTGGTCTTGCTATCAAACAAAAAGATGATGTGTATACATGCAATCCGAACAAATGTTTTTCTATACCAGAGGAATTATTGTACGAATATTTTGACCTAAATGCTCTAGACTCAGAAAATATACTCGTATCTAACGAAGAGGGATTTACATTGGTTAATCTCGAAATGTTAGATAAAGCAAATCTGTTTGATGTTTTTATCCGTGAAATATACTCGACAAAAAATGAAAAGAACATTACTAGTCAATACCTTAAGACAACTGAAGATGTTGCGCCAATTAAGATACCATATAGTGATAACTCATTAAGATTTACATTTGGTACGGTTAGTTTTTCATCAAATAAAAACAATCAAACCCTCTACTCTACTCGTCTTTTGAATTACGAAGATAATTGGTCAAAACCAAACTTATCTTCAAGTAGAGAATATACTAACTTGCATGAAGGCACATACACCTTCCAAGTAAAGACATTTAATCGCAATTCCGAAAGTTCATTTACAGAATATACTTTCACTATATCTCCACCATGGTATCGCTCTTTTTGGGCATACGCCATATATTTATTGTGCTTAATTGGTTTTTTGTTTCTGTTACGCAAATATATCCAATACAAAGAAAGTTTGCTTGAGAATGAAAATAAGAAACAAATGGAGGCACAAAAAAGATTACATGAAGAAGAGTCTGCCGAAAAAGAAAAAGAAATTATTGCTCTTAAAAATGAACAGCTTTCGAGTGAACTTGTTTATAAAAGCAATGAATTAGCTAGTTCAACAATGAACTTAATCCGTAAAAATGAGGTTCTAATTGACATAAAAGACGAAATAGGAAAGATTGCCGGCGGCTTATCAAATAGTGAAGAAGGAAAGTCTATTTCAAAAAAACTAATTCGATTAGTTCATTCTATTAATACAAACATAGAACACGATGACGATTGGATGAAGTTTGAACAAAACTTTGATAATATTCACCAAGACTTTATGAAACGTTTGAGTGAGCAATACAAAGGACTTACCGTAAGCGATAAGAAACTATGTGCATACCTAAAAATGAACCTTGTAAGTAAAGATATTGCACCACTTCTAAATATTTCAGTCAGAGGCGTGGAAATCGGTCGTTATAGATTACGCAAAAAACTTAATTTAGATAGGGATACGAATCTAACGGAATTCTTACAGAGCTTTTAAAAAATAAAAACCACATGGAAACAAAAATACATGTGGTTTTTATTTAATATTTAGTATTTTTATACGTTGAAACGGAAATGCATTATATCACCATCTTGCACTTCATAGTCCTTGCCTTCAACATACATCTTTCCAGCCTCTTTACAAGCGCTTTCTGAGCCTAGCGATATATAATCCTCATACTTGATTACTTCAGCCCTTATAAAGCCTTTTTCAAAGTCTGTGTGAATTACTCCTGCACATTGTGGAGCTTTCCAACCTCTTCTAAATGTCCAAGCGCGAACTTCTGGTTCGCCGGCTGTCAAATATGTTTGTAAATCCAACAATTTATATGCTGCTTTAATTAATCTGGATACTCCTGATTCTTTCAAACCGATTTCTTCTAAGAACATTTGTCTCTCTTCATAAGTATCAAGTTCTGCAATATCAGCTTCCGTTGCCGCAGCAACAATTAATATCTCTGCATTTTCATCCTTTATGGATGCTTTCAATTCATCAACGTAATGGTTTCCATTAACAGCACTGGCCTCATCTACATTGCAAACATAAAGAATTGGCTTATCTGTTAGTAAAAAAAAGTCTTTCGCCAATTTGCGCTCTTCTTTATCTAAAACAAGAGTTCTTGCAGACTTGCCTTGTAAAAGAACTTCTTTATATTTAAATAAAATCTCAAGTACAGTCTTTGCTGTTTTATCACCCCCACTCTGCGCTTGTTTTTGAACTTTATTAATTCTGCTGTCAACTGTCTCTAAATCTTTTAATTGCAATTCTGTGTCGATGATTTCTTTATCTCTAACAGGATTTACACTTCCGTCAACATGAGTCACATTGGCATCATCAAAACATCTTAAAACATGAATTATAGCATCTGTTTCCCTTATGTTTGCTAAAAATTTATTTCCCAATCCTTCGCCTTTGCTTGCTCCTTTTACCAAACCAGCAATATCAACAACTTCAACTGTTGTTGGAACTATGCGTTGCGGATGTATTAGTTCTGCTAATGCAGTTAAACGCTCATCAGGTACAGTAATTACCCCCACATTGGGCTCTATGGTACAAAAAGGAAAATTAGCAGCCTGAGCTTTGGCATTAGACAAACAATTGAATAATGTAGATTTTCCTACGTTGGGTAATCCAACTATTCCACATTGTAAAGCCATCTTGTTTATTTTTAGGATTTAAGGCTGCAAAAGTACTAAAATTTTGATTAATTTTGCCGAAACTTTAACGAGCAATGAAAAATTCTTCCAAAAACATACCAATCATAATCTCAATTATACTGAGTATTGCTGTGATAGCTTTAGGAGTTTTATTTTTCCTACAGCATAAAGACTTACAAGAAAAAACTCAGGAACTAAGTTCTGTGACTGCCGAAATGGAGTTCGAAAAACAGCAATCCGTAGAAGAATTCGAGCAAATAGCGCACGAATACGAAAACTTTTACATTAACACAAGTAATGACTCTTTGCTAAAATTAATTGATAATGAAAAGCAAAAAGTACAACAATTATTGCAAGAACTAAAAACGGTAAAAGCAACTAATACACGCCGTATTGGCGAATTAAAGAAAGAATTAAGCACTGTTCGCGGAGTTCTTAAATCGTATGTTGAAAAAGTTGATTCTCTTAATGCTTTAACTCAAAACCTACAAAAAGAAAACTATCAGGTTCGACAACAATACGAACAAAAGGCCAAAGAGTTGGAGCAAAAGGCTGCTGAAGCAGCGGAATTAGACAAAAAAGTCAGTATGGCAGCCATATTAGAGGCAGGTGATATCAGTATAAGTATGTTAAACGAAAAAGGCAAACCAACAAGGAGTCTTAAAAAAACTGCAAGTTTTGAAATTTGCTTTAATATTCTCAGAAACATCACAGCCGAAAGAGGTAAAAAAATGGTTTATCTGCGTATTACTGATTCTAAAGAAGAGTTGATGACTTTACCGGGGCAAAACACTTTTAATTTTGAAGATAATCAAATAAGTTTTTCGGGCAAAAAAGAAATAGAATATGGCGGAGAAGCCGTTCATGTTTGCATATATTATCCTATTCAAGAAAGGTTGTCTACGGGTACATACAGCATTGCTGTTTTTATGGAAGGCAATTTAATAGGATCAAAAAGTTTTGCTATTAAATAAAAATGGCCGGAATCTACATACACGTCCCTTTTTGTACACAACGCTGCTCTTATTGTGATTTCTTTTCTACCACTCGATTAGAGGAGATGGATTCATATACGGATTCTGTGTGTCTAGAGATTATACAAAGACAAGACTATATCAAAGACAAACATATTAATACAATATATTTTGGTGGTGGTACGCCTTCTCTTCTTTCAAAAGAAAATTTCGCGAAAATATTTGATACTCTCTATAAAAACTTCGACTGTAGCGATCTTAAAGAAGTTACTTTAGAATGTAATCCCGATGATATTCGGAATGATTTCTTCTGTAAAATCAATGATACCCCTATAAATCGTCTAAGCGTTGGCATACAATCTTTTCAGGATGATGAATTGGTAATGCTCAATAGGCGACACAATGCTGAACAAGCAAAAGAAGCTGTCGAAAAGGCTCAAGATAGCGGTTTTAACAATATCAGCATCGACCTTATGTATGGCTTTCCTCAACAAAAGATTAAAATTTGGAATAAGACAATAAAAGAGGCTTTGTCACTAAATGTTCAACATATATCAGCATATCATTTAAGTTATGAAGTAGGTACAAAAATGTATTCAATGAGAAATAAAGCTGTTGATGAAGAGACTAGTTTAGAATTATTTCAATCATTAAGACATTCTCTAATCAATGCCGGGTTTGAGCACTATGAGATATCTAATTTTGCTAAAAAAGGATTTAGATCTTTACATAATTCTTCTTATTGGAAAAATGTTGAATATTTAGGATTAGGTGCAGGTGCACACTCTTACAATGGATGTGATTCAAGACAATGGAACTTATCCAACCTAGATAAATATCAACAAGCAGTAAGAAAAAATGGACTATATTATGAACAGGAATTTTTAAGTGATGATGATGTTTATAATGAGTTGATAATAAAATCATTACGTACTTGTGAAGGTATTGACATTAATAATATTAACAATAAATATTTAGACCATTGTATTAGACAATCGGACTTATACACAAAAGAAGGTATACTATGTAAACAAGATAATTTTATTAAGCTAAGCGAAAATGGTATTTTTGTATCTGATAGAATTATACGCGATTTGATGATATGAATATTATTAAAGCATATTGGAAAACATCACTGATAAGCATTATTATTATATACTTATCACTAATTAAAATTCCTTCTTCTATAGAAATTCCTAAGATTCCTTTTTACGATAAATGGGTTCATCTTATCATGTACGCTTGTTTGTGTGCAATTGTTTTATTTGATTGTATTAAATCCTCAAATAGCAGACCATATATTTCTGCAGCGATTTATTCAATTACACTTGGTGGTATATTAGAATTATTACAAATACTATTTCCACCAAGAAGCGCAAGTTTTGCCGATTTTTTAGCAAATTTAATCGGCTGTAGTTTAAGCCTAATCATCTTTTTCTTAATAAAATTTATTCATGGAAGAACAACTAATTCAAAAAACCATTGCATTAACTCTAATTGATGGCATTGGTACACAAAACACAAAAAAACTAATTGATTATTTTGAAAATGCAGAGAACGTGTTCAAGCAATCTGCACGCTCATTAGCCTCTTTATCCGGAATCGGACAAAGCAAGGCAGTATGTATTGTAAGTCAATTTAATGATGTATTAAAAAAAGCCGAATTTGAACTTAAATATATCTACGACAACAGAATAGCTTTTCATTTTTACAAAGATTCTAATTTTCCAAAGAAACTGCTTGAATGTCCTGATTGCCCTGTACTGTTATACTCGAAAGGATGTTTTGATTTTGAAAATGGTAAATACATATCTGTTGTTGGTACTCGTAATGCTACTGAATACGGAAAAAAATTATGCCAAGATTTTGTTCGTGATATTGCAATAAGTCAACCGGATACCACTATTATTAGTGGATTAGCCTATGGAATAGACATTTGTGCACATCAAGCTGCAATGGAAAATAATCTACCAACAATAGCAATTATGGCGGGAGGGTTTGCACATATTTATCCAAATGCGCATAAACATATTGCAGAATTAATGATTGATAGCGGAGGTATCATAACTGAAGGCATATCAAGTACTTATCCCGAAAGACAAAACTTTTTAAAACGCAATCGCATTATTGCAGGTTTAGCAGATGCTGTGGTTGTAGTAGAAAGTGCAGCTAAAGGTGGTGCACTAGTTACCGCAGATATTGCTTATTCATACAATAGAGATGTTTTTACTTTTCCGGGTAGAGTTAATGATATATGGTCTTTAGGTTGTAATCAATTAATTAAACAACAAAAAGCTGCATTAATTGAATCTGCAGAGGATTTAGAATATCTTATGTCGTGGGATAAAAACAAAATAAAATACATTCAAACATCTTTGTTTAATGATCTAACGGAAAAAGAACAGGCTGTTTATTCTATTATAAAGAAGGAAAAAAAGTTGCACAAAGATTTGTTAAATCAGTTTTTTAAAAATGAGAATTCTTTACAAAGTATATTGCTTTCGCTTGAGTGTAAGGATATTATAAAATGTTTACCTGGTAATTATTTCATTCCATTATAATTATGGGAGGTATATAAAAAACAAAAGGCACTCACGCTTGAGTACCTATTTGCTAACCTTAAAATCAAATACTATGAAAAAATCACAATGCAAATGTAGGGGTAATTATGTGTTGTGCAGCATATAATTCCGTTTTTTTACAAATTTGGTACTTAAAAAGACTATAATACTTGCTTATATTACAAACTTGTTACAATACCATATTTTAATGTCAATATAGTGTTACAAAAATTGTTTATAACTTATAAATTATTTTTAGAAAATAAATTTTGATTATTGAAATCGCGTTTCTTATAAAAACTATTTTTTAAAATAAAAATATATAATGATGAATTTGTATTTAATAATAAACAGTCAAATACACATATTTTCTGAGTATCTAATAAAAAAGTTTACTACATTTGCAGTTATCAACAGCATGTTAATAAACTTCTTAGTATTCAAAGAAACAATAAGTTAAGTTGTTAATTGTTTGTTATTAGTTTGTTTGCTAAAAACAAATTATTTTAAAAGCAAGCTTATTGAGTTTATTTTATTGACAGTATTAACACTCTATTATTATTACCATTTATTTTTAAATAACTAAAAACAATAATATATATAGTAAACAATAAAACTCATAATATGGATTACATAAAAGAAATAAATAAACTAAGAAAAGATAAAAATGCAGTAATAATGGCTCACTATTACCAATCTAGTGATATCCAAGATATAGCAGATAATGTAGGAGATAGTTTGCAATTAGCTCAATGGGCTTCTAAAACAGATGCAGATATAATAGTTTTATGTGGTGTTCATTTTATGGGTGAAACAGCAAAAATTTTATCTCCAAATAAGAAAGTACTCATACCTGATATTGAAGCAGGATGTTCATTAGCAGATAGTTGTCCTGCTGAAGAATTTGAAAAATTTATAAATAAACATCCTAATTATAAAGTTATATCTTATGTAAATACCACAGCAGCTGTAAAAGCACTTTCTGATGTATTAGTTACTTCGACAAATGCTAGAAAAATTGTAGAATCTTTTAATAAAGATGAAAAAATTATTTTTGGTCCTGATAAAAACTTAGGTAATTACATTAATAGCGTAACAGGCAGAAATATGATATTATGGAATGGAGCATGTCATGTACATGAAAAGTTTTCAGTTGAAAAAATTGTTGCATTAAAAAAAGAATATCCAGATGCACTGGTATTAGCTCATCCTGAATGTAAGGCAACAGTTTTAGCAATATCTGATTTTGTTGGTTCTACAGCAGCTATATTAAATTTTGCAGGAAAATCAGAAAAAAATAGATTTATAGTTGCAACAGAAAGCGGAATTTTACATAAAATGAAACAATCATATCCCAACAAACAATTTATACCAGCTCCTCCTGATGATGCAATATGTGTTTGTAATGAATGTAGTTACATGCGTTTAAACACTCTGGAAAAATTATATAAATGTTTAAGAGATGAAACTCCTGAAATTAAAATAGATCCGGAAATACGCGAGAAAGCAGTTAAACCTATTTTGAGAATGTTAGAACTATCAAAATAAATTAAAATTTAAAGGAAACTAAAAGCCTTAAATCTATTTTTTTATTTCCTATAATTTCTTCATTTGCACTACCTATAATTTCTCTATCTGTATAAAAATTTAATCCAGATTTAAAATATATAGACCATTGAGGTGATGGCATGTATTTAAACATCAAGCAATTCCGAAATCCTTGACCTGAATAAGCAGGAGAGGAATATGCGAATAAAACGTCTTTTTCGTAGCAGTATATTCTATTTTCATATAAAGGAACATCAAAAAATGCGCATCTAACGCTTATTTGCAATGGAATTTTTCTAAAAATGTAATTGAAATCCATATATAAAAGCCAAGCATAATCAATATTTGAATCCTTTTTATATAGATTGGAATGAGCCCCCGTTTGAAAAGTAAAAAAATCACTAAGTTTAGCTTGATATATAAATTTCCAAGTGTGTTTTCTATAATTAGTAACTATTTGTGTATGTGATAAATCATTATCATTATCGTTGACACTCATTTGTTTACAATTATATCTGAGTAAGAAATTATTATTATTATTTGGCGTATAAATTGCCTGAAAATAAATTTTATAACCCTCAGAAGGCTGTTTTATTTGATATTTAAAAGATTTGAAAGCAAAAAGATCTGCAAAAGTCGAAATCTTCCAAAACCTAAATGGTTTAATCTCAAAACCAATTAATAATCCTTGTTCATCATTCAAACCAGATTCTGAATATGCGCATCCGTATGTCGAATTGTATTTCAAATCGTAATACCTATATAGTGCAGAAAAACTCAGTTTTTCATTCATAAGAAAATTAATATGGTTTAGAGTTGCAAAACCGCCTTTTTCATTAACTGCAAATTCTCCGGCTATATAAAAGCGTTTAATTTTAGCCCTATAATCTAATCCTACATTAATTTTATTAGAAAGTATTTCGTAGCAAAAAGAACTCCCAATTTTAAAAAATTTATGTCTGTAAAGAATATTGCATCCTAAGGAGTAATTGTTATTAGTGTTTTTTTTGAGAAAAGATGAAATTGTACGATGATAACTTTCTGAATTATACCGGGTATGAGATGCAAAGGCAGATACTTGTATTTTGTTGAACTGCCAAGTAGTTGCAAAACCTCTAAGAAAACCTTGTTCTGAAACAGAAAAAAAAGGCTGGAATCCATCTTGTCTTTGACACAAAGCAGCTAAATTATTAGAGTTTAAATGATACGAATTTGATTTATAAATTAATCCTTGTCCAAAATTTGCTTTAAAATCACCAATAATCAGTAATTTGCAATGTTTAATGTCTTTGATAGAAATATGACCTGAATAAAAATCAAATCCTTTATTGTATTTCCAATCAAAAGGTTCTCCTGCATCTTTGTCCATACTAATAGCAATACTTGCGTTCTTATGTGTAAATGCATATTTAAAATATGATGCCCAAGCTTTTCCTAAATAAACTCCATTTGTGTATCCTTTTTTTTGTGGAAAACCATAATCGCCTCTAATAGTAATTCTATGCTTTGCAAACTTGAAAATATTCTTTAAGGATACCTTTGCTAAATCGGGTTTAGGATATACTGTTATGAAAGGCATACAGTTAGAAATAGTCTCATCATCAAAGTCTTTTATTAATGATAGTTCATATATACTTTGAAAATCACCATAGTCAAATCTATACTCCAAAAGATTCTCTATTTGCGTTTCATTTAAAAAAGGGAATTGTTCCAGATGCTCTCTGTTTATTTCGTTGAGATTCATAGGGGTTTCAGCAGCCTTGTACAGGAAATCCGCAATACTATTATTATCATCAACATCATTATCATCATGTATATTTTCTGAAAATTCAGATACAATATCTTCAATGCTTTTTGTAGCAGGTGATGAAAATACATTGATACATATAAACCAGAAGATGAATATAAAAAAAAGCAATATTTTCATCTCTTTTTAAACTTGTAGTATAAACCAAATGCTGAAGATACACCTAGTTTCGTATCGTAACTTACACCAAAATCGCAACCAAAAGATTTAAAATTTAATCCGATACCAAGGGTAGAAACTAAATTTTTTTGACCACATAAACCGGCTCTAATAGTGACAATTTTGATAGGTTCGTATTCTATACCGCCACCAATAAGAATAGGTGAAGTTAATTCTTTAGATATCTCAAATTTAAGAAGAATGTTTTTTTCAAATTTATAACTGATTCCAATCTTAAAAATAGAAGGTATACGTATTTTTGAATTGGTACAATGAATAGATGAAAATGATAAATTATAGGCATGTATGCTAATATTCAAAGCTCTAGTAGGGAAAACAATCATACCAAATTGAACAGATGCTGTACTTGCAACACCTTCATCTTTTGATAATAAAACGCCGATATAATCTAATTCTAATCCTATAGAAAAGTAAGGCTTAAACCATCTTGAAAAAGCTATTCCTGCGGATATCTCACCATATTCGGAGAAACCATAATAATCTATTGATGCGCACCATGTTCCAAATTTACAAGGATAAACCAATCCTAATTGTCCTCGTCCAAGAGAGGGTAGAAAATAAGAGTTGCTGTACGTAGTTTGTATAATGGTTGATTCACACAATGCTGCAACAGCTTGATTGTAAGGGACATAATTTTGATTTATATTTGCAGACGCATTGGTTTTACCTATAGCAAAACCAACGGGGTCTATTCTATTTCCTAATTCCATTGCATAAAAGCAATGTGGAAAAATAATTAAAAGCAGGAAAAATGAGCGTTTCATGCGTAAGAAAAATTAAAATGGTGCACAAAGATACATATAATGAATTATTTTTGTCAAGAGAATAAATGAAAAATAGATTAATCATATTATTTATTACAGCATCAATATTAAGTTGTGTCTATGTAAGTGCGCAGAATTACTATTACAGTGAATCTTTGCATGGCTATATATTGCCATTTGCAGTATATGGAACAGATACAATACCTTGGGTAGAATTGCGCGAAGTTCCTATTTATCCTTCCTTAAAAAACAAAAAGCAAGAACAATTTTATTGGAAAACAGTAAGGGATGTGAAAAAGGTTTACCCTTATGTAAAAATAGTAGGAAGCGAATATGCTCGTATTAACAGCATGTTTGATACTATTCAGGATATAAAAATCCGAAAAAAATTTATGAAAAAATATGAGAAAGATCTGCTTAAAAAATATGAACCTACATTACGAACATTTACCTTATCACAAGGTAAAATGATGATAAAACTAATTGATAGAGAAACAGATAAAACTTCATATACCTTGATTAAGGAGTTCAGAGGGGGCTTTGTTGCTTGGTGGTGGCAAGTTTTTGCCAAATTGGTAGGGGCCGATTTGAAAGAGGATTATGATTTCTCAAAAAAAGAAAAAGACCGTATAATAGAAAGAGTAATCACATTATATGAAGCCGGTTTGTTGTAAACCGGCAAATTAACTATCTTTGCACTTACTTATAACATTTAGGTGCAATGGCAAAAGAATTAACACCACGTAGCGAAAATTACTCGCAATGGTACAACGATTTAGTAGTAAAAGCAGACTTGGCTGAAAATTCGGCTGTTAGAGGCTGTATGGTAATTAAACCTTATGGTTATGCCATTTGGGAAAAGATTCAACGTCAATTGGATCAAATGTTTAAGGACACCGGTCATGTTAACGCATATTTCCCATTGTTTATTCCAAAATCATTTTTAAGCAAAGAAGCTGATCATGTAGAAGGCTTTGCTAAAGAATGTGCTGTTGTAACTCACTATCGTCTTAAAAAGAATCCGGATGGAAGTGGGGTGATTGTTGATCCTGCAGCAAAATTAGAAGAAGAATTAATTGTTCGTCCTACCTCAGAAACAATTATTTGGAGCACATACAAAAACTGGATTCATTCATATAGAGATCTTCCTATTTTATGTAATCAATGGGCTAATGTTGTTCGCTGGGAGATGCGCACACGCTTATTCTTACGTACTGCAGAATTTTTGTGGCAAGAAGGTCATACTGCTCATGCAACAAAAGAAGAGGCGGAAGAAGAAGCTGTTAAAATGTTGAATATATATGCCGATTTTGCAGAAAATTTCATGGCCATACCGGTTTTGAAGGGTGTTAAATCAGCAAAAGAACGCTTTGCCGGAGCTGTTGAAACATATTGTATTGAGGCATTAATGCAAGATGGTAAAGCTCTCCAAGCCGGAACATCTCACTTCCTTGGTCAAAACTTTGCTAAGGCATTTGATGTTACATTTATGAATAAAGACAATAAACAAGAATTAGTTTGGGCAACATCATGGGGTGTATCAACCCGTTTGATGGGGGCTCTTATTATGTCGCATTCGGATGATGATGGTTTAATATTACCTCCAAATCTTGTTCCTTATCAAGTAGTTATTGTTCCTATTTACAAGAGTGATGAGCAATTGAAAGATATTGATGCAAAGGTTGATACAATTGTTGCTAATTTAAAATCACTAGGAGTATCAGTTAAATATGATAATACTGATAATAAACGTCCGGGCTTTAAATTTGCAGAATATGAGCTAAAGGGAGTTCCTGTGCGTTTAGCAATTGGAGCACGCGATTTGGAAAACAATACAGTAGAGGTATTCCGTCGTGATACAAAAGAAAAAGAAACACGCAGTTTAGACGGAATAGAGCAATATGTAAAAGACTTAATGTCTGATATTCAATCTAATATATACAAGAAAGCCTTTGATTATCGTTCTTCTGTTACACGTGAAGTTAATACTTATGATGAATTTAAGGAAGAAATAGAAAAGGGTGGGTTCTTGTTATGCCATTGGGATGGTACTACAGAGACAGAAGAAAAAATCAAAGAAGAAACAAAAGCAACAATACGTTGTATACCTTTGGAAGGAGATAAAACTCCCGGCAAGTGTATGGTAACAGGCATGCCATCGAAACAAAGAGTAGTATTTGCCAGATCATATTAACCCCCCCCATTTTTGATCACTAAAGAACTTATAAAAAATAATAAGCGAGAAGTAAAAGATGTATTTTATTTGATCGCTTTACAGGGTCTTAATTATGTAGCCCCACTAATTGTATATCCTTATTTAATGGTCACATTAGGTGCTGAAAAATTTGGATACATAGGATTTTCAATGTCAATATGCACCTATCTGATGCTTATTGTAGATTTTGGGTTTAATTTAAGTGCAACAAAGCGAGTGGCATTGTATAAGGATAATAAATCAAAGCTAAATGAAATATTTTCAGCTACAATTTACGCTAAAATATTATTATTGATAATAAGCTTTCTGATATTGGTTTTATTTGCTTTTATACCACAATTTAAAGTATATGTTACAACTATGTTTATTGTGTTTTTAATGGTTGTTGGTAATACTTTCTTGTTCATCTTTTTGTTTCAAGGCTTGGGTGAAATTCGTTGGGTGTCCATTTTTAACGCAGTGGCTAAATTGTCGATTCTGCCGCTTACGTTTTTTGTCGTTAAATCATCCGAAGATTATTTGTGGGCTGCTTTTTTGCAAGGCGGAGTGAGTGTTTTTGCTGCCGTTATTTCCTTGTTTATGCTGGCAAAAAAACGGTGGGTTTCGCTTTTGCCGATAGATGTTAAAGCCGTTAAAATCGAAATGAAAGAAAGTTGGCCTTTATTCCTTTCTTCGGCAGCAACAAGTGTATATACGGCAAGTTTTGTAGTGATCTTGGGATTTTTTGCTACACCGGCCGAAGTAGGACAGTATTCAGCGGTCGATCGGATAATGCGTGCCATGTGTTATTTGGTACTGATTCCGATTCTGCAAGCTTTTTATCCGTACGTTAGTCGTTTATCTAAAGAAGATAAACAACAAGCAAAAAAAACGGCTCGTAAATTATTGTTCTTGGTATTGGGATGTATGGTTCCGCTTGCTGCCGTTCTGTTTTTTGCTTCTCCGTTCGCCGTCCGCTTTTTAGGCGACGATTATCTGGGCACGGGTGTGTTATTCCGAACAATGGCGTTTGTCCCTATTTTCGTCGGATTAAGTGGTGTGTTCGGACAATTGTATTTGTTAGCATTAGGCGATGAAAAAGACAAGCGTTGGTTTCAACAAATCTATTTTATTGCAGCTGCCGTAGCACTGCTTTCTGTGCTGTTGTTAACGCCTTATTATTTTGCCCAAGGAGCCGCGTGGTCGTTGTTATTGACCGAAGCGGTGGTCGCAGGGTTGATGTGGTCACGAATTAGTCGATTAGGGAAATGAATACGTACATTATTATTTTTGTTATAGGAATGCTTTCGATTTCGGATTTTATTTATCCGAACCAAAAAAAACTGTATCATGATGTGGCATTCAAGGTGGCGTTTTTATTTTTCTGTATAGCTGTTTCTATTAAATATTATGTAGTTCCAGATATTACTATTTATGTCCCTTTGTACGAAAGTTTGATCGATTTTTCGGCAATATGGAAACAGCTTACTACGCAATCATATGTTGAACCAGGTTTTATTGTATACTGCGGAATTTTAAATTTTCTCGGGTGTGATTATTGGACAATGACTTTCATTGTTTCTGTTTTTTATTTTTATACAATCTATAAAGTACTGACAAAAATTACAACGTGCAAGACATTTGCTTTATTGATGATAGTTTATTCTGAGCAGTTTTTATATTTGACAGAATATAGACAATCAATTGCTGTTTGCCTTTTTATACTTGGTTTTTTATCTTACTTGGAGAAAAAGAAATGGAAAGTTTTTTTGTTTTGGGTATTAGCTTTGCTTTTTCATAAATCAGCATGGATAGTCATTCCTTTACAATGGGTAATAATGCTGATATGTGACAAAAAAACATATTCCCGGAAATGGTTCCTTTTTCTATTGTTTGTTTTTGTGTTGTGCCTCGTTATCCCTTTGAAAAGTATTTTGATGGAGCTGGTTAATTGCCTACCAGTTAATGAAATTTCCAAATCAATAGGTCACCATTTGAGTTTGTTTAAACCGATGCAATTTGTAGCGTTAGTGTATATATCCTTTTTGTGCTTTGCATATACATATTCTTCTAAAAAATTAAAAGGTTCATGGAATGCACTACTGCTGTTTTTTGCAATCTTGGTAACCGTATTGTACCAGAATTTCTTTTTGCTGCAACGTGTTCGCTCATATTTCGTCCCGTTAGTTGTTGTATACTGTATACAATTGTATACAAGTGAGCGTCGTAATAATCAATTTTGGAAACAATTGATTATATGCAATTGTTATGCCGTATGTGTTTATATGCTTACTATCGGTTATTTTACGACCAAAAGAAAATTTGAACAGCGAAATATGGACATGAATTATACGACTGTTTTTTCTTTGGTAAAAAAGAAACCAAGTGAAATTAAAAAAGAGAATATGCGTGAGGCTAACTTTTTTTGGAAAAATATTTACCTAAAAGACTAGAGACATGGATATATCGGTAATTATAGTTAATTACAATACAGGAGATTTGGTAATCCATGCAATACATTCTTTATACGAACAGACAAAGGATGTTTCTTTTGAGGTTATTGTGGTGGATAATGCTTCTGGTGATGATTCTTGTCAAATCATACAAAAAAAGTTCCCAGACGTTCATCTGATCCGGAATCAAGAAAACATGGGATTCGGACGAGCAAATAATATCGGTTCGGAAAAAGCAAAAGGAGAGTATCTATTTCTTTTAAATAGCGATACTATTTTGATTAATGATGCTTTATCTGAATTATTTATGTTTATGGAAAGCCATCCGAAAGCCGGTATTTGTGGTGGTAATTTATGGGACGAAAATCGAGGCCCTGCGTTATCGTATTCTATGCGCTTTCCATCCGTATGGCTGGAAATGAATGATTTATTTTTTACTCTTTTGACAAAAATAATGTATGGAGAGAATGCATGGTTTAATCACACAAATCATGATAGAATAGTCGCTTATGTATCAGGTGCCGATTTAATGATTCGCAGAGATTTGTTTGTGTCAATGAACGGATTTGACGTGGACTTTTTTATGTATTACGAAGAGACGGAATTAACGTGGCGTATACATCAAAGAGGCTTTGATGTATATAATGTTCCGTCTGCCAATATTATTCACTTGGAAGGAAAGTCTTTTTCATCAGATATAAAAAAGACTAGAATGAAAATGCGCAGCCGTAGCTTGTTTTATGAAAAGACATCGAATAAAAACACAAAACAAAGAGCGGATAAAGTATTATATATATCTGCAAAGATTCATTATGTCGTAGCAAAAATGATAAGAAATAAAGAGAAACAAACGTATTGGAGTACTATATTGGAGTGTATCTATTAAATTTGTAGCATGAAGAAAATATTGTTAGTGTTTGGAACCCGCCCGGAGGCGATTAAAATGTGTGTGTTAGCAAAGGCGATTAAAAAAAATCTTAATCTAGATGTTAGGGTTTGCGTGACCGCACAGCATCGTGAAATGTTGGATCAGGTTCTGTCTTTTTTTGATATACATCCGGAATATGATTTAAATCTGATGCGTCCCAATCAAAACTTATATCAACTTACAGCCGATGTGATATGTGGATTAAAGCCCGTATTGGAGGACTATAATCCTGATTGTGTGCTAGTTCACGGTGATACGACGACATCAACTGCAGCCGCTTTAGCCGCTTTTTATTATGGCACTAAGGTCGGGCATGTAGAGGCAGGGTTACGCACATACAACAAAAAAGAACCTTTTCCGGAAGAAATCAACAGACAGATTACATCACGAATTGCTGATTTCCATTTTTCTCCTACCAAACAGGCAGAACAAAATTTGCAGCAAGAAGCGATTGATCCGCATGCTATATTTGTAACAGGAAATACCGTGATTGATGCTCTTTTTTGGACAGAAGCGAAATTAAAAAACGAATATTCTGATGCTGAAATAGAGTATTTGAAAGAAACTGTAGATATGTCAAAAAAAACAATTTTGGTGACAGGACATCGTAGAGAAAATTTTGGTGACGGATTTCTGCATATTTGTGAAGCGTTACGAGCGATTGCATCTCGCTATCCGGAATCCAATATAGTATATCCTGTGCATCTTAACCCAAATGTCCAACGACCAGTGTATCAGTTGCTGGATGGAATTTCAAATATCCGATTAATTAAACCGTTGGCATATCCTGCATTTGTGTGGTTGATGATGCATAGCCATATTATTTTAACGGATAGCGGGGGCGTTCAAGAAGAAGCGCCGAGTTTGGGAAAGCCTGTATTGGTAATGCGAGATGTTACGGAACGACCGGAGGCTGTAGCAGCTGGAACAGTTAAGATGGTGGGTACACACGTAAACTTGATTACAACCGCAGTGAGTGAATTGATGGATAATGAATCCGTGTATACGGCAATGAGTAAAGCAGGGAACCCTTATGGAGACGGATGTGCATGCGAACGCATTGTAAAAGTATTAATGTCATAAAGAGCTAGATATGAATATTTTGTATATTATGCACGTTGATTGGAATTGGGTAAAACAACGTCCGCATTTTTTGGCAGAAGCGATTGATAAAATTCAAGGATACACCGTGCAAGTTGTGTATAAGATGGCATATCAGCGTCATTTATTGGTCGAAAATACATTTACATTAAAACGAACCCCTATTCGATTGTACAAATTTCCATACGCATCTAAGTTTAGATTTATAATAAAAATTAATTCTCTACTGGATTGTTTTTCCATAAGACGATTGTTAAAGGGAAGTGATATCATTTATGTAACCCATCCGATTCTATATCCGGCTATAAAAAAAGCGAACAAGCAGAAAATCGTATATGATTGTATGGACGATGTGTTGTGTTTTCCACAAGTAAACAAAACAAAAGTTTTACTTGAAAAATATGAGAAGGATTTGATTCGAAAGAGTGCTTGCGTGATTTTTACTTCTTCCTATTTACAGCAAGTTGTACAGAAAAGATGCAACTTTGAATTTCCTTCAATAGTGGTACATAATGCTATACAATTGCCTGAAAATCCGGATAATAAGGTGAACGATGATATAATACAGTTATTTAATCAATCGAATGGAAGAAAAATTATTTCGTATATTGGGACTATATCGGAATGGCTTGATTATGATTTGTTGAATAATGTAGCAGAGAAAACGAATGTTGTTTTTTATATGTTTGGCCCAATGGATGCGACATTTTTGCCAACGAAACATGTCCGTTTTTTTGGACCGCAAAAACATTCGGATGTATTTGGAATTATGCAATGTTCTGATGCCTTGATTATGCCGTTTGTCGTGAATGACCTTATCCGGTCGGTTAATCCGGTAAAACTATATGAATATATTTATAGTGGAAAACCGATTATTTCTGTGTTATACGGAGAAACGATGCATTTTGAACCATTTGTTTATTTGTATGAATCAACAGATAAAAACAGCTTGCTTGAGATTTTGAAGACACTAAACGACAATGGTTACAGTGCTAAAAAAGATAAAATTGAGGCTCGTCAATTTGCCATGTCAAATACATGGAAACACAGGGCCGAGTCCATTACTGAGTTTATCGAATCGTTATCGGGAGAAAAAATATGATATCCGTATGTATAGCCACTCATAATGGGGAGAAATTCATAAGATCTCAAATAGAGTCCGTTTTGTTACAATTATCAACGGACGATGAAGTTATTGTATCGGATGATGGGAGTTCGGATAATACGATTGATATTATTCAAAAGATTGGAGATAAGCGCATTAAAATTTATGAATATAAGCAGGATGCAACCTTGCTACAAATGACGAAATCAACTTTCCGTTTGTGTGCCGCAAATTTTCAAAAAGCCTTGTCTCGAGCACAAGGAGATTATATCTTTTTAGCGGATCAGGACGATTTGTGGTCAAAAGATCGTGTGCAGCAGGTGATGGAAGCTTTTCAACGTGAGGACTGTGATATGGTTCTTTGTAATTATAGAATAATAGATCAGAATGGTAATGATACTGATATACTTGGACATACAAAAAATCCTATACGAAAAAATTTGCTTCTGAATCTGTGCAACATTCCGTTTATGGGATGTTGTATCGCGATTAAAAAAGATGTCTTGAAGTATTGTTTGCCATTCCCATATGCATGTATTTCCCACGATAACTGGATTGGATGCCTTGTGGGGTATTTCGGAAAAATAGTTTACCTTCAAGATCCTTTACATTTGTATAGAAGACATTTTGATAATGTTTCTCCGACTACGCAAAAAAGTGAAAATAATTATTGGTTTCGCATAAACTATAGAATTGTATTATTATGGCAAATGTTGAATCGAATCTTAAAAATGAAAGAATGAAAGATAATTTAGTATCCATTATTACGCCAATGTATAATGGGGCAAAGTATATTGGACAAACCATTGAGAGCGTATTGTCTCAAACATATAAGGAATTGGAGTTGATTGTTATTGATGACGGATCAAAAGATGATGGTTCTCAAATAGTAGAAGGGTATATGAAGCAAGATGATCGAATTTATCTCTTGTCTCAAAAAAATGCCGGATCTGCAGCTGCAAGGAATAACGGTATTCGAACTGCGAAAGGACGTTATATAGCATTGCTTGATGCGGATGATTTATGGGATCCGATTTTTCTTGAGTCTCAGTTGCTGCTAATGAAGGAAAAATCAGCGCTTGTTGTATGTGCTTCCTATCGTAGGATAGATGAAAATTCTCGGGAAATTATGAAACCGCAGGTGGTAAAGTCCCAATATTCGGTGAAAGAGATGCAACAGACAAATCGTGTAGGATGTTTAACCGGGTTGTATGATACTAAACCATATGGAAAGATGTTTCTAAATGAGTCTATGAAAAGTATGCGGGATGATTATGCGTATTGGTTGGATATAGTTACCAAGGTCGGTAAATTATATGGAAACGAACAGATCATCGCAAGTTATCGTGTGTTTACCCAATCCGCGACTGGGAAAAAACGTAAATTGATTAAACCTCAATTCCTTTTTTATTATCGTTATCAAAGATTGGGTATTCTTAAAAGTATTTGGTATACAGTATATTGGGCTTTTAATGGCCTATTAAATTTTGGATTGAGGAAATGAAAAGATACGATTTTATTATTGTAGGATCCGGTTTGTTCGGATCTGTTTTTGCGCATGAAATGGTTTCCAAAGGGTACTCGTGCCTGGTGTTGGAACGAAGAGATCATGTCGGTGGTAATGTTTATTGTAAGGAAATAGAAGATATTAAGGTTCATTGGTATGGTGCACATATCTTTCATACTTCTGATGAAGAGGTTTGGCGATATGTTAATCAATTTGTGTCGTTTAATCGTTATACGAATGCCCCTATTGCGAAGTATAAGGATGAGATATATAATTTACCCTTCAATATGAATACATTCTATCAATTATGGAATGTATGTACTCCCCAAGATGCAATAAATAAAATTAAAGAACAATCATCCAAATATCAAAACATTCAGCCGCACAATTTAGAGGAACAAGCTTTGCAATTGGTTGGCGATGATATTTATTATAAATTAATTAAAGGATACACGGAAAAGCAGTGGGGATGCGAAGCAAGTGAATTGCCTGCCTTTATCATCAAAAGATTACCAATCCGTTTAATGTTTGACAATAATTACTTTAATGATCTGTATCAAGGCATACCTATTGAAGGATATAATGTTTTGATTGAGAAACTATTGAAAGGTACAGATGTCTGTTTAAATACGGATTATAATAAAGACAGGGAACATTACAATGCTCTATGTGACAAAATTATTTACACGGGGATGTTAGATGAATTATATGATTACCAATTTGGGGCGTTGAATTATCGAAGTTTGAGATTCGAACACGAAATTAGGAATACCCCTAATTATCAGGGAAATGCAGTTGTTAACTACACCGAGAAGGAAATCCCATATACGCGTATCATAGAGCATAAGCATTTTGAATTCGGAACGCAAGATAAAACCGTGATATCCAAAGAATATTCGCAACTTTGGAAGAAGGGTGATGAAGCTTATTATCCGGTAAATAACACTAAAAATGAAATGCTGTATAGGAAATACCTAAAATTAGTCGATAAAACAAAATATCTTATTGGTGGACGTTTGGCCGAATACAAATATTATGATATGGATAAAGTGATAAGAGCAGCTTTAAATACGGTTCAATTATATACAAAATTATGAAAGTAACATTGATAGGAGGTTCTGGATTTGTAGGGACCCGTTTATTTAATTTATTGGAAGAATCAGGCGAGTATCATCTAAATAATGTTGATCTAGTACAGAGCCATTTCTTTCAACAATACACAACAATCGGCGATGTCCGTAAACAAGATCAAATGAATAAAGAGTTGGCTGATACAGATTTTGTTGTTCTTTTGGCAGCCCAACATCGTGACGATGTAAAACCACATTCTTTATATTACGATACCAATGTAGAAGGAATGAAGGTCACTTTGCAAGCGATGGAAAATAACGGAATAAAAAACCTGATATTTTTTTCATCAGTAGCAGTGTATGGTTTAAATAGGGAGAATCCAAATGAGAATTCAATAAAAGATCCGTTTAACCATTATGGAAAGAGTAAGTGGCAGGCAGAACAAGTCTTACAAGAATGGTATAAAACACACAATGATTGGGTAATAAGTGTTTTGAGGCCTACTGTAATATTTGGCGAAAGGAATAGAGGAAATGTTTATAATTTGCTTAAACAAATTTCTTCGGGTAGATTTATTATGGTTGGGAATGGAATGAATAAAAAATCAATGGCATACGTTGGCAATGTTGTTGCATTTGTAAAACATTTGATAGACGATCGTAAGCAAGGATATGAAGAGTATAATTATATAGACAAGCCCGACTATAATATGAATGATTTAGTCTCGTTGGTTAGTTCTGTTTTAGGCAAGCACATTCCATCTATTCATGTTCCATATTGCATAGGTAAATTTATAGGATACTGCTTCGATTTATTAGCATTTATAACTCGAAAGAAATTAACTGTTAGTTCCGTTCGAATAGAAAAATTTTGTGCAACTACCGAGTTTTGTGCTGATAAAGTAAAAAACACTGGCTTTAAACCGCCTTTTACTTTGAAAGAAGGATTGTCTAAAACTTTAATGTTTGAATTTGTTGGTAAGAATAACAAAGACGGACATGTTTTTGAGAGTGAGTAATATAAAATCTTATACAAAAATAGATGTTTGCGATATTTGATTTATCAGTAAATTTGCAGAACATATAAAACACTAATTTATGCGAACCTTATATCTGTTTATTGCATTTATAGCATTTGGTATTGTAATTGTTATACTTAACAAATTTACAATAAAGCACAAGAAGAAAGATGTGAAAGCATCAAATAACCCCAATAATGATGCTCAAAGAGTGCAAAAAACGCCAGAAAGGATTATACCGGAAGGATGTTGTGGGGCGCATGAAGTTTGCGAAAAAGAAAGTCTTATCACCACAAAAAAGGATGTAATATACTTTTCAGATGAAGAATTAGATGCATACAAGGGCAGAACTCCAGATTCGTATACAGACGAAGAAATTGATGAATTTGAAGATGTTCTGCTTACTTTACGTGAGAGCGAAACAGCAGAATGGCTAAAAAGCTTGCAATTACGTGGAATAGAAATGCCCGAAACAATTAAAGATCAGGCTTTATTAATGGTAGCCGAAAGACGAAATAAGCATGAATGATAAAATCAACTTTGTAGCTAAAACATTCCAAGGATTGGAAGGCGTATTGGCAAAGGAACTTGAAAATATAGGGGCGCAGAATATTCGTAAAGAGCGACGTGCTGTTCTGTTTGAAGGCACTACCGAAACCATGTATAAGGCTAATTTACATTGTAGAACAGCTTTAAGAATACTAAAACCGATAGCAGTTTTTCAGGCAAAGGATGCAGAAGATATTTATAATAACGTAAAAAAAATTGCGTGGGAAAAAATTTTTGATGTTAAGCAGAGTTTTTTGATAGAAGCAACTGTTTATTCTGAAGTATTTACTCACTCGCGTTTTGTAACATATAAAACGAAAGATGCAATTGTAGATTATTTTCAGGAAAAAATAGGTAAGAGACCTTCTATCAGTGTTAGTAATCCAGATGTTTTTTTTAATCTTCATATTTCTCACAACACATGCACTTTGTCATTAGATAGTTCTGGAGATGCTTTGTACAAACGTGGTTATAGAGTAGCACAAACCGAAGCACCAATAAATGAGGTACTTGCAGCCGGAATGATTTTGCTTTCAGGATGGGACGGACAATGCGATTTTCTAGACCCTATGTGTGGTTCCGGAACGATTCCAATCGAAGCTGCAATGATAGCATTAAATATTCCTCCAGGAGTTTTCAGAAAGAGTTTTGCATTCGAAAAATGGTTGGATTTTGATGAGGAACTATTCGATAAGATATATAATGATGATAGTGGAGAAAAAAAGTTTAATCATAAGATTTATGCCTCAGATATATCTTCAAAGGCTATATCTGTAGCAGATGCGAACATTAAAAATGCCGGTTTTACCAAATACATCAGCACGCAAGTAATTGATTTTGCCGACATACCTCAACCTAAAGAGAGAACTTTTATCATCACAAATCCTCCTTATGGCGAACGAATCGGAGGTGATATAGATAACCTATATGGTATGATAGGAACTACTTTAAAGCATAAATATGCCGATACAGACGCATGGATTATATCTTCAAATAAAAAAGGTTTTGATAAAATAGGATTGAAACCTAACGATAAAATCATGCTGCAGAATGCCGAAATCGATTGTCAATATCGTCATTATCACTTATTTCCCGGGAAACTTAAAACTTATAAATCAGCAACTAACGGGTAATTTTAACATTTCGTCAAATGTTAAAACGAATTGTTAAATGATTGTAAGGAAAAAAACAAGTCAAATGTTAATAACGTACATTTGTCGGGTTAAGTTTAAGATATGAGAAAGGGTACAATCATTCTTCTTGCAATATTCATGGCACTGACTTTTTTAGGTTTATTGGCAGTGCAACTTAATTATTTCAGTACTTTGATAGAAATACGCCAACAGCATTTTGATGATGGAGTTAAGCGTAGCTTGTATCAAATGAGCAGAACTTTGGAAGAAGAGGAAACCTCAGAATATTTAAACGATGCTTTGCAAAAAGAAAGTGAACGTAAAACATATATACCACAAGTAGATAATGGCACGTTTTTATCTATAGATACAAATTCGAGCGTACAAGCAGTTTCTTTAAAAACTGTAAATCAAACAAATACGGTTCAAGAGTTAACAGAAAATCTGCAAAGCCGTATGAAACGTAATTATGCTCGAAAAAAAATATTGTTGAATGATGCAGCTATGCGTTGGTTGAAGGAAGCACCGGAAAAACCCATAGAGCAACGTGTAGATATGGAGCATGCCGCGCAATTATTGCGGCAAGAATTGCTTAATAATGGTATTAATACACCATTTCATGTTATATTGTTGGATTATTTAGGACGTCAAGTATATATTTGCTCTGATTTTGATTCTACTTGTGTATCAAATAATTATTATTCGCAGATATTATTTCCCAATGACTATAATCCTAAGATGAATTTGATTAGAGCTTATTTCCCGGAGCGTTCTCAATATATTTTGATGAGTGTGTCTTCGTTGGCAATAACATCAATCATTATAACGCTTATGCTGTTTTGTACTTTTGTTTCAACAATTTTACTTATGTTTAAACAGAGTAAATTGTCAAAAAGCAAAACGGATTTTATGAACAATATGACGCATGAATTTAAAACACCTATATCCAGCATATCATTGGCATCGCAAATGTTGCAAGACGATAGCATAATTAAAACGCCTGAGGTCTTAAAAAGTATATCGAGGGTAATTAGAGATGAGACAAAGCGTTTGAGTTTCCAAGTAGAAAAAGTTTTGCAGATTTCGTTATTGGAAAACGAAAAGTCAATAATGAAGTTTAAGGATGCTGATGTTAATAAGATTATTGATGGAGTGGTTTCTAGTTTTCGTATTAAAGTTAAAAGTACTGGTGGCACAATAAATACAGATTTAAAAGCTGCTGATTCGTGGGCAACAGTTGATGAACTGCATTTTACAAATGTCATTTTTAACTTGCTTGATAATGCTGTTAAATATTCAAAACCCGATGAGCCTTTGTATCTTATGATACAGACTTGGAATGAACTAGAGAAAGATTTGTTGTGTATTTCGGTAGAAGATAACGGAATAGGCATCAAGAAAGAACATTTAAAGAAGATTTTCGACAAATTTCACAGAGTACCAACCGGTAACGTGCATAATGTTAAAGGCTTTGGTTTGGGGCTCGCGTATGTAAAGAAAATGGTTGAAAAACATAATGGTCACATTAAAGCAGAAAGCGAGTTAGGAAAAGGAACTAAATTTATAATAACAATACCCACTTTAAAAAAGTAAAATTATGAACGACGAAAAAGTAAAGATCCTTTTATGTGAGGATGATGAAAACTTAGGAATGTTATTACGTGAGTATCTACAGGCCAAAAGTTATGACACTGATTTACTTCCTGATGGAGATGCTGGTTATAAAGCATTCATGAAAACAAATTACGATGTATGCGTATTTGATGTAATGATGCCTAAAAAAGACGGCTTTACTTTGGCACAGGAGATTCGTGCCGTTAATACAGAAGTACCCATCTTATTTTTGACGGCAAAGAATCTTAAAGAAGATATTATTGAAGGATTTAAAATCGGTGGTGATGACTATATCACAAAACCTTTCAGTATGGAAGAGTTATTGTTCCGTATTGAGGCTATTTTACGCCGCATCAAGAGCAAGAAGATGAAAGAAAAAGTTGTTTACAAATTAGGAAACTTTACTTTTGATTCTCAAAAACAACAATTGATAATCAATAGTAAAACTACAAAATTGACAACTAAGGAATCTGAATTGCTTTCGTTGTTGTGCGCAAATGCTAATGATATATTAGAGCGTAATTACACATTAAAAACAATTTGGATAGACGACAATTATTTCAATGCACGTAGTATGGATGTTTATATCACCAAATTACGTAAGTTGTTGAAAGAAGACGAGACAGTTCAAATTATCAATATTCACGGAAAAGGATATAAACTTATTGTTCCAGAAACTGCTGAATGATGATTAAGCGAATATTGATAGGCCTTTTAACGGTCGTTTTATTCGCTTCCTGTAGTCTTAATGCCCGAATCACCAAGGCGGATAAAAAGTTCGCCTTGGGTGAGTATTATCGTGCTGCTGAAATGTATCGCAGCATATATCCGAATATACCGACTAAAAAGCGAGTTCTAAAAGCGGATGTAGCGTATAAAATGGGCAATGCTTATCGGATTGTCGAAAACAATAAACGTGCCGAAACTGCATTTAAAAATGCTATAAGATATGGATGCAAGGATAGCTTGCTGACATATTATTACGCCGAAGTATTACGTCGTAATGGTAAATACAACGAAGCAATTAAGATGTATTACCAATACGAACAAATGCGGCCGGGTGATGTTTTGGCAAAAAACGGAATAGAATCTTGCGAGAAAGCAATTGCCGATTGGAAAAAAATCACTGCTTACGAGGTTGTAAAAGATCCTATATTTAATTCCAGGTATTCGGAATTTTGTCCTGCCTTCGCATCCGCCGATGGCGATGTACTATATTTTAATTCTACACGAGTTGCACGCGGTGTAAAAAAAACAAAGACTAGTAGAATAACCGGTCAGCGCAATAACGATATTTATTCTTCTAAAACAAATGCTCAGGGTAAGTGGGAGTCACCAAATCCTATAGAAGGGGAGATAAATACTGAGTTTGATGAGGGCACTTGCTCTTTTTCGGCTGATGGTCAGGAAATGTACTATACTCTTAGTAAAGTAGTAAAAGGTGAGACATTGGGAGCTGCCATTTATATGTGTAAACGTAATGGCGGAGCATGGTCTGAACCGCAAAAACTTCAAATTTTAAAAGATTCAAGTATAACTACTGCTCATCCTGCTTTATCGCCGGATGGTGCATATTTATATTTTGTTTCTGACATGGATGGAGGTTTCGGAGGAAGAGATATTTGGCGTGTTGCTAAGACCGCCGAAGGATGGGACGTACCCGAAAATTTAGGACCTACAATTAATACCAAAGGTGAAGAAGTGTTTCCCTGTTTCCGTGCTGATGGAGTAATGTATTTCTCTTCAGACGGACATCCTGGTTTAGGAGGGCTTGATATTTTTGCAGCTTTTAAAAAACCAAAAGCTAAAGTTTTTGATGCAGATGAATGGGACGTAGTTAATCTTTTACAGCCTATAAATTCAAATTTCGATGATTTTGGAATAAGTTTTGCCGGAAAACAAGATTGGGGATTCTTTTCTTCAAATAGGAACGACCGCAAAGGTTATGATCATATATATAAATTTTCAAAACCTGTTTTGAATTTTTCGGTTGTAGGTGTAATTACAGATTCGAAAGGTGAGAACTTGGGTGATGCTCGTGTGAGAATAGTCGGTAATGATGGTTCTATAGCAAGCATCCAGACCAAAAAGAACGGTTCTTATACTGCATCTCTTAATAAAAATACTAAGTATGTGCTTTTAGCTACTTGCAGGGGCTTTTTAAACAGCAAGAAAAATCTTGATGTGGAAGATATGGAAAAGAGTCAAAATTTCACTCTGGATTTTCTGCTTAATTCTATAAGTAAACCGGTTAAAATGAATAATATATTCTTTAAATTCGGTTCCGCAGAGTTGACTCCAGAATCATCTGCCGGTCTTGACGAATTAGTTGAACTTCTAAAAGACAATCCTAATATCACTATTGAGATTGGTGCACATACAGACTTTGTCGGCTCTGATGAATCAAACTTGTTGTTGTCTGGTCAAAGAGCAAAATCGGTTGTTGATTATCTTACAGCAAAAGGCATTGACAAAGACAGGCTGACTTCAAAAGGATATGGAGAGACTGTACCTGTTGTACCTGATATGGTACTTGTTAAGCAATATCGTTTCTTAAAAGTTAATACTCCTTTGGATAGCGAGTTTATCGAAGGTTTAAAATCAGAACAACAAGAAATAGCTAATCAAATAAATCGGCGTACTGAGTTTAAAGTTCTAAAGACTACTTACAAAATGTATTAAAATTCGTATCTTTGTTTCGACCTCTATAACATTTAATCTATGAAACAGTATTTGGATTTGTTGAATCGTGTAATGAACGAAGGAGTGCGTAAGGAAGATCGTACCGGAACAGGTACAATAAGTGTTTTCGGACACCAGATGCGTTTTAATATGGCAGATGGATTTCCTACGGTAACGACAAAGAAATTACATCTTAAGTCAATTATTTACGAATTACTATGGTTCTTAAATGGCGATACTAATGTTAAGTATCTGCAAGAGCATGGTGTTAGAATTTGGAATGAATGGGCTGATGCTGATGGGGACTTAGGTCACATATATGGTTATCAATGGAGGTCATGGCCTGATTATAATGGAGGTCATATAGATCAGATTAAAGAAACGGTTGAAACAATTAAAAATAATCCGGATTCAAGACGTATAATAGTAAGTGCTTGGAATGTAGCTGATATTCCGAATATGAATTTACCGCCGTGTCATGCCTTTTTTCAGTTTTATGTAGCTGATGGTAAGTTAAGTCTTCAATTGTATCAACGCAGTGCAGACATTTTCTTAGGGGTCCCATTTAATATTGCATCATATTCTTTATTGTTGCTTATGATGGCTCAGGTTTGCGGTTTGGAGCCTGGTGATTTTGTGCATACATTTGGAGATGCTCATATATACCTGAATCATATTGATCAGGTAAAATTGCAATTATCTCGTGAACCACGTGAATTGCCTATAATGAAGGTCAATCCTGATGTAAAAGATATCTTCGGTTTTCATTATGAAGATTTTGAACTGGTTAATTATAATCCACATCCTCATATTGCAGGTGCAGTATCTGTATAGCTTATAAAAAACAAAAGGCACTCACGCCTGAGTACCTATTTGTTAACCTTAAAATCAAATACTATGAAAAAATCACACTGCAAAAATACTGAGCTTTTATGTTGTAGAACATATAATTACGTTAAATAATTAGAATATGCCAAATTTGATTTTGATAGTTGCAATGGATGAAATGCAAGGAATAGGAAATAAAGGCCAGTTGCTCTGTTACTTACCTAATGATTTAAAGCATTTCAAGCAATTAACTACAGGACATACTGTAATTATGGGGCGTAAAACCTATGATTCTTTACCCAATGGAGCGTTGCCAAATAGACGTAATATTGTAATTTCTCGTCAAAAAGATTTAAGAATTGCGAAATGTGATGTGGTTGATTCTTTAGATAGCGCATTCGCTCTTTGTTCATCGGATGAAGAAGTATTTGTAATCGGAGGTGCTTCAATCTATTCTCAGTCACTTGCGCATGCCAATCGTCTTGAACTGACTAAAATAGATGGTCGCTTTGAATCAGACGTGTTTTTCCCTAGTATTGATAAACAAATTTGGAGGTGCGAAAAAGAGGAAAAACATTCGGCGGACGATAAGCACAAATACTCATATTCTTTCGTAACATACCTGCGAAAGTAAAATCTTTCAACAATCAGCGTTTTTTTATTTTTTTCTTATTAATGTACGCGGTAATTGTCGTTACATTTTGTAGCTTTGCAAGGCTTTAATCCCAAACCGACATATCCGCCATGGAACAGAAAAAAATTAAAACTGCCCTTGTATCCGTTTACCACAAGGAAAACTTAGACAAAATCATTCTGAAATTACATTCAGAAGGAGTAAAATTACTTTCAACAGGTGGAACCCAATCATTTATAGAATCGTTGGATGTTCCGTGTCAAGCTGTTGAACACTTGACAGGCTATCCTTCAATCTTAGGAGGCCGAGTAAAAACTCTTCATCCTAAAGTATTTGGGGGTATTTTGGGACGTCGTAATGTAGCGGAAGATTTAGAGCAAATGTCTAAATACGAAATTCCTGAAATTGACCTTGTGATTGTTGACTTGTATCCATTTGAAGCAACTGTTGCTTCAGGAGCTTCTGAAGAAGATATTATTGAAAAAATTGACATCGGCGGTATCTCTCTTATTAGAGCTGCTGCTAAGAATTTTGATGATGTAATAATCGTAGCATCTCAGAATCAATATGCTCCGCTAATAGATTTGTTAGAGGAAAATGGTGCAAACAGTACTTTGGAGCAACGCAAATTCTTTGCTAAAGAGGCATTCGCAGTATCATCTTTGTATGATTCAGCTATTTTCAATTATTTCGATGGTGATGCTCAGTCGTCTTTCAGATATGCAAAAGATGATATCAAATCATTGCGTTACGGAGAAAATCCTCATCAAAAAGGTTTTTTCTATGGTAATTTCGATGAAATGTTCGAGCAATTACAAGGAAAGGAGATATCATACAATAATCTGCTTGACATTGATGCAGCAGTTAATTTAATTGCTGATTTTGACGAAACTACATTTGCAATATTAAAACATAACAATGCCTGTGGAATCGCATCTCGCAGTTCTCTTTTAGAGGCTTGGAAAGATGCTTTAGCCAGTGATCCTGTTTCCGCTTTTGGTGGTGTACTAATAACAAACAAACCGATTGATAAAACTACGGCTGAAGAAATTAACAAAATATTCTTCGAAGTAATTATAGCACCGGATTATGATATGGATGCTTTGGAAATATTGTCTCAGAAGAAAAATCGTATTATTCTTATTCAAAAAGAGACAAAAATTCCAATAAAGCAATTCCGTTCTGTTTTAAATGGCTTATTATCTCAGGATCGTGATATTAGTGTAGAGACTGAAAAGGATTTTAAACAAGTAACAACCAAACAGCCGAGCAAAGATGAGATTGAAGATATGATTTTTGCAAATAAAGTTGTAAAACATTCAAAATCTAATGCTATTGTTCTTGCTAAAAATAAACAATTATGTGCTAGTGGTATAGGTCAGACATCAAGAGTCGATTCTTTACGTCAGGCTATAGAAAAAGCGGGCACATTCAATATGGATTTACATGGTGCAGTTATGGCATCTGATGCTTTCTTCCCATTTCCCGATTGCGTAGAAATTGCTTACAATGCAGGTATCACAGCAGTAGTTCAGCCTGGAGGATCAATTAAAGATCAATTGACAATTGATTTTTGTGAGAATAATGGAATAGCAATGGTGACAACAGGAGTTAGGCACTTTAAACATTAAGAGATTTTTGAAATTGTATTAAATAAATTATTTAGAATAAGATGGGATTATTTTCATTTACACAAGAAATCGCCATGGATCTTGGAACGGCGAATACGATTATTATTCAAAACGGGAAAATCGTATTAGATGAACCATCAATAGTAGCTCTCGACAAGCGGACTGATAAATTGGTTGCTATTGGTAAACAAGCTCGTCAGATGCAAGGAAAGGAGCATGATCATATCCGCACAGTACGTCCTCTAAGGGATGGCGTTATTGCAGACTTCTATGCTGCCGAAATGATGATTCGCGGTATGATTAAAATGATAAGTTCGAAGAATAGTTTCTTCTCACCATCATTAAAAATGGTTGTAGGTATTCCTTCCGGAATTACTGAGGTAGAAATGCGTGCTGTACGAGATTCTTCTGAGCATGCCGGGGGCCGTGATATTTACATGGTTTTTGAACCAATGGCTTCAGCTATGGGTATCGGAATTGATGTTGAAGCACCTGAAGGCAACATGATAGTTGATATAGGTGGTGGTACAACAGAAATTGCTGTTATCTCATTAGGAGGTTTGGTTTGTAATCGTTCAATTCGTATCGCAGGTGATGATTTAACTGCCGATATTCAAGAATACATGGGCAGAATGCACAATATTAAAGTAGGTGAGCGTACTGCGGAATTGATTAAAATCAATGTTGGTTCAGCTTTAACCGAACTTAGTGATGAGGAAGCTCCGGAAGATTATATAGTTCATGGTCCAAATCGTATGACAGCCTTGCCAATGGAAGTACCTGTTTCTTATCAGGAGATCGCACATTGTTTGGATAAATCCATTTCAAAAATGGAAACAGCTATATTGAGTGCTTTAGAGCAAACACCTCCGGAATTGTATGCAGATGTCGTACGAAATGGTATTTTCTTGTCAGGTGGCGGTGCTTTGTTACGCGGTTTAAGCAAGCGTTTGTACGATAAAATGAATATTCAATTTCACATAGCAGATGATCCATTACATGCAGTAGCACGCGGAACAGGTCTTGCTCTTAAGAATGTCGATAATTATTCGTTCTTGATGCGTTAATAAATTTATGAACACAGCCGCCGGTTCCATAATCGGCGGCTTCTTGTACATAATCAAATGGAAAACCTTATCCGTTTTTTGGTGAAGTTCAGTTCGTTGCTATTGTTCTTATGTTTAGAGATAGTTGCGATATCGTTGATTGTTAATCAAAACAATTATCATCGTTCAGTGTTTTTAAGCACATCGAATGTTGTTGGTGGAAATGTTTTGAGTGCGGTTGATATGTTAACAGGTTATTTTGATCTACGTCATAATAACGATTTACTATCAAAAGAGAATACTGCATTAAAGAATGAATTATTAAAAATGTCGAATAGGATGTCGGCTTACGAAGACACTATCAAAGATTCAGTTTATATTGATGCAGATAAAAATTATCATTATATCAGGGCTAAGGTTATTGGCAATACGGTCAATAAATTTCAAAATTATGTAACTTTAAACAAAGGCAAAAGAGACGGAGTAAAACCTGATATGGGAGTTGTTTGTAGCGAAGGCATTGTAGGTGTTGTTGAAACCGTTTCGGATCATTTTTGTGTGGTTTTACCATTATTAAATCCGCAGGCAAAAATAAGTTGTCGTCTTGATTCTTGTAAGAATTTTGGTTCTTTAGTTTGGGATGGAGTAAATCCCATGTATGCGAACCTTGAGGAAATTCCGCGTCACGTACCGGTTCGTCTTAACGAAACGCTTAGTACGAGTGGTTTTTCATCAATCTTTCCGGAGGGAATACCGGCAGGGACAGTTGTAGAGAAAGAATTGAAAGAATCAGATAACTTTTATTCTATCAAGGTATTATTATCAACTGATTTTAGGCGTTTGTCATATGTCGATATTATCGTATTTGCAAACAGCGCGGAATTAAAAGGTTTGGAAAGGAGCATAAAATAATGATAGAATCAATCTTACGAAATACTATCTTATTTATTGTACTTGTTTTCTTACAAGTTGTGTTATTTGACAATATTGACTATTTCGGCTTTATAAGCCCATACATATATGTAATTTTCATACTAAGTTTACCTGTTGGCATCAATAAGAATTGGGCAATGATTTTGTCGTTTATTCTTGGTATGCTGATAGATATGTTTAGTAATACTATGGGAATTCATACATTTGCTTGTGTATTTGTTGCATTTTTTCGTAATAATTGGATTAATGCATTGTTTTCGCATAATGATTTTGCATTAACTTCTCCATCAATCAAAAGTTTTGGTTTTGCAAATTATCTTAAGTATGCAATAGGAATTGTTTTTGTGCATCATGCTCTGTTATTTTATTTGGAAACACTTTCTGTAAGATTTTTTTGGATTACTCTTTTAAGTGTTATATGTAATACCATTGTTACTTTGCTTCTAATACTCTGCTATGATTTGGCGAGAAAAAAATGAGTTACTATAGAAATAAACAAGATTACAAAAAGCGACAACAAACTATTACTTGGATTATAGTAGTTGTTGCTATAATATATATTTGTCGTCTGTTTTTTCTGCAGATTGTTGATGTTTCTTATAAAGATAATGCAGATAGTAATGCCTTCTTAAAAAAAACAATATACCCTTCAAGAGGTCTGATATATGATAGAAACGGGAAATTAATTGTCTCGAATCAACCTGTGTATGATGTGATGTTAATTATGCGAGAGATGCACGATTTTGATACATTGGCATTTTGTAATACACTTAATATTACAAAAGAAGAATTCATCACAAGGATTAATGAAATAAAGGATCGTAAAAAGAATCCCGGATATTCAAGATATACTCCGCAAGTGTTTATGTCGCAATTATCAGGCGAAGATTATGGTAGATTTCAAGAAAAACAATTCCGTTTTTCCGGTACATTTGTTCAGCAACGCGTTTTAAGAGAATATGCAGTACCACATGGTGCCCACGCAATTGGTTCTATTGGTGAAGTTAATCAAAAACAGATTGAAGCCGATTCTTACTATAAGAAAGGTGACTATAAAGGTCAATCAGGTATTGAAAAAACATACGAGGAGCAACTTAGAGGAGAAAAAGGTGTTGAGATTTTGTTGCGTGATGTACATGGTCGTATTAAAGGTAGATACCAGAATGGAGAAAGAGACATTTTACCAAAATCAGGCAAAAATGTAACTGTTGGGCTTGATATAGAACTTCAACAATATGGCGAAGAATTGATGAACTACAAACTTGGAAGTATTGTAGCTATAGAACCAAGTACAGGCGAAATACTGGCATTGGTTTCCAGCCCTTCGTTTGATCCGTCTTTGTTAGTTGGTAGAAAGCGCTCCGCCAATTATTCAGCATTATTGAAAGATCCGAATAAACCATTATTCGACAGACCGATGATGGCTATGTATCCTCCGGGTTCTACATTTAAACTTGTACAAGCACTTGTAATGCAGCAAGAGGAACTTATCAACCGGAATACAACATTCCCTTGCCATAGAGGTTATTCTTATGGAGTCGGACGTAAATTAGGTTGTCATGCACATCCATCTCCGTTAAATTTGCCGCAATCAATTCAAAACTCATGTAATGCATATTATTGTTGTTGCTTGAGAGAGATGTTGGATAATAATCTTGCTAAGTATAAAACAACAGACCATGCTTATGATGTTTGGCGCAGTCATGTGACCTCTTTAGGTTTTGGCGACAAATTAGGTGTTGATTTTCCTAACGAAAAAGGCGGATTAATTCTTAAGAGTTCGCGTTACGATAAGATATATGGTAAAAACCATTGGAGGTCTTCTACTATAATTTCAATCTCAATTGGTCAGGGTGAGGTATTGGCAACTCCTATTCAAACAGCAAATCTGGCAGCTTGTATAGCTAATAAAGGTTATTTCTATACGCCTCATATAATGAAGTCTATTGAGGGTGATAGTATTGATATTAAATATAGAACTAAGCATTATTCAACTATAGATTCGCAGTACTTTGATGTTGTGCAAGAAGGTATGTTAGGTGCTGTAATGGCAGGAACTGCACGTATCGGACGAATTGATAGTTTGGAATTTTGCGGTAAAACAGGAACTGCGCAGAATCCACACGGAAAAGATCACTCTATTTTTATTGCATTTGCACCTAAAGATAACCCTAAAATAGCGATTGCCGTATATGTTGAGAATGCCGGTTTTGGTGCTACATGGGCTGTTCCCATCGCAAGTTTAATGATTGAAAAATATTTACGTCGCTCAATTAGTCCAAATCGTTTATATTTGGAAGAAAGAATATTGAACGCAAAATTTTACGAAGATACACCAGAAAATGGAACGGAAAGTAAGCCTGATTAAATCATTGGACTGGTGGACTATAGCAATTTATATTGTTATGGTTATTGCCGGGTGGGTAACAATATATGCTGCCTGTTATGATTTTGAACGTCCGGAAATATTTAATTTTTCGATGCGTCATGGCATGCAATTGATATGGATCTTTTGTGCTGCAATTTTATCGGTTTTAGTGTTACTTATTGATGGTAAATTTTATAACAATATAGCGTATATATTTTATGGGCTGATGATAGTGGTACTAGTTGCAACAATATTCATATCGCCCGACATTAAAGGCTCACATTCGTGGATTAAAATAGGATCTTTTAGTATACAGCCCGCGGAGTTTGCAAAATTCGCAACTGCTTTATGTTTGGCAAAATTCATGAGTTCGTATCAGTTTAACCTACATCAACCTCGTAATATTACAATTATTGCTGCAATAATATGTTTGCCCATGTTGATTATTGTAGGTCAGAGTGAAACCGGTTCTGCATTAGTCTTTGCTGCTTTTCTATTGGTATTATTCCGAGAAGGTATGGATGGCTCATTTCTTATGTTCGGGTTCCTTATTGCTTTGTTCTTTATATTAGTGTTAAGGTTTAACAATATGCCATTAGAAGTGGGCGAGGTACCATCTGGCGAAAGATATGGTTATATAATTGTGTTTATACTTGCAATAATTGTAGGCGCCATTCTTATAAAATACTATTTGAATGATATACCATTTATCAAATTATATATAGTTGTAAATTTAATAGTTTATTTCCTTGGTGGAATTATCCATCTCATAAATGCATCATGGCTTTCTTATACAAACATATTGCTAATCAGCATGGTTTTAAGTATATTATTATTGGTTTCATGGAGCGTTTATAAGAGGAGTAAAACATACTTCCTACTTTCTTTGTTTTTGATTGGTACAATTGGTTTGTGTTATTCTGCAGATTATGCTTTTAACAAAGTTTTGGAGCCTCATCAACAAATACGTATAAAAATAGTTTTAGGTTTAGAAGATGATCCGCAAGGTGCAGGTTATAATGTACGACAATCGCAAATCGCAATTGGTTCGGGTGGATTAATAGGCAAAGGTTTTTTAAATGGCACTCAAACCAAACTGAATTACGTACCGGAACAAGATACTGATTTTATCTTTTGTACTATAGGTGAAGAACAAGGCTTTTTAGGTACGTTTTTCGTTGTATCATTGTATGTTATACTGCTGATTCGACTTATTATTCTTGCGGAACGACAAAGATCTCCATTCAGTAGAATATATGGCTATAGCGTAGTTAGTATTTTGTTCTTCCATTTTTGTATTAATATAGGGATGGTAATAGGCTTGGTTCCTGTTATCGGTATTCCACTTCCATTTTTTAGTTATGGTGGGTCATCTATGTGGGGCTTTACAATATTGCTCTTTACTTTTATTCGCTTAGATGCTAACAGAATGAAAGTCTTGCAACAATAATTTCCCTTGAAAAAATTGTTAATCCAAAATTTATGACTTCCTTTGCGTTGCAATTTTGAAATTCAAAATTGCGAAACATTTATTTATTTATCTATTTTTCTTTATGAACCTTTACATTGGAAACCTTAGCTATAAGCTAAAGGAAAGTGACTTATCAAAAGTTATTCAAGAGTATGGTGAAGTAGTTTCAGTAAAGATTATCAAAGATCGTGAAACCGGTAAATCAAAAGGTTTTGCTTTCGTTGAAATCTCAGATGATGCTGCAGGCCAGAAAGCCATGGAATTATTAAATGGCACAGAATTAGACGGACGCACGATGGTGGTAAAAGAAGCCAACCTACGTAAATGACCTTAATTTTGGGCGGATCTTAGGGTCCGCCTTTTTTATTATATTTCTATTTAATATTTTCTGTCAGCCACGTATTCGATATAAGCCTTAATTGCAGTTCTTGCCGGGCTTTCGGGAAATTCGTTTAATATCGAAAGTGCTTTTTCTTGTAGTTCGTGCAACTTTTCTGTTGCATATTGTATTCCTCCTTTTTGGTGAGCCAAATCTTGTAGATAACTTATTTCTTTATTTTTAAAGGCTTCTTTAATGCGTTGTTTATCTGCATCATTTGATGTTTCAATTACATGAATCAACGGCAGTGTCAGTTTGCCTTCTGCAAGATCTATACCGGTTGGTTTACCAATCTTATTGCTAGGTTCGTAATCGAAAATGTCATCTTTTAATTGGAAGCATATTCCAATTAGTTCTCCGATAGATACAATCTTCTGTTCTGTCTCAATATCAGTATTTGTAGACGAAGTAACACCAAGGCGCGCGCATGCCGCAAATAGAGCTGCTGTTTTTTGACTAATGATGTCAAAATACTTCTTTTCGTTTGAGTGATTTTCGTTTATGGTCTCTAATTGTAATAATTCACCTTCACTTAGCTGTTTACCTAGGCTGGCAATAACTTTAACAATCGCCGCACTTTCGGTGGATGCAGCCTGAGAAAGTGCAGATGAAAGAATGAAGTCACCTCCTAAAACTGCAATTTTGTTATTGAATTTGGCGCGTACGGAATCATAGCCTCTGCGTTTGTCTGACTCATCTACAACGTCGTCGTGTATTAAGCTGGCAACGTGTAATAGCTCTAATGCTATTGCTGCATGTAAGGTGTTTTGTGTGATATCGCCACATAATCTTGCGCATAACAAAACCAGAATAGGACGCATCTGTTTACCGCTTGATTGGCGTACGTGTTGTATTAAAGGCTTAAGGATTGCATCTTTTGAATGTAAAGATTTTGCGTAGGCCTCTTCGTATAATGCAAAGTAGTCTTGTATAGGAAGTGTTATTTGCGCTGGTATCGCCATACGATTCTTAAATAGAATTTGCAAAAGTAGTAAAAAAATTCTTACTTTTGTGCCATGAAAAAAATATGCGCCATAACAATGGCGAGAAATGATGAATTTTTCCTTGAAAAATGGATTAATTACTACGGAAATTGTTTCGGAGAAGAGAATATATATATATTACTTGACGGAGAAGATCAATCTATTCCTGCTAATTCAGGGAATGCGAATGTTATAAAGTATCCAAAAATTTCCGGACAGGTTGTTGCTGCCGAAAAGATGCGATTAATTATATTATCGCAGAAGGCTGCTCAGTTATTAAAAGAATACGATTTAGTAGTTGGCACTGATACTGATGAGTATTTGGTTGTAGATCCGGAATGTAAGTGTACATTAGCAGAATATCTGAGTAAACTTGATTGCCCGGTTTGTATGTCAGGTTTAGGAATGGATGTAGGTCACAATTTGAATAAAGAAACAGAGATAGACGGAGGCAAACTGTTTTTACAACAAAGAGATTACGCATTTGTGTCTTCGAGATATACAAAACCGGTTATGATTTCTAAACCGGTGCGTTGGGGATCAGGTTTTCATCGAGTCAAAGGGCATAATTTTCATATAGATTCAAATCTATATTTATTTCATTTTGGATGTTTTGATAAAAATATGCTTGAAGCTCGTTTCTTTGATAAAGACAGAATCGCTGCAGGCTGGGGTAGGCATATAAAAAAGCGTTTTAGAACAATCAATTTTGTAACAAACAAAACAGCCAAGAATGGTGATAAGTATTTACCCATAGCCCGAATATTTCAAACAATTTGTCGTCCTATATATGCACTAAATAAACCATCAATGGCTTGGTGGTATTTGGTTGTAACTATACCTGAGAGATTTAAAAATGTGTTGTAATAAAACTATTATGAGTAAATACTTCGTATTTATTCCTCAAATCGTTGTTGTATTGTTGCTATGCTTGGAATTTGCACTGCAATTAGCGTTTCCAAGCAACGCGTTTTCTGATCTTAAGCAACAATATTCTTTTTTTTATGATACGGCAATAGCTATCCTCATAGTAATATCTTCATTATGGCTTTTATTTTATCCTGCATTTAAAGAGGCTAATCTTGAGACTAGGTTTTTATATGCGTTTTTATCAATATGGATTCTTGCTCTAAATTTCACAATACACTTAGAGTGGCAGACATTTATTTTATTTGCCTTATATGCGATTTATTATGGCATCAGAAATAAGCATTTTAGGATTCCAGATTTTATGTTTTGGCTTGCTGTAATGTATTTTGCTTGGCATCTAATTAGTTTATTATGGATGCTCGAATTTAGTAAAGGACTGAATAGATTACTGTTTGTGTATTTGTTGTTCTTACTTGTGCCAATAGTATTTTGTTTAGTAGAAATAAAACAAAATATGCGAGACACTATTTTGCTCCTTTTTTTCAGATTTATGTTTGTATTTGTTGGTATATCATTATGTTGCTGGATAGCTCAAAGCGTACATTTAAATATGCCAATAACCGATTGGTTTGTAATCAAGAAAGCGGCATTTAATGGTGTAGCTGTTTACGATTATATATTTGCATGGTCTAATTATTATCATCCTACATATAATGCGATAGCGTATTTATTTGCTTTGGCTTGTGGATTTTATATGTGGCAAAGAAAACTTGATATTTTGCATGTTAACACTATAGAATTAGCACTATATTCTTGTATGTCACTAGTTTTGGTGTTAATAACACAATCTAGAATAGGTATTATTACGTGGCTTTTAGTGTTCGCTTTAGGTGTTGTATATCTTTTAAGGCGTCACAAAAAGTTTATAATATTCGGGATCGTTATATCTTCTATTATGCTTATAATAGCTATGTTTTTTGCTAGTTCTTTTATTGAATCATTTTTTAGAGATCCTGTACGTGTGCAGAATTTTGACACAGCTTTTGCATACATAAAAACTAATTACCTTTATGGTACCGGTGTAGAGGGAATAAGAGCCATAATGGATTCGGAAGAATTTGCACATTCAATAGGTTATGATTTTGCACATGTAGGATTGGCAAATCCGCATCATCAGTTTGTAGGAGATTTGATGCAGACCGGTTTAGTAGGACTGTTACTATCTTTAGCTATGACTATTTACCTGTTTGTTATATCCATAAAACGTCGCAACTATCCACTGCTAGTTTTTATGGTCATATTTTTTATGATAATGCAAATAGAAATGCCCTTTTATTTGCCAAAAGGAACGATGTATTTTTTGGCTTTTGTCTTCTTATTGTGTCCTCAATCAGAAAGTAGTTCTCGATAGAGCTTTAAGTAGCTTTCAATATTCTTCTGATAAGAAAAACTTGCAGCATATTCTTTCTCTTTTTCTAGTAGAGTATTGTCATTTTTAAATGTTTCAAGGCCATTAATGACAGTTTCAGCCATTGTTTTTGCATTGAAATTCTGCCAGAAGAAAGCATATTCTCCACCAATTTCTTTTAAACTTGTAAAGGCAGATGAAAATACAGGTTTCCCAAATTGCATAGCCTCAATAATGGGTAATCCAAAACCTTCAAACAAAGACGGAAATACAAATGCTTCGCAATTTGCATATAGCCAAATACGTTCCTCATGGCTTATTCTACCCAACATTTTTACATTGTCAATATGCTCATCTTGAATGCGTTTGCTTAATAATGCGGCGTATTCTGTAGCTGGAGAACCTGCAAGATATAATTGCTTGTCAGGCATCAGTCTCATCATATCAAGCAATACGTGAAAGTTTTTCTTGGCCCTCATTTCACCTATGCTAAAGAAAAACGGCTTATCAGATGTAATGCTTGTTGGTTTAATCGCAATCTGTTCGTTGAAGTGCTCAACTCCGTTTAGAATTATCCTAGGAGTTTGTTTGCCTTCGATATTGGCGTATTTGTTTGCTTCTGCTGCGGTAAACTGAGATATACATACAATTAGGTCCGAACGTTTAATGCGTGCAGCTGAATGTTCCCTATTATGCCGCAATGCTGCACCTTTTTTTTCGTATTCGTGGTTAAAATCGTGCAGCGTGAGCAGGTATTTTGTTTTTTGGCTATATGGCATAAATCGTGGTAGTTGATTTGTGGAATGCCAAATGTCCATAAATGGGATACCTTTCTTAATAAATTTTTTCCACCATACTGCTTTTATATATTTCACTTCTGTACCAAAAGCCCCTACATATTGTTTTGGCACTAACAGATAAATATCAAAATCTTCGTTGGCATGGTATTCGTTAAGAAAGTATTTTGCATAGTTAATAGCAATCTGTCCAAATCCGCAATTTGGGTGTTTGATCATATAAAGGTCAATGAGTATACGTTTCTTATTAATTTTTGCCATATACCAGACTATCAATTTTATTTGTTATAGTTTGAACTTTTATACCTTGCATACAAGCAAAATCACCACTTTTGCATGGTTTAGCACCCCATTCTGAGCATGGTCTGCATGGTAGGTCTATTTGTATAAATGTATCTTTATCTTGCTTCCATGGTCTGAATCCTACAGCAGGATGCGATGGTCCCCATATAGATATTACAGTTGTATTCATTAATGCTGCTAGATGCATATTTGCAGAATCCATAGAGACCATAACATCTAAATTTCCCATAACTCCAAGTTCTTCTTGTAGTGCGTATTTGCCTACCATTGAAAATGGAGTTTTATATGTATCAATCCATTTATCAAATACCGAAGATTCATACTTACCTCCTCCAAACAAGAAAACTTTTGTATTGGCTTTTGATGAATAGTATGCAACAATTTCTTCTATTTTTTCTATTGGATATATTTTGCCTTTATGTGCAGAGAATGGAGCTATACCTATCCATTTTTCGTTTTTAAACTTAATTATTGGTGATGGTATATTAAGTTTTTGTTCCTGCAGCTTTATAGGGAGTGACAAATCTGAGAAAACATCTGCGTATCTTTCGTGATAAGATTTTAAATCATAAATGGCTTTGCCATGTCTGTGCAGTAGTTTTAATCTGCTTACTTTATCTTTCTTGCGTGATGCAACTTTAATTCCGGATAATCTCAATATATTGCATATAAATTGACTTTTCAGAACATTGTGAAAATCTGCAACATATTCAATATCTAAGTTTCTAACCTCTTTAGCGAGTTTATATAATCCGCATACAGAAGAGTGTTCTCCTTTTAGATCAGCGCCAATAAAGTGTATATTATCAGGCATGGTTTCAAATAGAGATGCGAATCGTTTATTGCTCAGATAAAACAACTCGTGATTTGGATATTGCTGTGCGAAAGCCAACACCGGAGGTATTGATATAGCGATATCTCCCAAAGATGCAAACCGAATTACAAGGATTCGTGCCATTTCTATTTATTGCCGTATAGTGTAGGATTTAATTCAGGGTCGTTATACATTTTCATTTGTTTGTATACTTTCATAAACTTTCGTCCTGATGCGATGTCTTCTAATAATTGGTCAATAGCCGTTTGTAGATCTACATTTTGCTGATTTAGTATGGCTAACTTGCATTCGCACTGCGTTTTATGATCTGCAGATGAATCGGAACGCAAGGTTTCTTGTTTCATGTGATATATTTTTAGAGCTAATATAGACAATCGATCAATAGCCCATGCCGGACTTTCTGTGTTTATAGTAGCAATGTCCGAGTGTTTTACATATTTGTATAAGTCTAGAAAATAGCTATCAATCAATTCTACAAGGTCTGTTCTATCTTGGTTTGACTTGTCAATGCGGCGTTTAATTGCTAAGGCTTCAATAGCTTCAATATTCGGATCTCTTATTATATCTTCTAAATGCCATTGAACTGTATCAATCCAGTTTTTTAAATAAAGATAATATTCAATGGATTTACTAGGATAGGGATTGCATATACTAGCATCAACATTGTCTGTTTTATGGTAGTTATTAATAGACAGACTAAATATTTCAGTGCATAATGATGTGAACTTCATTTCGTCAATTTTATTATTGTTGGTTTTCTGAATCAATTGATGATAATGCTTTTATGCAAAGTTCAACATTGTCAACAAATTGAGCTTGAAATTGAGGTTTTTTGGGAATAAAGCCTTCTTGGGTCATGCGAATCATTTGCTGTTGCAGATTGTCGTAGATGCCATTTTGATTCAAAATGATTATAGGTTTTGAAATTTCGCCAACTACACAACAAGCTAATGCGCTGAATAGCTCGTCTAAAGTGCCTATGCCACCAGGAAGAACTACAAATACATCAGCATATTCTTGCATCATTTCCTTACGTTGTGCCAAATTTTCAACTCTAAAAACTTGTCCTGAGTATTGACTAACAATATCTCTACTATAAACAAAATGTGGTATGATACTTATAACGTAACCTTTATTTTCGGATACCGACTTAGCACATGCTTCCATTAAACCTTTTGCTGCACCGCCGTATATCAAAGTGTGACCATTCAGTCCTATCCATTTGCCTAACTGTTCCGAAGATTCTGCGTAACAACCGGCAATTTTTTCACTTGATGAGCAAAATACGCAAATATTCATATCCTATTAAGCATCAATATTAGCATATGTAGCATTCTTTTCGATAAAGTCGCGACGTGGAGCAACATCATCACCCATTAGCATTGAAAATACGTGATCAGCTGCAACTGCATTCTCAATTGTAACCTGACGTAGTGTTCTATGTTCTTTACTCATGGTTGTAATCTTCAATTGCTCGTCGCTCATTTCACCCAAACCTTTATATCGTTGTACATATACTGCAGATTCGCTGCCGCCACCATAAGTTTCGATAAATGTGCGGCGTTGTTGTTCTGTCCAGCAGTATTCCTCTATTTTGCCTTTTTTACACAAGTATAGTGGTGGAGTTGCCAAATAAACGTGTCCGCCCTCTATCAGTTCTTTCATATATCTGAAGAAGAAGGTAAGAATAAGAGTAGCGATGTGGCTACCATCAACATCGGCATCAGTCATGATTATAACTTTGTTGTAACGAAGTTTATTCATGTTCAAGGCTTTTGAATCTTCTTCTGTACCAATTGTTACGCCTAAAGCTGTATATATATTACGAATTTCTTCACTTTCAAACGCTTTGTGTTGCATGGCCTTCTCAACATTAAGAATCTTACCACGTAGAGGCAAGATGGCTTGTGTTTTACGATCGCGACCTTGTTTCGCTGTACCACCTGCAGAATCTCCCTCAACAAGGAATAATTCACATTCAGAAGAATCTTTGCTTGAGCAGTCAGCTAATTTACCAGGTAAACCGCCTCCTGATAATGGAGATTTGCGCTGTACAAGTTCCCGTGCTTTACGTGCTGCGTGGCGTGCGGTAGCTGCTAAAATAACTTTGTCGACAATAAGTTTGGCTTCGCGAGGGTGTTCTTCGAGATAATTTCCAAGAGCTTCACTTACAGCCATATCAACAGAACCCATTACTTCGTTATTACCCAACTTTGTTTTTGTTTGACCCTCAAACTGAGGTTCTGCAACTTTAATTGATATAACAGCAGTTAAACCTTCGCGGAAGTCATTACCATCAAGTTCGATTTTTTGTTTTTCCAGCTTATCCAGCAATTTGTTGTCTTCTGCATATTTTTTCAATGTACGAGTGAGTCCGCGGCGAAATCCTGCAAGGTGTGTTCCTCCTTCTATCGTATTAATGTTATTTACGTAAGAGTGGATATTTTCGTTGTATGTTGTATTATATATCATTGCGATATCCACAGGAGTATCATATTTATCTGTTGATATATGGATAACTTCGTTAAATAATTTTTCGCGTGCTTCATCTACAAATAAGACAAATTCTCTCAATCCCTCTTCCGAATAAAAGATCTCACTTTTGAACGAACCATCTTCATTTACAACACGTTTGTCTGTAAGAGTAAGACGGATACCTGCATTTAAATATGATAATTCGCGTAGACGGTTAGCTAGTATGTCGTAGTGATATTCGGTAGTTATGAAGATGCTTGCGTCAGGAAGGAAAGTTACCTCTGTACCTGTATCTTCTGAAGTACCGATAACCTTTACCGGTTCAACAGGTTTACCGCAGCGATACTCTTGCATGTAAAGGTTCCCGTTTCTGTGAACTTCAGCGCGAAGTGAAGTCGATAGTGCATTTACGCACGATACACCTACACCATGCAAACCTCCGGATACTTTGTAGCTACCCTTGTCAAATTTTCCACCTGCGTGCAATACAGTCATAACAACCTCTAATGCTGATTTCCCCTCTTTTTTATGCATATCAACAGGGATACCACGACCATTGTCTTTTACTGTTATTGAGTTGTCTTTGTTGATGGTTACTTCTATATGTGTGCAATAACCGGCAAGAGCTTCATCAATAGAGTTATCCACAACCTCATAAACTAAATGATGCAGACCTTTTACACTAATATCACCTATGTACATGGCAGGACGCATACGAACAGCTTCCAAACCTTCTAGAACGGTAATACTGCTGGCCTCGTAGCTATTTGTAGCCGTCTTTTCTTCTTCACTCATAACTTATCTGATTGTAATAAAAATTAGTATTAATTTCAATGCTCAATAAACGTACAAATTTACAAAAAAAGTATGAGAGGACGAAATTTTTAGGATTGTAATTAATCCACAAATACCAAAAAAGATGGCAAAATATGCCTATTGTATTGAAAAATTTGTAGTATTTTTGAAACTTTGTTTGACTCAAGATTGTAAAGAATCAATTTAGTATAAAATTGTTATGAAACCACAAATCGCAATTATAGCCGGAGGAGACTCTTCCGAGTTTGGTGTATCTTTAAGAAGTGCACAAGGAATCAAATCTTTTATTGATGCAGATAGGTACGAAACAACAGTCATAACCATTACAAAAAAAGCATGGCAGGCAGAATTATCGGAAGTAGAAAAATATCCAATTGATAAAAACGATTTTTCTTATGTTTCGTCTGACGGCAAGAAGCACAATTTTGATTTTGCATACATAACAATTCACGGAACACCCGGCGAGAACGGAATCTTGCAAGGATATCTTGATTTGTTGGGTTTAAAATATTCTTGTTGCGGTGTGTTAGCAGCCTCAATGACTTTCAATAAATTTGCATGTAACAGATACTTGCAAACCTTTGGTGCTAAAACAGCAAAATCTATTTTGATACGTAAAGGTGATTCTTTTGATGCAAAAAACATTATATCTCAATTAGGCTTACCTTGTTTTGTAAAATCAAATGTTGGAGGCAGTAGTTTCGGAGTTACTAAAGTAAAGGCTGAAGAGACAATTATACCGGCTATTGATAGAGCTTTTCAAGAGGGTGATGAGGTTATTATTGAATCTTTCTTAAAAGGTACAGAACTAACTTGTGGTATGTATAAAACAAAAAATAAAACAGTTGTTTTTCCTTTGACAGAGGTTGTGACATCAAATGAGTTTTTTGATTATGATGCTAAATACAATGGTCAAGTACAAGAAATTACTCCTGCGCGTTTGTCTAGCGAACTAACAGCAGAAATTCAAGCTCAGACAGCAAAATATTATGATATATTGGGATGCAAAGGCATTGTCCGTATCGACTATATAGTTAGCAGAGATAGTGTTCCATATATATTAGAGGCAAATACAACTCCCGGAATGACGGCTACAAGTTTTGTCCCGCAGCAAGTGCGTGCTGCCGGTTTGGATATTAAAGACGTAATGACAGATATTATTGAAAACGAGATAGGGAGGTAGATATGAAAAAAACACAAGACGAATTGTTTGCTTTGGTTGAGCAAAAAATAGTTAGTATAAACTGGAAGAAAGAGCCGATAGGTTTGTATGATCCGATTGAATATGTCCTTTCTTTAGGAGGGAAACGCCTGCGTCCGGTTTTAGCCTTAATGGCTTGTAATCTATATACAGATGACTTGCAAAGTGCGGTTAATCCTGCCATAGCTTTAGAAGTTTTCCATAATTTCACTCTTTTGCATGATGATATCATGGACAAAGCTGATACACGTAGAGGTAAGCCCACAGTACATAAACGTTGGAATGATAATACTGCAATACTATCTGGTGATGCAATGCTTATTGAGGCGTACAAGTTGATAGCCGACTGTCCCGCTGATGTATTAAAAAGAGTTCTTGATGTGTTTTCTCAAACTGCATTGGAAGTTTGTGATGGTCAGCAATATGATATGGAGTTTGAAACGCGTGCGGATGTTGCTATGGGAGACTATATAGAAATGATACGCCTAAAAACAGCTGTGCTTCTGGCAGGAAGTTTAAAAATAGGTGCTATTATAGGCGGAGCTAATGAGCAAGATGCCAATTGTTTATATAATTTTGGTATCAACATAGGTTTAGCATTTCAATTGCGTGATGATTATTTGGATGTATTTGGAGATAAAATTGTTTTCGGTAAAAATATAGGTGGCGATATACTCGCTAATAAAAAGACATTTTTACTCATAGAAGCGTATTCTTTAGCACAAGGTGAGATTAAGGCAGAATTAGAAAATTGGGTAGCAGATAATGATGCAAAACATGCTTCCGACAAGATTGCTGCAATCACTGAAATATACAAAAGAACCGGAGTGGATTTACGATGCGAAGAGAAGATGAATTTTTATTTTAATGAATCAGTCGAATCAATAAAAAGTTTGCAATGTTCTGATAATAAGTGCGATATTTTGCTTGATTTTGCTAAATCCTTGCTTTATAGAAAAAAATAAATATTTTTTTTGTTGAAAAGTTTCTTCGTTTCAATTATTGTTTCTATTTTTACCTCGATAAATCAATAATTTAATCGAAAAAAGCCATGCCATATCGACGTTTACCGAATACTGACGCAGCTAGAATGAGAGCTCTTCAGATTGCTCGCAGGCAATATGAATTAAAAGGTGCAGAAAATGTTCCGTACACTTCAAAGATAGTGCATGAGATTAGTGCCTTTATTCCTTTTTTTGAGAGAGCAATAGCCGATCATAAGACTTCTGTTGACGCTCAATTGGCAAAAAATCAAAAGTATCAGAATCAAGTGAGAATGGTTCGTATGTATATCTCACATTTTATTCAAGTATTAAATCTATCTTGCCAACGTAATGAGATTAAGCCTGAAAAGAAACTATTATACAAACTATTACCTGATAATTATTCAGTTCCTGATTTAAGTACAGAGATGTTGTTGATTGAATGGGGTAAGAATATTATTGATGGAGAAAGCGAGCGTACACGCAATGGCGGAGCTCCTATTTATAATCCTGCAATAAGCAAAGTTTCAGTTCATTATGATCAATTCTGTGATAGTTTCCAAACAAAGAAAGTCTCAAAGAAGAATTCAGATAGATATTTGGAATCAGTTCAGAAATTGCGTAGTCAGGCAGATGCGCTTATATTAAATCTTTGGGATCAAATAGAGAAATCTTATACCGAATTAAGCACTGAAGAAATGCAAGATAAAGCCAAAGAATTTGGTATTGTTTATTATTTACGTCGCAAAGAGCGTCAGGCTTTGGGGCTACCTGTTTCAGGTGATGAAGAAAAGTGACGTAATAAAAATAGCAGTATTCCTAAAATAGCTGTTGGCAATAGCACACTGATTATTAAATCATCACCTATACCTACATTGTCTATATTAACATCTGTATATTTGTGTTGTAGTAGCCAATAACCCGTGACCGCTAACGCATTATTGGTAAAATGCGCAACGATAGGAACCCAGATTGATCCTGTCCATACTAATAAATAACCGAGTAACGCACCTAGCAACATACGCGGTATGAATCCAAGGAACTGAAAGTGTATTAAACTGAATATAAAAGCTGTCAACCAGATAGCTACGTGATTATTATGTGTCAATCTTTTTAAATAAGATTGTAAGATACCTCTAAAAAATAATTCCTCCCCAACGGCAGGTACTAAAGCCATTAAAAAGATTGTAAATAGATAATCCTTAAAACCATTCCCAATTAAAAACATTTTTGTCATGTTCTGGGATGCTTCTTCCATTGAACGTAAATATTCTTCAAGCTCTTTTAGTGCATCAGGAAAATGTATTTGACTATTTATTTCGGTAGTGAGGTTAATTAAAGGAATTGAGAATAATAGGCAAAAAATTGCAAGAATATAAACAGAAATTTTTGCCGATTTATTTGCTGATAGATAGCTAAAAGGGTGTTTATCAAGTAAAAATGCACAAATTACAGCGCCCAAAATGAAAACGGATATCGATGTAAATAACTGAACTTGCTCCATCCATGATTTGTCTGTTGCAATTGCGTTTAAATCAGTTCCGGATAATTTAGCAATCAAAAGGATGAGTGCGTACGACACGCAAAATAAGAAGCATGGTACTAAAACAATTACCAAACTTTTTGTAAAATTATTGCTTTTATCAAATATACCGATTAATTTCATATGTTTTGTGTAAGAATCGAATCACCTTTGTCGCTTACAGAAATGCTTGTTTTATGTCCTAATATTAATGGAAGATTATAATCTGTATGTCCGGCATTAAAACCATAACAAACCGGAAAAGAATAGTCTTTTACTGCGTTTTCAATTATCCCATATACACCATTTGGGAAACTTGTATCTTCTTGAATGTCACTAAACTGTCCTACAACTAAACCGGCTATCTGATTAAAAATGCCACCAAGTCTAAGATTTTGTATCATTCGGTCAATGTGATATAGAGGTTCGCATACATCTTCAATAAACAGAATGTTGTTTTTAGCTTGTAAATCAAATTCTGTTCCGCGAAGTCCGTATAAAACAGATAAGTTTCCTCCAACCAAATTACCTGATGCAGTTCCTTTTTTGTTAAATCCTTCATAACCAATCGAGTAACTCGGCAATTCACCAAAAAGCAATTGTTTTAGACGTAGCGCAGGCTCTTCGTTAGCTTGTTGTGCTAAATTTTTAGTCATTATACTATGTATTGATGTAATCCCATACAGAGATAATGCACTGTGAATTAGTGTAATATCGCTAAATCCGAGTATCCATTTCGGTCTCTTTTGTAATTTTGTGAAATCAATCTTATCAATTATTCTTACTAATCCGTAGCCGCCACGACTACACAAAATAGCATCACAATTAATGTCATCTATAGCTGATTGTATATCAGCGATGCGTTCTTTATCAGTACCTGCAAAACGGCCATTCGCAGCAAAAACCGATTTCCCTATAGTAACAACAAGTCCCCACGACTCTAGAACGTTTTTTGCATTCCATACAAAATCCGGATTGATAACACCTGATGGAGATACGATACAGATGTGGCTGCCTATATGTAAAAACGGAGCTTGAATCATTGTTTCTTAGGTTTCATACTTACTATTGGGATAATCATTTCTTCAAGTGAAATGCCACCATGTTGGAACGTGTCTTTATAGTATGATACATAGTAATTATAGTTGTTCGGATATGCTATAAAATCATCGTTACATGAGAAAATATATGTAGAACTAATGTTAGGAGAAGGCAGTCCGATTATTTCAGGCTTATTAATGACTAAGAAATCTTTCTTATCGTAGTTCAAATTCTTGCCTACTTTATACCTAAGATTGACATTCGTATTTTTGTCGCCAATTACTTTAACAGGATTCTTTACTCTTATAGCGCCATGATCTGTTGTAAGTACAACCGAAACACCGCTTTCTGATAAGATTTTAAAGAATTCGGCTATTGATGAATGCTTAAACCATGACAAAACCAAAGAACGATATGCAGCTTCATCAGGAGTTAATTCTCTGAACAATTTTACTTCAGTACGTGCATGCGAAAGCATATCTACAAAATTAAACACCACAACATTAAGTGGATTATCAAGCAATTGTTTAATGCCTTCGTTAAGTTTTTCTCCTGCCTGATTGGTGTTTATTTTGTGATAAGAGAATTTATACTTTTTTCTAAAACGATCAAGTTGAGTTTGTATTAACGCTTCTTCATTAAGATTTTTACCTTCATCTTCTTCTTCGTCAACCCATAATTCAGGATACATCTTTCTTATTTGTGCGGGCATCAATCCTGAAAATATTGCATTACGAGAATATTGAGTCGCTGTTGGTAAGATGCTAAAGAAAGTATCATCGTCAGTAAAATTAAACCATTTTGCCAATTCTTTTTGCATTACGCGCCATTGGTCAAGGCGAAGATTATCAATTAATATAAAAAATACTTTTTCGCCATTATCCAATAGAGGGAAGACCTTTGTTTTAAAGATATCAGGGCTCATTAATGGACGCGAATTGTTTTCCTTGAACCAATTTTCATAATTCTTTTTTATGAATTTTATAAATGTTGCATTAGCCTCATTTTTTTGCATTTGCAACATTTCATCCATATTGTTATTGGCTTGTTCTAATTCTAATTCCCAGAAAACCAAGTTTTTGTAAACTTTCTTCCAATCATCAGTATTAAATGAATCATTTATCTGCATACTAATACGCATGAACTCTGATTGGTAATTGGTAGTAGTCTTTTGTGAAATAATATCCTGAGCTTGTACAACCTTCTTAATTGCCATAATAATCTGGTTAGGATTTACAGGTTTTATAAGGTAGTCAGATATTTTTTGTCCAATGGCTTGTTCCATGATATCCTCTTCTTCGCTTTTGGTTATCATAATAACAGGCAATGCCGGATTTTGTTTTTTTATTTGTAGAAGAGTTTCCAATCCGCTTATTCCAGGCATGTTCTCATCAAGAAACACTACTTCAAAGTTATTCTCACTGCATGCATCAATAGCATCTTGACCACTATTTACAGCGGTTACAGAATAACCTTTACTCTCTAAAAAAATTATGTGAGGGCGCAACAAATCTATTTCGTCATCAGCCCAAAGAATATGTATTTGTTTCATTGCTGTCAAAGTTAAACCAAATGCTTCCTTGATAATCTTAATAAAACCTTATATCATATAATTTTTATAGATTAACAATAGCGCTTTCTCCTTGTTTTTTCATTTTTCCTACAAAAATGGAACCTACCATCATTGGTATAACATAATTAATAAACCATACTAATATACCTGCCAGTGCAGCTCCTACAGTATTTGACGCAAATGCTCCGACAAATAAAACTGCGTATGAACCCCGTACTCCTAATTCGGAAAATGCTATTGTTGGAGTTACAGATACCATCAAATAATTTAATGGAAGTACCATTATTGCATCGTATACTGATAGTTCTACATCAAAGAAACGCAGTAAGAAATAGTATTGCGAACAATAAACAGCATATCTAATTAAGGATAAACTTGTAATATAAAATAAACTGCGTGGATTAATGTATGATATGGCTTCCAATAGGCTCCTTAGGCGTTTAAATCTGTTGCGTTGGAATAATACCTTTCCCCAAATAGGTAAAGTAAAATATAGAGAAATAAAAGCTACTATCAATAGTATTGACGCAATCTGTATATTTAAGGAATCCTTTATAGATTCAAAGGGTGAAGAAACGATTAGCAATATACCGGCTGTCAATCCGCATACCAAGGTAGAGAATGTTTGTCCAAGAACTCCAATCACAGAAAGGACGATGCCTTTTGTGCGATTACCCGCATCTAATATAAGAACTCTTCCTAAAGGATCTCCGATTCGGTTAGGAGTAAAGAAACCTACTGTTAAGCCTATTAAAACCGATTGATATGCTTTAAATAATGAAACCGGTTGAAGCATTTTTGCTAGATGCTGCCATTTTATGGATTCTAATAACCAATTACATGGTATTAAAAGCACTGCAAGCACAAGTAGTGTAGTACGAAATACAGATATGTTTTTGAAACTATTGAAGAAATCATGATAGCCTTTAAAGTTTATAAGCACATAAGCCAGGTAGGCATATGCACAAATCATAATAAGTATTTTAATCCATTTATAATACCTATCAATCAGGCTATGTCCTTTTTCTAGTAATTCCTCCATTTTATTTGTTTTTTCTGAACGAATAATATTTTTGCGTGAAATAGCTAAATAGGGTAGTGAAAACCGTTGTTATCATCTTTGCCGGGGTTGCCCAAATATTAAGAACCTCGCAACATAGCTTTAGTCCAAAATAACTGATTAAAAAATTACTTGCCAAAATAAAAGCGTATCTTTTTATTTGTTGGTTTGTCTTAATATTTGATTTAGTAAATGTAACATATTTTGAGAGGCAAAAGCCTATGAAAGATGTTATTGGAGTTATAATAATTAAGCTGGCGATATGGGGCGAAAATGCAATAAAATCTAAGTCAACAATTTGTTTCTGAATTACATAATTGTATATCAAGAAATATAAAACCCAATCTGATAAGGTATTAATCGTCCCGCATGCCAAGTAATTGTATACTTCTTTTGGCATCCATCTCTGAAAAACAGGGAAGAAGAAGTCTAAAATCTTTATTAAGAGGGAATGTATGAATTTACCGCAGCGGTTTATCATAGCTGTCGATGGTTTTGTTTATCTTTGCAAAGATAAACAAATTATACGAATGACATACGTAAAACCGAAAAAGCACTTAGGACAACATTTCCTTACGGATATGAGTATCTCAAAGCGCATTGCAGAGACAATTACGACGGATAAATATGTTCATGTTTTAGAAATAGGTCCTGGAACAGGAGTACTTACTCAATTTCTATTACAAGATCCTAATATTGACTTACAAGTAATAGAATTGGACATAGAATCAGTAGATTATTTAAAGGAGAATTTTCTCGCTTTAAAGGGTCGTATTATTTTTGATGATTTCTTAAAATATGACTTGTCTAAACTTTTTAATGGCGAGTCATTTATGTTAATTGGCAATTACCCATATAATATTTCGAGTCAAATTTTCTTCAAAGCCTTAGATAATAAGGACCGTGTGCCTTTTATTAGTGGTATGTTGCAAAAAGAGGTAGCAGAACGTTTAGCATCAAAACCGGGTAAGAAAGCATATGGTATACTGAGCGTTCTTTTGCAAGCTTATTATGATATAGAATACTTGTTTACTGTTCCTCCATGCGTTTTTAATCCACCGCCAAAGGTCGATTCTGCAGTTATAAGTATGAAGCGAAATAATGTGCAGAAACTTGATTGTGATGAGGCCTTATTTAAAACAGTTATTAAAACGTCATTTAATCAAAGACGTAAAACATTGCGCAACTCTCTTAAGTCACTATTCCCTTCTGATTTCGTAGCTGATAATGAGATTTTTAATCAGCGTCCAGAGCAATTGAGTGTGGCTGAGTTTGTTCAGCTTACAAATATGCTAAGTGTATAAGGGGGAAAATCATTTCTTTTAATTTCCTATCTCCGAAATAAATTTGATACGTATCAATCTTATTTCTTCTTCTGTATAATCGCCGCCTAATTTAGTCATAGCAGCATCAATATCATCAGTTTGAGATTCGCGGAAGTATTCAAATATTTCCTCAGCCTTATCAGGATCCATAACATCATCAATAAAATAGTCAATATTGATTTTTGTGCCTGAGTATATGATGGCTTCAATTTCGTCAAGTAATTCAGAAAAATCAAGTCCTTTAGATACTGCAATATCTTCCAAACTGATTTTTCTATCAACAGCCTGGATAATGAATACCTTCATTTTCGATTTGTTAGGCACAGTACGTACGCGCAAATCTTCAGGACGTTCTATTTCATTCTCTTTTACATGTTGCTGTATAAGCTTTAAGAATTCATCACCATAACGTTTTGCCTTACCTGCACCTACGCCTGGAATATTTTGCAACTCATCCATGTTAACAGGGTAAGTTGTGGCCATTGATTCTAGTGATGGGTCTTGGAATATTACAAAAGGAGGAACACCTAATTGTTTAGACATTTTTTTGCGCAAATCTTTTAGCATTACAAATAATGTTTCATCTGCTGCGCAAGATCCGCCTCTCCTTACTGGTACATCATCTTCTTCCTCATCAAATTCATTATCTTTTGTAATTTTGAATGAACTTGGATTATCAAGAAAATGTTTACCTTCTTTTGTAACCTTTAGTACGCCGTAGTTTTCTATTTCTTTATCAATGTAACCAGCAATCATGGCTTGACGGATTACAGCTTGCCATACGCTCGGTTCTTCGTGTTGGCCTGTGCCGAACACTTCTAAATCTTCATGCTTATAGTCTAAAACTTCTGACGTTTCTTTTCCAACTATAACGTCAATAATATGCTCCGTTTTAAATTTTTCTTTTACCGCCATGATAGTGTCTAAGACGGTACACAATAAATCCTGTGCTTCCATTTGTTTTTTTGGATTCAAGCAGTTGTCGCAGTTACCGCAATTGTTTTGGGTATATTCTTCTCCAAAATAATGTAGTAGCAGTTTTCTTCTGCAAACCGATGATTCTGCATAAGCTGCCGTTTCGGTCAACAATTGCTTACCTATTTCTTGTTCTGAAATAGGTTTGCCCTGCATGAATTTTTCTAATTTCTGTAAATCTTTATAAGAATAAAATGCAATACATAAACCTTCGCCTCCATCACGTCCTGCGCGTCCGGTCTCTTGATAGTATCCTTCCAAACTTTTTGGAATGTCATAATGTATAACAAAGCGTACATCAGGCTTATCAATACCCATACCAAAGGCTATAGTTGCGACAATTACCTGTACTTTCTCCATTAAGAAACTATCCTGATTTTCTGTCCTAACGGCAGAATCCATACCTGCATGATATGGCAGTGCACTGATACCATTTACTAAAAGCGTTTCGGCTAAATCTTCAACCTTTTTGCGACTTAAACAGTAAATGATACCCGATTTATCCTCTTGACTTTTTATGAATCTGATAATATCCTTATCAATATTCTGTGTCTTTGGACGTATTTCGTAATATAGGTTAGGTCTGTTAAATGATGATTTAAAAACGGTGGCATTGTTCATACCAAGGTTTTTTTGAATATCATGCTGAACTTTTGGTGTGGCAGTTGCTGTAAGAGCTATTACTGGCGCGTTTCCAATTTCAGATATGATAGGTCTTATTCTGCGATATTCGGGTCTAAAATCATGTCCCCATTCTGATATACAATGCGCCTCATCTACAGCGTAGAATGAGATATGTACGCCTTGTAAAAAGCTTATGTTTTCTTCTTTTGTAAGTGACTCAGGAGCCACATAAAGTAATTTCGTTTTACCTGTAATTACATCGCGTTTAACTTCGTCAATGGCAGCACGTGTAAGGGAAGAATTAATAAAATGTGCTACTCCGTCATCCTCACTAAATGAGCGCATAGCGTCAACTTGGTTTTTCATTAATGCTATAAGTGGCGAAATAACAATTGCAATCCCGTCCATCAATAATGATGGCAGTTGATAGCACAAGGACTTACCTCCACCTGTTGGCATAAGTACAAACGAATCATTGCCTGCAAGTAAGTTTTCGATAATTGCTTCTTGATTCCCTTTAAAGGAATCAAAACCGAAGTGCTCTTTTAATGGTTTTGTTAAATATGAATGTTCTGACATAATCAGAGCAAATATAGTAAATAGAATTTGGAATGCAAGATTTTAACACATTTTTTATATCAGCAATTTTTTTTCCATTCTATTAATCCTACTATTAGCTATTTGTTTTGTAATTCGTAATTCTTTAATGCATTCTGATGGAACTTCGTACATATAGTCCATCATAACAGTTTCGCTCAAGGAGCGTAGACCACGTGCGCCTAATTTATATTCTATGGCTTTATCTACAATATAGTCAAGAGCATCTTCATCAAATGTTAATTTTACACCATCCATTCCAAACAATTTATTGTATTGTTTGATAATTGAGTTTTTAGGTTCAATTAATATACGGCGAAGTGCTTCTCTGTCTAATGGATCCAAATGTGTAATTATAGGTAGTCTACCTATAATTTCAGGTATTAATCCAAATGCTTTTAAATCTTGTGGAGCTAAATATTGTAGCAAGTTCTCTCTATCAACTTTATGTATCTCCTTTGATGCAGAATATCCTACCATGCGTGTATTTAATCGTGCACCGATTTTCTTTTCAATGCCGTCAAATGCACCACCGCAAATAAATAAGATGTTTTGAGTGTTAACCTGAATCATTTTTTGGTCAGGATGCTTACGACCTCCTTGTGGTGGAACATTTACAATAGAACCTTCCAATAATTTAAGTAAACCTTGCTGAACACCTTCTCCACTTACATCTCTGGTAATAGACGGATTATCTCCTTTTCGGGCAATCTTATCAATTTCGTCAATAAAAACAATGCCTTGCTCAGCTGATGAAACATCGTAATCTGCAACTTGTAATAGTCGAGTTAGGATACTCTCAATGTCTTCACCAACGTATCCGGCCTCAGTTAGTACAGTGGCATCAACAATTGTAAATGGAACATGTAATTTTTTTGCAATAGTTTTTGCTAAAAGTGTTTTACCTGTTCCTGTTGATCCAACTAGTATTATGTTTGATTTTTCTATTTCAACCTCGTCTTCGGTTTTGTGTTGTAATAGGCGTTTATAGTGGTTATAAACGGCAACGCACAAATTTCTTTTTGCTTCGTCTTGGCCAATTACATATTGGTCTAGGAACTGTTTAATCTGCATCGGTTTAGGCAGATTAGACAAGGATAAATCAAACTTTGACTTTTTTTGAATAGTTCCGGTTACAATTTCTTCGGCTCTTTCTACACAATCGCTACATATAGCTCCTGTTGCACCATGTATCAACAAAGCCACTTCGCGTTCAGATCTGCCACAAAAACTGCATCTGCCCTCTTCCTTTTTTGCCATTATTATTTTGCTTGTTTAATTAATACCTCATCAATCATACCGTAGGCTTTGGCTTCTTCTGCAGTCATCCAATAATCACGATCTGAATCTTGTTCTATGCGTTCGTAAGTATTACCTGAATGTTCAGCAATAATGGTGTATAATTCTTTTTTAAGTTTTTGTATTTCGCGAGCAGTAATTTCAATATCAGAGGCTTGACCTTGTGCTCCACCCATAGGCTGATGAATCATTATACGTGCGTGTTTTAAAGCAGAACGTTTACCTTTAGCTCCTGCTGTCATAAGTACAGCTCCCATTGATGCTGCCATACCGGTACAGATTGTTGCAACGTCACTTGATATAAACTGCATTGTGTCATATATGCCTAAACCTGCATATACAGAACCTCCAGGAGTATTTAGGTATATAGAGATGTCTTTGCCCGGATCTGCCGAATCCAAATACAATAATTGTGCTTGAATTACATTGGCAGTATAATCGTCAACTTGTGTACCTAAAAATATTATGCGGTCCATCATTAGACGTGAAAACACGTCCATTTGTGCAACGTTAAGCTGTCTCTCTTCTATAATTGTCGGAGAAATGTAATTACTAGTAATGTCCATGTACTTATCAAGTGCGATGGCATTCATACCAAGATGCTTTGTTGCGTACTTTTGAAATTCTGTATTCATAATTTATATATTTCTGATAAATAAATTGTTTTATAAACAAGGGGAAACAAAGATATAAAATTTTATATTATTAAAGCAAAAGGCAAATACAAATTCATAAAAAAATCAAGTGTAAGGTATATAAAACACAAAAAGGAATCATTTGATTCCTTTTTGTTACAAATATGTCAAAAACCAACTTATTTTTTCTCGAAAAACTTGTTGAATTCGTCAAATGTTATGTCAGTATTTGCCAAACTAACTTTAGTCTTCAACAATTCTACTATTTTGTGTTCAGCCGCACGTTCAGCTGCATTTTTAGCACCATCTTTGTTTTTCAACATGTCTTGCACGTAACCATCTAAAATATCGTCAGGTACGCCAATCATACCATATTGTGCGAATTGAGCTTTAGCTGCTTTCTTGGCAACTTCTTCGATGTCAGCTTTCTCTATTTTTACATCTGCATCTTTTGCCATTTTATCTTTAACCAACTGCCATTTCAAATCTTCAATCATCTTAGGATATTCTTCCTCGATTTGTTCTGCAGTCATTTTTTCGTTATTAGCTTTCAACCAACGTTTCAAGAATGTATCAGGGAATTGTACATCTTTTAGTTGACCAAGAACCAAATCACGCATATCTATAATAAATTTTATATCGCTATCTTCTACAAATTGCTCAGCTAAACCGGCTTTGATTTTTTCTGTAAATTCAGCTTCAGATTTAACTACATCTTTACCGAAGCAAGCATCAAAAAATTCTTGATTCATTTCTGCTTCTGCGTAGCGTGTAATTTCTTTGATTGTAAATTTGCAATCAGATGTGAATGTTTTTGCAGCATCCTTGCTTATTTGTAATAAAGATGCCAATTCAGCTTCATTACCATTAAATGCTTTGCTAGGATTGAATACGAAAGAAGAATCTTTAGTCATTCCTAAGACTTTCTTCTGTTCGTCTGCGTTTTTAATGTATCCAGGGCTCAATAAAGCGTTCTCAACTTTTACTCCGTCAACTTCTTCAGAACCATCTGCATTAAGTTCTTGCAATTCGCCTTTAACAACATCTTTTTCTTCAACTTTTTCAGTTTGAACATATTTGCCAAAGCGTCCGCGATATGCAGCTGTTTGTTTGTCGATAAGATCTTGAGCTACTGTAATATTGTAGTATTTTACTTTATTTTTTGAACTTAAAGAAACTGCTAATTCAGGTGCAATTGCAATGTCAAAAGAAAATTCAAAATTAGCACCATCTTCAAATTCAGGTACAGGAAAGTTTTCAGTTGGAATTGGTTCACCAAGAATATTAAGATTCTTTTCTTTAATATAATCGTAAAGGGCATCAGAAATAAGTTTGTTTACTTCTTCTGCAAGGAAAGACTTTCCGTACATCTTTTTAACAAGACCAACAGGTACGGTACCTGGGCGGAATCCCGGCATATTGGCTTTTTTACGAAAATCTTTTACTGCTTTTTCTACTTTTTCGTTGTAGTCAGCCGGTTCTATTTTTACCAGCAATTTTGCGTTTACCGCATCAAGATTGTTTTGCGAAACGTTCATGTTCTTTTAAAATTAACGGGGAGTCTAGGACACTCCCCTTTTTAAATTTGTGCGGCTGACGGGACTCGAACCCACACGCCTCTCGGCACCAGATCCTAAGTCTGGCGCGGCTACCAATTACGCCACAGCCGCAAAAGTGGGGCAAAGGTAATAAAAAAGTTGAAACTGACAAAAATAGTCGATTAAAAATGTTACAAACCAAATTTTGTTGTTTATTTTATAAAAGTTTAGCTTGGTGCAAAGACGCATTTTTTTTACTTTTGCCGAGGAAAATGAATAACAATGAGTAAAATAAATTTATACTTTCAAACATTTCGCCTAAGGACATTACCATTGTCAATGTCGAGCATAGTTTTGGGAATTATGATGGCTGCAGTAAATGGTTTTTTTAATTTAGGAGTTTGCATCCTCACAGTTATTACAACATTATTCTTACAGATACTATGCAATATTGCCAATGAATTGGGTGATGCTCAAAAGGGTACGGATACAGCCGATAGGCAAGGACCTGCTTATGTTTTAACATCAGGTGCATTAACTGAAAAGGATTTTTATCATTTGATATACACTTTTGTAGCATTATCTTGTATATCAGGCCTAATATTATTATGGTTGGCGTCGGTTAATATTTCAGGAATATATATTTGGTTGATGCTTGCGTTGGGAACTTTTGCTATAGTAGCAGCAATTTTTTATACTATGGGTAAGCGTCCTTATGGATATAGAGGTTTTGGAGATATTTCAGTATTTATATTCTTTGGTTTGTTAGGTACGCTTGGTTCGTATTTCTTACAAGCAGGTAATGTGGAATTAGAAATAATTTTACCGGCTTCGGCTTGTGGTTTGTTATCTGTAGGCGTTTTAAATGTGAATAACATTCGCGATATGGAAACTGATAGTAAAAATCGAATCACAATACCTATCTTACTGGGGGAAACAAAAGCGAAGATTTATCATACTATATTAATAGTAGGTGGTCAGTTGTGTTTTGTCACTTATAACATTGTTAAATGCGAAACCTCATTAAAAGCATATATGTATTTATTTATGCTTCCAATATTTATCTTTCACATAATCTCTGTTTGGAAATTGTCCGGCAAAGCCTTAGATAAACAATTACCATTACTCGTAATTTCCACACTTATAGAATGCTTGGCTTTTGGTGGTTCTTGGATGTTATTGCATTAACCCTTATTTGCCACGTACATTCGACATAGTCCTAATGTAAATGATTCGTGTCGTGCAGCAGCAAACCCACAATCTCTAAGTAGAGAGAGTATTTCTTGTTCTTTAGGAAATAACTCAACCGATTTATTTAAGTATTGATATGCAACCTTATCTCCAGATATAATTCCTCCTATGGTAGGTAATATATGTCTAAAATAGATTTGATATAATGCTGCTATAAATTTATTATCAGGAGTCGATAATTCAAGTATCACTAATCTGCCTCTTGGAGCTAAAACTCTTCTTATTTCGCAAATGCAATCATGTAAATTTTCAAAATTTCTGATTCCAAAAGCCACACCAACAACATCAAAACTATTATCTTCAAAAGGCAAATGCTCGCAGTCGCCTTGTATCATTGTGATTTTTGATCTGAATTTTGATTTTGCCACTTTCTTTCTACCTACTTGTAGCATGCCTTCAGACAAGTCGATTCCTGTCACGATTCCTCCTGTTGAAGCTAAAGCTAATGAGAAATCTCCGGTGCCGCAAGCAACATCCAAAATACGTTTGTGTCGACCTTTGCGAATAGTTTGCACAGCTTTCCTTCTCCATATTTTATCAATGTTTAAAGACAAAATATGGTTTAGATTATCGTAAGCAGGAGCTATGGAATCAAAAAGCTTTATAATAAATTTTCGGTTGGCCATAATAAAAAAATGGTAGAGATGCACATATTATTCGCACATCTCTACCGTTTTATTTGCAAAAATCATATTAGATTAAATTCATATCTTTTAGGATGCTGTTGGTCTTACGAACAGCAGCTTCGCTAGCAGCTAATTTAGCTTTTTCGTCATTGTTTAATTCTAATTCAACGATTTTTTCAATACCATTTTTGCCTATGATTACCGGAACACCAATCATAATGTCGTCCATACCATATTCACCTTCAAGTGAAGTTGCACAAACAATCATCTTCTTTTGGTCTTTTATAATGGATTCAACTAAGTAAGAAATTGCAGCACCCGGAGCCATCCATGCAGAAGTGCCTAGTAAGCCGGTAAGAGTTGCACCACCAACCATTGTTGATTTTGCCACTTCTTCCAATTTCTCAGCAGGCATTAAAGTGCTAACAGGAATTCCTTTATATGTTGCAAGACGAGTTAGAGGAATCATAGTTGTGTCACCATGACCACCAATTACTAAACCTTCAACTTCATTAGCATTGCAGTTTAATGCTTGGCTCAAGAAATATTTGAAACGACTGCTATCCAATGCACCACCCATACCGATAACACGGTTACGAGGTAATTTCATTGATTTTAATGTAAGGTACGCCATTGGGTCCATAGGGTTTGAAACCATAATAAGTATAGCATTAGGAGAATATTTCAAAACGCTTCCTGCTACGCTTTTTACTATGCCGGCGTTAACACCGATAAGATCTTCACGAGACATACCCGGTTTACGTGGAATACCTGATGTAATTACAACAACATCAGAATCGGCTGTTTGAGAATAATCGTTTGTTACGCCCTTAACAACAGTGTCGAATCCTATTAGTTGAGCCGTTTGCATGATATCCATTGCTTTTCCTTCGGATAAGCCTTCTTTAATATCAATCAATACCACCTCACTCGCTACTTCGTTTATTGCTAACACATTAGCACACGTAGCACCTACATTACCTGCACCTATGACCGTTACTTTTGACATGATTTATTTATTTAAATGGTTAATTGCTTCTTAATTGCCATGCAAAAATACGCTTTTTTATCAAAAAGTAGTACATTTGCAAGTCTAATTTAAGATGAGAAGCAGAATTATTTATATATCCGCTTGTATTGTCATCACGATACTATTTACGCAATGTTCAGTAAAAAAGAACACTGCACTTACTCGTAATTATCATTATGTAAAGGCAAGATACAATGTATACTACAATGGAAACGTTGCTTTTGAGAAAGGTGAAGATGCTGTAAATAAAGCAAATAAAGACAGTTATACTGAGGTATTACCTATATATCCTATAAGTAATCATGATGCTGCATCTGCTGCAACTTCCGACATGGATTTGACTATTGAGAAATGTCAAAAAACAATTAAGTTACATTCAATCGTAAAGAAGCCTAAAAAGAATCCGAATAAAGCTAAGGATCCTAAATACAAGGTTTTTATGCAAAAAGAAGAGTATAATTCGATGGTTCAAGAGGCCTGGCTGCTTATGGGCAAAGCTCAATTTTATAAACTTGATTTTACTGCTGCCGGATCAACCTTTGCATATATTGCTCGCCATTTTTCTGACAATAAAGATGTTTATACCGAAGCTAAGTTGTGGTCAGCAAGATCATTTTCGGAGATGCAATGGTACTATGAAGCTGAAGATGTTTTGAATCAGATGAACGAAAAAACATTTTCACCAAAAACCAATCAACAATATGTATTGGTGAAAGCGGACTTATTGCTTAAACAAAAACATTATAATGAGGCATTACCATACCTCGAAACATCATTAAAAAATGCGCCAAAGCGCGAAAAAGCAAGAATTTCATTTATTTATGCGCAAGTATTGGAAAAATTGGGACGTTATGCAGATGCCTATGAGAAGTATGCATATACAATTAAAAGGAACCCATCACTTGAAATGGAATTCAATGCGTTTTTGAATAAAACTCGTTGTTATCAGGGTGCTGATCAGGATGCTGTTAAAAAAGATATGGCTAAATTGATGAAGAAACAGAGTAATGCACCTTATCTTGACCAAATTTATTATACTCTTGGTGAGTTTTTTGCCCGTAGTGGCAATGAAGCGAAGGCAATTGAGTGTTATAAAACGGCAATTGATACAAGTACTCGAAATGGCATTGATAAAGCAAAAGCATTATTGGCTTTAGGCGATATATATTATCAAAAAGAAAATTACATCGACGCTCAACCTTTGTACGCTGAGGCTTTGCAAATTATTCCATTGAATTACGAAAATTATAAAGATTTATCCAATCGTACTGAAAATCTTAATGTAATTGCCAAAAATCAAAATATACTATTGTTAGAAGACAGTTTGCAAACATTGGCAAAATTGCCTGAAGCAGAGTGTATTAAAAGGGTAGAAAAAATAGTCGAACAAAATAAAAAGAAAGCTGAAGCAGAGCGCATTAAATTAGAGGAACAAGCCCGTATACAAGAAATAAGAGAGCAAAATGCGGCTATGGGGCAAACGCTTTCACTTGGCGAATTAGCAGATAAATCGTGGTATTTTTATAATCAAACTTTGATAAGTCGCGGCAAACTTGATTTCCGCAAAATATGGGGGCGAAGAGCGTTGGAGGATGATTGGAGAAGAGCGGCTAAGATGTCTTCAGTAACATTGTTAGATGAAGAAGAAACTGAAGATAAAGAAGCTCAAGCAGCAGAGGTACTAATTAAGAAGTCTGGTGATGAAGATCCTATTTTAGCCAGTTTGCCTGAGGATGCTGATGCCGAACTTATATCAATTATAAAAAGTTTACCAACAACTGAAGCAAAAATTATTGCTTCGAATGCAAATATAGAGGAATCTTTACATCAGTTGTTTTTCATGTTTGACGAGAAAATACATAACTATCCTTTGGCATTCAAAACATTTGAGGAACTTGAACGTCGATTCCCCAAATATAAAGAATTAGCCGAAGATAATTATCGTCTGTACAAGTTGTACAAACGTGTAGGAGATGATACAAAAGCAGAAGAAACCAAGCAGAAAATTTTGCGTTTTTATGCAGACACAAAGTATGCACGTTTACTGCAAAATGGTACAATATCTGATGGTGATGCAAAAGCAAAAGAAGAGGCTTTATATAGGTCAACTTATGCTGCATTTATGAAAGGTGATGCATCTACTGTAAGAGCTAATCTTGCAAATGCAGAAAAAGCACATCCGGATTCTAAGCTAATGCCGAAATTTATATTTTTGGATGCTCTGAGTTCGGGACGAATTGATGGACGTGAGGTCTTTGTAAAACGTTTATCAGATTTAGTAAACAAGTATCCTGATAACGAAATAGCTCCTTTGGCGCGCGATATGATTGCATTGTCGGGTCAAGGTAAAGAACTGCAAGCAACATTGCCAATAAGTACAATTAGTGAGCGTCGCGAAGCTGTTGTAACTGAAGCAGAATTTGCAGAGAACATCAAGAAAGCTGGATTTCAATATAATCCTAACGATTCTCACAGTTTTGTAATGCTAATCGAAGGAACTTTGAAACAAAAAAATCAAGTAGTTTTTGAAGTTGCTTCATATAACTTTACAAGGTTTATGATAAAAGATTTTGACCTTAATGTTCGCACACTTAATGACAGCGTATATTCTATTTCGGTAGGAGGATTAGAGAATCTGGATGAGGCGATATGGTATCAGAATGCATTGTTGAGTGATGCAGAGGTATTAAGTTCATTACAAAACGTTAAATACAAGGCGTTTGCCGTGTCAGATGATAATTATCGCTCTATTTTCGATAAAGAATCTGTAGAAAAGTATTTGGAGTTCTATCAGCAGAATAAGTTAGAAATAAAAGAACCGGATAAGATTAAAGAACTAGAGAAGTCATCCGGATTTGTTAATCCATAAATAATAAACGCCAAGTGTTTTGCTTGGCGTTTATTGTTAAAGTTTAATCTAATTTTCATCAATCTTCATCCTTATGAGTTTCTGCATAATCCTTTAATAAAGTTTCTTGTACTTCAGCAGGTACTAATTCGTAATTAGAAAATTTCATATTGAATGATGCTCTACCACCGGTATTTGAACTTAGTGCAATAGAATAATTATTCATTTCTTTTAGAGGAACCTTAGCATTTATTTTTTCCATGTTTTTTTCACTTTCCATACCCATGATAACGGCACGTCTACCTTGTAAATCTCCTATTACATCACCCATACGTGCTGAAGGTACTGTGATTTCCACATCATAAACCGGTTCCAAAATCTTCGGTCCGGCATTCTTAAATGCTTCACTAAATGCATGTCTACCTGCAAGCCTGAATGAAATTTCATTAGAATCAACCGGATGCATTTTGCCATCGTATACAATTACTCTCACATCTCTTGCATAAGAACCGGTAAGAGGACCTTGTTCCATGCAGTCCATTATACCTTTTTGTATTGCAGGTAAGAAACGGGCATCAATTGAACCACCTACTATGCTATTAATAAATTCTAATTTACCCCCCCATTCGAGTGGTGTAATTTGCTTATCTCTAACTGAAATTTTGAATTCTTGACCATTAAATTTATATACATCTTTAGCAGCTTCACCTTCTATAAGTGGTTCAATAATAAGATGTACTTCGCCGAATTGACCTGCACCTCCCGACTGTTTTTTATGACGATAATCTGCGCGTGCTGCCTTTCTAATAGTTTCTCTATATGGTATTTTTGGATCAGAAAATGAAACAGGAATCTTGTCGTTATTTTCAATACGCCATTTTAAAGTTTTAAGGTGGAACTCACCTTGTCCAAGCACTAAGGTTTGTTTCAATTCTTTTGAGTATTCGATAGTCCATGTCGGGTCTTCTTCGTGCATACGATTTAATATTTCGCCTAATTTTGCATCATCACTCGCATTAACCGCTTTTATGGCTCTTCTATATTTCCAATCAGGATATTGAATAAAATTAAATTGTTGTTCGGAAGTCCCATTGTTAAGAGTATTCGCTGTTCTGGTATTTTTTAGTTTTACAGTAGCTCCTATATCTCCGGCAACTAATTCTTCAACTTTTTCTTTGGTTTGACCGGCAACAGAAAATAATTGATTTATACGTTCTTTTGAGTTACGAGTAGTATTAAACAAATCATCGCTTTCTTTTACAGTTCCTGACATCACCTTGAAGTATGAAATTTCACCAATGTGAGGCTCAACAGAAGTTTTGAAAACATATATATTTGTTGGGGCGTTTTTATCAGGTGCGACTTTTATCCCTTCTGTAGTTTGTGGATATGGCATATCGCTTACAAAAGGCACTACATTACCTAAAAATTCCATCAAACGTCTTACGCCCATATCGCGTCCTGCACATACGCAAAAAACAGGTAAAATATCTTGAGTAATTAATCCTTTACGTATACCTAAGCGCATTTCATCTTCGTTTAAGCTACCTTCACTAAAATATTTATCCATTAATCCTTCATCGTGTTCTGCAGCTGCCTCAATTAATACATTGTGCATGTCTTTTGCTTTTTGCATATATTCTTCCGGAATAGGTAATATTTCAGGGACACCGCCTTCGGGTTTCCATTGATACATTTTCATCAATAATACGTCAACTAAGGCATTAAATGATGGCCCTACAGATAGTGGAAATTGAATAGGAATAATTTTACCTCCATAGTTTTCTTTTAAGCTCTCAATTGAGTTTTCGTAATCGGCTTTTTCGTGATCAAGTTGGTTAATTACGAAAATACATGGTTTACCCATTTTATCAATTTGTCTATGCTGATTTTGTGTTCCTACTTCTACTCCATGTTGTGAATTAATTAACATTAAAGCTGTGTCGGTAACGCTTAGTGATGTGATTAAGCCACCTACAAAATCGTCTGATCCGGGACAATCTATAAAATTAAGTTTTTTGTTTAACCATTCGACGTGTAGAACTGCGGGGAAAACCGAATAACCATATTCATGTTCAACCGGGAAATAATCAGAAACAGTATTGCCTGCTTCTACGCTTCCTCTTCTTTTTACTAGACCACCCTCATAAAGCATTGATTCGGCAAGAGTGGTCTTACCTGACCCAGAACTTCCCACGAGTGAAATGTTCTTGATTTCGTTTGTTTGGTAGATTCTCATAATAAATGGATTAATTGATGATAATTTTAAATTTTAAGGCTTTGCAAATTACGAAATTTAATTTGTAGTATCAATAGTCATTTTTATGTTTAATAGCATAAATTTTTATATAATTTCATGTAAATTAACAATATTGGCAAAATAAAATTAATTATTGGTCAATAAGAATCGCATATTGCTAATAATTAAATGTTTTTTTCCACATTTGCACCCGATTATGTAAATTAGGATAGTACCTAATAATTTACTCACTGATATTTAAGCGCTAAAATAACGAATAAGTGTCATCATAAGTTTTTAATATATGTATATAAATGCCATGGGAATGTTCGTTCCTAAAGGACGAATCATCAATAAATATTTCGAAGATACCATAGGGTTAACGGATGAGTGGTTGTTGCAGCGTACAGGAATACATTCCAGATCTAAAACTGCTGATAATGAAGATGGTTACTCTATGGGAATTGATGCAGTAACCGATGCAAAAGCTGATTTATCGTATAATATTGAGGATGTAGATTTAATAGTGTCTGCTTCTTATACTATTTTGGATACAGTAGGAACTCTAGCTCACAGAGTTCAGCGCCACTTTAATATTACTAATGCCAAAGCAGTTGCCGTTACATCTGCATGTTCATCATTTGTAAATGGAGTAGAAATTATTGAAGGTTATTTTGCAATGAACAAAGCAAGCAAGGCTTTAATAATCTGCTCAGAAGAAAATTCGGCATATAATGATTTGACAAATCCACAAAGTGGACATTTGTGGGGAGATGCCGCTGTTGCATTATTTATATCAAAAGAAAAGCAATCAGAGTCTGATGCCGAAATACTTGATGTTACAACACTAGGTTTAGGTTGTATAGGCAAAGGCCCCGGAGGTGTAGGGTTGTTTCCAAAAACTACAGGCCTTACAATGCATGACGGAAGAGATGTATTCCAACATGCATGTATTTATATGCCTAAAACTCTTGAAATGTTATTAGAAAAAAACAACTTAACAATAAACGATGTGTCATATTTTGCATGTCATCAAGCAAATTTGCGAATCGTTCATAATATTGCAAATCAGTGGAATCTTCCTAAAGATAAGTTTCTAAATAACATCAGCCAGTTAGGTAATACAGGATCTCCAAGCTCTATGTTGTCGGTAGTTCAAAATAAAGATAAGTTTAAAAAAGGCGATTTGATAGGCTTATCTGTATTCGGTGGTGGCTATTCGTCAGGAGCCATGCTAATTAGATTCTAATATAATTCAATTAAAAAGGCAGCATTTTTTTTGCTGCCTTTTTAATGAATATAGATGCTTTTATTTTTTTATAATCTTGTATACTTGTTGTTTTTTGTCAAAGCTTACAACTACTAAGTATGGACCTTTTGTTATGCCAGCAAGATTGTATACCTTACTATCTGATACGGCAAGTCTAGTTGTCCCACCATTTAAACCGACAATATCAATTCTACGAATTTCTTCAGGGCTATCTATTGTAATATAGTCATCAACCAATGAAGGATAAACATTGCAAATCAAATCAGTGTCTGCTGTGGTTTCTTCAATGCCGACAAAGTCGTTGTAAACATTAGGAACATTAGGTAAAGTTAATCTAGATGCTGTATATATTTTAATTTCTCCGGGATTTAGACTGACGTTTGTCCCTGCATTTAATGAGTTATTACCATTTGCTAAATAGTCAAACCACGAATTACCTGGTGGCAATGTTATATTTACAGACCCTACAAACTCACTTCCTGATGGAACATTAAAGTTTCCGACAATAAATATACGATCGTTGCCGCTTCCCCAAATTATACTTCTAGCTGCCTTGCCTGATCCTAAATCAGTGCTTGTTGGATTTCCTTCAAATACAGTTGATTTAATTTTAGTTCTTAGTTGCAATATTTGACCTATTTTTTGATATGAGTTCATACGATTTGCATCAGTATACCAGCCTAATGATTCCGGAACAGGCTTAGGATCAACTCTGCTGCAAGAACCGCTACTTACATCGTTATTCTCATATAAACCGCTTTCGCTTCTGCATATAGAATAGTCAAATCCTAATTCTTGGAATTGCCATAGCATGTGAGGTCCATCTTGTAATGCTCCAAATGCAATATTTAAAGGTACTCTGTTCATACGTGATGCAACATTAGTTTTGAAATCGCTGTTTCCCCACATTTTTGATTTCCAAAAATTGCGTTGCTCATCGTGGCTTTCACTATACGAAATCCAACCATCCATACCAGCGCCATCAAGACCATCGCCATCTCTTAACCAACCCATTGCTGTTTGTGAGAATGCGTTACCTGTTTGCGAGTTATTGTACGACCAACACATCATGCCGTTATTTATATAATTACCTCTTTCACCCGATGTTTCTTCCCAATGTTCCAGAATAAAATATGCGTATTGATTACCTGCTTTTACACCATTATTGTAATAGTCAAACATAATTGCAGTACGTTCATTACATGAAGGACCGCAGAAGCCGTGCGATAAATCCATGCGGTATCCGTCAACCTTATATTCGTCTATCCAATACTTAAGAGCTCTTTTCATTAAATTTCTAGTAGGTTCGAAATTATGGTTCCAGTCCTGATTAACACTTCCACCATGAGGTGCAGATTGATTGAACCAAGGATTGTTTGTTGCAATTGAGTTAGTTCCCCAATACAATTTTGCCTGTGGAGCTGCTCCTGTTACATGATTAAACACCATATCCAATACTACTGCGATGCCTCTCTTATGGCATTCATCAACAAGTGTTTTTAAATCATTTTCGCATCCGTATGCTTTGTCAAGTGCAAAGTAATGAGTAGGGTTGTATCCCCAACTCTTATTGCCTTCAAATTCTGTAACAGGCATTAATTCCAAAACATTAACCCCAAGATTTGAGATGTAATCCAATCTATTTATAATAGAGCGGAAAGAATGCTGTGGTGAAAAATCATGAACCCACAATTCATAAATTACAAGATTGTTTTTATTTGGTTTATAAAAATTGGTAGTTGCTGAACTCCAATTGAATTGAGGCTTATTTGTTTGTAGTACAGATACATATCCTTCTCCCTGACTAGGGTAATCCATCAAATTAGGGTAATTAGTTTTTGGTTCCCATTGATCGTCAGGATTAAGTACTTTCTCTGAATATGGGTCGCTTATTTTAATTGTTTTTGTACCTATCTTTACTAAATACTGAAATGCGTACTCTCTGCCCGATGTCAAACCTGTGATTTCAGTCCACCAATATCCGGTACTTCCATCTTTTTTAAGTTGATATATGTTAGAAGGTGTCCAATTGTTAAAATCGCCAATTACAAATATATTGTCAGGTAAGACATTAGCATTATCTTTGGCATAAAGACACAAATTTACTTTTGTATGATCTGAAGTGTTATATGTAATACCTTCTAAAAGACCGCTTGGACGCGCTGCATTTACCGGAGCAGATATGACGCTAACTGTTCTACTATCATATAACGTTCCGTTTCCATATACTTCGTAAACATAATCTCCTGCTGTGGTAAGTATTTCTGCAAATGTAATAGATGTTCCGCTTGCTGTTTTAACCGATGCACCATTTTTCTTTATTTCCAGATTGGCTGATGCAGTAGCATTTGCTTTTAACGTAACGGATGTTCCGGAATTGACAATTCCTGAAGATGATGTACCATCAAATAATACTGCTAAACCTGCAGGAGCAATATCAATAAAAAAATCTTTCCCGTTAGGATCTTTACCTTCCTTACCTCCCACAACTCCATCATTAAATACAACTGCAATTTTCTCAAACGTACTTGAAGCGCATGCGCTAAAGTACGTGTACATATTGCCTATGTTTAGTGTCCAGTTACTACCACTTTTTGTCATTTTGTATTTTGACGATGTATCTAGCCATTTAGATGGAGCGCATTGCCAATCAGAATCTCCTGAGCTGGCATCTGTTATTACACCAATGTGAGCGTAAGCATTAGTGGCGCTTGCCATTGGTCCTCCTGCGGGATCATATATGATAGTGACATCTCCTGTATAACCATCTTGTATGATAGTTGGATTAGTGGTTACCGTTTGTGCGGTAATGAGAGTCGTTAAAAATAAAAGATTGCTAAGTACAATAAAGATTTTTCTCATAATAATATAGGTGTTTAGGGTTTATATGTAGCAAAACTAATATTTAATAAAAGATAATCCAAATGTTTTATTGTTTTTATCTATCTTTGTAACTGCAAACGAATACAAATATGTTATGGAACATAAGTTTTTTATATACAATACTTTAACAAGAAAAAAGGAAAAGTTCGTACCAATACATAATCCCTATGTTGGTATGTATGTTTGCGGACCTACGGTTTATGGAGATGGTCATTTAGGACATGCCCGTCCTGCAATTACATTTGATTTGTTATTCCGTTATTTGCAGCATCTTGGATATAAAGTCAGATATGTACGTAACATTACCGACGTAGGTCATCTTGAGCATGATGCAGACGAAGGCGAAGATAAAATTGCAAAGAAAGCTCGTTTGGAATCCAAAGAGCCGATGGAAGTCGTTCAATATTATCTTAATCGTTATCACAAAGCTATGGAGGCTCTTAATGTATTGCCGCCAAGTATAGAGCCGCATGCATCAGGTCACATCATAGAGCAAATTGAATTTATTAAGAAAATACTAAAATCCGGTTACGCATACGAAAGTGAGGGTTCTGTATATTTTGATGTTGAAAAATACAGTAAGAGATATAATTACGGTGAGTTGTCAGGACGTAATATAGACGAATTATTAGAAACAACACGTGTGCTTGATGGACAAAGCGAGAAACATCGTAGTGCGGATTTCGCTTTGTGGAAGAAGGCGCAACCTGAACATATAATGCGTTGGCCTTCACCATGGAGTGATGGCTTTCCGGGCTGGCATCTTGAATGCTCTACAATGGGTACTAAATATTTAGGCGAAGAGTTTGATATACATGGGGGTGGTATGGATTTGATTTTTCCGCATCATGAATGTGAAATTGCACAATCAACTGCTGCTTTGGGACACCAAACCGTCCGCTATTGGATGCACAATAATATGATTACCATTAATGGACAAAAAATGGGTAAATCATTAGGAAACTTCATCACTTTGGATGAATTTTTTACAGGTAAGCACGATCTGTTGAAACAAGCTTATTCGCCAATGACAATCCGTTTCTTTATTTTACAAGCCCAATATCGTAGTACTGTAGATTTTAGTAATGAAGCATTACAAGCTTCAGAAAAGGGTATGCAGCGTTTGATGGAAGCGTACAGACGTTTAAATAGTTTGACCGCTTCAGAACAATCTACTATTGATGTAAAAGGACTTCGTAAAAGTTGCGAAGATGCCATGTCTGACGACCTTAATTCGCCTATCGTAATATCGCATTTGTTTGATTCGGTTAAGAGTATTAATGCGGTAAAAGATGGTAAAGCTACCATTTCATCGGAAGATCTTGAAGAACTTAAATCTGTTTTTAAACTTTTTATTGAGGATATATTAGGTTTATACGATGAATCCGCAATAGGTAATAATAGTAGTACTGAGGCATATAAGAAGGCTGTAGATTTGTTGCTTGATATACGAATGCAGGCAAAAAAGAATAAAGATTGGGCTACCTCAGATAAAATTCGGAATGAGCTTACGGCTTCAGGATTTACCATCAATGATACAAAAGATGGTTTTGAGTGGTCTATATAATTGAAAGATAAGTTTGCGATTGTATTAATTTTTTTATTACCTTTGCAGCACGTTTAACGGCGCATTCGTCTAGTGGCCTAGGACGCCGCCCTCTCACGGCGGAAACCCGGGTTCGATCCCCGGTTGCGCTACAAAAAAGCGGGAATGATTTTTTCATTCCCGCTTTTTTTGAACGTGTTTTTCCATTGCTGCTCCCATATAAATATCTACTAAAAAATAGTAATTATTTAAACACAAAAACATCAGCAAAAATATTCCAAAAATTCTAAAAACCGACAAATTATCTTGCAATAATGCAATTTTCAATATCTTTGCATTAATAAAATTTTATCCCATCAAAATTCGATGTCATGCAAACAGAAATTTCTCCATATCAATTAGCTCACGATTTTGCATCATTTACAAGCCGTTCTGTCTTTATTACCGGTAAAGCAGGAACAGGGAAGACCACTTTTTTAAGGAATCTGCATAATGAAAGTAGTAAATCAATGGCCATTGTTGCGCCGACCGGCGTATCTGCAATACAGGCTGGTGGAGTAACAATTCATTCATTTTTTCAGTTGCCGTTTCATCCTTTTTTGCCTACAGTTGATGGCAGGCGCGATTTAATTTCTAAAGTACATTTTGTTGGTTCACGTCGTCAAATTTTCAAGTCTCTTGAATTACTTGTAATAGATGAGGTAAGTATGGTGCGGGCAGATGTTTTAGATGCGATAGATACCATATTAAGACATTACAAATATTGTCCAAACCTACCTTTTGGAGGTGTTCAAGTACTATTTATTGGCGATTTATACCAGTTGTCGCCGGTTTATAAAGAGGAAGAAAAAGAAATACTCTCTCCTTATTACGATGGCATGTATTTCTTTGATAGTAAAGTTATCAAGGAATTTCCTCCTGTATATATAGAATTAGATAAGATTTTTAGGCAGAGCGATATGAATTTTATCGGGCTATTAAATGAGGTTAGAAATAATATTCTCAGCCAAAAGAACTTTGAACTGTTAGAAAGTTTGTATAAACCTGATTTTAAACCATCTTCTAAAGAAAAATTCATTACATTAACAACGCATAATTATAAAGCAGATACAATTAATTCAAACAAATTAAAGTCATTAAAATCTAACATAAGTAAGTTTACAGCTATAATAAAAGGCGAGTTTCCTGAAAAATCATATCCTACAGAGGAAGTATTGGAACTCAAGGTAGGAGCTCGTGTAATGTTTTTAAAGAATGATAGAGATAGGCGTTTCTATAATGGTAAGATAGGTGACGTAGAAGGTTTCGATATAGAAGCTAATACAATTATGGTTAGATGTTCTGACTCAGATGACATTATTGAATTACAACCGGATGTATGGGAAAATGTTTCTTATACAATGAATAAAGATACGCGCGATATAAAAGAAAAACTATTAGGAACATTTACTCAATTTCCTCTACGTTTAGCATGGGCAATTACAATTCATAAAAGTCAAGGTCTTACTTTTGATAAGGCAATGATTGATGCTGATAAGGCATTTGCACCTGGTCAGGTATATGTGGCGTTAAGCAGATGTAGGAGTTTAGATGGCATAGTTCTTCTAAGTCCCATAAATAGAAAGTGTTTGTGTCTTGATAGTCGTGTTACAGACTTTGGAGGCAATAAACAAGATTTTTATATAGTGTCTGACGAATTGCTTCATGAGAAGTCAAATTTTATCCTAAATCTAGTAAGTGATTTATGTGGATTTAGAGTGGCAATAGGTTTCTTTAATCGCTTGTCTATGCAGGTTACGGACAATGTTTCTTCTTTTTCGGCTGATGCTTCGCAATACTTAGAGTCAATTCGAATTCAATTGTGTGATATTCAGGATGTTGCCTTAAAATTTCAATCGATATTAAAGAAAATGCTTGAAAGTGCTCCTATAAATGATTATTTTCAGCAACGCATTCGTGATGCATCCTCATATTTTTATGATAAAATATTACTTTTGTTAGAAGAACTACAAAAATGCAACATTTATACCTCAGCCTGGCTTTTATCTCTTGAATTTGATGAAGATTACCAAAATTTATTTTCTGAGTTATACCTTAAATCTCAAATAATGAATGGAGTTAAGGAGGATGGGTTCTCTGTTGAGCAATACTACGCTTTAAAAGCTACAATTTGTATAAAAATGCCAAAGTATAGATCTTATACTTCAAAACCTAAAAAAGAGGCAAAATCTCCAAGAACTACAAGAAAACGCAAGAAAAAAGAGGTCTAAAATCCACATTTATATAAAATTAATCACTTTTTGTGAAGAAAAAAATGGGTTTTGACGAATTTTTAACATTTCATTTTGTTGAAAACATTTGTATCGTGAAAAAGCAATCGTATGCATAAAATCCTAATAGGTAATTATTTATCATTTTCATGATGAGGTGATGAAGTATTTTTTTTACCTAAATGATGTATCTAGGTTGAGTATCATTGGAAACGATTGTTTAATCATATATTGTATATTTGCATCGTGAACGTTCGGATTATGCTTTGAACAAGCCTTAGAATTAAATAGATTATTTTACATTTAATTAATACATAACAATAATCATGAAAAAATCAGCACTTATCTTAGCTTCGCTGCTTATCTCTTTCTGTGTTATGGCACAGAAAACTGTTAGCGGTGTCGTTACGCTAGAAGACACTGGTGAACCAGAACCTGGCGTTAATGTCATCGTTACGGGAACCTCAACAGGTACTATTACCGACATTGATGGTAATTATACGCTTACGGTACCTGATGACAAAACAATTTCATTTTCTTACATTGGTTACGTTGGACAAACCTTGAAGGTAAATTCAAAAACTGTTAGCGTCGTTCTTATTCCTGACAATAAGGTTTTGGATGAAGTAGTTGCAATTGGTTATGGTACAATGAGAAAGAGTGACTTAACCGGTGCTATAGCATCTGTCAAATCAGATGAATTACAAAAATCTCCTGCATCAGGTGTCGATCAAGCATTGCAAGGTCGTGCTGCCGGTGTGACTGTTAATGCTAATTCAGGTCAGCCTGGTGCTGCAGCAGAAGTTCGCATTCGTGGTATCGGAACAATCAATAATTCGTCTCCAATATATGTTGTTGACGGAATTATTGTTCAAGATATTAGTTACTTAAGCCCATCCGATATTGAATCTACAGAAATTTTAAAAGATGCATCTTCATCTGCTATTTATGGTTCGCGCGCTGCAAATGGCGTTATATTAATAACGACAAAAAAAGGTAGAGAAGGTAAAGCGAACATATCTTTCAATGCTTCAGCTGGTTTTCAAAATACTTGGAAAAAACTTTCTTTGATGAAAAGTGCCGAATATGCTAAAACATTGGTTGACATTAATGGAACAGAATCTGAAAAGGCATTACTTGCATCAAGTTTTGATTTGTGGTTGCAACAAAATCGACTTGGCAATTCTCAATATTATCCAACAAATTTATCATACTCAACTATCGAAACAGATTGGCAAGAAGAAGTATTCAATCAAAATGCTCCAATACAAAATTACAGTCTTTCTGTAGATGGAGCGAGTGATATTCTTAATTATGCTTTAAGTGCCAACTATTTTAATCAACAAGGAACTATTATCGGTTCTGATTATGAACGTTTAAGTATACGTGCAAATAGTTCGATTCAAGCAACAAAGTGGTTAAAGGTAGGAGAAAATGTGACTTTTTCTACATTTGGAGGACGTAATGCTACTACAAACAACGCAAGTCCAGGTTCTTCAATATTATCAGCAGCCTTGTCTATGGCACCATGGGATCCTGCTTATTATCCTGAAGGAAGCGTAAACATAAACGGGGATGATTTGAGCGGTAAAACAGCAGCTTCATCAAATTTTAAAAATGTTGTGAATCCAATGACAATGGTAAACGAATCGTTCCCTGAAGATCGTTACCAACGTTTGGTAGGAGATGTATTTATCGAATTAACGCCAATAAAAGGTTTATTGATAAAATCAACAGCAAGTATTGACTATCAATTATACAAGCATAAATTGTTTAAAAATGCATACGAATATTCTTCTTACGACAAGAGTGATAAGAATTTCTTAGAAAGTAGCATGACTAACTCTATGACATTTCAAAACGATAATATTATACAATATTCTCATGATATAAATAAAAACAGATTCTCAATTATGTTGGGTCAATCTCTTGAAGAAAAGTCCTCATATTCAATAAGTGGTTCAGGTGCGTCTATCCCGGTTTCTGATGAATATCATTGGTATTTATCTCAAACTACCGAAAATCGCACATATGCTTCGGATGCCGCAAGCCGTACTCGTATGTTCTCATTGTTTAGTAGATTGTTTTATTCATACGATAGTAAATATATGGTAACTGTTAATTTCCGTGCAGATAATACCAGTCGGTTCACTGAAAATCCTTGGGGATATTTCCCATCAGCTGCTTTATCGTGGAATATTAGTGAAGAAAAATTTATGAAAAGATTTTCTAAGATGGATTACTTGAAAGTGCGTGGAGGTTGGGGTATGTTAGGAAATCAAGAAATTGGTCAAGACGACTTTACACAATTAATGTTCAATTCTGGTCCTACTTTTGTTGATTATATACTTGGAACAGATCAAGTATATGAAAATGCACTTGGAGCTACAGTACTTACTTATGTTAATACTGGTGGCAAATGGGAAACCACTTCTCAATGGAATGTTGGTGTAGATTTCGGATTCTGGAATGGAATGTTGACAGGTACAATTGATGGTTATATACGAAATACATCAGATATGTTAATGTCAGTAAATGCACCCGCACAAGTTGGAAATAGGTATTCAGCAATTAAAAATGTTGGTTCTGTATTAAATGAAGGTGTTGAGTTATCTCTTGGACATCGTAATTCAGTAGATGAGTTCTCATATTCAATAGATGGTAACATATCATTTGTAAAAAATGAACTAACAGCGTTAAATGGTGGATCAACAGTTTACTTAGATGGTATACGTATTTGTGATGAAGGACTACCTTTATATACATTCTGGGGTTATAATTATTTAGGGGTTTACAAAACAGATCAAGAGGCTAGCTCATATTTGCCAAATAGTTCAACACCTGTAAAAGCAGGTGATGCAAAATATGAAGATTTAAATGGTGATGGTAATATAGATGATGCGGATAAAAAGAATTTAGGAAATCCATTCCCATGGTTAACATATGGTTTGAATTTTTCTGCCGGTTATAAAGGCTTTGATTTGCAACTATTCTTCCAAGGTGTAGTTGGCAGCGAATTATACAATGCATTAAGAGTTAGAACAGAAGGTTCCGGTACGGAATGTACATTGAGCACAACCATGCGCGACGTGTGGTCTGAAAGCAATCCTGATGGATCTATACCTAATCCCACAAATTCATACAATTCTCAAGTATCAAGTCGTTTTGTTGAGAGCGGAGACTATTTACGTTTGAAAAATCTTCAGTTTGGATATACAGTTCCTAAACGCATAATGTCAAAAGCTCATATTAATCGCTTGCGTTTTTATGTGTCAATAAGCAATTTGTTTACAATAACGAATTATTCCGGTTATGATCCTGAAGTTTCAGGGGGTGTTGATTATGGTAATTATCCGCAGGCCCGCACATTTTTATTTGGCTTAAATCTTGATTTCTAATATAAAAACACACGAAAAATGAAAAAGTTAAATCATATATTGATATTATCATTGATGCTTAGTCTGGCATCGTGTTCAGATTGGGTTCATGAACCAAGTCCCAACGTAACAAATCTTGAGGACTTCTATCAGTCGCAAGAGTCTGCCATACAAAATGTAAACGCAGCATACGTACCATTAATGTGGGAATATAATTCGACCTATTTCTCAGAGTTCTTTATTGGTGATGTAGTGTCTGATGATGCTTTAAAAGGCGGTCAGTACGTTATGACCGATATGATGGATGCTTACGAAATGGAAAATTGGAAGACAAATACGAATAATAGCTTATTGAGAGATTATTATCGTGCTAAATTCCAAGGAATTGGTCGTTGTAATTTGGTGTTGAAATATGTTCCGGAAATGGATAACTCTTTATTTACAGATGGAGTTAAGGAACGTGTAATTAGCGAAGCAAAATTCTTACGTGCTTATTATTATTTCCAATTGGTAAGAGTTTTTGGCGGTGTTCCACTTTCGTTAGAGGTTATTTCGAGTTCGGAGAAATGGCAAATGCCAAGATCAACAAGGGAAGCCGTTGTTGAACAAATACTATCGGATCTTACAGATGCAGAAACCGGTTTATGGGAAAAATCAGATTCTCGATTTACACCTGAAGATCTTGGTCGCGCAACAAAAGGAGCAGCGCAGGCTATGTTGTTAAGAGTTAATCTATATAAAGCTGGTTTAATTGATAATTCAGCATACGAAGAAGCTTACAATTGGGGTCATAAATTAACTAGAGAGTCAACGGAGTATGATCTTTGTCCATTATACGGAGATAACTTTACTTTAGCAGGTGAAAATGGTATCGAGTCGGTATTTGAAGTACAATATGGTCAAGAACCTACTAGCGATTATGGCCAAGGATATGGCTTTTCACGGGGAACATTCCAAGTAATTTTAACACGTACTCGTTCTAGTTTAGCTTTTGGTGAAACCGGTTGGGGATTTAATAGACCAACACAAAACTTATATAATGAGTATGAAGAAAGCGATCCTCGTCGTGATATTACAATTTTTAATCCAACAGACGAACAGATGGAAAATCCAGCTGAAGAAATTTATCTTGGCGATAGATACTGCAGCAGAAAATATGCTATGTATTATAATGATGGAACTTGTTATCATTTAGATCATCCTACTCGTGGTCCTATTAACAGAAAAGATATAAGATTTGCCGATGTATTATTAATGTACGCAGAAGCATGCGAGGCAACAACTCGTCCATCTGAGGCTGAGTGGGCTTTGGAAAAAGTTCGTTCTCGTTCTCGTGCAAACGCACCCGAAGGAGCAATCAATCCTCTACCTGAGTATCCTAATTATACGATTAAGATTAATGGTGTTGAAAAGACTCCTACTTTAAGAGAGGCTATTCGTCATGAAAGACGTGTTGAACTAGCAATGGAAGGTCATCGTTGGTATGATTTGTGTCGTTGGGGCGGTTTTGATGGCAATGGTGTTAAACAACATATGGATGCTTACAAACTTACAGAAACTCCTGAAGCGCAAGAGCACATGGGAGAATTTATAGCAGGAAAACATGAGTTATTTCCAATACCAAGTCAAGAGATTGATTTGAACCCAATGGATCAGAATCCGCAATATTAATATAATAGTTTATTTATTTATTTTTTAATTTTAATTTATTATCATGAAAACAAAAAGTATTTTTAGTGCGATATGCGGTGTTGCCGTTATCGCAATGGCTTTTGCGAGTTGTACCACGGATGAGCCTAAATTCACATTGTCATTAGACAAAGCTACAGCATCAATTGGTGTTGGTGCAAGTACAACTATCACTGCTACAATTACACCTGAAGTAGCAGGTGCTACTGTTACATTTACTTCTTCAAACACAGCAGTTGCAACAGTTGTAGGTACAATGCAATCTTGTGCAGTAACCGGTGTATCAGAAGGTACAGCAATTATTACTGCAACTTACGAAGGTGTTTCTAAAACTTGCGCTGTTAGTGTCAACAATACTGAGGTACATGCTTCTTTATTAGGTACTGATTATTACGTAATTCAACTTGATGCTCAAAGTAGAGAGTTGTTGGGTAACAAAATTGTAGCTGATTATGCTCCTGATGATGCAGCAAAATTCTTATATATCTGGGAAGCAACTTATGAAGCTGGAACTCCAAGCGGTCAAAACTGCTATGGTACTACAGAATCATGGCCTATGTTGATTGTAACTTCAGTAGGTTGGTCTGGTGCAGGCTTTAACGTTTCAGATGCTGCAGCAAGCGAATTGGATGCAATGGCTGACGTTTATAACAATGCTGCAGATTTTAAATTACACATAGCTATTAAAGGCACACAAAGTGTTTCTCATTTATTTGGTTTTGACGGAACTGCTGGAACAGCACGCGTAGTACTTGGACCTCAATCTTTCGTAGATGGAGGTGTAACTTATACTGCTTATGCTGATTATACAAAGGATGGAGAATGGAATCATTTCGACATTCCTGTATCATATTTGGTTAATCAAGGATGGACATTTACAACAGGTAACACAACTGGCAAAAACATTATGTTCTTGTTGAGTGGCGGTACAACCGGAACAGCAGCTCAATTTGATGCTGTGTTCTTCTACAAACCATTAGCTCAATAATTTTAGGTATGGAGTGCTTGGCTGCACTCCATATCACCAATAATCTTAAGCAAATATTTTATGAAAAGTCATTATCATTTGATCATTGTTTTGTTGCTTTTATTGGTGTCTTCTTGTAATCCGATAGAACCAGAAAAAACAACAATTACTCTGAATCATCAAGAAGTCACAATTAAACCATCAGACGTTTTAGTTTTAGAATATATTATAAGTCCCGCAACTACTGAAAATGTTGTTTGGACATCTAGTGATAACACTGTGGCAAAGGTGGAGGCTGGAATGGTATATCCACAAAAGGCAAGTGGAACTGCTATAATTACAGCTACGGTAGCAAATGCCTCGGCGCAATGTACAGTTACTATAGCTCAAACCGATTATCAATTAGTCTGGGAAGACGAATTTTTAGGTTCTACTCTCAATACAAATGATTGGGTAATAGAAACAGGTGGTAATGGTTGGGGAAATTATGAATTACAATATTACACTGATCGTTCTTCTAATTTACGATTAGAAGATGGTGTTTTGATTATACAAGCTCTTAAAGAGGATTATTCAACCCGAAATTATACGTCTGCGCGTATTACTACAAAAAACAAGAAGGCTTTTAAATATGGTAAGATAGAAGCTAAAATTAGCTTACCTTCAGGTCAAGGCACATGGCCTGCATATTGGATGCTTGGTTATGGTAATTGGCCTTATTGTGGTGAAATCGATATAATGGAACATACCGGTGCAAATCCTTCTTCTGTATCGCATGCTTTGCACACAAGTAAGAAAAACGGAAATAAAGGTAATCAATGGAATTCTACATACTCAAAATTATCTAACATAGAAAATAATTATCACGTATATGGTATAGAATGGGAAGAAAATATATTGGTAGGGCGTGATGCAATTAAATTTACTGTTGATGGTGAGCAGTCTGCTTTAGTTTATGAAGAGTCTACCACCGCAGATAAATCATCTTGGCCATTTAATAGCGAATTTTATATAATTATCAATCTTGCCTTAGGTGGGAGAATGGGAGGCGATATAGATGACAACATTTTTAACAACGACGTGTTGATGAAAATAGATTGGATAAAAGTTTATCAACGTCCTTAACAGCTAAGTCATGAAAACATCATTTAATATTAAAACAGCTTGCATTTTGTCGTTGATGGCATTATGTTTGTTTTCATGTACTACCCCTTACGAACCGGATATTAATACTCCGCGCTCGCAATCGAAGAGTTCAAAACGAGGCGTATCTTTTAATTTCGCACAATTTCCCGAAATTGACGCAGCTCTCTTAGGACCTACTATATCGTGGTTTTACAACTGGGGCAATACAGTCATAGAATCAGTTGATGTGTCTTTAATACAGTCTTATGATGTTGATTATTGTCCAATGATATGGAATGGTAATTATAACGAAGCTAGTATTCGCGCTTATGTGGCAAATCATCCTAAATGTAAATATTTACTTGGATTTAATGAACCTAATCTAACCGATCAGGCAAATATGACTCCAGAGCAAGCTGCCGCTTTGTGGCCAGAAATAAAAAATTTAGCTTCCGAATTGAATCTTAAGTTAGTATCACCTGCCATGAATTATGGTACACTTGCCGATTATAGTGACCCAATAAAGTGGTTGGATGAATTCTTTGCTTTAGTTCCGGATAACGGAATTGAGGTAATTGCATTGCATTGTTATATGGGTGGAGCCGGTGGAATGAAGAGTTTCATAGAAAAGTTCCACAAGTACGGCAAGCCAATATGGCTTACTGAGTTTTGTCCTTGGAATGGTTCCGGTGAAAGTGTATATTCTCAGATTACATATATGTCTGCAGCTCTTCCATATCTTGAAAAAGATCCTTTAGTTGAAAGATATGCTTGGTTTATTCCACGTTATTATGGATATCCTTATATGGCCCTTATATCAGAATACGAATTAAGTGATGTAGGCAAAGTATTCGTAAATATGACCACTATGGATCAAAAGTGGTATGCATTGCAGAATCAAAAAGTGGAGGCGGAGCAATATACTAACTCGAATGTTGAAGAATGTATAGGTACTGATAATTTGGTACAGCAGGTGTCTATGCGTATTACAACTGACAGTGAAGGTGGAAATCTTGATGTAATTACATTTACAAGCGGCAAATGGCTTGAGTATCAATTTGAACTTACCAAAGATGCTGAATATAAATTGGAAATGCGTCATAATACCTTGACAAATAGCGAAATGCAAATATTTGTAGATGGAGAGCAAGTTTCCACAGTATCAATATCAGCTGTTAAAGAATGGAGTAACGTTAAATTCCCGATAAATCTCACAAAAGGCAAACATATTGTTCGTTTAGTGCCAACAAGTGGCAATATCTCATTAAACTGGCTTAAAGTTAATTAAAATCACACAAAATGATAAAATTTAAAAGTAATATAATATTGGCCGCGATGATTGTGTTCACTGTATCTTGTTCTATTCAACCAGAACCAAGTCCAGATCCAGATCCGGAACAAATAGCACCTGATCAAAATGGTTCCGGCGAGAATGATGGTTATTCATTGGTATGGGAAGATTTATTTGATGCTGAGACATTGAACGAGGAATATTGGAATGTAGAGGTAGTAAGTCGTCCTGCTAACAGTGAATTACAATATTATCGTAAAGAAAATGTTTCTATGGGAACTGACTCGTCTTGTTGGCGTAAATGCTTAATATTAACCGCCAAAAAGGAAGATTATGGCGGAAGACATTGTACTTCGGGACGTGTTAATACTAAGGGCAAAGTTGCATATAAACATGGCAAAGTTGAGGCTATGATTCGTTTCCCAAAAACATATAAAGGTTTGTGGCCTGCATTTTGGATGATGGGCAATGATTATAGTCAAGTGGGTTGGCCTCGTTGTGGTGAAATTGATATTGTTGAGATGGGTAATAGCGGAGGTTTTCAAACTGTAGATAAATCTGAGAGATTCTTGAACGGAGCTCTCCACTGGGGATACTATGTTGATGGTAACTATCCGAATTACGGAAAATCGTCCACTTATTCTTATAGCGTTCAAGATGGTAACTATCACCTATTTACTCTATTATGGGACGAAAATTCAGTTAAAATGTACATAGATTTGGATAAATATCCTGATGCAAAAGCATATTATTCAATGGATATAACGGCTCCGGATCCGATGCCGGTTGAACCTACTTGGGATGCCGGCGAATATTTTCACAAAGATTTTTTCATTTTGTTTAATCTTGCTGTAGGAGGACATTTTCCGGGTATAACCGATATAGATGCTATAACTGCCTTTAACGAAGAAAATAATTACGAGGCTAAGATGTACATTGATTATGTAAAAGTATATCAGAAGGCAGATTAGGCTAATATAATATAGGGATTGTAAATCTATATAAATACAACGATATAATATGAAAACGCACTTATGTTTGGTAGGCGCGATGTTTATCACTTTGTGTCTAAATGCCCAAGAATATAAATTGGTTTGGGAAGATGATTTTAACGCAAACGCGATAGACACTACCTATTGGAATTTTGAAGATAATGCTAGAGGAGGTGGTAATGGAGAGATGCAGTATTATGCACCAAAGAATGCAAGTATTGAAACACATCCTTCAGGAGTTAGTTGTTTAGTACTTAACGCGCAGAAAGAAAATTACAAAAACAGGCCTGCTACGTCCGCAAGATTGAATACTCAAGACAAATTGTCGTTCTGTTATGGAAAAGTTGAAATTAGAGTTTGTTTGCCTAAGACTGCAAATGGTTTATGGCCTGCATTTTGGATGCTTGGTGAAAATCTTGTTAAAGACTTGGGTAATGATGACTCTGTAGATAAAAGACTTAAGCAAATTAAAAAAGAAGGTCGTGTAGTCTGGCCTCGCTGTGGCGAAATTGACATATTGGAGATGGGTCATGCAGATGGTATTAAAAACGGGACACAAGATCGTTACTTCAATGGAGCTTGCCACTGGGGAGAAAATTTCAATGATGGTAAATATCCAAATATCGGTATGACTAAAACCACTGAGGAGTCAATACAAGGTGATTTCCACATATTTACATTAATATGGGATGCCGATTCAATAAGAATGTATTTAGATAAGGATCAAAATCCTGAATGCAAGCCATATTTTGTCTTGGGGATTAAAGGAAAAGGAAAGAAAAATCATCCCAGCAGATATTTTAATAAACCATTCTATTTGGTATTAAACTTGGCTGTAGGTGGTTATTTTACAGGTTTACCTGCTCCCGAAAAATATGCAGCTGTTATTACAGATGATTGGAAAAATTTTGTAGAAATAACGAATACTGTACTACCAAAAGAAGGAACCCCTGTTAAGATGTATGTTGATTATATAAAGATTTATCAGAAAGGTGATAAGGGTGAGTCATTAAAGATATCAGGCAGAAGGTAATTGTTTTTGAAATACATATTAATACAATACAAAACATGAATTACATGAAATTATCCATCAAAGAAAAGGTGGGTTACAGTTTAGGCGATACCGCATCCCATTTTGTGTGGGATTTGGTTGGATTTTGGCTGTTATTCTTTTACACTGAAGTATTCGGCATTTCACCGGTTGTAGCAGGCTGGATTATGTTTGCCGGAAGTATTTGGGATGCAGTCGTTGATCCAATCGTAGGCATTATAACAGATAGAACAAATACTCGTTGGGGTAAATTTCGTCCGTATTTATTATTCGGTGCAGTTCCGTATGCTATCTTAGCAGTTTTAGCATTTACCACTCCTCCGTTTAGTCCTACAGGTATGATAGTGTATGCAGCTATCACATGTTTGTTGTTGCGTACCGCATATGCATTTGTAAATTTACCTTATTCTTCAATGAGTGCCGTTATGACAAACGATACTTACGAAAGAGCAGGATTAAATACCTATCGTTTCATTGCAGCATATGTTGGACAATTTATTGTAACCGGAGCAGCTTTATATTTGGTAAACTATTTTGGTGCTATGGGAAATAACGAAGTAGAATTTTCCTTATTAGATAGTATAGCCGGTAATAAAGAAGGAATTGTTATTGATCAGGCTCAAGGTTATCAATACACTGTAATAGCTTTTGCAATATTGAGTTTATTATTCTTCTTTATTGCATTTAAAACAACTCGCGAACGTGTTCCGGCTCCTAAAAAGCAAGATAATTCAATATCTAAAGATTTTAAATATTTATTCCAAAATAGACCTTGGATTGTGTTAACTGTTGTAGGTGTCGTCTCATTCGTAATGTTTGCAATGCAGAATGCTGCAATTGCGTATTATTTTAAATATTTTATTAAAAATACCGAAGAGGTGCAACTCTTTAATATTGTTGGTACATTAGCATTAATTATTGCTTTACCATTTTCAAAACCTTTGGCAAAGCGTTTTGGAAATAAGACTGTATTTATTACCAGTTCTATTGTGTCTGGTATTTTCTTTGCTTTGATATATGCAGCCGGTAGCAATATTACACTTATTTATATATTTAATGTGTTGGCTAAGATGGCATATGCACCGGCAGTTCCATTGTTATGGACTATGATTGCTGATGCTGCAGATTTCGGTGAGTGGCATTTAGGTCGTAGAACAACAGGTTTATGCTTTTCTGCAGCAGTGTTTGCACAAAAAGTAGGTTGGGCAATTGGTGCAGCTGCAGCCGGTTGGGTCTTAGAAATATCACATTTTGTATCAAATGCAGAGACTCAACCTGATAGTGCAATTTTTGGTATTAAGTTGCTTGTTTCTGTTATTCCGGGTGTATTATATGCCTCATGTGCAATAGTAATGGCATTTTACAATATTAATATAGATACGACAAATAGAATGAAAATAGACTTAGAGGCTAAACGTGCCAGCGAACTTTAAGTAAATACTAAACATTAACTGATAAGTTTTATTAAAATGACTCTTTGCTTAGGAAACACAAATATAAACGCCACTAAAAAAGATGTAAAAGGTGGTTTTGTTGTAGTTGATGGAGAAAAATTCTATCAGATAACAAATTATGATGCTATGCAAGCATTCTTTATCAGCATAGCCAGCGAATCAAACTTATGGATGTATCTGTCGAGCACAGGAGGCCTTACGGCAGGTCGTATCAATCCGGATACGGCATTATTTCCATACTATACAGATGATAAAATAACAGAATCTTTTGAATCGACAGGCAGCAAAACAATATTACATGTAAAGTTAGCCGGTAAAGAATATTTATGGGAACCATTCTCAAATCGTAACTCAGGCGTATATAAAATTGAGCGCCGAATAGCAAAAAGCACAATAGGTAATAAGATCTTGTTTATTGAGCAGAATTTTGATTTAGGCCTGACATTTCAATATGCATGGATGAATGCAGATTCGTATGGTTGGATAAAGAAGAGTAAACTTGTTAATGACGGCAATGATAAAATTGAAGTTGAAATATTAGATGGTGTTCAAAATGTATTGCCTTCGGGAGTTGATCAACTTACACAAAATAAATTGTCAACATTGGTTGATGCATATAAAAAGACAGAACTTGTAGCAGATGCCTCAATGGCATTGTTCAGAATGGAGTCTATTCTAGTAGATAGAGCAGAACCAAGTGAATCTTTACGTGCTAATATAATCTGGAACTACGGCTTAGAAAAAGCATCATATTTATTGAGTTCGCGTCAATTGGATGCGTTTAGAGCAGGTCTTGAAATAGAAGCTGAAAATGAAGCGAAAGGGGTGCGTGGGGCATTTTTTGCGCATACCTCGTTTACTATTTCAGGTAAAACCGAAAAAACATGGTTCTTTGTTGCAGAAGTTTCGCAAGATGCCGTACAAGTTCGTAATTGTATTGAATTCGTAAAAAATGAGAAGAATATACCTCTATTGTTAGAACAAGGTATAGCAAAGGGAACAGCAGCTTTAACAGCAATTGTAGGAGAAGTTGATGGTATTCAAGAAACAGCTGATGATCATGGAATGGCGCGTCACTTTGCAAATGTTTTATTTAACACTATGCGTGGTGGTTTCTACTGCGATAATTATAATATTTTTGGAGCTGCTTTTGCAAAACACGTAAAAATATTTAATACTAAAGTAGCTGCTCGCAATGCTGAATTTTTGAAATCATTGCCCACAACACTATCATACAAGGATCTTGAATCAGCAGTGCTAAAACAAAATGACAAACAATTATACCGTTTGTTCCAAGAATATCTTCCACTAACATTTAGTCGTCGTCATGGAGATCCAAGTCGTCCTTGGAATATGTTTAACATTAAAGTTAATGATGAAAACGGCAATAAACTAATTTCATATCAAGGCAATTGGCGTGATATCTTCCAAAACTGGGAAGCATTATCATTGTCTTATCCTGAATACATCAATGGCATTATTGCTAAATTCTTTAATGCTACAACAGCAGATGGCTATAATCCATATAAAGTAACAAGCGAGGGTATTGATTGGGAAGTAATTGAACCTGAAAATCCATGGTCAAATATTGGATATTGGGGCGATCACCAGATGATATATCTACTTAAATTGATGGAACTTTCGCGTAAATATTACCCGGAATCATTAAATTCTTCGCTAAATGATTTGCGTTATGCATTTGCAAATGTGCCATATCGTCTTAAATCATATTCAGAAATAGTAGCAGATCCTAAGAATTCTATCACATTTGAAGATAAACTTCATAATCATATTTTTGAGATATTGCCTAAATATGGTTCAGATGCCCGTTTAATGTTAGATAAAGACGGCGAGGTGATACTTGCATCTTTCACCGAAAAATTATTAGCCACGCTACTTGCTAAATTAAGCAATTTTATTCCTGAAGCAGGTATTTGGATGAATACCTTACGTCCTGAATGGAACGATGCAAATAATGCATTGGTTGGATATGGTGCATCAATGGTTACTTTGTATTACATGCGTAGATTTGTTGCTTTCTCTAAGAAATTGTTTGCAGAATCAAACGAAAGTAATTTTGAAGTATCAGCAGAAATAGGAAGTTTCTTTAATGGCTTGTCTGCTGCATTTGAAGGTTCTGCATCTACTGTCAAGAAAGGTTTTGATGATAAACAACGTCGCTTTGTAGTTGATTCATTGGGCAAAGCAGGTGAAGCTTATCGTACACAAATATACAAAGGTTGTACCGGTCGTAAACAAAACATCTCAAAAGCAGAATTAGTTAAATTCTTCGAAATAGTACTTTCGTATATTGATGAGTCAATACGAATCAACAAACGCGAAGATGGAATGTATCATTCGTATAATTTAGTTTCTTTTGGAGAAGGAACAGTTTCGGTAAGCCACTTATACGAGATGCTTGAAGGTCAGGTAGCTGTTCTTACATCAATGGAATTGTCGGCAAGCGAAGCATGTTCTTTATTAGATGCTTTGCGTAAAAGTTCATTATATCGTGCCGATCAAAATAGCTATATTTTATATCCTAACAAGCGTTTAGCTAGCTTTTTGGAGAAAAACAATTTGCCTAATTATGCAGTTTCATTACCCATAGTTAAGCAATTGTTGGCAGCAAAAGACGGTAAGATTTTATCAGAAGACCATTTAGGTGGTGTGCATTTTAATGCAAACTTCAATAATGCAGGCTTTTTATCTGCCGCATTAGATAAATTACCGATGAAAGTATCAGAACAAGATCGTAAGTTGTTACTCGATATATACGAAGATATATTTAACCACCAGTCATTTACAGGGCGTTCAGGATCATTCTACAAGTATGAAGGTTTAGGTTCTATTTATTGGCACATGGTATCAAAATTACTATTGGCAATAAGCGAGAATATTCAAAAAGCCATTGCAGATGGTGCTGAAGCAAATGTTATTGCTCGTCTAAAAGCCCATTATGCTGCTGTAAAAGACGGAATAGGTGCTCATAAATCGCCCGAAAATTATGGTTCATTTCCTTTCGATCCATATTCACATACTCCAATTATGGCAGGGGTTCAACAACCGGGTATGACGGGTCAGGTAAAAGAAGATATCATAAATCGTTTCTTCGAATTGGGAATCTGTGTAAATAATGCATGTCTGTCAATCAAAAAAGATATGTTGGATTATTCCGAATTTATTAAGGCTGACGTTCCGTATATTAGGTTTACATATTGTTCAATACCATTTACATATTTAAAAGATGGTAAAGTTGGTATAGATGTTATATATGCAGATAAGTCAACCGAAAAGATTGCAACTTATGCTTTGAATGAGAAATTAAGTGCACGCATATTTGCGCGCGATTCAGAAATCAATGGACTGATTATTCATTTATAATAACTGTATTTGCTCAGAATATTCTGAGTATTGAGATGATAATTAGGGGGGGGTGCAGTTAATATAACTGTTTGTCCTCCTTTTATTTAAGGATAAATTTTATGTATATGAAAAAGAATCACATCATATTAGCAATTATATTTATTGCATGCTTTACAGCTTGTCAAAAAAATGAAATTAAAGATGCAACCGATGAAAAGGTTGAGGCCTTATTGTCGCAAATGACCTTACAAGAGAAAATAGGTCAATTAAATCAGCGTGATGCCGGTGATGTGTCTGAAGAAATAATTGAGAATGTAAAGGCCGGAAATATAGGTTCAATATTAAATTGTGATCCCCAAAAGGTAAATGACTTACAACGTGTTGCTATAGAGGAGAGTCGTTTGGGAATACCTTTGCTTTATGCTCGTGATGTGATTCATGGTTTTAAAACAATATTTCCCATTCCTTTAGGACAAGCTTGTAGTTGGGATACTACAATAATTACAGAGGGTGCTCGCGTTGCCGCTGCTGAAGCAGCATCAACAGGTATACGGTATACTTTTGCTCCAATGATTGACGTTACCCGCGATCCAAGATGGGGTAGAATAGCGGAGAGTTTAGGCGAGGATCCATATTTAACATCAGTATTAGGTGTTGCAATGGTAAAAGGATTTCAAGGGTCTGATATGTCAGACCCCGATAGAGTTGCGGCTTGTGCAAAACATTTTGCTGCTTACGGTTTAACCGAAAGCGGTAGAGATTATAATGTGGTATTTACTTCAGAACAACGTTTACGCGATTATGTTCTGCCTCCATTCGAAGCCGCTGCCAAAGCAGGTGTTGCTACCTTTATGGCCGGATTTAATGAATTAAATGGTGTTCCTGTATCAGGAAGTACGTTTTTGTTGAGAGATGTATTGAGAGAAGAGTGGGGATATAAAGGAATGGTTGTAAGTGATTATTTCTCAATAGAACAAATGGCAATCCAAGGTTTCTGCCAGAGCAAAGCTGAATCTGCAAAGTTGGGAATGATTGCCGGAGTTGATATGGATATGATGAGTTTTGTATATATCGATTATTTAGATTCACTTGTAAAAGCAAAAGCAGTTGACGAGAAATTGATAGATGATGCAGTAAGACGTGTTTTAAGACTTAAATTTGATTTAGGTTTATTTGACAACCCATATACTGATTTGTCAAAGAAGGACTCTGTATTGTATTCGGCAGAGAATTTAAATGCTGCCGTAAATGCTGCCACAGAAAGTGCGGTTTTAGTGAAAAATGAAAATGATTTCTTACCATTGTCTGCAGATAATATTAAGAAGGTAGCTGTAATTGGACCAATGGCAGATGCATCGCACGACCAAATGGGAACATGGTGTTTTGACGCAGATAAAACACATTCTGTAACTCCTCTTATGGCAATTAAACAACAATATGGTGATAAGTTTGAAATTTTATACGAGAAAGCTTTAATAAGTACTCGCGATTATGATAAAAAGAATTTTGCCAAAGCTGTTTCTATGGCATCAAAATCTGATGTAGTATTGTTATTCGTAGGTGAAGAAGCTATATTGTCGGGAGAAGCAAAATGTAGAGCCGATATTAATTTACCCGGAGCTCAAACCGAATTGCTAAACGCATTAAAAGCTACAGGAAAGCCTATCGTAACAATAGTGATGGCAGGAAGGCCATTAACAATAGAAGCCGAGACGAAAGCCTCTAAATCATTATTTGTGGCATTCCATGGTGGTACAATGGCAGGGCCTGCTTTGATAGATTTGATTTTTGGTAAATCTATTCCATCTGGTAAATTATCTGTTACATTTCCAAAAATGGTTGGTCAAATTCCTATCTATTATAGCGATTATAAAACAGGACGTCCTGCACAACAACCGCTTCATATGATAGATGATATTCCATTAGAAGCAAAACAAACATCTTTAGGTTTCTGTACTTATTGGTTAGATGCCGGTTTAGCTCCATTATTCCCATTTGGTTATGGTTTATCATATACAAAATTCGAGTATTCTGATTTACAATTATCGTCAGATAAAATAAACATGACAGATACCTTAACAGTATCATGTAAGATTAAAAATACTGGCAAATACGATGGCACTGAAGTCGTACAATTGTATGTTAGAGACTATGTTGGCTCATTGGTTCGTCCTTTAAAAGAATTAAAAGGATTTCAAAGAGTTTCTATTAAACAAGGAGAAGAAAAAACAGTTACATTTAAGATATCAACAAATCAATTGTCTTTCTGGAATGCAAAAATGCAAAAAGTTACAGAACCGGGTAAATTTTGCGTTTGGATAGCTCCAAATAGTGTAGAAGGTTTATCAGCTGATTTTGTAATTAACTAACCGGGAGTTTGTCGAATAGATAACTCCGCAAATCAAATATTATGGATATTAAAATTAAGAGATGTCTTTTAATCGGAGTTGCTATGCTGACATTTTCTCTGCCTATGTCGGCTGCATACGAACTAGTCTGGTCTGACGAGTTCGATTGTGATGAATTAAACACATCAGTTTGGACATACGAAACAGGTGCCGGTGGTTGGGGTAATGGAGAATCCGAGTATTACACAAATAGAGCTGATAATTTATATCTTCAAGATGGTAAAATGATTATCGTTGCAAAAAAGGAGAATTATTCAGGTAGTAGTTATACATCTGCGCGTATTAAGAGTAACGGTAAAGTACAGGTAAAATATGGAAAGATAGAATCATTAATCAAAACTCCAAAAGGTAATACCGGTGTTTGGCCTGCGTTTTGGATGTTAGGCAAAGGTGCTAATTCTTGGCCTTATCAAGGTGAAATTGACATTATGGAAGAGATGTGTACTTCTAATACTGCAACATGGAATAAATCATTAAGTACATTTCACTGGAATAATGATGGAATGGATGGTTCTTATTCTAATGTAAACTATGGCGAGTCTTTAACATTCAATCAAGAAGTAGGAAACCTATGGCGTATATTTGGTGTAGAGTGGACTCCGTCATCTATAATTGGTTATATATGTGATGCAGATGGCTCAAATAGGCAGAATGTAGTTACTATGAGTAATGCTGATGCAACAGATCGTTCAAATGGTCGTTATGCGTTCAATTACGAATTCTATATGTTGTACAATATAGCATTAGGTGGATCTTATGTAAATTATGAAGTTGCTTCAGATTTTACTTCATGCCAAATGCAAATTGATTGGGTTCGCATCTACCAAGACAAAACAACATATCCTCAATCATCATTAACAGATAACTCTGCAAGTTGTGGAGGTGAAATAGATGTATGTACAAATTCTTTCGCATCATATACTTCTATGTCGAATGTTTGTAATGAGAATAGTAACTGGCATGAAGTTGACGGTCTTGCAAGTTATTCAGGAACTACAATTACCGCAAATCCAGAAGTATCATATGACAATATGTATGTGGTTACGGTTGGAAATAATAATCCATTGAAGGCAAGTACAGAATATACACTTAGCGGAACTATAACATCAACTCAAAATGCAACTGTAAACATATATGTAGAATCAAGCAATGATAATACGCTTCAGATGTTTAAAGATAACGAAATAACACTGATAGCAGGCCAAGAATATAAATTCACCATATCTGAAACAGCTGCCGAAAGATTAGATGCTCCGGCACTTGTATTATCTGTAAACAGCGGACCTGCTGATGCTGTTTACACCATATCAAATGTTTCATTGAAGGGTTCTGAATGTGTAACTGCTATAAATGATATTGTTGCAAATAGTCATTACCTTGTTGTATATCCTAATCCTATTTCAGATTATGCAGTAGTTGAATCAGACGAAACAATTAAATCTGCAGAAATCTTATCACTCAATGGAAAAGTTCTTAAACAGTTCAATTTCAATAGTGATACATACGAAATTAATATGTCAGAAATTAATTCGGGTTTATATATACTAAAGGTGGTTTATACAAATGATAATATTGAAATAACGAAGATTCTGAAGAAATAATTGGAATTTCAAGCTTTAAAAGGAGGATATTACAATAGTATCCTCCTTTTTTGTACTTTTGTGTGTTGAAAATATTTGAATTATGGTACGAAAGTTTGATTTTATGGTTATTGGAAGTGGCATTGCAGGAATGAGTTTTGCTCTTAAAGTTGCTGATAAAGGCAAAGTTGCAATTCTATGCAAGACCAAATTAGAGGAAGCAAATACAAATCTGGCACAAGGAGGAATTGCTTCTGTAACTAAAGATACCGACAAATTTGATAAACATATTGCCGATACATTGATTGCCGGAGATGGAATTTGTGACGAATCTGTTGTACGTATGGTGGTGGAAAATGCACCACGCGAAATAGATCAATTAGTTCAGTGGGGTGTGGATTTTGACAAGGATGCATCAGGTAATTTTGACCTTCATAAAGAAGGAGGCCACTCTGAATTTAGAATTCTGCATCATAAAGATAGTACAGGTGCCGAAATTCAGCATTCTTTGGTTAAAAGAATTAATCAGCATCCAAATATTGAGGTGTTTGAAAATCATTTCGCCATAGATTTAATAACGCAACATCATCTTGGACAATTAGTTAAGCATACTACCCCAGGTATTGAATGTTATGGTGTATATGTTTTAAATCCTAAAACAAGACACGTACATACCTTCTTGTCAAAAGTAACTATGATGGCAACAGGTGGTATAGGAAACATATATCAAACAACCACTAATCCATCTATTGCCACCGGCGACGGAATCTCAATGGTTTATAGAGCAAAAGGATTGGTAAAGGATATGGAGTTTGTACAGTTCCATCCAACGTCTTTATATAATCCTTCTGAACGTCCTTCGTTTTTGATTACAGAAGCTATGCGCGGATATGGTGCAGTATTACGTAATCTTAAAGGCGATGAATTTATGTACAAATATGATAAGCGTGGGTCTTTGGCACCGCGTGATATAGTAGCTCGTTCTATTGATACTGAGATGAAATTATCCGGAAGTGATTATGTTTATCTTGATGTAACTCACAAAACTGCTGCCGAAACCAAGGAACATTTCCCCATGATTTATGATAAGTGCTTGAGCATTGGAGTAGATATCACAAAAAATTATATACCTGTAGTTCCGGCAGCTCATTATTTGTGTGGTGGTATTGTAGTAGATAAAAAAGCAAGGACCTCGCTTAAGCATTTATATGCTGCCGGCGAATGTTCTTGTACAGGCTTGCATGGAGCTAATCGTTTGGCATCTAATTCTTTAATCGAAGCTATTGTGTATGCCGATGAAGCTGCGCAGGATGCACTTAAAAATGTAGATAATATACCATTAAACGAAGAGGTTCCTATGTGGAATGATGAGGGCACTTCGCTAAATGAAGAAATGGTTTTAATTACTCAAAGTGAAAAAGAAGTTGGTCAGATAATGAGTAATTATGTTGGTATTGTAAGATCTAATTTACGTTTAAAGCGTGCCTTTGATCGTCTTGAAATTCTGTACAAAGAAACTGAAGATTTATTTGACCGTTCTGTTGTAACTAAAGATATTTGCGAATTGCGTAATATTATTAATACCGCTTACTTAGTTATTAAAATGGCAATGGAGCGTAAAGAGAGTAGAGGTTTGCACTATACAATTGATTATCCCGATAAAATAGAACAATAAAAATATTGTCTATATATGTAGTCTCCTGACTTCGTCAATGCGACACCAAAAAAGGAGTCGCAAAATCTTAAAAATGAGAATGTCAAAACTAATTTCATTCTCAATATTTATTGACAAATATTTCTTTAAACAAAATTTGTGGGAACCACCGCCATTATTAAACCTCGTTGCTCCTACTTTTTTAAAAGACGATAATCAAGAAGAACAGGAATAGTAACTAATCATTTTTGTATCTTTGTAGTTTGATAATGAGTAAAAATAATGAGTAAAAAACTACAAATACGAAACAGCACAGCCGAGTTTTTGATATTTAACTCACAGGCAGGTAAAGACGGCATTGAAGTAAGGTTTGAGAACGAAACGATTTGGCTTTCTCAAAAACTAATGGCTGTTTTGTTTGATTGTAGTACCGATAATATTTCGCTTCATTTAAAGAATATTTTTAAATCGGGAGAACTTAACGAAAGTTCAGTTACCGAGGATTTCTCGGTAACTGCCACAGACGGTAAAAAATATAAGACCAAACATTTTAATTTAGATGCTGTTATTTCAGTTGGTTATCGTGTCAATTCTCAAAGAGCAACGCAATTTAGACAATGGGCTACTTCGGTGCTGAAAGATTTTGCAATTCGTGGTTATGTGTTGGACAAGGAACGCTTGAAAAACGGAACATTCTTAAACCAAGAATATTTTGACCATTTGCTTGCAGAAATTCGGGAAATTCGGGCAAGCGAAAGACGGTTTTATCAAAAGATAACCGATATTTATTCCACAGCCATTGACTATAATCCTGACACCGAAATTACTCAAACTTTTTTCGCAACAGTTCAAAACAAATTGCATTTTGCTATTCACGGGCAAACGGCTGCCGAAGTGATAATGAAACGTGCTGACAGCAAAAAAGAAAATATGGGTTTGACGACTTGGAAAAATGCACCGAAAGGGAAAATCATAAAAACAGACGTGTCAGTTGCTAAAAATTATCTTACAGAAAAAGAATTAAAACAGCTTGACCGTTTTGTTACAATGTATTTGGATTATGCCGAAACACAAGCTGAGCAAAATATCCCAATGACAATGGACGATTGGGCAAAAAGAATGAACGCATTTTTACAGTTTAACCAAAAGGACATTTTGAAAAATGCAGGGAAAGTAACACAAGCCATAGGCAAAGCATTTGCAGAAAGTGAGTTTGAAAAATACCGCATTATCCAAGACAGACTTTTTGAGAGCGACTTTGACAAAGATGTAAAACGAATTGGAAAGAAAAAATCAAATGGCAAATAGAAATGTCTATAACAAGGTATTGCCAAAAGCATGGCTGAACGGCTTCGGTTGGATAATTGTGCAAGGTTCAGCATTCGTTCTTCATATCAAAAAATGCTAAAAATCTGCTCCCTCGCAAAGCCTCTGCCCGTTACAAGCAAACCTACCGTAACACTCCGACCAAAATTTCTGACCTCGAATCAAAAATCAAAGAGATAAATTTCGTAAATATGCAAACAGACATTTAAATTGAATTATTATGCAATAAAAAAGCTCGAAAGTTTTAGACTCTCGAGCTTTTCTTTTTTATGATGTGTATTTTAACGGCAGAAGTGTTTAGTGTAGCAGAAGCTGTATCCAAGCATTATTTCATGAGTACCATAGTTCTGTGTTACCAAATTGTTTAGGTCTAAACTGAATGCATAACCTAATTGGAATCCATGTATACGGAATCCACACATAGGCATTAAAACTAAACTTTGTATATTATTTGGATCCCAACTATGTCTGTATGATGCCTGTACCCAATATCCCCAATTCTTTGAAACATCTTGTCCGAACTTCAAGTTCAAGTCCATGTTTATATCTAAGTATTGGTCCATTTTAAGCATTAGCATAGGCTCAATATAATAATCTCCGGTTCTGCCTAGGTCGAATGTATAACCACCAAATAAAAATCCGGTTAACGGAGCAGGCACCTCTTTGTCTCCATATATATCAGCAGTCATTGGAATAAGGTTTGTTAAAGATAATCCAACAAAGCCGCCGTATGATTTATAATAAATACCAAAGTTAGCATTTACACCAAAACCTGATGTGTTAGCAAACGCGTTGTCGTATTGTGCATTGGGATCATCAGCATATAATTGGTCTGTGTTAATGTAAAAATAGTTTACTTTAAATGATGCACCAAAAGATAATTGACGGTCGTAGGAGGTTTTTTTAGAATAACGACGGCCATTTGATAGTGGAATATGATATGCGAATGTTACCTGACCACCTGCGCGATTAGAATAACCATTACGATCATTGTACAAATAAGCACCAATACCAACATTATTCCATACACGGGTTTTAAATGATAGTAATTGTGTCATTGGAAAATCGCTCATTCCAACCCATTGCATTTTGTTACTTATCATCAAATGCGAACAGGGTTCTGCACCTGCCATAGCAGGATTCACCAAATAATAGTTGAAATGATATTGATTATATATCAATTCTTCTTGGGCCGATAATTTGCCAACGCTAAGTATGACTAATGCGATTATTGCAGCGAGGTACTTTTTCATGATATGTTAGTTTTTTCTATTTCCTAAATTTATGCTCAAATATACAATTATTTATCGTTTAAGTATGAAATGTCCGTTATATTGTTTACGGATTTCTTCAACTGTAATAAGATACCAATAATCGGTACTTGGTAATTGATGTCCGTTATATATGCCATCCCATCCAGGGAAATCTTCTGAATTACTTGATTTGCTATAACTGCCTTTACGCCATTCGTAAAGACGTTTTCCGTATCTATCAAATATTTCTACTATGTATGCAGAGTAGCAGTTTAAGTTTTCTACTGTCCATAGTTCGTTTGTGTTGTCATTATTGGGTGTTACTAAACGATCCGGAATAATTGGATAAGGCGCTAAATAAAAGCTTGTATCACCCTTACATGTATTTGCATCAATAACAAATAATTTATTCCAACCGCTTGTCATACCTGTAAATACATTTTGTGTTATGAAGTTATTGCCATCTTCCGAGAACTGATATGGAGGAGTGCCTTCTTTAGCTGTAACAGTAACACTACGGGTTGTACAATTTTCTGTGTTCTGTTCTTCAATTGTATCGAATAGTGGTAATGGGTTCACATGTACGTTTGTAGTAGCTGTTACCTCGCATACTCCATTACTTACTGTTACTATATATTGAGTGTCTGTTTTTGGCCGTGCAACTGTGGTTGCTTCGTTAGGACTATCTAATGAACTTGACGGAACCCAACTATATGAGGTGATGCCGTTACCGCTAACTGTCAATATAGTGCTGTCTCCCAAACAAAATGATGTAGGCTGACTTATTTGTGGATTAATAGGAGGTAGTACGCTAACAGTTAGATCTTTTTCGGCAGTACAAATATTGGTAACGCGAGCTGTGTATATAGTCGTCTGCGTTGGTGTTACCACAGTACTTGGATCGCTCGAAATTAAACTTGATGTAGCTTTTTCAAACCATTCTGTTGTCGATCCGGTCGGATAACCTGACATTGTGATTGTAATATTTTCACCCTCACATATTGTTCTGCCTATAGGTTCAATATTAAAAACAATTGCAGGATAAACAGTTACAGTAATTTCATTACTTTCTGTACTACATACGCCATTATAAGATATTTTCTTGTATTTGGCAGTTACGGTAGGCTGAAATCCGGTGATGTCTTTACCGGTTTGCTGCGAAATATCTTGATATGCGTATGGACTTATTTCTTGCATCCAAACATATCTAGTTGCAGTATTTGGATCGCTATCAGTAATATTTACTTGAGTACCTTCGCAAATCACATCCTTGTCAACCGTAATTGCAGGAGCCGGAGGAGTATCTACATTAATTGTAATACTTCCGTCTCCTTCGCATGTTCCACCTACCAAACTTACAAGGTATGTTGTATTGGCAGTAGGTTGTTGCGAAGCTAAAACGGTGCCAGTTTCAGGCAATACCACGCCTCCTACAGTCCATGTAAGGCTTTCGCCTGCGTTTAGTGTATAGCCTGCTGTTAAATCAATAGTAGCACCAAGGCATATAGTATTGTTTTGTGCTGGTGCACTTGCAGTCACGGGGATATCGATTCTGTCACCTACACTTACAGATACTGTTTTTTCTGTAAAGCATATACCATTGTCTAATTTAAGTTTATATGTAACAGAACCTTCTGCAGTTGCAACAGCAGCGTCATTGTATGTTATTTCTGTTTGTCCTGGCATCATTGTTCCGTTTGCAACTTCTACATCATTTTTGAACCATTGGTAACTACCGGTTCCTGCGCTTACCTGTGCTTTAATTTCAGCAACCGGATTAGATACGCAGACCATTGTTGGTGCAGATAATGTAAAGTCAGGAGTGTTTAACAATTCGTATGTTACTGCATCTGTTGCAAGGCATGCGCTTGGATCTGTAGCTTCAATATTAATAGTTCCGCTACCTTCCGAAGCACTCAATGTATAAGTAGTTCCAAAACTTTCGGGAGTAGTTCCCCATTTTATTTGTGCGTTTGCCGGTACTATATTACTAATAGTATATGTAAGATTTACACCATTGGTTAAACATGTAGTAATATCTTTTGGTGATACAGTAAACTGAACAGCATCTTTAATATGTATGTTAATAGGAACACGATCGCTCTCGCAATATTCGTCTACTAATGTATTTGCTAATTGATTAGTTACATAATATATTGTATCGTGTACAGTTCTGCAATCAAATTTTTTTGTTGCAGGCAATGCTGTACCGCCTGTTGCATCACTATAAAAACGTAATTGTGTTTTATCTGATGTAACTAGGTCTGCAAGCAAAGAAGTCCCTGTTTGACAAGGACATTCGCTATAGGCATTAACTATTGGTGGAGTTGTGGGTTTACAATTGCAATGATAACTTACAGCTATAGGATCTGTAACAGCTGATACACTTCCACACCCGCTAACAGGCTGGCCTTGTGAAACTTTCTCCACTGTTGTTTGATCACCCGCAACCCATGTGCGATAGTATATTTTAGTAGTTAGAGTTGCAGGAACAGTTATTGCAAATGTATTTGATGTTTGAGCGGTCCCAACTTGTGTCCAAGGACCTGTTTGAGAGCTAGATTGCTGCATCAAGTAATAAGGGGTCAGGAAAAAGTCCTTCATGTCGTATACTGCAGCTGCAATTAAGCTTAGTGCTACATCATTACCATCATCACATACAATTGTATCTTGACTTGTTAAGGCTGAATTTGAGTACATCTTAATTTCAGGTGAACAAGTACTGAAAGTAATGTCATCAATAGCAATATCATTACCATCTACAGCTCCGGTTCCGGGAGCTTCAATATTGTTAAATATCTGTATGTTAACAGATTTGTATGAACCTGAATTAAAAGAACCACCTTTCTCTGTCCAATTAGTACCATCAGGTAAATTTCCTGACTCAACACTCAATAATTCATCAGGACAATTTCCAGGAGCTGTACACCCAAATACTTTAAAACCTGCATTTACGGGAACACGACCTACTTTCCCATCATCAGGGCATGCATTAGCAATAAAGGCAGAAAAGTCGTATATTGTATTTTCACAAAGTTGATTGTTTATGTATTGTTCGTAAAACATACCGGCACCTCTGGCAGCGTTTACTAATATGAAACCATCATCAACTCCACCATTTGTTGTATGACCTCTTAGTGTTCTGTTGGTCCAATATCCGCCATCGGCAGCTGAGTGTACCACAGCATATTGACCTTCATCTATATTGCCCGATGATTTGTATGTGTACTGACATGAAGCATTGCTTGTTCTTGTTCCTGTAAATGTAAATTGCTCTGCAGACATGGTTTGTCTTTCTCCTGATACTGCGCAACATACTATAGGACGAATCAAATCAGATACAAGTATTTCGGTACCTGATGTAACTCTGTAGTATGTATCGGTTTTTACTTCAACGTCTATGCTTTGTTGATTTCCAACAAGAGGTTGCCATGTAGATTTATTGTCAATAGATTGTTCCCAAGTATATGAAGCTCCTGTTAAACCTTTTGCTGTAAGAGTGTTTAACTCTCCGGCGCAAACCTTATTTCCATTTGACGAAACAATTGTTTTATCAAAGCATCCTGTTACTTTTATCGATTTTACTGAAAGTAATCCACATCCGTTTGAGTAGTCGGATGAAAATGCAAAAGTTTGTGAACTTGACGTTGCTGTGAAAGTGTATGAATAAGTATATGTTGTTCCAAAATTAATTGTTTTGTATTGTGCATCAGCTACTGGAGTACACTGCATTTTAATGTAGTTGTTCCAGTCTTGGATTGATGTACTACATCCACTTTGTCTTACAGCAGAAAATACTATCTCAACTTTGTACGAATTTCTACCGGCTGCAGTTAATAAACCACTTAGTTGATACGAAAAGAATCCAAATTGGTCTATTTCGCGGCAGTGTAGTACCAAACCATCTGTTTTACTTATGGTGTAACGGCTTGTGCTTAGTGATGCAGGAGATGTATTTTGAAAACTATATCCCGTTCCAAATGTAATGTTTTCTGAAGTAGGATCAACAAAAGAAACGTCAGATAAGTCATAGTAAGTTGCCGTAACTCCTGACTTAGGCTGAAAAGTTGTACCTCCAAATTGTGTTGGACAACTTTGTGCGTATAAATTCACTCCTCCCAAAAGAGTGAAAAACGTAGTAGTTAGTATAAAGAGTACTCTCTTTTGCATAGTTTCGGTTTAAGGTAAACATAATTCAACTCACAAAAGTAAAAAATTTATTCTGAAAATAAAATATCCGTTAATGAATTAACCTAAAAAGCCTAATAATTATTGTATTTCTGTGGTAAAAGATGCGTTTATTTTGTAAAAGTATGCAAATTCTAAAATATTTATGGACTCTGCTTTTAGTGTTAAGTGTTAAATTTGATGTATATTTGCTGCTCAATGAAAATTATTCTGTTTTTATTATAGAAATAATAATCTGACAAATTTAATAAATATGAGGTAATTGATATTTTGATAATGTCATGATCAATAGCCGTATATTTCTTTATAAATTACCTAAAATAAACTATTTTTGTTGAGCCTTTCGGCTATTAAAATAAACAATTGCTTATGTCAAATATTGTTGAAACTCCCATGCTAAAGCAGTACAATGCAGTTAAGAAGCAGCATCCTGATGCATTGTTGCTCTATCGTTGCGGAGATTTTTATGAAACATACGGAAAGGATGCGGTTACAGCATCTGCTATTTTAGGCATCACTCTTACGATGAGGGGAAAAGATACTTCAAACGAGATTCAAATGGCAGGATTCCCATATCATGCAATTGATACATATCTTCCAAAATTAGTGCGCGCAGGTTGGCGAGTAGCAATCTGCGATCAATTAGAAAATCCTAAACTCGCAAAAGGAATTGTAAAACGTGGTATTACCGAATTGGTTACACCGGGTGTTTCGTATAATGACAATGTGCTTGAAAATAAAAGCAACAATTTTGTGGCTTGTTTGCATTTTGGTAAATCAGTAATAGGTGTAGCTTTCTTGGATATTTCTACAGGCGAATTCCTCCTTACACAAGGAACCGCAGAATATGCAGGTAAATTGATAAGTAGTTTTGCTCCGAAGGAAGTTTTGTACGAATACGGCAAGAAACAGAAATGGGAAGATTTGTCGGCAGGTAAATATTTTACATTCCAACTTGACGATTGGATATTTACAACAGATGCTGCAAATAATCGTTTAAAAAAACAATTTGACGTTTCAACTCTAAAAGGTTTTGGAGTTGATGATTTGCCAGAAGGTGTGATTGCAGCAGGTGGAATTTTACATTATTTGGATGCTACACAGCACCTACAAACGGCTCATATTACTAATCTTAAACGTATTGAGGGTGATTGTTATGTCTGGATGGATAAATTTACAATTCGAAATCTTGAGCTATATGGTTCGATGAATGGAGAGGGTAAATCGTTCATTAGCATTTTAGACAAGACATTAACTCCAATGGGCAGTCGTTTGTTAAAACGTTGGATTGCATTTCCCTTAAAGTCAAAAACTGATATAGAAAAACGGCAAAATGTTGTAGAAGCATTCTTTAGAGATACTGAAATTAAATGTCTTTTGCAAGAAAAATTGCCGTTAATAGGCGATTTGGAGCGTATCGTATCTAAAATTGCAGTAGGCAGAATTAATCCTCGCGAACTGGTACAGCTGCGTACGGCTTTATGTGCTATACAAGAAATAAAAGAGATGTGTACATCATCTCAAGTACAAGAGCTAAGTAAGATTGTCGAAGGATTGGATTTATGTTTGGAATTGCGCGATAGGATAGAAAAGGAAATAAATGACGATCCGCCAATGGCTGTTAACAAGGGAGGAGTAATAAGGCAAGGAATTAATGCAGAATTGGATGAGTACAGGAGATTAGCGTATTCGGGCAAGGATTATTTATTACAGATACAGCAAAAAGAAAGTGAATCAACGGGTATACCAAGTCTTAAAATCAGCTATAATAATGTTTTTGGATATTACATAGAAGTACGTAATGCTCACAAAGACAAAGTTCCACAAGAATGGATTAGAAAGCAAACACTTGTTAATGCAGAGCGCTATGTTACTCAAGAACTTAAAGAGTATGAAGAAAAGATTTTAGGGGCTGAAGAAAAAGTTCTTGCAATTGAAAATCAATTATTTTCTGCATTAGTGTCTGATTTAGCATGTTCAGTGGCAGTTTTACAAAAAGATGCAGTGCAAATTGCAAGTATTGATGTTTTATGCTCATTTGCATTAGTGGCAGCCGAAGGGAAATATATACGTCCATTAATTTCGGATGATGATGTATTAGACATTCGTCAAGGTCGTCATCCTGTTATTGAAAGGCAAATGCCTATAGGAGAAGAATATATTGCAAATGATGTGTATTTAGATAGTAATAAGCAACAGATAATAATTATTACCGGTCCTAATATGGCAGGTAAGTCAGCTCTTTTGAGGCAAACTGCGCTTATTGTTATTATGGCTCAAATAGGAAGTTTTGTGCCTGCCGAATCGGCTCACATCGGAGTAGTTGATAAAATCTTTACAAGGGTAGGTGCCAGTGATAATATTTCTATGGGAGAATCAACCTTTATGGTCGAAATGAACGAGGCTGCAAGTATTCTTAACAATTTATCGGATCGTAGTTTAATTCTTTTTGATGAGTTAGGACGGGGCACAAGTACATACGATGGCATCTCAATAGCATGGTCTATTGTCGAATACATACACGAACATTCTACGGCAAAAGCGAGAACCTTATTTGCCACTCATTACCATGAACTAAATGAGATGGAAAAAGATTTTAAGCGTATAAAAAATTTTAATGTATCTGTTAAAGAAATAGACGGTAAAGTAATCTTCTTAAGAAAGTTAGTCCCTGGTGGTAGCGAGCATAGTTTTGGTATTCATGTTGCAAAATTAGCCGGAATGCCTAAAAGTATTGTTAAGCGTGCCAATGATATTTTATTGGATTTAGAGAATAAGAATCAAGATGGCAGAAAGGTATCTAGGAAATCTATTTCTAAGCCTGTTTCCGAAATCGCCGAGCATCGTGAGGGTTATCAGTTAAGTATATTTAAGCTTGATGACCCTGTTCTTTCGCAGGTGCGAGACGAGATTTTGAATGTTGATGTCAATAACCTCACTCCTCTAGAAGCTTTAAATAAATTGAGCGATATTAAGAAGATTCTTAAAGGAAAGTAAACCTTATAAAAAGTATAAGGGCACCCGCTTTAGCGGATGCCCTTATTGTGTACCCGTACCCATCATAAGGGTACACATGTATTTTGTGTTATTTACACTCAAAAACTGTTTGCAAAAGTACAATAATTTATTAATTCTGCAAATTTGCAATAACTAAAAATTTATAAATGCCAACTTTCAGTTTGTTTTGTTTTGCTAATAAAGCCTGTGTATTATTTTACAAATATTTTTTGGCTAATGCCATCAATATTAATTATATATAAGTCATTGTTTGGTGTTGGCACATTGATGATTTCTGCATCTGCCGATTCATTAGAATACAAAATCTTTCCATCAACAGAATAGATTATAATTCTTTTTTCAGATGCGTCTTTAACTATTATGGTGTTTCTCTCAGTATATACGATGCATTCTTGTTGGCTTGTCGGTTCTTCATCAATCTCAGTAACTTCTTTCAATCCTATTTTATTATCAAGCCATGTAAAACGATTCCTTAAGTAATTTTTCACATTGTTTAATTCGCCTTGATATGAACCATACACACGTGGGTTTAGATGAACGTATGTGTTAAGAATAGGCCATCTTATAAAATTCAGGGTTTGTGAGGCATCCATTTCTTCGGCATATCTATCCATTAATTCTATAAGTGAGTCGGCAGACAAATAGTTGTTTTTTCTGGCGATGCTCCATATATCCGACAAACGATCAAGAGCTTTAGTGTCTGATAAAATTTGATTTACAAAACTCCGCATATAGCCCGCGCATGACCCATTTGTTGCGTATATATAATCACTTAGATTATTTACTGGATACGTGCGTGAATCATTATCAAATGCTAAATCGAAATCCCATATCGGACCCACATAAAAATGGTCGTCTGACCTATATTTATACATATATACACTCCAATAAGTATCAGTATTTCCGCTTAATTCGCCAACAATAAAATGTTTTAAAAAAGTATCTAGATCGAGTCTGCTTCTGTATCCTGTGTTTTCGTCCTTATAATATCCGGAGTATAATATGTTCTCCATTTCATTAAAATAAGTTTCTATATAGTTTCTTTGTGCCCAAACAATCTCATCGTCTTTAGGATATTTTATGGTAACAGGATTCCCTCTTGACGAATTAAACCACGAAGTACCTTCATTGGCGTAAGCATCAATCTCTACCAAATATCCTCCTTTAAGATTTTCTCCATCAATATCAGTGACTGCCATTTTATCGACATCAACTCGCTTTTTATCAACTTCTATTTGATCACAAAATTGGTAACATCCCTTATATTCGCCGTTTAATACGAGGTCAACCGGTATTCCTGCAGGAGTATAAGGCATATTTAGCCGTTTACTTATATCATTAGCCAATAGATTGCGCATCAAGGTTTTGTCACCGTAGTTATTTATTAAAGTCCAATCCTTAGCGTTTGCAGGCAGACCAGCTAAATGTGCTTTATTATTAAGTTTGATGCGGTATGGTTTTTTTGGAAACTCCCAACTTGCATTACCTCTACCACGTATACGCAGGCTATCTTGCCATATTGCACTTCCATCGTTATAAACGAGTGTAGCCGTACCATATAAGTATTCTTCTTTAGAAGTTATGTCGATGCAATTTTCTGTGTGTATTGATATTGTCGGAATTGCGGTAAGTTGAGGCAGCATGGAATCATCTCCTTGACCTTGATAACCATAAAAAGCAAGTTCAGCAATATTGCAACGTGCATCATTCGGCGAAATATATCTTACATATCTAAAACCTCGGCTACAATGTATATCAGCATATGTCATTATTCCTTCTGTTGCGGCTATAGGAACAATATAGATGGGTATTGCATCACTAAAATCGATATTATTTGCGCCTTCAAAAATAGCCAGTGTTGTGCGGCCCGGTTGTGATATACGTGGGGAGTATGCTATCTTGGTGATGCGGCAGGCTGTTCCGAAGTCCATGCCTACCCATGTGTTTGAACGGTCGAACGATGCGTAAAACGTAGTTGTATTTCCATCAAAAGCATAATTTGGAGTGTTTACTGTTGTTGATGGAGTACTTGTGTTGTAATCAACAGACGGAGACGAGCCAATGGCGGTACCTGATAATTTATTGTCTTGTGCTTGTACAAAGTTCGCAAAAATTATCAGACTGGTAATAATTGTTAAGTATCGATTCATCGGCTGATTATTTAAATAAGCAAAAGTGCTTCATGAATGAAATACAAAGATAATATTAATAAAACGATTGCAATCAAATGTAGGTACTACAAAAATACGACATGATGTTTTTTTGCTTATTTTTTCGTACTTTTGTGTAAAATTCTTAACATGGAAATTTATACAGACCGAATGCACGATGAGTTGCAAATTCGTTGGGATAAGCTACAAGCTTTAATGAAAGCAGAGAATGTAGATGTTTGTTTAATCACCTCAAATGTAAATATATACTATATGCTTGGACGCATAATAAGTGGATATGTATATATATTGCAGGAGGGAGAACCTTGGGTTTTCGTGCGTAAACCGGTTGAATTGGAGGGAGATCGAGTAAGATATATTCGTAAAGCGGAACAGATTCCCGATATCTTAGCGGCTGAAGGAATTTCATTGCCAAATATCTTATTAATGGAGGGTGATGAATTGCCATATTCTGAGTGGATGCGTTATCAAGATACACTACGTCCCGTAGCTGTAGTAAATGGTTCAAGTTTTATACGCGAATTGAGAAGTGTAAAAACCGAATACGAATTAGAGCAATTGAAGTTTTCTGCTCGCTTACAATCTCAAGCCTTGCGCGAAGTCCCACTGGTATATAGAAGCGGCATGACAGACCATCAATTAACAGTTGAGGTTGAACGTGTATTTAGGCTAAAAGGATGTTTGGGAGCATTTAGAATATATGGCAGATCTATGGAAGCCTTTATGGGTTCAACATTGGTTGGCGATAATGCAGCCTATCCGTCTCCTTTTGATTTTGCTTTGGGAGGTGAGGGTATGCATCCATCACTGCCTATTGGTCATAAAGGTATTTTATTAGAGCCCGGAATGTCAGTAATGATAGATATTAATGGTAATTTTTCAGGATATATTTCAGACCAATCCAGAACGTTTTCTATAGGAAAGATTGATGAAAAAGCAGACTATGCGCATAGAGTATCTTTAGATATACAAGATGAGTTAGCAGAAATGGGAAAGCCAGGAGTATCTTGTGGTGAGCTTTATGATAAAGCTATGGAGATAGTTGTTAAGCATAATTTGCAAGATTGCTTTATGGGAACTAAACAGCAAGCAAAATTTGTAGGTCATGGCATTGGTTTGGTAATTAATGAATTACCTATTATTTGCGGGAATAATAAAATGGAATTGAAAAAGGGCAATACAATTGCATTAGAACCTAAGTTTGTTATAGCCGGAGTTGGTGCCGTCGGTACCGAAAATTCCTTCATAGTAATAGATAATGGAATGGAGAAAATCACATTTGCTCCGGAAGAAATAATTGAACTATAAAATTTATTGTTTGCTTCCTGTAGTTGTTTTTTGTTGTCTGACAGGTTCTTTCAGTTCTTGTTCTTGTAGTATCGCATTCAGCATAGTTTTGTGGAAAACTGTACGAATATTGGTACTGCCTTCATTAATAAGTGTTCCTCCTCGTCCTATTTGAACATTAGAATCCTTAAATTTAGGAGATACAAGTTTATACTTTATTTTATCAAAGTTTGGACCATACACATCAACGCCCATCATAAATGGTAGTGGCGATTTTAGTAATGCAATATGATAATTGAAACTCATATCCAAATTCTGTGTTCCACCAACTCCAAGTCTGTATTTGTCGAGACTTATCATAAATGGGAATATCTGAATTTCATTGTTTCTTACGAGTAGTTCAACCGATACACTATCAATTAGATTCTTTGTTTTCTTGTTAAACATAAGCATCTTAGCAATCTCAGAGAAGGTTTCTCCGTCCATCAATACTACATCATTCCCTTTTAATAACAAGGCCGCATTTACTGTTGGTAAAGATATGCTCATAGTAGAATCCAATTTTGTTGAACCGGAAGCTTCGCAATAAACATTACCATCAAACGAACGTAACATAGGCATAAGTGTATCTAATTCGGGTATATATTCTACAATATCACCAATTTGTACACTATCCATTATGACTGATGCTGCTGCTGTTGCTGTTTTTGGATCACTGCAATTATACATCACATTCATGTTGGCTTTTCCAATTTGTGTGTTGGTAAACAACTCTTTTATGCGAAGCGATTGATTACGCATGGTTACCTTACCCTTAAAATTTTCCAATCGCATTTTCCCAAATTTAACAGTATCAATCTTAGCTTTAAATTTAAGGTCAATATTGTTTGGAAGCACTATTAAACCGGCTGTAGCAGTTGAATCTTCTTTTGTTGAATTATCATCAGATTCGTCACTTTCGTTTAAAGCATCTAGATTTGCGTTAACTGATTTAGCCTTTTCATTTGTATTTTGTGGAGTCTCTTGTGCTTGATTGCTGGCATAAAATGCCGACAGTAATTGATTTATATCAAGTCGTTTTGATTTTAAGCTTAAATCGGCTTTAAGCGTTCTACCACGAAGCAAGTAACGTCTCATATTTTCCAATTCTCCCGATAATGTTATTGCAGAACGTCCTATTCTTAGGCGTAAATTATCTAAGTGCAATGTATCATCTGTAAAATCAACATCAACTCTATTTATTGATGTTCTCAAAGGAAAGTCAGGACTCTTAACCCTAAATCGTTTTATGTATATATCACCATTATTAGAAAATTTCTTCATGTATAATTCAGCAGGTTCTTCTGCTTTTGAGATAGTATCTAGCAATGCTGACATGGCTTTCATATCAATAATCTTCTGTTCGGAGTCAGGAATATTAACTCTGGTTCCATCTGCAAGTTTTTTACGTTTACGGAAACGTGGTGTTGCCAATAATGTAATGCGAGTTGAGTCAAGTAACACACCTAATTTCGGAGTTGATCCTAATACTGAATCAAAACTTAATTTTATAGACGAGTTTGGTATAAAACCATAATTCTCGTTTTTTCGTACATTTATCGACATTCGTGCGCGTTTTGCAGTTACTTGTATGGTATCAAATATATTAGCTTGCAAACCTCTTAGAGATATAGATGTTCTTAAACGAGGAGGTTTACCATCCTCAATATCATCAGCTAAGAAACTAAGACTAAAACGATTAGCACTTGCAGAAATACCTTTTTTGTATTTCAACTCCATCTTTCTGAACGAAATACGTGTGTTTACTAATGAGGTATCAATTTTTCCACTTCTTCTGCTTGCAACTCCTGTGTTGGTATTTATTCTGGCTCTTAATGAATCTATGTATAAGTCAATGCCGCTTTGTGGTAAAACTACATCAACTCCATCTCCGGTTATAGAACTTTTTGAAAATATATTATATAGATTTTGATTCTTCAAGTCTTCTAAAAGGAAGTAAGTGTCAACATCTGCATCTATATTTCCTTTCATTTCAGAGTTTTCCTCAATTTTGTATAAATTGTTGATTGTGTGTAAATTAATATGAGCAAGTAAGCTTATATCAACATATTCTTTGCCTCTTTTATAGCATGCACGACCTTTCGTTTTTAAGTTTGAATCACCACTTTTAAAATGCAGTTCTTTAATGTCGACAAAACTTGAGTCTTTTCGCCTGTCATTATAATTGGCTTTTATATCGAAGCCTAAATCATCTATACTTTGTTTAAATCCGTCAAACTTACCATGTAGTTTGTCCAAATTGATATGTGCAGCAATAACAGGGTAGTGCTTACCTTTCATATAACCTTTGGAACTTGCTTCAATGCCCAACGCACCATCAAAATTAAATCCTTTCAGATATTTCTTGAATGGCTTCGGAGTTAAAGCCAATAGCTCTTTTAAATATGGAGATGCAAATCTTAATTTTAAATCCGTGTAATACGAACTATCGGCATCCTCAATTCCCAAGTACCCTGCAAGGGCTAAGTGATTTTTATCAACATTTACTAATAAATTGTTGATATTAAAGTGCTTAAATTTAGGATCGCAATTAGCGCTAAGCTCAATATCAAGTTTCTGATTCTTTAAAGCCAATAACGAATCATCAACACAGATGTTGTCAGCATTTATTTTTGTATCTACAGTTACAATATTTGTTGTTTGACTTGCAGTTGCATTTACTGTGAATGGTGCAATTTCAGCCTTTCTATTAATGCTATTGTCGTTGTATATTATCGATTCGATGCTCATTGCAAGTTTTGCTGCTAAAGAGTCAGGAGTATATGCTCCTTCATGTACTTGTAGTGATAACCCTAATACTTGAATATCAAGTTTTTGTGTTTCATCCTTGTATTTAAGATTAGCCTTGTTTATCTCAATTTGTGTGAAATAAATGTCAGGAAGTGTTGATGAACTTGTATCAGGTTCGGATGGGGGTAAAACATCCCAATTGTTTTTATTATCAATACTATGTCCGTAAACGCATGGTTCGTCAAGTATGCAACGATTTATTTTTATTTTGCCCTCGCTCAAAAAGTCATCAGCATTGGCTGACAATTCTAAGTGCTTGACATGTAATAAAGTATCCTTAGGTTCAAATACATCAGATATAATCGTTACGTCAGATAATTGTATTTCCATGCTAGGCCATGTGGCAAAAATGCTATAGTCAATATTTTTTATACTTGCTTCTGCTTGCATATAATCAGGCAGCATGCCAAGTAGTTTATTGCTAACAGATTGGGTTAGAGCGATGCGAAGAGCAACTATCGGCAGCGCTACCAAAAATAAAACAACAAGAATAGGTATGCAGATACTTAAGATTATTTTTTTTCTTTTAGATCCCATTATGCCTCAACTAATTTAAACAATTTATCGTTTCTATGCACAGGCAATGATGTTTTGATTGAAAACACATCAGCTTTTACCACTGCTTGTACCGGCTTATCATCCATACGTAACTCATCTGCAGTTGCAATATACGCACCGGTTGTTTCTCCTGTAATTAGAATCTCATCACCAACTTTCAGATCTTGAGCTTCCATTAAGCATTCTGCAACTTTTATCTTTTTAAAGTAGTTAGTAATTTTACCTATGTAAACCTTACGTTTTGTAGCTTGTGAGCCGTAATTTGAACTCCATTCACCTAAACGTTGTCCTAAATAATATCCATTCCAAAATCCACGATTAAAAACAGTAGCAAGTTGCTTATCCCACTGAGCAATCTTATCTTCAGTAAAGTTTCCATTAACATAGCTGCTTATGGCATCCTTATAGCATGATACTACAGTTTTTACATATTCTGCTCCACGAGCGCGTCCCTCAATTTTAAATACTTGTACGCCTGCATCCATCATTTTATTGATAAAATGTATCGTTTTCAAGTCTTTGGGCGACATTATATATTTGTTGTTAATATCAAGTTCCGATCCTGTTTCTTTATCTGTAACTTTATATCCGCGTCTGCAAATTTGCATACATTCGCCTCTATTTGCAGATCTATCATATTCGTGCAAACTCAAGTAACATTTTCCTGATACAGCCATACATAATGCACCATGGCAAAACATTTCTATCTTGATTAGTTGTCCATGTCTGCCCACAATATTTTTCCGAACAATAGCCTCGTGTATAGCTTTTACTTGGTCTAGATTAAGTTCTCTTGCAAGTACCACTACATCAGCAAATTGTGCATAGAAGCGAAGGGCTTCTATATTCGAAATATTCAGTTGGGTAGATAGGTGTACTTCAACATCTATTTGACATGCATATTGCATAGCGGCAATATCTGATGCAATTATGGCAGAAATGCCTGATTCCTTGGCAATGTCGATTATTTCATGCATCAAATTTAAGTCGGCATCGTATAAAATCGTATTTACAGTAAGGTATGTTTTTACTCCTTGCTCCTTGCACCTTCTAACAATTTCTTTTAAATCTTCTGTAGTAAAATTGTTTGATGAGTGACTGCGCATATTTAGATGCTCAATACCAAAATACACCGAGTCCGATCCTGCATTTAATGCTGCTGCAAGGCTTTCCCAGGAACCTACCGGTGCCATTATTTCATAATCCGAAATCTGCATGATTTATTTATCAAATACTCCTTCCTTACGCAATTTGTCAAACGATTCAATTATAGCAAATTTGCCCTTTTCAGTTAAGTGAAATACGGAAATATTGTACATAGACATAAAAAATTCTTCTTTGGTGATGCTATTCGGACTATCGTTAAACATACGCGAAAATCCATACCAATTAGCAACAAACACCCACATATTTTTGGTCAGTAAATCATAATCATGACCTTCAATTGGGGGATACATGTATTTTTGTTCGGCAAGATGTTCAAATCCTAGTCGCATAATATTCATTCGGTCTATAAAGAACTCCTCTTTTAAGTGGTTATAGCGTGGAAATACATTGAAGAATAAATAGAAATTAGAAAATAAAAATGTGTATTTAATTTGTAAGTCATAGATTCTGCTAATGTACTGTGCAATTTCATGAATGTTTGTCGGAAAATATAAATACAGTTCCTTTACATCTTTTACGCAGTAATCTGTAAATATGACATCCATTAAATTATCCCACTTATGAAAGTAATAAGTGATGTTACCCAAACTTATATGAAGTGCGTCTGCAACATCCCTGAATGTTACATTTTGCAAACCTTGTTTATTGAGTAAATCAATTGTGGTTTGCAATATGTTTTCTTTTGTTGAAATGTGCTTTTTATTCATGCCACAAACATACACAAAAAATGTGAATTCAGTAGTTCTTTTTTTTATCTTTGCAACAAAATATTAAGTCAATGCGGATAGCACAAATCGAGTTCCCTTCTTATCCATTATTCTTAGCTCCAATGGAAGATGTTACCAATCCTAATTTTCGCTTATTGTGTAAGCGATATGGTGCAGATATGGTTTATACCGAATTTATTTCGGCTGATGCACTTATTAGGAATGTGCCGCGCACTGAGCAAAAATTAACGGTGGCCGATGCCGAGCGTCCTGTTGCGATTCAATTATATGGTAAAGACTCTGAGGCAATGGCTGATGCTGCAAGACGTGCCGAAGAAGCCCACCCTGATATTATAGATATTAATTTTGGATGTCCCGTAAAGAAAGTTGCAGGCAAAGGTGCCGGTGCCGGTTTACTTAGAGATATACCACGTATGCTCGCAATAACTCGTGCTGTAGTTGCTGCCGTAAAGACTCCTGTTACAGTTAAAACTCGGTTAGGTTGGGATGATAATAATAAAATCATAGTAGATTTAGCAGAGAGTTTACAAGATTGCGGAATCGCTGCATTGGCTATTCATGGTCGTACTAGAGCTCAAATGTATCGTGGTGATGCAGACTGGACTCTTATCGGTGAAGTTAAGAATAATCAGCGTATGCATATTCCTATTATTGGGAATGGTGATGTAACTACTCCCGAACGTGCAAAAGAATGCTTTGATCTTTACGGGGTAGATGCTGTAATGATAGGACGTGCTGCTGTTGGAAAACCATGGGTATTTAAAGAAATGAAATATTTTCTTGAAACGGGCGAGCATTTTGAGGGCTTTTCGCTTTCCCAGCAAATGGATATTTTAAAAGAACAAGTACTCAAAAGTGTTGAGTGGTTAGACGAAAGAAGAGGCATTTTGCATGTACGTAGACATATAACAGTAACACCTCTTTTTAAAGGAATCCCTAATTTTAAAGATACACGAATAGCAATGTTGCGTGCATCAACTGTTGATGAACTTTTTTCTATTTTTGACGAGTTCATCGAACGTTATGATAAGTAATCTTTTGTTATTTCTGAAAGCAAGATATTTTCTTCATAACCATAAAAACAGCCCAATCGGGTAGATGTTTTATAAATGGTACGAATAAATAGTTGATAGCTCCGGGCATAGATTGCTTCTTCTTTTTAAACATTTTTTTCAGTGCAATCTTTACTAATTTTTCAGGGCGCATGCTTACGTTAATTGCAACTGCGACTTTGCGCCAATATGGACTTAAACCGTATAAGCCTGTATCAACAGCTCCCGGGCATATTGCTGTAACTCCTACGCCAAAAGGTTTCATTTCGTACCATAACGAGCGAGAAAAATTTAGTATATAAGCTTTGGTTGCATTGTATGTGCTTATTCCGGGCATTGACATCCACGCACTCATCGAACTCATATTAAGTATATATCCTCTACCGCGTTTTTTCATATCGTTTCCAAAAAGTCTACACATATTTGTAACGGTGCGTATATGTAAATGAAGCATTAAATTAACGCGTCTTTCTTCAGTTTTTGTAAGTTCATTGAAAAAGAATACTCCGGCATTGTTTATAAGAATATCAATCTCAATACCTTTTTCAGCGCAAAAATTGTAAAGTTCTTCGGCTGCAGTTTCAGTGGATAAGTCTTTGTATACAGCTACTGTTTTGATACCAAAGCGAGATTGTAAGTCTGCTGTTGTTTCCTGAAGTTCTTTTTCTTGGTTGCTTACCAATACAAGATCGCAATGGTAAGTTGAGGCTAATTCTGTTGCGTATTTCAATCCGATTCCGGAGCTTGCTCCGGTAACAAGTGCGTACATATCGTTTTTTTTAAAATTTGCGGTGCAAAGGTACTAATAAATCCGTCATTTTATTAATTCATTTACCAAATATTCAATATCAATATTGGTCGATTGTTCTAATAATTGGCTTGATTCCTTGATTCAATCGCACATTAAATTAACATTGTTTATATATTTAGTATGCAAAACATATAGATTAAAACGGTATCTTTGCATTCCAATATCGCGGAGTGGAGCAGTGGTAGCTCGTTGGGCTCATAACCCAAAGGTCGTTCGTTCGAATCGGGCCTCCGCAACTTAAAAGTCGTCTTATTTTAGGCGACTTTTTTTATGTCAAGATTTCTCCTTAATCACGAAATTATTAAAGTTAAAAACAAAATAGACGCCTTTCAGCGCCTGTTTTGAAACATTTAATTAATCTATAATTATTTATTTAACCTGGATTTTATGTACTTCATTATTAATTTTGACTATATAAATTCCGTCTGATAATCCTTTGATATTAACCTTGTTCTGAACTTTGTTATCGAAGTATACTTTACCATCTATGCTGTATACTATAACATTTATGATGTCGTCACTTAAGATTGTTATCGTACCTTGTTTTGCAAATAAATTAGCAAGCTGTTTTGCGTTTTCTATTGTTGTTGGCTGTTCTGATGATTTTGTAATTTCTATCTCGTCGCTGTTTGTGCACCCATTGCTTCCACTTACTGTAACACTATAAGTTCCTGCTTCCGACACTGTGATGTTGTCTTCTGTTGATTTGGTGCTCCATAAGTATGATATTGCTAAGGTGCTTTGTGTTTCTAGTTTGATGCTAGGTTGTTCTGCACTAATTTCGGTTTCTTCAGCAATAATAGAAACAGTCGGAGCCGTTTTATTCTCACTGATAGTAGTTGATGCAGTATTAGTACAACCATTGGAAGATGTTACAGTAACAGAATAATTACCTCCTGCA
>RZYM01000059.1 GCA_009930305.1 Bacteroidia bacterium
TGGTGACAAGGATACTGCAGTTATTGAATCTTTCATTACAAAGATTCAGACATTAATGTCAACACTCGGCCAAGCAATTTCTGATTGGTTGCTTGAAAATATTCCAGGTGCAAGTAAATTGCTTGATGGATATGAATCAGCAAAAAATTGGGTTGCTAGTATTTTTGGGAAAGGCAAAGAGGCTCCACCAGAAGTTACAGATCCGAAGGTTAAACCAACTCTTATCAAACAAGCAAATGATAAACTTAAAAAGGATTCCTCGCCTGCCCCCGAGGTTATTAGATCTGCTGGCAATACACAGAAGATGGAAGGAGAACTTGAATATCAGAAGATTGTTGCAATGACACAAAATACTGATGAAATGAAAAGACTTAGCGCCCAAAATCAGGCAAATGCAAATATAGCAGCAGCAAATGTTCAAAATGTAAATAATAACAATGCAATGGTAAATGCAAATGTATCTAACAGACGAGGCGGGAGTCAAGAATTTAGAGAAATTCCAGATGAAATTGAAAACTTTGGAATGATCTTTTTTAATAAATCAACATTGGGTTCAATGCTTTAAAAGGAATATCACTATGGAATACAATCTAATACCAAGATCATTATCTAACTTAAAATTGGCTAAAATAAGATTTCTTGCCAAATCTTTGGAAAAGCAATCTGCCTATGCGCGAGGCTCAAACCCTATTAGTACAGGGGCAACTAGAGATTCATGGATTTTTGCATTACCCCTTGAGTTTACAGAGCAGGTAGCACACTCATGAGAAACATATCAATCTATTGGCAGTCGACTTGCTGAGAAAGTTGGCGAAGTTCAAACAGCGATGGCTGATTTACAGGGCGTTGCTGGGGGTGCCACAACAGCATTTAAATCTATGACTGCTAATGGCGGTGCAATTAGTTCTGATGACATTGTTTCGCAAGCAAATAGTGCAGCATTGGGCATGGCAAAATCAGAGGTACCTGCATTTAGAGTGGACACATCTCTTGTTTATAGAGATTCTTCACGTAGAGAATATTCACTTACAGTCTTATTAATGGATGATATGGGGGATCCTTATAACACAGTGTTTAAACCAGTAAGAGAACTTGAGAAATATTCATGTCCAGATATGACTACAGATAGTCTCGTTGGAATAAATTTTCCAAATATTTTTGAAGTTTCCTCTATGGGAACAAATATAATAAACATTAAAAATGCAGCTCTAATATCAATAAACCCAACCTGGATGTATCCTTATATAAATGATTATCCAACCCGGTGTGAACTAACGCTTTCTTTTAAGGATATAGAACCACTATATAGATCAAGTTTTAGTGCAGGTGGAATTATTAGAACTTCCGCCGCACAACCAAAGAACAATGCGGCCCTTTCTCCAATGCAATATAGTTCAGGATCTTTTGGGAGATAAACAATGAATATAACAGAATATAGAAAATTAACAAACCAAACACTTGGCAATTCATCTCAGTTAAAACTTTTTAAAATTGGTAATGAAATATCTAATAATACAAAATATCTTAATATATTTAGATCTTATATATTAAATAAAAGTAATCTTAACAAATCATCATTTTATGATTTGTATGAAGTTGATAATGATGATTGGTTAGATACAATTGCATTTAAAGTATATGGTTCTCCTGCTCTGTGGTGAATCATAGCAATTGTTAATGACATTTCAAACCCATTTGAGGACTTGGAGACTGGTAATATATTAAGAATCTTAAAACCAAATTACATTTACAATATTTTGAAAGAGATTAAAACCATAGGGGATGCATAATGTCTTCATCTTTAAAAAGACAAGATGATACTAGAATATTCACAATATCAATAACCACCGATACTGGTATTGTGACACTGGATTCTTCTGATATAATGCAATTTTATTTTGTTGAAGATATTTTTTCTATGTCTATTACTGGGAAGCTGGTAATGATAGATAAGCGGGGTCTTCTTGAGTGCGGCCCACTAACAGGAAATGAGAAAATTGGCCTTATATATGGTGAAGAAGAAGATATTGAAAAGGAATTTAAAATTTATAACATCTCAAAGGTTAGCAGAATTGAAACAGTAGATCCATCTGGAAAAACAGTAATCGAAGTATTTTTCACGGATCTAATGTTTTTCCCTTTAAATTTTTTACAGTTTTCAAGAGCATGAAAAAACGTAAAATACACTGATATTATAAAGGACATTGGAGAAAATTTTCTTGGTGTTACAACATGAGATAAGTTTGAAGATTGTAAGGAAACCATTCCACACTTCTATAGTCCATATTGAAATGCAACAACATGTATAAAATGACTAATCAAGCGGGCATCATCAGCCAAGGATGGCAGAACAGGATATTGTTTTTATAACACAACTGCAGGAGCATCTTTAATTACATTAAATAGCTTGCTGAATAATAAAGAGCTTCTAAGTTTAAATTCTGAAGATGATGGCCTATATAATTTTGAAGATTCAAATCTTTTTCTTTATAATAAAATTTTAGATTGAAATATGTCTGGATTAGATAACTCAGCGCTAAGATTTGTTGGAGGCGGAACAAGATTTGGATTTAATACAGATAGAAAGGAATTTATTAAACAGACATATACATATAAAGATATGTTAAAAAATCATGTTATATTGGGTAATAAGTCATTATATCCGGATATCTCTACTCATATGACATTTCATAATCTAACCGGTGAATCTAACAGAGATATTATAGACAATATATTTAATGATTTTTGAATCAAAAAATATAGTATGCAACAAAGTATGTCTATTACAGTTAGAGGACATGAGAAAAGAAAACCTGGTGAGCTTATCGAAATATTCTGGCCCTCAAAATGGGTAGATGAACATTACAATAAAGGATTACATGGCAAGTTTTTGATTAAAAGTATTACACATAGCTTTAATCCAAAATCAACACCATTCTATATTCAAAAATTAATATTAGTTAAAAATGGCCTGGAAGAGAATTCTAGTATAGATATTTTAGATGCAGTAAACAAAAATCTTGTTGGGGGATAAAAATGATTAAAAATGATCCAAGTGAATTTCAACCACCCGTGGAAAAACTGTTTGGTATTTATAGAGGGTGTGTTGAGGACAATAATGATCCAGAAAAAAGAGGAAGATGTAAAATTAGAATTTTTGGTCTACATTCTGAAAGCATTACATTGTCCGGTATGGAGGGTATCCCAGTAGAAGATCTTCCATGATCAGATCCTGTATTATCATTAATTGAGGGTTCTGTGTCGGGATTTGGATTATGATCTGTGCCTTTACAGGGTAGTCATGTATTTTTATTTTTTGAAAATGGAAATATTCAATATCCAAAATATTTTGCTTCAAGCCCAGGTGTTCCTGTTAATCCAAAATTTGATGCGGCTGCGGAAGCATTTGCTATTGAATCTTATCAGAATTCACGAAAACAAGCAAAAAAATCTGCCAGAGCATTGAAGCAAGAAATTCAAAACAATCCTGGAAAAGCCGAATTTCAATACTCATCAGAACTTGGTGGCGTATCCAAAAGATTTGAATCTGGAAACATGGGTCCAAATGCAATATCAACGGGTAAGGGCGATGCCGGCGGCGTTTCATATGGTTCATATCAGTTCGCAACCAACACAGGGAGTGTTGCCCCCTTTATTAAAACTCTGCCACCTGAACAACAAGCAAAATTTGCAGGTAAAACACCTGGAACACCAGCATTTAATGATGCTTGGAAAAGTGCTGTTAATGAGATGGGTACCGAGGAATTTCATAAGTATGAACACGCTCATATTAAAAAAGAGTTTTATGACAAGGGCGCAAATAAATTAAAAAACGATACTGGTATTAATGTTGATGAGAGATGTGACGGTGTAAAGGATCTTGTTTGATCAACAGCCGTACAAAATGGTCCCCACTCTAATGTGTTGAAAAAAGCAAACATCACCCCTGACATGACGGATGAAGAAATTATTAAGGCAGCATATAAGGAAAAAAGTCGTGTAGATGTTTATTTTTCCAAATGCTCGCCCGCTGTAAAGGAAAGTGTTAGACAGCGCTACATGGCAGAAGAGAAGATGGCATTGGCAAAATGTCGTGAAGGTCAAAAAAATCCGCCATCCCCTGAGCCTCCTGTTGAAAATGAAATACCAGAGGAACTTAGTCAGGCTACAGAGGAACAGTTGGCTGAAGATACTCAGCTTGATCAAAAGGAATATATTGAAAGAACAAAAGATGATTTTGCTGAAATATATGTAGCTGACCCACCGGAAACTGGATTTTGCGATCCAAGTGGAATTTATCCTTTGCCACATAGATTAAATGAACCAGATTTTCATAGGCTTGCGCGTGGTGTAACTGCTGAAACAATAGTGGAAATTAGAAATTCAAACAGAATAGTAGATATTAAAATGGCCCAGGAGGAAGGATCTTGGAGTGAACCCTCTCCAGCATATGCAGCCGAGTATCCGCACAACATGGTACTTGCAACTCATTCAGGCATTTTAATAGAGCTTGATTCCACACCAAATAAACAGCGATTTCAAGTCTATCACCCATCTAACACCTTTATTGAAATTGATGCTGCTGGTAATATGACGGTTAAAAATACAGGCAATAAGAATGAAATAACAGAGCTAAATAAAAATGAATATGTTATGCAAAATCTTAATCAAACAATTGATGGTAATAAAACCAAAATGATTAAGGGC
>RZYM01000060.1 GCA_009930305.1 Bacteroidia bacterium
AAAGAGCAGTTGATCGCTTGCATCGACTGGATTTACTCAACACCAAAGGGTAACTTTTGGATAGCGAACATCCTCAGCGGTAAAAAGCTACGTGAAAAATTCGACACGATGGGCATACAAGCAGGACTAACAACACCTGCACAAGCCAAAACATCAATGGTAGATGCGATCTACAGTCAAGGCGTATCAGCTAAAGAACTAATTGCAAGAATGGAGCAAATATCATGAACCCAAAACAAGAATTTATCAAAGCCATAATGCAGGTTTTGAGACTAGAAGCGAATATTTACACAATGGGGGCAATTGAAGAAATTATCGACAGATTAGAGGTTCAAGATTACACGCTTTTTATCGCATACCTTGGTGAGCGTGAATCAGACTACGAGAAACCTATCGAAAGTATTGCTAAGGGTGTGAATGAGTTTTATGAGCTTAAGACATCGCCTATGATAAGAGCAGCAAGAGAAAAAGCAAATAGATTGGTTAGTTGTTTAAGGGTTTATTTCTTTGAAAAGCATGATCGTCAAGAAGATGTTTCTAAAATCGTTGGCGTTGTTTTTGTAGTATCGGACGAGAAATTTATATTTTCAAAAGAGTCTTTAGACATTGTTATGTCATGCGAAGAAGGTTTTAATAAATTTAAAGAAAGTGGCTTCAATTGGTGCTCTGATCTTGAAGATGCAATATTTAAAAAATTAACATCTGGGAAGATTAAGCCAAACATCGAAGAAAGAATAGAAAATAAATCAATAGCCATGGCAAAGAATACTTTAGGTATCTGCGTACAAGCTTTAGGGCTTAATAAAGAAAAAGAGATGCTTTATTAATGGCTAAACAAATACAACAACCAACCCCACCACGCTATAAATATTTCTGCCACAACTGTAAAGAAAAATTTTACAGTTCAGAGCTTACATATCGTTGCGAATGTGGCGGAAAGGCATTGACGATTACAGACTATGATAAACCGAGCAGTGGTTATTTTGTAGATGGGGTTAAGAGATGAAGATTTTAAATGCTTATTGCGGCATCGGTGGCAACAGAAAACTATGGACACCAAACGAAGATGAACACGAGATAATAGCAGTTGAATATAACGAAGATATTGCAGCGGTGTATCAAGACTTATATCCAAATGATATTGTTATTATCGGTGATGCTCATGAGTATCTTCTTAGAAATTACAAAGAGTTTGATTTTATTTGGGCGAGTCCACCGTGTCCAACTCATAGTAGGCTTGTAGATAGTAATCAAAATATGTTTTATGACAGAGGAGATATGCAGTACCCGGATATGAAACTTTACCAGGAGATTATCTTATTAAAAAGTTATGCACCTAAAACAACAAAGTGGGTAATTGAAAATGTAGTTCCTTATTACGAATATTTGATAAAACCAAATGTAATACTGCATAGACATCCTCTTTGGTGTAACTTCCAATTACCTTTTAAGGAGTTTGAAGATTTAAGAGTGCATATGGAAATTGAAGGTAATACAACAGTATATGGTGTTTCTTTAGAAAAATACAAGATACAAAACAAACGCAAACGCCAAATACTGCGCAATATGGTTAATCCTGAATTAGGAAAGTACATCTTAGACAGAGCAATGGAAAAAGAGATACCTATACAAGGCGGTTTATTTTGAAACTAATCGACAAAGACCGCCGCCTCTCAAAAGCAGAATATAAAAAATATCGCACATGGTTAGCCGATTACCAACCACGATGCCAAATATGCAACAAAATAGCAGATGACATACATCACGTACTATTCGGAGCATATAAGGACGATCGCACGCTAGTAAGCCTTTGCAGAGAACACCACGCAGAAGCACACAAGGACAAAAAAGCGTGGGAGAGTGTATTACTTCCAATAGCGCACGAGAACTGGGAAGCCTATGCAAGTTGAAGAACAAGAACAAAAAGCCTTAGTGCAATGGCTAAAACTAAAAAAGATCTTCCACTTTGCACCAATGAACGAAAACAAGCAGAGTTTTACAAATCCAAAAGTGGCGATGATGATCGAAAACAAAGCTAAAAGTATGGGAAAGGTAAAAGGGGTTAGCGATCTGATTGTCATGCTACCAAACAAAATCTTGTTTATAGAGCTAAAAAGGAAAGAAAAGAGCAAAGCTAAGGTAAGTTATAGCCAAAACGCTTTTCTTTCAAAAATTGGGCAATTCTGTTATGCAAAACCGTATGTATGTTATGGAGCAAAAGAAGCTATTGAAGTGGTAGAAAAAGAATTAAAAAATTTTAATCAATAGCAATGTAAAAGAGGCTTCTAACTAATGAACGACTTTTGGATACTATGCGATTTGTATTCAAAATGATATAATACATAATATGAAATCCGTAGATGATTTTTTACAATGTGCAGATTTATTCGATGACAATACAGAAATTATGAGCTTAGCTATAATGAGATTAACAAATTGTAAAAAGCGTCCCTGCTGGGTTAGGGCGTGTGTTGATAACTTCTCTCATAAGAACTTACATAAGTTCTGTATTGAGATATTAGACAATGACTATCGCATCATAAAAGACTTCTACAATAGAAACAAATGACTATTTGAAAGAGTTAGGATTCTAGACGTGAGCGCAATATATAAGCTACTAAAGATATTTAACGATTTAAAAGCAATTAAAAACGGGCGTATACTAAAACGTATAGGGTGGCGCATTGGTGGAAAAATAAGCGGACGTATATTGGGGAGGCTATTTAAATGAAAGATGATTTTTTTAATTAAAAAGGGAATAAATGGCATACAGTCCAGAGCAATGGGAGAGAGCAAAAATTCTTTTTGAATTGGAAACCCCTTTATCTGAAATTGAAGAAAAAACAGGCATATCAAAAAGCCAAATAAGCAAAAAATCAAATAAAGAAAAATGGGGAAAGGAAACAAAAAGGAAACAGATAAAATCCGACATAGTGGGCTTTGAAAAGAAAAAAGAAACGCTAGAAAAGGAAAAGGAAACACTCATAAACGATGTTGCTTCATTATCTAAGTTTGAGATAACTATTTTAAGTGATATAGTTGAAAATGAACTTGGAAAAAAATCATTACTTTTCAGCACTTCTATGCTTGCACTTGCAAGATGTAACCAACAGCTAACAAAAGGGAAGAAGCAATCTATTGTGAAAGTAAAGACTTATAGTTCAGAAGGCAGACCAGATGGGGAAACAGTTGAAGTGGTTGATATTGATTTAAGCCCAACGGACATTAAGGAAAGTGCGGAAACTGTTGATAAAATATCTCTCACCCTTGGCATTAACCAACGCCACGCACCAAAGACAGACATAGCACTCACAAACGCTCAACAGAACAATGAGCAGACAATCATTCAAATAGTGAGGGATGTGCAATAGTGATTAACACAGTACAGTTAAAACTACTACCTCATCAGTTTGATTTAATAGATGATGAAAAGACAAAAATCATCGGATTGGTTGCTGGTTACGGGTCAGGGAAATCCTTCGTGGTCGCAAGAAAAGCTGTAAGACTAGCTATTTTAAACAAAGGACACGATGGAATAGTCACTGAACCGACTTATCCTCTCCTCACTCAAATCCTAATACCTGAACTTAAATCATCACTTGATTTTTTTAAAATACCATTTGAGTTTAAATCAGGAGAAGGGATATTCTATTGCAATATTCAAGGACACGAAACACGCATCATTTGTAAGTCTATGGAAAACTATGAAAGACTAATCGGTGTAAACGCAGCCTTTGTTATTATGGATGAGTTCGACACCGCAAAGGCAGAACTAGCCTACCAAGCATATATCAAGCTCTTAGGCCGTATCCGTGTAGGAAATGTACGCCAAATGATTATCGTATCAACCCCAGAGGGTTATCGGGCAATGTATCGCATTTTTGTAGAAGAGATGGACGAGAACAAAAGATTAATCCGTGCAAAAACCACCGATAATCATCACTTGCCTAAAGACTACATCGACACCATGATGAGTCAATACCCGCCTGAATTGATACAAGCTTACCTTAATGGAGAGTTTACAAACCTTACAAGCGGTACAGTTTATACTCAATACGATAGAACTATGAACGATACAGACCGACAAGATGACAATGTATCTGATATTCACATAGGTATAGACTTCAACGTAGGTGCTATGAGTGCAGTAGCGTGTTTGATTAAAGACCAAAAGTGCTATGCCATAGAGGAGTTTATAGGACTATTTGACACGCCAGAATTAATCAGCGTATTAAAAGAGCGATTTAAAAATAGGAAAGTCTATTGCTATCCTGACGCAGCAGGTAACGCAAGGAAATCAGTTCAAGCAAGCGAAACCGACATTAAACTACTAAGACAAGCGGGTTTTACAGTCATTGCAGATAGTAAAAACCCATCTATTATGGATAGAGTAAACACGCTGAACACAATGTTTTGCAATGCACTTGGTGAGCGTAAACTATTTATTAATACAGTGAAATGTAAACAACTCACTAAAGCATTAGAGCAACAATCATATGATGAAGCAACACGCTTACCTGATAAGAAAAATGGGCACGATAATAGAGGCATAGACAGTCTTGGCTATCTAATTATTAAGAAGTTCCCAATGAGAGGCACACTAGATCATCGCAACGGGCAACCAATGGAAACACAGTTTAAGATGGGAGATTTATATTGATAATTAGAGAGATGAAGCCAAAAGACTTTGAAATAGTAGT
>RZYM01000061.1 GCA_009930305.1 Bacteroidia bacterium
TTGCCCTTCTAAAGTTACCGTTTGATTTTTACAAACAGTATCATTAGGAGATATAATAACACTGGTAGGAGGCACACAAAGACGAACTTCTATATCATCTAACACCAAATCATTGCCACTTGAACTATTCCCATTATTCAATATTTTAAAAATAATAGATGATTGTCCCAAAGGTACCGTGAATGTCGCTCCATATTGATTCCAATCATTGTCATTGGTTGTACCCGGCATCAGTCCTGTATTTTCTGTTAATAATACATTACCATTTATATCCTCAATAACAAATGACAAGCTAGCTTTTTGAAACTGATTTTCATAAGCCTGATTAATAGAATTTGCTGCCCAAACAGAAAAATATAGTGAAACACCTGCACACAAATCATCTATTTGACGTTTAAAAAATTGTCCCGGGGTTGCCGAAGCATCCACTTGCATCAAATAGCCACGAGTTTTATCATTCGGATAAGTATGGTCATCCATATGTGTCCACCAATTACCATGATACCATCCCTCTTTACGAATAGCATAATTTCCTGCTCCACGTGGATCCCCATCCGCCTTAAAAACAAATCCACATTCAGGAATAGCCATAGTACTGTGATCTGGATCTTCAACTAAATTTCCTCCAAAATCTTCTTTAAAAAGAATGGTTCCTCCAATACAAACTTGTGATTTTGCCTCTATAAAAGCGAAAAGTAATAATAAAGTGTATAATAATATTTTTTTCATAAAATAGCAAAAAGTTAACAAATGTACGAATTAATAATTGTCATCATTGTCACCATTGATTAAAATTACATAAAAACACAAACAGCGTGTCCATAATATTATGAACACGCTATTTAATTCGAATAAGAGCGGAAAACGGGGTTCGAACCCGCGACCCTCAGCTTGGGAAGCTGATGCTCTACCAACTGAGCTACTTCCGCAATTTATAAAATATTGGCGTTAGCCATTTTAATTGCAGTTACTGCCGCTTCAACACCTTTGTTCCCTAAGCACCCACCGGCTCTATCAATAGCTTGTTGTAAATTTAGCACGGTCAACAAACCAAAAATAATAGGAGCCTTGCCTTCTCTAGTATTTAATATTGCAACACCTTGAGTAACACCACCACACACATAATCAAAATGCGGCGTATCACCTTGAATAACACAACCGATAACTATTATTGCATCATATTTACCTGAATTCTGATATTCTTTAGCTGCATAGATTAATTCAAAAGCACCCGGTACGTGCTTGACACTAACTCTCTCAGCGCCATTTTTTTCAAACGCATTTAATGCACCATCAAGCAATTTAAATGTTACTTCAGAATTCCAATCAGCTACAACAATCGCATAACGCTGCTTCGACACAATCTCTCTATCGGGCATAGCCGAAGCATCGTATTCCGATAAATTATGTAACTTACTTGCCATTTTTAGCAGTTGCGGCAATTATATATTTGTCGATATCGTCAACTTCAGGAATACCCCTTTGTTTAGTTGTGAAATTAGATTTTACTTCTTCGTATAATTCTATTGCTTTGTCATATTGACCAAGACTCTCATATACCAAACCTGCTTTTACCTTGTATATAGGAGAAACCAAGATATTATCAGATTCTGCAGCTTTTGAGAAGTATTTAATAGCTTTTTCAGCTTCGCCTTTTTGCACATAACAATCACCGATAGTTCCTTGAACTGTGTAATTAAGAACATCATCACTACCGCTATAATCTGACAAAAATTCTATAGCTTTATCGTACTCACCTAATTTATAATAAATTAAGCCAGCGTATGCGCCAGCTAACTTACCACTTTTAGTCATGCTGTAATCATCGTTCAAAGCAACAAAACCACTAAAATCAACGCTATCACCATTTAAGGCTAATTCATATTGTTGTGCTGCAAAATATTGTTGACCCAATGCCATTTCTTTTTCAGCAGCTTCTTCATTTGGAGTCAAATACAAATTTTGGAATAATAACCATGCGCCGATGATTACTATAACAGAACACAATACAATGATTAATGTCTTCTGATTTTTCTCAATGAATGCTTCTGAAGAACTTAAAGCGCCTTCTATTGCTTGTAGTTCACTATTCTCTTCCTTATTGGTATTCACTTTCTTTGCCATACTTAGTTATTTTTATTAGAACTGCAAATTTATAATTTTTTTACGACATAGCATATATGTTTGAAATTCTTTTGAGAGTTTTTTTTCTAAAAAAAAGTGTTTTCAATTTTAATATTTCAATTAATTTATTACCTTTGCACCGCTATTAAGAGTAATGGTTCCTTGGCCGAGTGGCTAGGCAACGGTCTGCAAAACCGCATACAGCAGTTCGAATCTGCTAGGAACCTCCAATAAAAAAAGAGAATAAATATATTCTCTTTTTTTATTTTACCTACATCTCATCTATATTACACCCTGTTTATTTCATTCTAAATTTTATAACCTGCTTGCCTATTTGCATCAAATAAAGCCCTTGCGACAAATCAGAGACAGTTATTTTAGTCGTTTTCCCATCTACAATTTTAGTCTTTAAAACCTTGCCATTTAAATCACAAATTTTTATCTCAGACAATTCTGCAGCTCCTTCTATAATTAAAAATTCACTCACCGGATTCGGATATACATACACATTACATTTTTCGCCCATTATTTCCGGTATTTCAACTGTTCCTGTTTGAAATAATATAGTATCGACAGATGTAACATCAGAATTAGAATTATTAAACTGAACACGCATGCCTGATAAATTTTCTGCATCTTCTTCATCAAAGACAATTTTTCTTACTGTTGATAAAGCATATTCTATACTAGAATTATCTGACTTTATTAAGATTATTGAAGGCACAGAACCCGCAAAGCACATTCCGGCGAACATAAAAATAGTAAATAAAAAAAGCAATGTTTTCTTGTCCATAATAAATATAATATTGAATTATTAAACGAACACTTAATTATTCTACCAATAGCTTGCTGGTTAAAACCTCATTATTATTAATACCCTTTACTATATAGTATCCTGATTTAATCCCTGACAAATCAACTTTTGAATCCTCCACACTTACGTTTTTTACTTCACGACCATCATTTTTGTATATAGTAACATTCTTGATATCAGATTCTTCAGAAAAATATACATATGAACTTGCCGGATTTGGATACAAAAACATGTCACTAGAATAATTATTAAAAACAGAAACATCAATAGATAACTTAGTGACCATATTAGATATTTCATTCTCCTCCAGATATCCTGCTTGTACAAAATAATTAGATACAGCTTCTTGCAAATTTGGTATTACTGAAACATCATCAATTTGCAGTAATTCTTCAAAAGTATATTTAAGTAGATGATAATCGCGAAAATCCTGAATTCCCATTCTGTTTGTCCTTTGATAATCATCTGCTATTTCCGACCAATTAGCACCGCACATTGCTCCAATGATAGCAGAAAACACACCGGTTCTATCCGTACCAATAGCACAATGAATTAAAAATGGTACCTTTTGATTATCGTTATTAATAAATTTTACTATCTCTTGCATCCAATGTCCGAACAATGAACTTCTTGGATTATAATAAACCTCGTTATAAGAAGGAACCTCGTTGTCAGGATTTATTGTTTTATCGGTTCCAACATACAGAACGCTATTATTAGCAATAATCTCTTGGTAATACTCAGGAATCGACTCTGTGTACTTAATACCATTAATTGTATAAGTATTCATTTTACCTGTTTCATCATCAGTTAAACAGATATCGGATTTAATATTATACCAGATATCAGCAAATTGAGTAATATAATTAAGTCTATCAATTTCAGCAGCAGACTTAGGTCTAAAAACATGGAATGGATGATATGAGCGAAATAATGCACGTGTTCCAGGTACCATTCTAAAATTAGATACTTCTTCTTTACCTAATTTGGTCTCATAATTAAAATCACTAGGTTTTTTAAGTGTGTTTGCTGTTCTGCTATTAGCCTTAATTTGCTCAAAATCATCTGAAGCATAGACTATAATCATATTATTATCAGCATTTTTAAATGTATAACCTTCCGGGATAAATGTTTTTGAAGTAGATTGCCAACTCGAACCATTTACTACAAATTTGTATTCAGGTTGTCCGCTATTACCCGGGCGTTTAATTTTTGAATATGGACAAATGAGATAATAAAGATTATTTTCTTCATCAAACTCCATAATAAAATCAGTTTGAGAATCCCATCCGGTAAACGAACCCCTCACCTCCACTTTTTGTACATTTGTTGTTTTCCACAGCCCAAGATCATATATGAATGTGATTGTTCTATCAGTGGTATTTTCCATGTAACAGCGTTCCTTATCCGCATCCGTAGGATTTATAGCAAATAAAAAAGCACTATAACAAAGTGAAATTAAAATTACACAAGACTTAATTATGGTATAATTACTTTTCATATTATTTTTTTCAGGTTTACAAAAATAACAAAAAAATCCTAATAATCACACAAAAAAGATAGTTTGTGCAGATATTAAATATATAGTGACAATAAAATTTGCAGTAATAAAAATAAGAAAGCCCCATAAGACTTAACTTATGAGGCTTCTGAAAAACGGCGGCTACCTACTCTACCACTGTACGCAGTACCATC
>RZYM01000062.1 GCA_009930305.1 Bacteroidia bacterium
ATGATTCCATACGATAGATGATTCAAGCTTCCATTCGATATTATTTTCAAAAACTCGTAACTCAACTTCGCTAGGAGATGAAATCATGACATCCCAAAAGCCTTCAATAAGCAGCTCGCCAGCATTTTCTTGCGTACAAATATAAAGAGAGTTTTGAAAAGACACAAAATCATTTACTTGATATGAAGTTCCGAGATTAAATTCACCACGCCAAACAATAGACCCATAAGCTTTAAAAACTAAACTGCCAAGAGCGGCAAGCATTTGTTCTTGTAGGTTCTTCTCTGTAGATTCTTGTGGGTCCCTGGAGAAATTAGCGATGTCTTTTGATATTTCTGCCATATCGTTTAAATTATTTCTTAGGTAATCTTTCATCTAAGATTGTTGTTATGACTGTCTGGCCTTTTTCTAGTGCGCCCATCCTGTCTTCAATATGTTTAAATTCATTTTTTTGGAATAAAGAAAACGTTCTAGAAATTGATTCAATGCTTTTATAAATTGCTGAAATATCTTTATCTAAAGATTCATGCTTAAGCTGACAACCCTGTTGCATCAAAGCTATATTCTTGCTAGCGTCTTCGTCTGGCTTTCTAAAGTGATTGTAGATAATAAATATAACCCCAATAAATGAGAGGGAGGAGGTTATCAGTGATGCAATTTTGATTGTCATTTCCATATCTTTTATCTTAAAATAATTCTATTACTTATAGCTGTGCCAACATATTTAAAGGTTGGGTCGCCAACTAAACTTTTACCGTTTGAAGAAAGATAATACTTCATAAACGGATAAAGCTGTTGAGTAACAGATTCTATATAATGGTTTATTGATAAAAATTTTCCTGCAGGTATTTCTCCTCCGGCAATGCCAACAAAATTATAATGATCTAGTTTTGAATGTTGGCATTTAACAGCGGCATCATTTGAAAGAAATAATAGTCCTTTATTATTAGAGACCTCGGTAAACATAAAACCATCCGGGATTGAATGTGATCCTATTAATTGTAGGGAATCTATTGACCTGTCGTATGAAAAAACACTTATCCTTTTATCGGACAATCTCATAACATAAATAAGCCCATCGACTATTGCACAGTGTGATCCGTCTGTGCTGAATATAGATGCAATTGTTTTGCCTGGGTTTTTTGATAAAGATAATCCATTTGCTGAAACCAAAGAGTATATCAGAGTTGTTTGATCACCCTTTGACCTCTCTATTAACAGTGTTTTTGTTTCAGATAAACTAATTGCATTTAAAACGCTTCCATCAGCATTTCCGCTAGTCCATCCTTGAACATGTAGAGAAGCTCCAACAGACAAGACATTGTTAGTAAAAGAAAACCTGATGATATAAGATCCACCACTTTGAGATGAAGAATAAGAATATCTATTTGAAAAAGTGAACTCTCCAGCATTTTCGCTTTTCTTTATAAACCAACCAACGCCACTTGACCAGTATGAACCGCCAGAAGAAATACCGACACCGTTCCCCATAGTAATAACATCACCCTCTATTTTTCCGACACGTAAGGCTATACCCGCTGCTGTATTATAAGCAGAGCCGTATGAGAATATTGCATGATCATTTATGACTATGACTTTTGGACCAGATATAAAGTTATTGTCTCCGCTTAAACTAACTCCAACTTGTAATCCATAAGTAACGGTTTCAGTAATGGTAGCTATTCTGCAATAAAAATTGGCAGATGTTTGAGAATATATAAGGACTCTGTCCGTCCCAACAATATCAAAGTCTTGTATACTTCCAGTTTCTGCCGTTAAAGCAACCTGTGAAGATATTACTCCGTCTGAATAATTGCAAACATAAAGATAACTATCAGATAAAACTACAATTTTTTCAGGATTAAGTTGTTTTATTTTTTTGATAGTTCCAGATTTACTAAAAGTCGTAACCATTGCAGGGTTTATCCCTACAATTTTAGATATTTTATATGAACCGTTTATTTCTGTTAATTTTAAAGTATCTCCCGGGATAAGATCCTCACTTACTTCGAAGGATGTTTTAGGGATAACTATATTGCTTTCGTTATCTACTTTAATTATTTTACCTTCATCACCATCACCGTAAATTTCTGTAGCGTTTTCAGCTAAATCAAAATACAGTTCTGATCCGTTTCCAGATAAATCAGTTCCGTTAGACGGTGTCATGAATTTTAAAACCTTAGAATGCCTGTTTTCTGTAACGGATGTTATTTCAAAGTGATCAACATTATAAACAACTGTTTCTAATTTCCCGGTTGTTCGTCTTATAGCTTCTTGAAGCCCAGTTGCTATTGCTTCAAAAGAATTTGGTGATATTCCGACAGATCCATAAACTGAGAATTTAAGATCGCCGCCAAGATCGCACGACCCACCATCATAAGAGCTTTCAGTAGTTCTGTCTGGTGATGTATAGCCGCTACCGGCAAACATTATTTTAAAATAATATTTTTCACCCTCTCTTACATTAATTGGAGAATCAAAAGTAAAGTCGCGATAAGGTGAACCAGACAACGTCTTGCTTGCTATTAGAACTCCGCTACCATAATCGCCTTTGTACAATTGGCATGTATTCCCAGAGAAGTTTGTAAGACCTGAGGAATAATAACTAAAACCAGTTAATGTTCTCATTCCTCTTGGGATAGTTATAGACTGGCTGAAAGAACCACCGGCTCCGATAGAGGTTGCCGTATTAGAGCTGGGCTGTGATATTGTTGTGCCTACTGGTCCATTCTCAGTTTTAAGATCAACAGAAACATCATCATATACCGTACCGTCTATATTGAATTTTACCGCGCCATTGTTATCGTCTGGAGTTGTTATTCTAAATCTTCGATCGTAATCTGGATAGTCTATCCAATTTGTCCCGTCAAAATACATTGAGTTTCCTCCTGGGTATACGTCTGTGTTTTGGTATCTCCAATAAACACTATAAGTCCAAAAGTCGATTCTAAGAGTAATAACGTATTTAGTATTTGGCAGCAATTGTTGGTTAACAACAACTGACTGGTCATAATAATTACTCTGATCAGCCCCAACTGTACTCGAAAATACCGGGTCGCCTGTTGGGAATCCATTCTCACCTGCTAAGAATATTTCAAAAATAATAGCATTCCCAAAGCCGGCTGACTTTTTCAAACTCATTGTAACTGAGTTTATAAAACCGCTTTCAGTAGTAGTAAAGCTTTGCCCAATTCGTCTTCCGCTATAAGTAATTGGCGTTTCTTCAACGTTAGATAATGGTTGATTTATTCTATCTACCAATAATTTAAATATTTCTAATGAGGAGTGGTTTGTGTCTCCAATCAATTTACCGGCAGATTGTGGCTTCAGATTTTCTTCGCTGATACTGTCTACCTCCAACTCGTCTCCATCAAATCTAAGCCCTCCTCCGGCTTTAGGCTGAACTCCTCCGACATTCAAGTATTCAGCTGGGTCAGCTTGAGTACAAATATAAATACCAGGTCTTCTCTCCTGGTGAGTTTGTTTCAAAGTATAAACACGATTTACTTCAGATGTTGCTGGCAATTCAAGAACGATATTAGACCCGCTGTATCTTTCAATCGCTTCAACCGCATCGGCCAGGTTATTGTGTAGGTCAGTGTGAGCATTTTCAGATCTAGTGTTATTGCTAACTCTTTGAAAAGTATCTAAGTTGTTAGGCAAGTTTGTCATAAAGGCTATAATCTATCCGCTCCGAAGCGGATTCTCCAGTTAATTAATACTGCTCCACCTGGGCCGATCTCAACTGGTTGTAGAGCAACTCTCGCTAAGACTTTGCCAGAGGCCTCGCCTTGCATAACGGGTGGAACATTTGAATTTACAAGCGCTGCTTCACAGATTCTCACGCTCGCGCCACCATCAACGCTGATAGCCGGGACAGTAGTAGAGATATAAATCTCATTTGGGTGTCCTACTGGCACAGTATCTGGTCCTAGAATTAATTTACTAGAAACAAGTGGACGAACTTGAGTCGTAAGTTTAGCGCCCTTAAAGTCAGGCCGACCTTCTCCTTGTAAAGCAGTCTCTTTATCAATGGAACTAATAACAAACTGGGTACCGGCCGCTATAATGTTCGGCATATCTGAGCTGATTGTTATTGTCGGTCTATTTTCAAAGGCAGGATTGCTAGGATTGTAGCCATCTAGAGCGACTAAAGCTGTCTGTCCGTCATTTAAACCAGACAAAACAGACACAGTCGCCCCATTGAAACAGTCAACATCCTCATCTGGAATTCCTATAAGCTTATTTGGCAAGACGAACACGTTGACTGTCCCTTCGATGGGGGTAACAAAACCACTTCCTATTGCAATAAAATCATAATAACCGCTCTGAAGCAGACCTTCGGTATAATCATACTTACTGGCGAAGCTTTTGGACAAGAATAAAGCAACAAAATCCTCAGCGTTTAAGGTGAAGGCGTTATTACTTTTAGATATAACCTGGCCGTCTTTTAGTGAAATAACCTCAACGACTCCGTTTACAAATTTATCCATAGAGCGATTAATTAATTTTCTTATTTTTTCTTTTTTACCTCAACCACTTCTTCTACCGCATCTTCTACGATGGTTTCTCCATC
>RZYM01000063.1 GCA_009930305.1 Bacteroidia bacterium
GTCATTGATTGCAAAGTGGGCTAACAGAAAGAAAAAGCTCTAATCTCATCTTCTATTTAGTTTTTAGGTGCCTGCCAAATCGTCAGGCACTTTTTTTGTCCTTTGGCATGTAATTTGCACTATATATTGTATATTAACAACTTAAAATCTAAATATTATGTTTAAAAATCGCATTACGGCTTGCATGTTTACTCAAGAGCCTGAAAAAAACATCACTTTTGAAAAGTTTGAAGACCTATTTAAAGGCATTTATTCGGAGCGTACTCTTGATTGGGTAATTCTTAGAACTGATAACAAAATACTCCAATATAGCGAGATTTCAGACCATAATTGGAACGGAACTCTTGCATTATGGCAAATGTTCGCTTCGCATTTTACTTGGTATAATGTACAAGTAAAGTATGAATTAGCGGCTAAGGAGATTGTTATTGATATGTATGATGTGAAGTCCTCTATATGTATCATTATTAACTTTAATGTATAAGGGGTTTTCCAGTAAACGGACGGGGTTTTTTAATCAAAATCCCGTTTTTTTGTATAACTAATTAATATAATGTATGTTATGGATGTACTAAAAAAGGACAAGGCAATTCCTGAAAAAGGACAAATGAAACCTATAATATCAATAGACTGGTTAACTTTCAATATACAAGTTAATCCCTGGGATTTGGCAAAGAATAAAACATTTCAGTCTAATGATGAATTTATAATCGAGTACGAGGATATAGGAACACGTATATTTGAGAATAGAGCTATTATATACAAAGATACTCTAAAGGTAGCCACGTTAGTTTATAAGCCAAAATCGTCTATTATACAAGAGAATTTGGGACAAATACAGATAGCTAATATAATGTTATATACTACTGATATAGTCAGTCTTGCTGATGATTTGATAAGGTTTCTTGGAGTTAGGTTTTTGAGTTTGTCCAGAGTTGATATATGCTGTGATAGTATTTCATTTATCGATTCAGAGCCTTCTGATTTCATTAATTTATTTGTAAGGAATGAGATTATAAGACTATCAAGACAAGGGGGATATATACCATTTAAATCAAGTAAATCTATTGAATATACTGGAGTTTCTTGGGTAAGCAAGAAGGGAGCTAATAACTGGAAGCTATACAACAAAAGCCAAGAAATGAGAGATAATAATAATCATAAGAGATATATTCGTGAAATGTGGAAGTTTCATAATTGGGATGGCATTAATGATGTTTGGAGGATTGAATTAAGCCTAACATGTTTTTCAAAACAATTATTCATAGACGGGGAAAAATACTTAACTACATCAATAGAAAGTGTTGTAAATGGTGCTGTACGCCTATTTATTCATAACCTAACTAATACATTCAAATTCTGTTATAACGACGGAAATAAGAATATAAGTAGAAATAGAAAATACCAGTTTTATGATATAGGAGAAATTACCCTTAAAAGGGTAATTCCTTTATCTGGCATTCCTGATATAACAAGGAGAACTAAAATGGTTATAACTGAATTATTTGAGACAATAGCGAGGAAATCAGAGAAAGAGCTTGCACAGTGTCTTGAATTATATGATAGCTTAATATATTTTGTAAGATTGTATCATTTAGAAGAATATTTTGAGATGAAATTTAAAACTGATTTTGAAACCGCTTTAATTGATAGGGATTATATACAAGGTTATCATATTGATAAAGTGTTAGTCCCTGAATTTATTTAATCATTTAATATTTAATGTTATGCAAATAATTACAATTCAGCATTTAGCTAAGACAATTAAGAGGTTCACCAATGAAGATATAGAATATTATGGAGGTGCTACTCTTGCTTTTTCTAAAAATTATCGCATTTGGTTTGATAATCATGAGCTTAAGATTTTTGGAAACCCTACAAATCCAATGAAATTGGCATTCATTATTGAATTGCCTCAAAATTCGGATGGTTTGGCACAATATTTGTAAGTATATTATTAGCCTTGAATTTGGAGATTGCACAATGTTTTTAGCGGTTCATTAGCAATTGAGTTTATAAAAGGTCGAGTAATGCAGGAAGTGAGTTATATTAATTTATAGCTCACTTTTTTTGTTTTACTTTCAAACCTGCAATGCTCAAAATAAACTCTTAAAAACCGCTTGAAACGCCAGTTTCACCTGTCGAAAGAATTATTTATACTCTAATTGTTCTTTCTTGTCTTGGTGCCGTGCCTGGGTACGGGTTCGCTCGGGGGCTCGTTCCTCGCCCCGATTTCGCTCGCCTCGTACCCAGCCACTCAATCATAATTGAACTCCTAAAATTGTTTTATTAGTGGTACTATCGGGGTATGGTCTATCGGGGTATGGTTTACCAGGGTATGGTTTACCAGGGTATGGTTTACCAGGGTATGGTTTACCAGGGTTTGGTCGCTATCGCTCAATAGTGGGTATGGTTTACCAGGGTATATTCGCTGTGGGTTTGATAATGAAGTTCCCACTGCGTGGGATAATGGCAGTAAACGTTAAAAAATTGTCAAAATTGGGGGCAAGAAAAGGGGGGAGCAAAAAAGGGGAAGCACACAGGGGGAGCCAATGCAGACAAGCAAAGGGGGGGAGCCAAGGACAAAGAGCAGGGGAGGGGCAGGAAATTTTTTTGCATAGGATTTGCCCTTCTGGTCGTACCTCCCGCCAGGGCAAAACCTATGCAAAAAACCCCTCCCCTTTGCTCTTTGTCCTTGTCTCCTTATCCCCCTTTGCTTACCTGCATTGACTTTCCCCCTGTGTACAATCCCCTTTTTTTACTTCCCCCCTTTTCTTGGCACCCCAATTTTAACAATTTTTTAACGTTTACTGCCATTATGTCGCTGACAAATTGTCGCTGACAAATTGTCGCTGACAATGTGTCTCTGACAATGTGTCAAAGTTAATTCGTATTAATAATCATGTTAAAAATGTATAAATATTTCATGTCAATTTGTCAGTGTCAAGTTGTCGTTTCTTGTTCGGCTTCGCCGAACCCACCATAAAGTAATATGGTGGATTCAATTACACACGTGTAATTTGAATTTTACCTTTTATAAATTTGTCAGCGACTCAATATTCTTAAAATGTGGGGATTACATTTGTAAATTATAGGGTTTTGGTGCTTTTTTTTTTATGTCGTGGTACTTTTTTTTTTATGTCGTGGTAATTATTTATATTCTCTTTCTTAATGATTAAAAATATTGCTCATATTAATGCCATAAGTCCGTCGTGTCGCCGTCTTTTTACCGTGTTGGTAATGTGTATCGAAATATCGTATATTTGCACTTATTAATCATTTAAATTAAAATGTTATGAAAGGAAATCTATTATTAGGCACCGGTAGAGGCAAGCTCGGGGACGTTGTTGGTCGAGTTTTACACGGTGAACAGGTATTTTCAAAATATCAACCTGTTGTTTATAATCCTAAATCTTTGAGACAATCAACTATTAGGGATTTTTTCAAAAATGCTTCAATTCAGACTAAAGATGTGATGTCAAGGTCTGTTGAAGATATGGTTGGTTTGTATTATTCAAATGTTTATGGGGCTTCTCGTAATGCTCGCAATTTGTTTACATCTGTTGGAATGAAAGCGAGGATATTACAAGAAGATGGTTTGGAGAAGCTTGGTGTAACTAATGTTTTGCCTGTTTCTTCAATTGGACAGAATTTTCCAATGTTCGCTTGGTCTTACAGTGATGAGACACAATTGCATGCTTCATATATTCCAAATACTATGGTCCCTATGGCTAAATTGTATTTTGGAAGTGATGTTTTATTAACAGATAAAAGTTCATTTATAGGTTTTGGTACTGCATATAGTGAACCTGAGGTTGCGAAAGGAACTTCAAGTAAAGAAATACCATTAGTATTAACTACTAATACTGTTGGTTCTGCTATTCCTAACAAATCTTATGGATTTTTTGAAACTTTACCCGAAGTTACTGGTTGGACTTATACTTACCAATTGGACTTAGATCCAGCTTCTGGTTGGGAAACATTCAATGCTTTTTGTAATAATATTGCAATCGGCAAGCCAGAAACTGCATTTGCTTTTATTTCTTGGCAAGACCAGAACGGAAGAATTATTATGCAAAGTAGCGGTTCACCTTTACCTGGAATGTAATGAATAGCAATGTTTATAAAGTCATAGAGATTATCATAGATATTCTGACCGTAGGTTTGTCATTGATTGCAAAGTGGGCTAACAGAAAGAAAAAGCTCTAATCTCATCTTCTATTTAGTTTTTAGGTGCCTGCCAAATCGTCAGGCACTTTTTTTGT
>RZYM01000064.1 GCA_009930305.1 Bacteroidia bacterium
TTTTCCTACGATACTTGTGTTCATCTTGTCTCCTTTTCCTTCCCTTTTTTAAGGGTTTGTAAGGTCAGTATAACAAATAAAACCTTAAATGAAAAGGAGGTTTAAAGGCTGAAATTACGGCTTTTGAATGGTACGGCGATGCAAACGAATGGGCTCTGTGGAGATGTTGTTATCAGTTACAATAATATCCATAATAACAGTACGATTTGAATCATTTGTAGTCAGGTTATTGTCTAATATGTGATTATTACTACATGGTAGTGAGTTTCCAATATAGGCGATAGAAACGTCGGCTTTTAATAGCCAATTTGTATTATTTGGATAAAAAAGTTCTATATTTTCTAAACATCTGGATGTATAATCGTAACCACTTAATGCTAAGAGTGAATAACTAATAGCACTTTGAATCAGTAATTCTCCTTGCTCATACAAATATTGGTCAGTTTTTTGCTTAACGTTTTGAGTTGAAAAGGAGAGAGATAGGGCTCCTAAAGTAGCAATAAGAACTATAAAAATAATAACTGTAATAAGAGAAAAACCTTTACGCATTAGTACACACCTTTTTCTTGGCAATAAGGTTTGAGGTTCGGATAAAGAGGATCTTTAATACACAGTTCAAAATGTAGGCTTTTATTTTCCTGAGTCATGTAGAATTTTGAGACATTTTCTACTAAAATTGAAGAATCAGCATGAGAATAATAGCGTTCATTTTTCCATGGCTGATAATTATAATAAAGTTTTAGTGTCTTATTATCTTCTCCATCTCCTTCAAGTACTAGAGCATAGGCTGTCCATGCAAGGTCATATTTTTCACTTATGCGATGTTCTGTTGGATAGGTATTGGTATATTCCAAAATATCATCGGTTTTGTATACTATAGGAAAAGTTTTATAATGATTATGGTGTATATAGTTAAATCCATAGCCATTAAGGCTATCCCCCAAAGCATTGCTAAAGATAATGACTGCATCATTAATTGTTTTTGTGCCATATGAAAGAGCATTTATTGTATTGTTTGCATCACTGAAATTACTTCCTGATGATTTAATTTGAGTAGCATTTGTATCTGGAGAATATAAATCTACAAAACCACTCCACCCAGGTTTTGTACTACTATCCCCTCTTAAGCTTTCATTGTCTCTTCCAATCCATTCATAAATGGTAATATCATTTGAAAATGAGTGCCCTTGAATAGATGCTGGATTACTTGCATTGGTTTCTTTGACAATTAAGCTATCAAAAATGGCATACTTGAGACGCAATGAAATCTGCTGACTTGCTAGATTTAATTTTTGTTGATATTCCAATTGACTTCTTGTCCTTAGATAATTATCATAAACTTTCAATAAAATTTCTGAACCAATAACAGCGACAATACCAAATATGACAATTACAAAAACTAATTCAATTAGAGTAAAAGCTTTTTTCATCAAAATAATCTTTCTCCCCATGATGGTGCTCCAATGTTGGAACGAAAAAGTCTAAGTGTTATACGTTCTTGAATTGAACCTTCAGAAGTTACCCCATCAATAGTTGTTTCATTAATAATGAGTTTAATATTGGTTGATAAATTAGAAATTTTGCTATTGTCTAAATAATCAAAATTAAATGAAAGAGAGCTAGTATTGAAATTTGTTGTATCGAGGAAATAAACCACCTTAATTGAAGAATTCATATCTAAAGCATAGTCTTTATTTACTTCATATGAAGTAAATTTGTATTTATTCCCATGAAAGTCATCAATGTCATTCAGTATTGTTCCTTCTAGTCCAATAGCTGAAGCAGTCAAATTATTATCAAATTGGCGCCGAGGAATAAAGAGAGATTCTTGATGCCCTATGCGACGATTGACAGAGGAACTTAGAGGTTCGAAAACAGCAGAACCATTGTCTACTCTTAAGACAGGGGCTGGAACTTTATTTAAGAGTTGTTCATCCCATGGGTATGTATTAATGTTATGCAATGTTGTTACAGAATGTGAAAGTAAATTGCCGATAGCAAATGCATTTAAATTATTTGATTGTGTCATTGTTAATATGAGCGGTAAAGCCATAATACTAATACCCATGACTACAATAGAAATCACTAATTCAATCATAGACATGGCTTTACGCAAAATCATCGTTCATACTCACTTTGTGTTTGTTTTGATAAATTAAGATCGACAGTCTGTCTTAATGTACCTTTGCCTACCCAGTTACCCGAACGAATAAACTCTACGTTAAAATCATTGGTTATCGCATTTGGGTTATAGAGGTTATGCAAAAGCCATGAAGAGGGTCGCATTTGAATACGGTCGGTGTAGGGAGCTGGCGTTCCATTGGCTAAGCTTAGTGTATTGCTTTCAAATCCATTAGCAATATTGCCTGAAGTTGCGGTGTTTGCATTGTTAATTAATGTCGTACCAACCGATGTAAATCCATTGGTTGTCACATTGCCATCAGCATTTACATGTAAAGTGTTTTGGTACCAAGTAAGTGATGTTGGACTTTGTGCACTTGTAATATTAAAATCCGTTCTGTTGCAATCTTTACAATAGAGTTCATAACGAATGGTTGTTGTAATAGGACTTTCTCCTTTATAATCGGTTGAATAAACACGACCGTAGTAAAAAGTGGCATTATGATCATTTGTTCGATTGAAATCATCACCACTAGTATTATTTTGGTCAATTACTGAGGTAATATTAAAATCATTTCTTTTGATTCGAAAAGGTTCATCTGTGCTATTAATATTTCGTGTAAAATTAAAAAGCATTTGAAGATTATTTGCTGTACCACTTATAAAATTGTCTTCGGTTGAGCTAAATGTTGCTGTTGCTATTGTATTGTTGTTTTCAAAATTTGAAGTAACACCATCTTCAAAATAACGAATACGATTGCGTTTATCTTGTATGCTTCCATTTAATTCAACGGTGTAGGTAATATCTCGTGCAAAACAACCAGCTGTGTAATTAGTAGCGGTTGTGTTATCTTCTAAAATGGCTCTTGGACTGAAGAGAAGCTCTGCACTCATATTTCCATCATTTGAGAGATATGTAAAGTTACCATTATTGAAATTTTGAAGTAACAGTGTATTATCAAATGCTTTTGGAAAGAAATAAAATTGCTTTGAGCCTGAGAGTAAACAGCCAATTTTTCCGTCTCCATTTGCGGTATTGGTCGAAGATGATTCTATGCAGTCACTAAATGCTTTAGTATTATAGGCACTTCTGTCTATTTGTGTCCATAAGTTGTCATTATAGGTAATTAAAACATCTCCTACATTGCGTGAAGCATATGCTGTAGCTTCGCTTCGACCTTCTATAAAGGTAGCTTCATTACTCAGTGTTTTTTTGTCTGTTGTTAAGGTTGTGCATGTCAGTGGAAGTACGAATTCATCAGTACCGTTTTTATCAGCACTATTGTTAATGGTCTGATTGTACCCTGAAACATTGGTATCAGAATTAAGCATGGTCGCATTAATATCAAGTGTATACTCTTTTTTACCAATGAGCCTTGTTACATTAATTCCTATATTGTATGCAGCAGGTCGAATGGCAAAATTATCACGGGAGCAAACGGGTTGATTATAGCCTGTAATACATTCATAACATTTCCAGTTATCATCACCCCCTTGTTGGTTTGAAACACACACATTCGTATAATCATCTGAGCATAAAGGAAAGTATTTTTTAATTTTGTTCATATCATTAAAACATTGAGGCACACCATTGATATTTGCACTGGTGATACTTACTGAACACGGTTGTCCCTCTATCGTTTCTATGGTGGAAAAGTCATAAAATTTGACTCGAAAGCGACTGTTTGCATGCGCTTTATCGTATTGAAGAGTAAAATCTTTTGTTGATTGATTGCTAAAAAGATTCGTTTTTGGATTGGGATTTTTGTATTGTTGTAATAGCGGGGCATTGGTACAGGTTGATTGTTCATCGGTGATATTGGTTGAATCTACCAAATCTAAAATGACATTTCCTGTAAAGTTTTTTAAAGTTGTTTTATCATCATCGAGTGCAACAATTTTCACAGTAAAGGGTTTACCTGATACTTGAGACCAAAGTGCGTTTTTAATATCGAGACCATCTTGTGGATCACCAGAGCTAAGGTCTGCACTTTGATTGGTCACATTAAAAACACCAAGGGGTGGTTGGTAAATTGTCGCAGTTGTATTTAAGTCCACACACTGTTCAATAAACTGAGC
>RZYM01000065.1 GCA_009930305.1 Bacteroidia bacterium
ATTGCAAATGCGGTTTACCCAGCGGTTTATAATGCAATGATACAAGCGAGCAAGCAAGGTTCGGCAAAAGGTTATGGGAATGTTTATATCGATAGCAAGAAAGTTGGACAAGTAGTTGAAAATTCAGTGTATGGAGAAGGTGTGCGTGTTGGGCATTTTGCAAAAGCATAAAAGGAGAGTTTCATAAATGATAATTGCACAGACAGAAAATGGATATAAATTTGATAGCGTTTGTATCAATGGCGAGTGGTTCAGTGGCATAGGGTATCAAGGTTTACTTAATGTAAATACAAAAACTTATGTTGATGAGCCAACTAGGTCAAATGATGGTTCAATTCCAAATATAAACGATTATGACACTTTTGTTGTGCCTAGATGTAAAGTCAATTTCAAATATTTCAAGATAGAAGATTATCAAAGACTTTGCAGAGTGATAAATTCTGCAAATGAATTTCCAGTGATTTTTTGGGACAAACAATTTGGGACTTGGGTTGAACATAATATGTATTGCGAACCAGAAGAAATGGCAAAAATGTTTAATGTTGGGACTTCGGTTTTCGGGGTGCTTGATTATGAGATTTCTTTTATCGGGACACTTAACAATTTGAATGAATATACTATTGAATATAAATTTACTGATGATAGTGGTGTCGCTTTAACACTTGTAACATACGCCACATATTCTGCCGAAACTACATATAATAAAAATGATTTAGTAAAAAATACAGAAGATGATATAACGAGTTATTATAAATATATAAATGATACCAGTGGTAGCGGACACGAACTGACAGATACTGATTATTGGCAAGTAATAGATAGTTCAATTCTTTCTTCCGAAACATCAAATTGGGGAAATTCATTAAAAATAAAAACATTAGCAAATTTGAATGATTTTTACAACTCGCCAACTGAGAAAAGTTTTGTTGGTTGGAATACAAAACAAGATTATACTGGTGCGACATATTTTGCTAATCAAAATATTTCCATTTTTGAAGATTTAGACTTATATCCAATATGGGAATAATAAGGAGAAAAAGTGGCGGACATAAAATTACGAATTGAAGTGAACCCAAATGCTGAAAGTGAAGTGCTTGGGACAATAACAAATAAGATTGATAGTGCTGGCACTAATTCTAATGTGTCTAACACTTCGATTAAGGCGATTTCTAGTGGAGTTTACTCAAACATACCAACAAGCGAGTTTCGTGGCTCTAATGGGCTTTCTTGGGCGAATGGTGGGGAGTTGGCTTTTGATAGCAATGGTTATCTCGACAATGTAGAAAATTCAGGCGGATATTTGGAAGATGAGCAAATACCACAAGAGTTTTTTTGGGGAGCAGTTCCTAGTTCAAAAGAATATTCGGTTAAACTCACTTTTAGTAATGCAACGAATTTGAAAGATATAATTGTGTTCGGCGACTTAGAGAACAATCAATTTCCGACACGAGCGATTGTCGATGGCACTACTGAAATTTTTAGTGATGATAATAAATGGGCAATAAATCTAGGTAGCGAAAGTGCAACACATACAATAGAGTTTACTAATTGGAATAGGGCAAATTATAATGCTTGTTTGACCCTTATTCGTGTTATGCTACGATACTTTGAGATTGATAAGTTCGGCGGACTTAAAGAAGTTGAAAGTTTGAGCCAAAGCACTGGACAACCAAAAGAGATTTATTATGGGGTTGTCCCCAATAGCGGAAGTGCTAAAATTAATGATGTGAATGGCGAAATTCTTGATATGGTGACTGATGGGATTATTCCAAATTCGAATGTGGTGATACAAATTTTTGCTAATGGAAAACAAATTCAAAGCCATATAACTACCGATAGTGATTATGGTAGTGATAAAGTATTTTCAATAAGAATAACTAATAGTCTTGAAGATTTCAGAAATATACACATAAGTGAAAGAGTATATTATGATAAAACTATATTTGATTTATTGTATAGAGTCTTAGATTATAATACAAATTGGGCTAGAAGTTATATCAAAGAATTTTTAGACAATATTACATCAAATTATGTAAAACAATTTACTGGGGCTAGCCCAACTGAATTAACAATAAAAGATTATTTTTCAAATTTTATGATTACAAATTCATATGTAGAAGAAACTAATCTATATGATTTTTTTGATAAGATTTGCAAAGCAACTCAAACAAATTTAATAGAATACGATAATGGGAATATTAAATTCATTTCTGCAAGACCAGTTTTTTTAAAAAATGATAAAATAATAGTAATAAAAAGTAAAAATCAATTTTCTAAGATTGATAAAGATATTATTATAAAAAATAAATATGATAATGTTTCATATAATAAAAAATCAGTTAATTATAATATTAAAGATTTTGCGAACTTTACAAATGTATCTTTAAAAGATAATAGTAATAATTTTACATTAAATAATCTTGAAGATGGACAAATAGTAGTAATATCAGGTGAATTATCAAAATTATGTTTCTTTTATAGTGTCAATTCTTCAAATGTTATTATAAATAATGTAGACCATTTAGATGGTGACCCATACCCATTTTCAAAGATGTTATATGGTAGTTCTAGTTCTCGTGGCGGAAGCGTTGTTAGGATATCTGATAATAATGCGTCTTCAAAAGAATATTATTTTAGTTCACCCACTATTCCAGATATAAATCGTCTAAACATATACTCTACTTTACATTCAATGGTATTTGGTATATCAATGAAGTTCCCAGATTTAGATACCCCAACAAGTGATTTAAAAAATGCAGTCTTTTCAATACTTTTAAGAGAAGTAAATGAAGTAAAGACATCTAGTCTTTATAATTCAAATAAAAATATATATTCATTTTCTTATGAGAATGAACTTATAGGCGACAATGTAAATTATATTGGAAGTGATGTAGAGAACTCAGATAAAGAAATTTATGATTTAATATTTGATAATATTATAGAAGATTATTCTAATGGAATTTCAACTTGTAGAGTAACTATATCTTGTGATGATTACTATTATTCAAATGGAGATTTGGCAAAAGATTGGTCTAATGGAGAATTATTACAAGTTGGAGATGTTGTTAGATTAGATAAAGATAATATTGGAACACCTGCGATAAAATATAAAGATGACACAACTTATTTATGGAGAGTCACTGGTCGCAATTTCAGAAAGAGCGGTGTGCCGATGGTCGATTTGGAATTGCAAGAGATAAAGCAATAATTGGTGTCATAAAAAGTTGACACTTTGTGTAATGTAATGATAAAATTAAAAAAGGAGAATATTTATGGCAACTTGGAGCAGAGATAAGGTTGACAGTTCAACTATTAATAGTGGAAATGAATATGAATTACAAGATAGGGTTTCAAGAGAGCAATTAAATTCTATGGTAAACTCTGGTCTTTATTCGCAAGATTTTGCCGAGCATTTATCAGACACTCCCGACACAACAAATGCGGGGGTTGTTGGCACGCCTAATGTCGAACTTATCGACAATGTTGTTGGTGGCAAGACATACAAAAAATTCAAGTTTAGTAATTTGAAAGGCTTAACTGGGAATGGAATATCAACGGTAGCAAAAACAAGCACTAGCGGACTTACGGACACATATACAATAACTTTTACGAGTGGGGCAACGACGACTTTTAATGTTAAAAACGGGAAAGGGATAAATACGATTGTAAAGACTGGAACAGTTGGAATTGTCGACACATATACAATAACTTTTAATGATAGCACTACAACGACTTTTATGGTATCGAATGGCAAAGGTATAAGTTCAATTTCAAAAACTGGAACTAGCGGACTTGTTGATACTTACACAATAACTTTTAACGACTCTACGACACAAACTTTTACTGTTACAAATGGAGCAAAAGGTGATACTGGCGAAGGAGTGCCGAGCGGTGGAACTACTGGGCAAATAATTAAAAAGACTGCGACTTCGACAGAGTGGGCGAATGAGTATGACGGGAGTAACAAAGTTGATAAAACAACAACAGGAACTTTAAGGCGAGTCTATGGCGTGAATGCAAGTAATGTGCAAGAGTTGACTGAGATTGAAACTACACCAACAAGTAGTAGCACAAAACTTATTACAAGTGGTGGAATTAAAACTGAATTAGATTTGAAAGCCAAAGTCGACGCC
>RZYM01000025.1 GCA_009930305.1 Bacteroidia bacterium
GCTTCTTCTAATAGGTCAGCTCTTGTAGTTGCTATTTTATTAGCTTTATTCCAAATGTCTATTAATTGGGATTTGGTTTTTAATTTATCTGGATTAAATATAGAAATATAAGTTTCTCCTTTATTACCAGCATTTATCATTTTTAATCCACCATATCCTTTCTCTGTTAGTAACTTTGATATTGCTTCTTCAACATCAATATTCTTATATTTTTCATTAGCTTCTTGCATAATACTCCAATGTGTAGCTGGAGTTATATCTAAGATTTTAACACTTGGATCTACATATACTTCTAAAACTTCTGCACCAAAATTACTAGCTTCCTTTTTCGTTGGTGTTAAATATATACCCTTACCCATTATCTGTTTTCCGTGTATAGGTGGTAGATTCTTAAATCCTGTTTTTTCAATTTCTTTACCAGCATTTGTACCGTGATATAATGGTTTTCCATACGCTTTTATATAATCATTTACAGTTTCATATTTATTTGGGTCTTTTATTGCTTTTTCTGAAGTTTTAATAACCTTTTTTGATTTATCCCAAATAATATCTATTACTTTTTCATCTTTTGATATATCTTTTTGTATTTTATTATATTCATCTTTATACTCATCCCAATTTTCTACTACTTTATCAGCAAATTCTTCTCTAGTTTTACTTTTTTTAGCTAAATCTAGTAAAGATTTTTTCTTTATAACTTCTGGTTTGTTATATCCTATTTTTGTATTAAGATTTAATTTATCTGCCTCTGTTAATCCTGTAAAAGGAGTAATAATTACAGGTTCTTTGTAAGAAGATTTTTGAGGTATTCTTAAAGGAACATTCATTGGTTTATAAGGTCTTCTTTGCTCTACTTTATCTTTAACTGTCCACTTCTTTAATGCTTCTTTAAAATCTGCGTTTATTTCATCTGGTACATCTACTCTTGAATTAGCTAAATTTACAACAGTTTTTAATCCAGCTCTTCTTGGATTTGCAAATAATATATCCCCAACACCAATATTCTTTAATAATCTTCCTATCAATGGTAGTTTTTCCCCAACTTCTTTAGATGTTTGTTGTATTTCTGCTTTTGCTGTTATGTCATTTAATAAGGCATTTATACCAGTATAAGAAGCTCTTTTTTGAGCTATCTCTGTAAATATCCCATTAGTAAATTCATCCATTATTCTTCTTAAATACACTCTAGTTAAATCCCCAACTTGTTTTAATATTCTTTTTTGTTCATCTGCTCTTGCTTTACTCAAGTTAGTTGGGTTAGTTTCCCAAGTTATATATGTTTTATTTGAGTCTTGCACTATACTATGAGCCCTTGCTGGTGATAGCTGTCCAGAAATAACTCTTAAATCTGCATTTATTGAGTTTAGGGCTTCTACTTCTTTCTTGAATTTATCTACTTCTGTGTAGAATTCTCCATTGTCTTTGATTGATATCATCTCTTCTTTTAATCCCTCTATTACTAGATTTTCAACATTTTTGTATAATACATCATTTTTTATGTCTTTTATAATCATGTCCCCGTCTATTTTTATACCCTTTTTGTCTGCGTCGGAAATCATGTTGTTATATGTATTGTAATAAACCTTTGCTTTCTCATCTACATACATTTTTAAATCTTCTACTGGTTTATTAGAAACAATCATCCCGTTTATTTCATCAGCAGTTAAATCTTCCATAATAGCACCTAGATTTTGTCTTACATCTTTAATAGGAGTTATTATTTCTCCATTTTTTACTTTAGTTCCTTTTGACCTGTTTCTATTTAAAATGAAAGCCATTTTTTCTGTTGAATATGCATTATTCTTTTCTATTTTAATTTCTGGCTCAGTCATACCAACATAAGGATTTACTTTTCCAATAGATGCTGTAATGTTTTTTGCTACTGCATTAAAACTACCCGTGTTAAATTTGCTTATTCCATAAGTAGTTGGATCTATTATTATGTTTCCATTTGATATACTTATCCCAGCTTTCTTTCCGAAAGATGATTCTAATGCATTTAATAATGTTTTTTGTGATTCTCCACCAAGACCAACACCTCTTTTTAAGTATCCTTTTATTATTATAGAGTTTCCGCTTTTAGTCATTGTTACTCTCTTTGTGCCACCTATATTCATTAATTCAACCGTTTTTGCAGATCCATAAATATCTTTTGATACTGTAGCTTTTCCTACCTTACCAAAAGTATTTGAAACAACTTTTCCATTTAGACCTGTAGTTGCTTGACCTACCTTTTTATATGCTACTAGATTTTTTAAAACTTTTGCACCTTTTAATAATAGTGGAGATAATAAAATATCACCGTATACATTCCATACAGCCATATTTGTTAATGTAATTATCTGTTCTAATCCAAGACCTTGTATATTCCCATCCTTATCTACTGTTACTCCTGAATTTATCTGATAATCTCTCATAGCCTCATCTAATGATTTTGAATAAGAAGATTGTTTTACAAATTCTGAAAGCTCTGCTTGTTTATTATAATATTGATCTACAAGGTTATTATATGTATCCTCACTACCTTTACTTGTTATTCCAATACCCATTTTATTATTATATGAGCTCAATAATTCCCCTAGATTCTTTAATTCCTCTGTATCTGCCTTTATTTTCTCTCTAGTTGATGGCATTGAACCCATTATGGCATCTTTTGCGTATCTATCAGCTTCATCCATTACAGCCCCAAATTTTGCTTTCTCTCCTGGCATTATCATATTTAATGCTTCTCCTGTTACACCTGCTAATATATTTGTGAATGCTCTAGCACCTGATGTTATAGTAGCTAATCCTTGAGATAATGGCTCTATTACTGGTTTTAATATCTTACCAGCAATTTCACCAACACTGCTTTGTTCTTTATAATTTGCACTAAATGTTTTAGGTTTTTCACCTATTGATACTTCAGGTTGCTTGTTAGGGATAACTGGAGTATTTTGTTTTATATTATTTGTATTAATTGCACTGTTTATTGGTGCAGTATTTACTTGTATTCCAGCATTTTGTTCTGGCATATTTACTATACTAGGATTTTTTTGTGTTATTTCTGTGTCTTTTCCTTTGTTTTTAAAAAAGTAGTCATTCCACTTTTTAAGATTACTATCTTCTGGCTCAACATTAAGAGTTTCCCTATATACAGGATATTTGGCTAGAGTTTTTCTTGCTAATTCTAAATCATCCATATCATTGTATGCTGGATACTTTGCTTTTATTTTTTTCGCAAATTCTTCTCTTGTCATTTATTTAAAATTATTATTTATCTAAGTCCAAGTGGATCTTCTATATCTTTTTCAACTGTTTCTATATCAGTCTTTCCAGATTCTATATCACCTCTTGCTTTTGATAATGCATTTAGTCTTTGCATTTCACTCATTATAAGTGCAACCTGTTCTTTTACATATTCTTCTCCTGCCTTAAATCCTTTCAACATTCCACTGTTCTTATCTCTATCTGCTCTACCACCTAAAGCTGTCGCAGAAGATGCTAAAAGAGATAGTTCTGCATTTGATAATGCACCAAATGTAGCACCACTGTTTTTAGCGTCTATAAGTGCTTGTAATGATTTACTACTTATAATCTTATCTATCTCTGCTAGGAATTTTGATTTATCTTCATAAGTCTGAGGAGTCCTTGCAAATCTAATTGGTCCAGATGAAGCATCTATACCTTTTATTAATAAAGACACTTCTTCTAATTTTTTGATGTTTTGATCAAACTCTTTTTCCATATTAACCTTTTGTTCTTCTTCTGCTTTTGTCTTTAATCCAAGACTAGATAATTGATTACCAACTATTGTTTGTTGTTCAGATGTTAAGTCTTTTAATTGTCTTGTTCCATCATAAACAGATTTAGCTGTTGGTGTAAGGCTATTTACTTTTTCCTCGTGGGTTAGAGTTGTTTTAGTAGTTACTGCGTCTGATTTCTTATATAAATCTTTAAGTAATTTAGCCTGAGCTCTTAATCCATCTTCTACTGTTGGGAATTTAACATAATATCCACCCTCACCTGCTGTTCTTGGGCTTCCTTTTACTCCACCAAATTCTTTAATCCACTCTTGATTATTAAATGTAATACCACCGAAATTGTTATTATCAACAGCTACTGGTGATTTTCCAAGATAGCTTTCGTGTTGCATTAAACCAAGCATAACTTCCCAAGATATACCATATTCATTTGCAGCATCTATAAATTGCTGTCCTGTAAAAGAATTAACACCATTTGCTTCTAGTAATGCATCTACTTCATCAACACTTGCTAGTTTTCCTATTTGGTTAACATAATAATAAACTGCATTGACTTGATTTTCATCTGTTGCATATCTAGTAAAGTCATATATAGCACCATTTACATCTGTTATAACTTTTCCATTTAAAGAGCTCTTACCTGGTTCCCAATTAGCATCTGGGACATTTGTATTTCCACCACTATATCCAGATCCTACAAATTTTCCTGTCTTTGTATTGAATATCTTTGTTTCTCCTGTCATTGGGTCTGTTATTACATCATAACTAGCATTTTCTGCGTTTATGAAGTCCATATATGATCCAGTATATCCTGTTTCTATTGCAAGAGCATATTCTTTCATACTTGTTGTAGAATCTATATCTTCTTTTGGTTTTATATAACTTGTTCCATTAAAAGTTAATATATCCTCATAAGTAAGCCCAGACAAATCCGTATATTCTGTTATTGGTGTATATCCGCTTACTATAAGGTCTTTTTGATAGTCTAAAACATCTTTTTGTGCTTCACTCTTAAGCTTTTGTTGTTCTATTTCGTAGTTCTTTATAATTTCTTCTGTGTTTATTAATGTTTGTGCTTTTTCTTGTAAATAACCTTGCATTTGCTCATATTTTGAGGTTATTTGTGTGAGATTATTCTCTTTTATAAGTTGTTCTAGTTCGTATTTTGATTTTAATGCTTGTGAATCTAGTTCTGATATTTTTGCAATACCAACATCAACAGAATTTTTTATATTTCCTGCTTCTATCTCTGGAGAATATCTATTTCTTCCACTTGATATACCAGACTGAGCCATCATAGCCTCATAGTTTTTATTAGCCTCTATTTGTGCATTTTTAGCACTTATTAGGCTTGTTTCTATACTCTTAAGTAATCCTTGTTCTTGTTCTGTTAATGCAAATGTTCCATTTTGTATAGCTTCAAAATCAGATAGCCAATTATTATAAATCTCCTCCATTTTATCCACCATTGATTGTATTTGAGTATCAAAAGTGTTTTCTTCTACTTGATTTATATCAGTTTCCTCGTTCATTGGTGCTTCTGGCTCTACATATCCGTAATTTTCCTTTGCAAAATCAATATTTGCTTGGTCTTGTTCACCAGCATTACCATTTCTTATTCTTTCAGAGGCTTTGTTTAGTTCATCTATTTGATTCTGTTCTAAAGGTTTCTCTTCAGTTTTTTCAGGCTCTACATATCCAAAATTCTCCTTTGCATAATTAATATTTTCTTGATCTTTTTCACCTGGATTTCCATCATTTATTCTATTATATGCATTGTCTAAATCTGCTCTTTGTTGTTCATTTAGAACATTACTAGGTGGGGGAGTAGTAGGGGTATTAGGAATAGGAGTTGCTGGAGTTGTTTCATTTGGTATAGGATCTATTTTAGGAGTTTCAGTAACACTATCCATTTTAGGAAAACCAGATTCAGAATCTACTTCTTGTTCCCCATATGGTGTATTCACTTTTATTGTAGACATTTTTACATTTGGTTAATTTTTTTTAAATCCTCATTTTTCTGTATATTATTACTCTCTATTTCCTTTAACCTTATATCCAAGTCCATTTTCTTTAATTCTTTTTCGTGTCCCATCTTTTTATCTTCAAAATCATATTTTCTTTTTTCTTTCATTTCTTCTCTATTTCCAATTTCATCTCTATTTTTTTGTTCATTTTGAATACCTCTTAATATTTCCCTGTTTTGTTTTTGTATTTCTATTCTTTGATTTAGTTCTTGTAGGAATCCTTTCTTTTTTTCTAAATCTTTTTTAGCATATTTGCTAGTTATTATTGTATACTTCATATTTTATTGTTTAATTTGTGCGTTATTATTAGGCGATACTGTTACAAGAGGACCGAAAGCTAGTATTTCCCAGTCATAATCTACTTCTTTTGTTTTAAAGAAACTAGCATATTCGAAGAATCCACCAGCTCTAGGAATTGTGAAAATTATTCTGAATTTGTTTAATGTTAACGGATTTGTGTATATTGAAGTATTTTTTGTTAATGTTCCTCCTAGTGGGTTTGTACCTATTGCTGTTTTTCCAAAAGAAGAATCATCTGTTTTTATCCACACTACAGTAGTGTCAGACCCATTTATTGTCTTCTCTATTATACCATTTAATCCATCAATCTCATAATTTATCCCACAAGTCAAGTCGGTATTTTCTTTTATGTATCCCTCTACAAAATATTCGTTAAAATGCTTTGATTGATCTCTATATCCAAAGTTTTGATATGAAAATATAGCCAAAGCATCTATTGCTGTTCCTGTTGTAGCATCATCTGGATCTTGATCGTCTTTAGTTCCTGTAAATAGTTTATATGTTATTGGACTTATATAAGAGTGTCCGCATAATTCTCCATCTATTACTGAAAATCTTGATATAGGCAAAAGTTGTGGGGCTTCCCAACAAGTTTCTGCTAGGTTGAATATTCTTACTATTCCCTCTTTTGGAATTGCTATATATACGAAGTTTTTATAATAAAATATTGAACCATCTTCAAAATTGTAAGCATCAAAGTCATTTCTTATTGGATCTGATAGGTTTGTTGTCTGTGGTGTATCAGAAATACTAGCTACTCTACCTAAAGAGTCCATTATTGGCTCAAAGTTTATAAAGTATATATCGTTCATTACTTTTGTTGTATATTCTTGACTTCTAGCACCTTTAGAATATGCTGTTTTTAATCTTTCTATTTCTATATCTTCATATACATTATCAGATGAAAGTGTAAATTTTATTGTATACCATTGGTTTTCTGATGCAGATATATATACTGTATTTTCTTGCATTAAAATAGCTCTAGGGCTTCCATCTAATGTAACCAAAGCACCCTCTCCTACTAATCTTGTCGGTGTTGTAAATGTAAATGTTTTATATTCATTTGTCTTTGATATATAGATATATCTTAAATCATTATCATAAACATAAAGTTGCTGTTTGAAGTTAGCAATATTGTCTATCTTTGAGGGATTAAATGTGAATCCTGAATTATATCCGAAATTACCAACAGGTACTGTTTTTACTTCTTGGAATATTATATCCCCAGCAGTTGCTGGTGTTATATTTGGTATTATATTTGTTAATGTTGTTGTACTAGCACCTCCGTGATAAGTATGTGTTACATCACCTAATCTTATTTGGTTTGGCTGTAATGTTATAAATCCTGTTCCAATAGTTTTTGTATCTTCTGCTACCCCTGATGCATTTGTTATTTCGAAGTAATCTGTTCCTGCACCTGTTATTGTGAATACTCCATTATTTCCTGCATTAAAGTTTTGTGCTTTTATATATACTTTCATTCCAATAGCAAAAGTAACAGATGTTATTAATGGATCTGTTCCTACGCTAGTATAGGTGTATCTAAATGTAGTTCCACTTGGGTTTGTTATTGTAAATTGAGTAGTTGAATCACCTATATCATTATCTATGTTGTAGAATCCCTCTTCTGCCCAAGTTGTAGTTCCCTCTTTTGTTAATGTTGTTGTAGCATCACTTGCATAGGTAGTTGCACCACCACTCCACTCATATATGTTTTCTGTTCCATTTACCATCAAGAGGACTGCTTTTAGTTCTGTATTATCCCACCAATCTGTGTATCTGAATAAAACATTGTCAGATAGCCCTGTTAGTAGATCATACCAAACAGAATCTGATATAAATTGTAGCTTCTCATTACCAGCCCTTAAATTTCTATAATCTGAATTTCTTCTTTCCCAGTCATAAGAAGATAATATTGGAGATATTGTAGTGCTATCTTGCCCTAGTCTTACATATCCTCCTCTTGGTTTTATAGTTCCTGTTGTTGTAAGTAAAACATTTCTAGAACCCTCTATCATCCATCCATCAGCTATAGAAGTTTTATCTTCTTTATTTCTATAACCTTTAAAATTATTCACAAGAGTGAAATTTTCGGTTTTGTTAACTCCATTTAATTCTACTTTTGTCATCTAATTTTATTTACTTTCTAAATGGCTTACGAATTTTATAATAAGGCTGACTGACCTTTTGGAATTCTGATTTATTAGTAGCTTGATATTTTATCAATGCATTTAAGTATTTTGCTTCGTAATAACTAACATCATATGAAGCATTTTTTCCTAGTATTTGTTGTGAAGAATATGATGCAACTAAATATATGAATAAGTTTATATTTTCTGTTTCTAGGTTTATAAGGTCTTCATCACTTGTAACTGTTTCTTTGAAAGCACCCGTTACTGAATCTCTGAAAAAGTATGATGAATAATATTCAGCTTCTAGTATTTGACCTAGATTTGATGTTATATAGTTTATCTTACATCCTGTCTGTGCTGTTCCGTCTGTATTTAATGTTATTGATACATAATTTACTGCTGTACTATCAGGAGTTCCAACTTCTGTTGCAGAGTCCCAATTACATTTGATCAAGTTCCAACCATTTTGAAATTCTGTATTTTCTTGTGTTGTAGTAGATGTACAAGTCCAATAATCTGAGCTACTACTTCCCCATTTAAAAGTCACGGAAGTCAAAGATGACACATTAGGCACATAAACATAATAAAACAAAGATGATTGGTCTTCATGTTCTGATAAGTCTATAGCAGTTAATGTTTCATTGTATATTGTAGGAGTTGCACCTGTTATATCAAATTCTATTGAGCTGTTCTTTACAAAGTTTATACTATTATTTCTTATATCTGTTACTGTTCCTGCCCAAGTTCCATTTCCTGATATGTTAGAAGCATTTGTAATTACTGTTGGAGGTAATAAACAGGGTGCTGATATTTGTATAGATTTTACTCCTGAATCTGATTTAATATTGAATTTATTTGTTGCTATATCTTTAGATATATCAAAGGTTTGCCCGAATTGTTGTATAAATATTGCATTGTTTCTATTGCTTTGAGGTTTTATATCTATTATTTTATTCCCTTTTAAATCAACTGGTAATGCATATTGATATACTCCATTGTAAATAGTACCTAGACTTACTGTTTTCTTTGTTTCATATAAGTCTATATCTTGTATTAATTGCCTTGAAGCCCTATTAAAAATACCATAAGGATAAACAATGTTATTCATTGTAGTTCCATGCATTACAGCGGATATTTCTGCCTTTACTGTTGAAATATTCATTTGTTTTAAGTTAAATATTAACTATTGTAAGTAACAGAAAGTTTCCCACTATCTCCAACTGTTATTATTCTTAATCCATTTTTAAATCTTCCATCTATAATAAAACAACCCACCCCTGTACCATTAGAGAATATAGGCAGTGTTGTTCCACTTGTAGCATCGTAGATGTTTACTGTAGTAAAGGCTACACTTATGTTTATTGTGTGCAAATTTCCAGAAGTTGATATTACTTGTGTTGTTCCTGCTCCAGAAATATGTTTTATTTCGTATGAATTTATAACACTCATTTAATTAATTTTACTTATTAAGTTTATAGAACATGTTTTTTAAAGACATGCTCTAAAATTCAACAAATTACGCTTGTGTTACAAGAGTGAAAACACAGGCTGTATTTACACCTTTATTAAGATATAAAGACCCTGTTCCTGTGGCAACATCTGTATCTATAAATAAACATCCTTTTGCATACCCCGTTGTAGCATCTGTTGGAACAGTTGTACCTGTTGCGAAAAGAATATCTTGGTTAGAATCTCTTAGTATTGCAGTTACTGTTTCAGCACCAACTGTTTCACTAACTCCCGCAAGTTCTAATCCATTGAATCCTGTGAATTTTGGTTTCATTGCCATGTTTATACGATTAATTTATTAGAGAAATAAGGGTGGAGTTTCCCCCACCCAAATTAACTATTGGTTTTTTCCTCCAACAACTCCAACATAATCTTTAACAAACACAGCCTCTCTGAAGTTTGCTTGGTAGAAATATGTTCTATTGTTAGATAAATCCCAGTTTCTTAAAGAAGTAACTATGCCTTGTCTTATCATTCTTGTTACTGAGTGGTTTTTAGACATTAAAAACCAGCATCCAGTAGGAGCACCTGCGGCAACTGATAAGTAAGGTGAAGTATATACTTTAAATCCATATGCTGATCTGAAGAAATTGATGTTGTTATTTCCTGAATCTGCAATCAAAGCTGATTCAGTTATTTCTTTAGCATATTTGAAAATAGAAAGTTCTACTAACAATATTGATGGGTAAGTTCCCATTATTGTTCCAGATTGATCTTTTTGTGTAGCCAAGTTGTTTATAGCTTGGTTTAAAACATCTGGAGATAATGCGTATGCAATATAATTTGATTGTGTTCCACCTTTTAATAATGGGTGAGAAGTAGAAATAAATATTGAACCATCAGCTGTTAATGTAGTATCAAAAGCACCTCTAAATACTTCAAAAGCATTATTATCTTGTGTTCTTCTAGCTTTTAAAGCAATATCCCTAATTATATTTGTGTAAGTTCCGTGAACATCATCATCAAAGTAATTCTTTGAAATTTCTGTTCCTTTTGTCCAGTCTTGTACTGCATGGATTTTCTTATATCCAAATTCAGCTTGATCCATTGAAACGCCTTGGTTTTCACCTGTTTCACTGAAGAAACCTGTTCCAGCAAATGTTTCTTGGATATATGCTTGTCTATCTATAGTCATTTTCTTGAATATATCTTCTGTATTTGCATCAGCATATCCTGGAATCATATCTACATCATTGAATGCTTGGTAGAAAATCGCATCTAGTTCTGTTCTTACCAAAGCAAAATTGTTTTGAGATGTAAGCATCTTGTTTAATTATTATTTAATTATATATTTCCCTCATCTCAATTTTGTTCTATTAGCTTAATGGAGAACAACCATTTCTAAATGTAAATGCTATTTTACCTGGATGTTCTGTTATGTCTAGTGGAACGATAACACAACCATAAGTAGCACCATCAGTTGTAAGTAAAGTATATTTACCTGCTGTTAAATCCATTAAAACTCTATCACCAACTAATGCATCATACTCAGCTTGAGTATCTACAGCTGTTGAATCGTTTGCGTCTATTAACCAAACTTGATTTTCTGATAATGGTTTAACATAAGCATATCCTGCAACTGATGCTGTTTGTGTAGAAGCACTTGTAGCAATACCTACAACATAATCAGTAGCAACTACTGGTTTGTTTGTAGCCATAACTGTACAAGTTGCAGCACCTAAAGCTCTTACAACAGGCTCTCCTGGATAAAAAGCTGTAGCATTTGCAGCAACTAAAACCTTTACATCAGCAACTGTTGAGAAAGCTTCTGAATATAAAGGTGTAATATCTAATCTTGTAGAAGACATTTGTTATTTATTAAAACTTATTAAATATTTATCCCTCATTTATTATTCTAAGATACCTTTCTTCCAAATCTTTCATAGTAGCTCCAGTCCTTTTAGCTTGTTGCACTAAAATGGCTCTTACTTCTGGTGAAATCTTTGGTGATTCCTTTGAAATTTCTTTCAAACTAGATGAAGACCCATTTGGTACTTCTGGAGATTTATTGTTGATAGAATTTTTTAGTTCTTCATACCTCCTAGTTACTTTTTGGTATTCATCTTCCTCCTTAGGTTTAAGGATCGGAGAAATTTTGTCTATAACCATTTGGGCTATTTTATTGGCACTTTCTTCCTCATCCTTTTCATCCTCTTCCTCCTCGTCATCTTCAAGGGCGTTACCCTTATTAAGTTTCTTATATTTATTAGCCATTTTCCTATAGTTTTCTTTATCCTCATTGACTTTTTTGATAGCGTTTATAGCATCTTCATAGTCTTGTAAAGAAACTGTTTTTTCTTCAGTTATTTCTGGCTTTTTTTCCTCCAAAATAACTTCGTTTTTTTCAACAGGTTTTTCTCCTGCGAGTTGTTGATTAGAATCTTCATCAACATTTTTTTTAAATTCTTCTTCCATTTTATTTATTGTTACTTTTTAAATGTTTAACTTCATCTCCCTATAATAGGGTTATGTGAGAGCAGGACATGAGGGAATTAACCTGCTCTCGCACAACCTTACTACTTGGTTGTGTATATTATAACATTTTTTTGTTATAAAGTATATTTATTTTTTTTTATATTATTTTCTTTGTCTTTTACTTTGTTTAACATAGCATCTTCTCTGTCTTTTATACTTTGCATTATTGTATATTTGAATAATATTGAACCTACATATGCATCCAGCTGTTCTAGAGTCCAAAGTATCATCTTTCCATTTAAAACATCGTCGAAGTTGTTAGATTTTTTGAATATTAATGCTTGTGCATCATTCCTCATTGAATCTTTTAATATTTTATATATTTCTAAAGAGTTTAACACTTCTATATCATCTTTCCATTTAGCAAGTTGTTTAAGATCAACTTCTTTCCCTTTAAAATACATCTTATTTTCTTTTGTTATTGTCATTATATCCTCTGGATATTCCATTTTTAGTTTCTTTGACAATAGTCTATTTAGTAGTTTCCTCATATTTTTGCATTAATTGATAAATGTCTAAATCTCTTAAAATAATACCATCATTTTTTCTGTCTAAAGAAGCGTTTATTAAATCTTCAAACTTCTTTATTATTTTTAAAGAGCTCATAACACTTTCACCCTCTAATTCCTCTAGTATTTTAATATATTTTCTATGTTCTGCGATTTTAGGATCTAAAACCTTTGCCAATCCAAACTCTTCTATCTTTGTTTTTGATTGTTGTTCTTCTATTTTCTTACCTATAACTGCTTGTAGACCCATTATAACCATTTGAACATTTAGAACAGAAACTTCTTCACTATTAAAATCTTCGTAAATCTTTTCTATTAATTTACTTTGTCTTACTTCTTCCAATAGTCTTTGCTTTTGTTGTGCTTTCATTTGAGACTTGCTCATTTGTTTTTGTGTTGTTTTCCTCATCTTTTTTAATATTAGGATTAATTAATTTTTCAAATGCTTCCTCCTGTGTTTTTTCCTCCCATCCCATTACTTTGTTTATGTTTTCTAGTGAGAAATATTTGTATAAATCGTTCTCAGATATTCCATCACTTAATATTACTGCCCCAATAGTTTGAACATAGCCAGTTTGTCTTATTTCAAACTTTGCTCTTAGTTCTTGTCTTTTATCCATTGGTATAGATAACCACTCTCTTGTTGTTGTCATATTATTTGTTAATTAGATTATTTAAACTACCCTCACTTTTTAATGTTGTTTCACTTGGATTCATATTATTCTGTGGATTTCCAGGTGTTGTATTAGGTTGTTGCCCATTCATCATAGGATTTTGCATAGGCTGTTCATCTTGCATATATTTCTCTGTGCTTTGGAATAGGTCTGAATATGCACCCAATAAGAAGTCTTTTGTTACTAGATCTTGTTTTATTAGAGGATTTTGTATCATCCTATCATATGCTTCAAGCTTATATGCTCTTTCAAGGTCTTTACTATTTGGATTCATTATTTCACTATCTACTATCAAAGAATATTTAGCATTTCTAAATAATATAGGATTTGCTTCGTATATATTCATTTCATTTCCCTCCTCTGATTCTTTCTTTTCTTCTTCTAGTAGTTTATAAGATTTTTCTAAATATTCATCTTTGCTTTTTATCTCATCCATATCTTTGAATCTAACCACGGCATTTTTAGATCTACCTGCATCATTGCTAGAAGGAATAATGAATTGCTCATACATTAAGCTATCTTTTCCTAATATATCTTCAATGTTAGCCATTGTGTAGTATTGTATTATGTCGTTTTTAACCAACATACCGTATTGTATAGAGAAATCAGCCTGCATCTTGTTGAATAAACCTAGCATTGTTGAGGCATTTCTTTCTAATCTTGATATTTCGTATGCAGTATTTGTTGATCCAGTAGCCTGTCCTTGACTTACAGGTGAAACAGAAGTGTCGTCTATACTCTTTTCTACCTCTGATAACATATTAAATCCAGACATTGTATCTGATTGATTTGTTATAGGTTTAAGACTAGATTTTTCGTCTGTTAATGTTGTAGTAAGACCTGGAATCATAACATCATTTCCTATCATATCACTTCCTATTGCTACCATTGGAGGCATTATCTTTAAATAAGTACCATCTATCATCATTTGGTATAGAGTATTTATGATTTTAGCATCTTGTGTCATTTTTGCCGCTAAACTCATACCATAAAAACATTTACCCTCATCCATTGTTTCATAATACATCTTTGCAAATGGGTATCTTCCGTCTTTTCTTGGGTTTTTCTTATCACACTCGCCCATTATTATTCCATTTACACTAGATATCTTTATATCTTTGCTCTTATTCCAGTATGTTACTTCTTCTGATAGATAATCTCTCATTTCTGGGTCATATACATCATAGAAACCTTGATTTGCGTCATCAAATATAACAGAAATACCTGGTTTTAAGTATTTTACATTTTTACAATCAGAATATTTTAATTTTGCTGTGTCATATGATATTATTCTTCTTCTTATTACCCAATCTTGTTCTTGTATATCGTTTTCATAGAAGTTTGGTATTAATATTTCTTCTACAGGAACAACTTCTGATTTAGGACCAGATTTTTCCTCATCTTTTACTCTTATTAGTTTGCTTTTTATATTTCCTTTTTCATCTTCTTCTTCTGTTCTTATCATTCTGTATACATCTGAGTATTCCCTATAAACTATTGAAGCTGGTTGAAATAATGCTGTTAAAGTGGTGTATAAATATGTTCTTATGTAATTAGCCCTAGAATTATCTAAGTCCATTAATAGGCTCATTACTTCTTCAGATTCTTTTTGTTCATTTGAGTCATCATCACAAGCGAATACTCTAGGAGCTCTTACATTTGCTGTTGCGTGAGCACCAATTGATAATACTTTGTTTCTTATAATTGGTCTTTGTGCATTACTTCTCCATTCAGACAAAGGGTCACCATCATTGTAGTCACCATCATTAGGCATAAAATTGTTATATGCCATTTGATCAATCATTGCTCTATCGAGTACTGATAAATCATTGAATTCTCTTCTTGGTTTTGTGAGAGTTTCTTCACCTAGTTGGAAGTTCTTTCTTATTTCATATATCATGTCTTTTTCAGCACCATCTGGTTGGTATTCTGAAAGTTCAACCTTACCTTTTAGCTCACCATAGTTCTTTTGTTTTTTATCGGTCTTTATATATAAGATAGATTCTTCTTTTCCCCCAATATTTTTATGCTCAATATTGTAGTCGGTCAACATTTTGATTTATGTTATTTATTTATCTATAGTATAACACATTTTTTAACTTTTGTATTATTTTATAAAACTAGTATATCCCTTTTTGTACGATCCAGGGTTTATACTTTGAACAAATTGCTGTGGCTGTCTATCTGATGTACTACCTATCAATTGTAATAGATATGCCTCTGCATCTAACACATCATCATGTTCGCTTTTAGGAAAGGTTTGCTGTTGTTTCTGTAATACTTCACACTCACCTATTATATGATATATAGATCTATTACTGTATCTTGGAATTAGCCCTCTTATTCTAGTTTCTTTCTGTGTTCCTCCGTGTTTTAATTCTTTTATAGGTAGATATATGCCCCTTTCTCTCATTTTCTCTTGTAAATAGGGTTTTAATCCCTCTGTAAATGATGTTTTTTCTATTCCTATTGCTTCATAGTTCTTTTCTGCATGTTTTGTTATCATAAAATCTACCAAATCTTTTGGATTTAGCTTATATTGATCTGCTGATATATTCCAATATCCATCTCTATCTATTTCACACTCTACAATTCCCGTGAAATCAGCAGAATCTTTCTCACTTAATGCTGTATCTATGCATAAAAACTTCCTTGTTCTTATTGCTTCTAGTTCTTCTCTTGTTCTATATAGATACCACATTTTTTTGAATTCTATTTCTTCCTCTGTTAGTGGAGTATTTAACATCTCTCTGTTATATACTTGGTATCCTAGTAATCTTTCTTTTGATTGTAGAGATACTTTCCATTTTGCTCTATCTTCTATCTTTGAGTTTATTTCTTCAGCTTCAGCATCTGTCATTACATATTTATCTTTCCATTGTATTATTCCGTCTTTTATTACTGGAACATCAAATATTCTCCAATTATCGAAGTCTTTTACTCTATTTTCTAGATAGCTAACAGATCCACCGAAAGTTAATCTATTTGATAATGATATTATTTGGGCATTTCCTGATAACCCTGATAATAGTTCGTCAATATAATGTATTACTTCGGTTGTATATGCATCTGATGTTATTGTATCTACATTCTCGTAATCGTCTAGAATAACTAGATCTGGTCTGTATTCTTTATATACTTCTCCTCTAGGTGATTGTCCTGTTGAATATGCTTTTACTTTTATCTTATTTGTAGTTATGAATTCTCCTACACCTTTCTTTTTACTGTATCTTTCATTGCTCATATTATCTTCATAAAATAATTGCCCGAAATCATTTAATATCCTTTTATTTGTCTGTAATTCTAATGCTATATCAAACAAGTTTGCTTCTGCCTTTCTTTTATCTTTAGAAGTCCATATTATAAATCTTTTCTTATTATACAAGATATCGTGTATTACTTTAATCTTGACTAGGGAAGTTTTAGCTGATTCCCTGAATCCAATTAACATTTCTCCTTGTAATTCTGGATTATTTAATGCTTCATACCACTCTCTATGAAAATCTGGCACTGAATAGTTATGATAATGGCTAAAATAGTAAAGGCTGAAGAATAATAAACTTTCTTCACCTGCAAATATTCTTTTATTTTTATCTTCTATGATATCCATTTATTCCCCTTTTAATTCTTTCTTAATTTTTTCTTTTTCTTCATCTGTTATACTTTCTCCTACACTCAAATTTACGCTTGATTCTACTTCCTGTCTTATAGAAAACTCACCTTTTCTCTTTCTCTCAAGGTATTTCAATGCGTTGTCAAACCCTACAATTCCACTTACTAATTCTGTTCTAGCTTTTAAAATTGGAGTTAATCTTAATTTTTCTAGATCTTCCATTGTTTTAGGGTCTTTCTTTTTCCAGTTATAGTATGTGCTTTCTTGTATTCCTGCATAAAAACAGGCTTCTTCTATTGTTGAATCTATAGAGAAAGCATTTCTTAATTTATCTAAGGTTTCAGGCGTCTTTTTTGATACACCCTCACCAATTCTCTTATTTATTGTTTCTCTTTTTGTTGGTCTAGCCATATATTTTTTAAAGTTATATAATGCTTTGCCTATTGGCTTAATCCCCTCCCCTACTCCGAGGTGTGATCTATATTTTTTGAGTGGGGGAGTGGTATTTTTATATTTTTATTGTTTAGTAGGGTGGGGGAGTGGTATATCCCATATAGAATTGTTACTGAAGTGTCCTCTCTCTGATAGTACATTATAACAGCATTCTCTTAATTCTAAATCTTTTATTATAGATAGTGGTCTGCAGTCGTATTTGTTTGTTATATCTTTTTCTTTTCCGTCTATCTCTGCTGTTACCATTAGTGGGTATTCATAGCCTATTGCATAAGCTATCTTCACTATTACTTCTTTTGCTTTGTTTTCTTTTAATTCAGTTACTGCTATTTGTCTTGCTTTATAAGCACCAGACCTATCTACCTTTGTGCAGTCTTTTCCTGAAAATGCCCCACCACCTATTGGTACTCTTGGACCATAATTATCTACTGCTATTTTTCTACCTGTTAATCCTGTATCAGCATCAAATCCCCCAATATCCCAGTTCCCTGCTGGATTATATAATTTCTTTATGTCCCCTTTTTGGTTTATTTCTGTATCATCCATCCACTCGCATACGAGTTTGTCTATTTCTAGTTCATCTAATCCACACCAACTTACTACAATAGTATCTATCTCGTTCTTATCGTTTAATGTTATCTGTGTCTTTCCATCATTTGGGTTTTCTGCATAGATATATTGGCATATACTTCTTGCTAGGTATATTTCTTGTGGTATTAGTTCTATATTCTCATTACAAGCATACCCTACCATTATTCCTTGATCTCCTGCACCACCTACATCTACTCCTTGTGCTATTTCTGGACTTTGTCTTACTATGTTTATTTCTACATTTTTTATTCCGCTTATATCCTTTACTATTTTCTTAATCTCTTTTTTTGTTACTTTGTGGGTACAAGTTATTTCTCCACAAATATAAACCTTTCCATGTCCTCCCATAGTTTCTACTGCTACTCTTGACATTTTGTCGTGATATAGACATAAGTCTAATATTGCATCACTTATCCTGTCACACATTTTGTCTGGGTGCATAGGGGACACATATTCCGCTGTTTTAAACATATTTTTTAGTTAATTATTAATTCCAAGTTATTTCTTTGTTATTTAGTTTCACTTTCTTATTTCCTGTGTAATTTAGATACCTTTCTACTATTACATCTATGTATTTAGGGTCTAACTC
>RZYM01000012.1 GCA_009930305.1 Bacteroidia bacterium
TGAATGGGTAGAATTATATAATCCGAATCCTTGTGCAAGTATTGATATATCAAATTATGTACTAGGTAATTATACAGGAGAGGGGTCTGCTGCGGTTGTTATTCCGCAAGGGACAATTGTTCCCGCTTTAGGTTTTGCCATAGTACGAGGAAGTAGAGCCGATCCTGTTCCTACTGAAAGACTGGTGGCAAATGGTGGCAATGTAGTAGAAATAGAATTTAATGGTACTACTGCTACATACTGTATGAGTAGCCCAGATGGAGATGCACGCTTTTGGTTGCCAGATGGAGCTGGATGGTTAGCTATTTATGATAATTCATTGCAACCACAAGACGCAATTGCTTGGGGAGATATGGCAAGCTTGAACTCTGCTTTGTGTAATCCGTTCTCTTCTATGGGTACAGCCCCATCTAGTTTTAGTGAGATTTCTACTGATCAAAGAGCTCTTATGAGTGTGCCCACAGTAGAAGTAGGAATGAGTTTTAGAAGAATACCTGATGGAGATGCATGGAGAATAAATGAGAGTTCTACACCAACGTATGGCAACTGTAATGGTACTTGTGTTGAGTCACATATCAGTAGCGGACCAACGCTAGGTAGTAGCACCTGTACGGGTACAGCCAAAGTAACTGTTAGTGGTGGAATAGAACCCTATAGCTACCGTTGGGACGACCCATTGGCACAAACCACAGCTACCGCTACAGGCTTATGTGCTGGAACGTACACTGTAACAGTAACCGATGCTACCAATCAAACCAATACGATTGAGTACACGATAGAAAACTATATCCCTGAGGTAACTCATCAGCAGATTGATATCTGTTCCACTGATATTCCATTTAATCTGCTCAGTCTCACGGATAAAGCTTTTCCCTTGGGAGGTAATTATGCAGGGAATAATATTCAAGATAATATACTCACTTCGTTCGATACAAATATTGTAACAGCCACGTATACATATGCTGAAAATGGATGCGAAAATACGACTTCTTTCCCGATTCATATTATAAACTTAGATGAGATAACAATTACTCCCGATACACACATTTGTCAAGGAGAAAGTGTTTTGTTATCTGTAGATAATTTCCCACCCCAAGCTACTATTTTGTGGGAAGGGTATGATATAAGCAACCCAAGCTATGTCAATCAAACTGTTTCGCCAAATAATACAGAAACCTATTCGGTACGTGTCGAACTTGATCAATGCTCTACAGTATTAGAAACCATTATTACTATCAATGAGAATCCAATGATTACAGCTTTTGTAGAAGATAGCCAATTGGCAGGAGCAGGCGAGATTGTTTACACAAACGGAACTCCTCCGTATGAATTTTTCTTACAAGATCAAAATCAATATTCTCCTACAGGTTATTTTGAGGGCATAGGAATTGGTAATCATACTATTCAGATAGTAGACGCCAACATGTGTAAGGCTACTTTTAGTTTTTATCTTGATATTCCAATTATCCCAGATTTATTCTTTACTCCCAATGGAGATGGCGTAAATGATGTGTGGACAATAAAAAATATTAACCTTATATCTCATTCGGTTTACATTTATGACCGTTTTAGTAAATTATTATACACGGCTGAAGATAATTTTGATGGATGGGATGGTACGTATCAAGGTAATCCATTACCAAATACGGATTATTGGTTTTTGATTAAAATAAAGCCTATCAATAAACAACTGACAGGTCATTTTACATTAAAAAGGTAGCTAGTTTTGTCCTTCAATATTTTTTTTGCTGTTAAATGGAGGAATATACACCCTATTATGAGCTCTGCAAAATACATCAACTTCAAATTATGCATCATCAAGTGCATCACCAGTTAGTACTATTTCTACATATTTTTTACCAAACATACGTACTTGACGCACTTTTTGTTTGGGTGTATGTGCAGGCATAAAGATAGTTCATTTAATGCGTAATTTGTTACAAGCATATGCCAAGCCTTGATCATGATTCCCGGCACTCGCACATACCACGCCTCTTTCTAATTTCTCCTGCGATAAGCACGACATTTTATTTAGGCACACAAATTCGGCAGAAAGTGCCTGTTTATCGGCTATGCAGTGATATAGACTCATTTTATTTTGCAAATCGGTATTTTGTAACGAAATGGTAATATTTAACTTAAAAATCACTAAATAGAAATGTCTTTTTTGCTAAAACAATATGTTGTACAACATAAATATAGTAATTTCGTGGCATCAAATTACCAGCATAATTATATATAATATTCTAGATACTTTACACTATGAATTTTAAAAACCGGAAATGGAACAATGCGGTTGACGTATATACACCAGAAATATGAAAGTTCCGTTCGTTAGGCGTGCTTACGGGTTTGCCCGACAATTATGCTCGTGGTGGTATAATTGGCAATTATCGTCGCGTAGCTTTATATGGTGTCAATTTTCTTATCCAACAAAAGAAAAAAGATTTAGAAAGCTTGCTAGGACCTATGAGCGATGAAATAATTCGTTTGCGTGAAGAGGTTTCTGAACAAATAAAAACATTATATGTCATTATCGAAATGGGTAAATCCTATGGTTTTGATTTGTCTCGTCAGGCACAAAATGCAATAGAAGCTGTACAATGGGTATATATGGGTTATTTAGCTGCTGTGAAAGAACAAGATGGTGCTGCCATGTCATTCAGTACGAAAATGATGATTTGATGCAAAGTACACGTTGCAGTGATGATTATGGTATTGCTTGTTGTGTATCGTACCAAGAAACTGGCAAACAAATTAAATTCTTTGGTGCTAGTACTAATTTAGCAAAAACCTGCTGATACTATAAATATGGAGACAGATACATTAGAAAGATTTTTACGTTATGTTACGTTCGACACTCAATCGAATGAAGATGCAACAGATACTCCAAGTACCAAAGGTCAATTTGAATTAGCACGCCTATTGGAGCAAGAATTGCTCAAACTAGGCGTTTCTAAAATCACATTAGATAAACATTGCTATTTATACGGATTACTGCCTGCGAATACTGACAAAACAGATATCAGTATAGGATTCATCGCACACTTGGACACGAGTCCTGCCGTTTCGGGCAAAGATGTTAAGGCAAGCATTATAACTACTCCTGATGGAGAGCAAAGAATTGTTTCAGATGGAACAACTCTACTAGGTGCTGACGATAAAGCAGGCATTGCAGCTATTGTATCGGCAATTGCATACCTACAAGCACACCCCGAAATATTACATGGTAATATATATGTAGCTTTTACTCCTGATGAAGAGATTGGAAGAGGCGCAGACTTCTTTAATACTAAGATATTTAAAGCAGATTGGGCTTACACGGTAGATGGAGGTGAACTAGGCGAACTTGAATTCGAGAATTTTAATGCCGCAAAAGCTGTCTTAACCATCAACGGAAAGAATGTGCATCCCGGATATGCAAAAGGAATTATGAAAAACTCAATGCTTATAGCAGGTAAAATCATCGAAGTATTGAGTAACGAAGATATTCCTGAAAATACCGAAGGGCGTAAAGGATTTTATCATCTTGATTCTATTAATGGTAGCGTAGAACAAACCATACTACATTATATAATACGAGACTTTGATATTGAAGAATTTGACAGAAAAAAGAATTTCCTGCAATATCTTGAACATAGCATCAACGAGCAGTTTGGCGAAGGAAGCGCATCTTTAGTCATAACTGATAAGTACGCAAATATGGGAGAAATAATCAAGCAACACCCACATATTATTCAGATTGCACAAAAAGCAATGGAAGAAATCGGTGTTACACCTAAAATCACAGCTATTCGCGGAGGAACTGACGGTGCTAGATTGTCTTTTATGGGACTTCCCTGCCCTAATTTATTTGCAGGAGGTATGCTTTTCCATAGTAAAGATGAATATTTACCTGTAAAATCCTTACAAAAAGCATGCGAAACGATAATTGCTATTATCAAAAACACAGCTGAATACAATAAAAAAGGTATCAGTTAGAAACAAAACATACGTGTTGATAAATATTCGTTTATATATTTTAAATACCAAGGAAAATATAGTACTTTTGTGGGTCATTTTCGTAATTTTTATAGAAAACAACATTATTAAAATTTTACACCAATAATATAATTGTATGAAGAAACACAATTTTAATGCAGGACCTTCTGTTTTACCTAGAGAGGTCATTGAAAAAACAGCCCAAGCAGTTTTGGATTTTCAGGGTGAAGGTTTATCAATTTTGGAAATCAGCCATCGCGCAAAATATTTTCAACCTGTTGTTGATGAAGCGATAGCATTGTTCAAAGAATTATTAAACATACCGGAAGGTTATTCCGTTATTTTCTTAGGTGGTGGTGCCAGCTTGCAATTCTGCATGGTTCCATTTAATTTGTTAGAGAAAAAAGCTGCATATCTAAATACAGGAGTATGGGCAAAAAAAGCTTTGAAAGAAGCTAAAGGATTTGGAGAAGTGGTAGAAGTTGCCTCTTCAGCAGATGCTAATTACACATTTATTCCTAAAAATTTCACTATTCCTGCTGATGCAGATTACTTCCACATCACAACTAATAATACAATTTATGGTACCGAAATCTTAAAAGATTTAGATTCTCCTGTACCTTTAGTAGCTGATATGTCTTCTGATATATTCTCAAGACCTGTTGACGTTAGCAAATATGGTATGATTTATGGTGGTGCACAAAAGAATCTTGCTCCTGCAGGTGTTACTTTTGTTATCATTAAAAATGATTTGTTAGGCAAAGTTAGCCGTTATATCCCTACCATGCTTAACTATCAAACACATATCAATGATAGTTCTATGTTTAATACTCCTCCTGTATTACCTATCTACGCCGCTTTACAAACATTAAAATGGTTGAAAGAAAATGGTGGATTGAAAGAAATGGAGAAGAAAAATATTGCAAAAGCTAACTTATTATATAATGCTATTGATAATAGCAAGATGTTTGTTGGTACTGCAAATAAAGAAGATCGTTCTCGTATGAACATCTGCTTCGTTATGAAAGAAGAATACAAAGCTCTTGAAGATGATTTCTTGAAATTTGCTGTTTCAAAAGGAATGGTTGGAATTAAAGGACATCGTTCTGTTGGTGGATTTAGAGCATCATGCTACAATGCACTTCCTATTGAAAGTGTGCAAGCTTTAGTTGATTGTATGGCTGAATTTGAAAAACAAAATGCTAAATAAAATGAAAGTACTTGTTGCAACAGAAAAGCCGTTTGCCAAAGTGGCTATTGACGGTATTAAAGCGGTTCTTGACGAAACAGGATATGAAATGGTTTTGTTAGAAAGATATACTGATAAAAAGCAATTACTTGATGCAGTTGCTGATGCAAATGCCATCATCATACGTAGCGATATTATTGATGAAGAAGTTATTTCAGCTGCTAAAAATCTTAAGATTGTTGTACGTGCAGGTGCAGGATTCGACAATGTTGATTTGGAAGCTGCAACAAAAGCAGGTGTATGTGTAATGAACACACCTGGACAAAACGCTAACGCAGTAGCTGAATTAGCTTTAGGATTAATGGTATATGGTATACGCAATTTTTACAATGGTACATCAGGTACAGAATTAATGGGAAAGAAATTAGGTATTCATGCTTATGGTAACGTCGGTCGCAACGTAGCACGTGTTGCCAAAGGTTTTGGAATGGATATCTACGCATTTGATGCCTACTGCCCGGCTGAAGTTATTGAGAAAGATGGTGTAAAAGCACTTAAATCGGCAGAAGAATTGTATTCAACCTGCCAATTTATTTCTTTACACATTCCTGCAACTGCAGAAACTAAAAACTCAATCAATAACTCATTATTATCTCGTATGCCTAAGGGAGCATTGTTATTGAATACTGCTCGTAAAGAGGTTATTAATGAAGCTGAGTTAATCAAAACTATGGAAGAACGTCCTGATTTTCGTTATATTACAGATATCATTCCTGCTGCTAATGAAGAATTTGCTGCAAAATTCCCTGGACGTTATTTCTGTACACCTAAAAAGATGGGAGCCCAAACAGCAGAAGCAAATATCAATGCTGGTATTGCTGCCGCTAACCAAATTGTTGGATTCTTGAAAGATGGTAACGAGAAATTCCGCGTAAACAAATAATTTATATATTATTCTGCATAAAAGCCGAAGCGATATCACTTCGGCTTTTTTTGCCCTAATATTCACTGCAATGAAACTTATTATTTTATACATCAATCTAATCATAGTAACTATCATTGGATTTAGCTCTTGCTCTAAACAACAAGTAGCAGAAGATCGCACTGCTGCCGAAATAATAAACAATCCGAATTATCCTGCTATGTCGTTTGGAGGATATAGAAAATTGTCTAGAGATACAGTGCCTTCTGTTAGTGATTTAAAAGAAGATGTGCGCATTCTATCTGCTATGGGTATAAAATTAATACGCTTATATGATACACAATTAGGACAAACGCCTAATTTATTACAAGCTATAAGTGAATTAAAAAAAGAAGACAAAAGTTTAGAACTCTATGTTATGTTAGGTGCTTGGATTGAAGCTGAAAATTCTAGGACTGATTCGGTACACCATGACAAAGAGAATGTTGTGGGTAATACTGCCGAAATAGAAAAAGCTGTTGAATACACTAACAAATATCCTGATATTGTTAAATGTATTGCTGTTGGGAATGAAGCTATGGTTCATTGGGCTGCAAGTTATAATGTTACACAAGACATTATTTTAAAATGGGTTAAATATCTGCAAGCACTAAAACAAGAAAACAAATTACCAAAAGATGTATGGATTACATGTTCAGACAATTTTGCATCATGGGGAGGTGGCGATAGTAGTTATCACACAGATTTGCTTAAGGAATTATATCAATCGGTCGATTTTATTTCTGTACATACCTACCCTTTTCATGATACATTTTATAATCCATCATATTGGCACATCCCTTTAGAGGAAGCCAATTTAGATTCTATTGTACAAATTGATAGAGCAATGGAACGTGCTGTTGCATATACTAAAACACAATATTTGTCGGTTGTTAATTATATGCGCTCAATTGGTTTTAATAAACCTGTAATTATTGGAGAAACCGGTTGGGCAACCTTAGATGGAGCATATAGTGCTAGTGCCAATGCATCAGTAGATATTAATTTAAACATTCAAAAAGTCATTAACCAAGAGCAAACAATGTATGGACTAAATGGTTCGAAAGCTGCTGACGAATATAAAGAGAAATTATACTATGACAGATTACGTGAATGGACGTCTCAAGATAGTATCACTTGTTTCTATTTTGAGATATTTGACGAACCTTGGAAAGATTATAAACATCCTAACGGTACAGAAAACCACTTCGGATTAATTGACATTGACGGACATGCAAAATATGCCTTATGGAATCTTGTTGATGATGGCACATTTAACGGACTAACGCGTAATGGGAAAGCTATTACCAAATCTTTTAATGGCAATAGAGAATTACTAATGAAAGGCGTTTTACCTCCCCCTATTAGTACAAATAAATAGTAAATATATAAAAGTTAAAAGAGAGATATAAAGCTCTCTTTTGTTTTTAGAACATAAACCCAATATGAAGATATACTCCAAACTTAGATCTGTTAGTATATCCCATTGACAGAGTTAAGGGGCCTACCAAACTATCGTACGAATATCTTAAGGCTCCACCATATATCAATTCTCTGTGCATTGAAAAGACATGATCATCTGTCATTGCAAAGTTTCCGGTAAGCGTTATATAGTGCTTTTTTAATATGCATCCTCTAAAACCTAAACCGGTAGCAATAAGAGAATTTTCAAATGTTTCTAAATGTGACAATGATTCGAATGGCAATTGTTGCGAATAGTATCGTTTAGCAGTATATCCACCCATCATATTTGAAATGTGGAATGGAACTGCACGTCCATCTGTAAAGAAAATAAATCGCCCATATACTGATGGTATTATTGCAAAATAGCTGTTACACGGAAATACAGATTGCCAATATGCCATAACTGACAAAAATGGACTACCACTGGAATATGAATACGTATTATCTGTATGTAATTTAGCGGTAAAATCTAATTCGGTTCCATATTTAGGAAAATACTTGCGATCAAATGTATCATAATTAAATTCAACAAAATAATCAAACATTAAACCGTCTTCGATCAAATCTAAACGTTCTGATCCGTCTGTATATAGTGTATCAGTATAATCATAATATTCGACATTTACACCTGCACTCATTCTAAAGTCGTGATCGGAAAATGATTGATCTGAAAAATAGAAAGATCCTGATGGTTTTACGTATGTCAGATTACAAGCTCTTTTCCCGTATTCGTATATATTTATTCCATTATAATCAACTCCGAGCTCAAAATTTAATGTTCCGTATGGATAAGGTGTAAAAAAGTATTCACCTTTTGCATTTATACGTCTGCCTAAACGTGCAGTTAACGAAAATAATGAAGGTGTAGGTGTATTAACTCCAAAAGTTGCATTTGTTATGATTGACGCTATTTCTTCTGTGTCAACATTCATACCTAAATTTAAGCTATAATCATAACGCTCTTGCATGATGAATGTTAGTACATAACCATCAAGCGTATCGCGTAATGAAGGTTCTATATCTGCTTTAGTATGGCTATCATGCAAGGTTTTAATTGCCTCGGTTAAATCTTCTCTTTTATATACATTAAAGGGTTTAATCTTACAATTATTTTTTAACCACCTTGTTTCACGACTATTAAATCCTTCAAATCTTACTTTATAAATTAATATAGAATCCTGATTCTGACTGTATGAATAACTTGGTTTTGTAGTAACTGTAGTTGTATCACCTAAACCCAATTTTTCTTTCACACTCAACAATTGTGGCATATATGAACATGCTGTTTCGTGGCCTATACGTATAATCGAATCGGTTGCAGCATTTGTAAAGCTTCCTACAGAATATCCACTTAAATCAACCGGTATATACAAATCAGAACGTTTAACATTGCGAAAATATTTTTCCTGACCATTTTGCATCACTAGTTGAAATAGTAATGATGTCGCCATTTCTAAATCCTTAGCAGTATGCTTGGTTCTAACATCAACATCAACCCCTATTATTATATCAGCTCCCATAGCTTCAGCAACGTCAACAGGATAATTATTTCTGACGCCACCATCTACCAATATACTTCCATACCAATCAATAGGAGTAAATATTGTCGGTATTGCCATACTTGCTCGTATAGCTTGGTGTAAAACGCCATTATGGAAGACGTGCTCGGTTCCGGATACGGCATCTACTGCAACACATGCAAATGGTATTGGAAATGTATTAAAGTCGCACGAATCTGCATACTCTGTTGTTAATGTAGAAAATAATGCTTCCAGGTTATTCCCTCGTACAACACCTTTTAAGTTCTGCTTGAATTCTTTCTTCCTAAAAGGTATTGACAATATATAGGTATCAACCTGAGCCTTACGCGATAATGACATACTTATTCTCTTATCTTTATCAGAAAATAAATACATCCAATCCTGATGCTGAACAATAGAATCTAACTGATCGGCTGTATATCCAATAGCATACAAACCACCAATAATTGATCCCATACTTGTTCCTACTATATAATCAATGGGTATACCGGCTTCTTCAATTGCTTTTAAGGCACCAACATGGGCAAATCCTTTTGCTCCTCCTCCACTAAGAACGACTCCAACTTTTTGACGAGCGTATAAATTAGCTGATAAAAACAAGAATATAAAGACTGTAAATATGTATTTAAAGATGCTATTGTTTCTAGTCATAACGAATTAGTAGTTTAAAATATATTTCGATTTGCAAAAATATAAATAATAATTTTATAATTACTTAATAAAAATGATAAAAAACAAGCCGAACAATATTTTAAATCAACTTTATGAACTTAAACAAAAATCAATTATCTTTGTATCGCTTTTAAGGAAAGATGCCAGAGTGGTCGAATGGGCCGCACTCGAAATGCGGTGAACGGGTAACTGTTCCGGGGGTTCGAATCCCTCTCTTTCCGCTAGGAAATATAAAAAAATAGTAAAAGCTCGTAAAATGTAGATTTTACGGGCTTTTTTCTTTCTCGGATATGGTCAAAGTATTCAATAAAAACAATCTTTGGTAGACAAATTCGGATACACGAAGAGTTGAATGCAAGTAACGACATGCATATTTTGAAAGTAAAGTTTGGAAATGGAACACAATTGAAAATCAAGAAGTCAGCTAGATAAAACTTCAATCTAAGCCCATCATTAATCATATAAAGAAGTGCATGAGCATTATCCAATGCACCTTCTATCAATCTGATTTATCTCCTCAGAGTTCTCAAAAAGAAATTTCCTCAGTTTCTCTAACCCTTCATTAAATTTTGAAGCATTTACATCCTTTAAAGTATTGATGTTTTTCAACTTCCATTGTATGGCGGGAAAACCATTCAAATCACCTGCACAACATTTATCCCATTCTGGATTTCCACTTTCAAATGAAAACAGAAACTTACGATCAGTATCAGTGAGATTTTGATTTACTTGTTCAACTAATTCTTTTCTGGTATTTTCAAGATCGGTATATTCAAAAGGAACATCCGACATCCCTTTAAATTGATTTTCGAGAGCTTGTTTTTGATCAACAGAATTGGGTTGCAGAATCTCAAGAAGAGGCTTGTCGCTTCCCAATAAGTAGAACATGAAACCACATTTCACATCATCAAATGATTCAATATCCATGTATTTAAAATCAAACAGATCACGAGGATGTTGACGACCTAATGCAGCTGCTATTTTACCACCATACAACAATGAGAAAGGAACTATTCTTGCCACACAACTCATCTTGAATTCATTTTTAGCTTTATCGCAAAGTTCCTTTTCTTCTACTTCACCAATAATACCTCGTTTGATCCCATTGACCTCTATTTTTACAGTTGCTCCACCAAAGGTACATTGCAATTTCAAAACATCTGATTTGTGAACAACCCGAATTCCATGAATTGCCTTTTCAATCTGCAGTTTTAAGGCGCTCAAATAATTGTTTATATTTTGTATACTTTCCTCTCTGCGATTGACAGGAAGATAGGTCAGATCAATATCTACAGAATAGCGTGGCATGTTTTTAACAAACAAATTGATAGCCGTACCACCATGTACTGCAAAATCTTTGATTTTATAAACCAATGGCATAATCCGTATTAATAGCACTACCTGCTTTTTATATGTTTCATTCATATTCAAACAACTCTTTGGGGATAGTTATCATATATTCAGGCACATATATGCCTTTATCCGTCAACTGTCGTTTCCCGGCACCTAACTGTATTTTACTCCTATCTAACTTGCCAAACCATGTATGGCCGGCTTTTTCTGCCATATATAGAAATAATCGTTTTACCTTTAAGTTATCTGTATTCTCTAATAACAGCTGAACCACCTCCGGTCTTAACGCAGTGAGTTGTTCCATGATATAAAAGAGATCTATATAATTATATTGATTAGGAGTCAATAGCAAACATTCAAGAAAAGCTTGTTCTGGAGCAGATGCAAGCAACTCAAAACCATCTTTATTTATTACAGTTAACTGTGGCTCAGAAAATGTTTCTGTAATAAAGAATTTTATTTCAAATTCAAAATCTGTTTCCATCATCCATTTGGGAACTTTATTTTTTTTTGAGTGCCCAACCATTAAAAGGGGTTTTCCCATGGGAACATAATGGTTAAATCCAAATAGCTCTAAAGCAGAATGAGCACCAATATAGAAGCTTTTATTCAATTGAATTTTTAGCCCAGATAATGCTGCATAAACTGAAAGCTTGTCGTCGGTCCTATATAAAACACCTTTAGATAGTGATGAAAACCAACCAGATTGACGATATTTGTGTATTAACTGGTTAGAGTACCCATTTTTATTCAACCAACTTGTAAAGAAAATTCCTCCATGTTGCCAGTTTTGCAATAGTTGGTTTAATTTATTTCCTTGTTCTATACCCATGGTGTATAATGAGTCTTTAAATTGAACTACAAAAATAGATTAAAGATTTTATTAAAACAAGTATAGGTTTGAAATATATACTGAAAATAAATCATTAGTTTATTATAAAGCCATAAAGCGAACCAACTGCCTCAAAAACAACTATCTGTGAGACAGACCAAGAATTAACTTTCCAAAATCAACTCTTTATCGTAATTTGCATCATACAATAAACCATTCGCCGCTTTTTCTTTTTCGGTCATTTTCGTTTTTATAATCTTATTTTAAATAATTATCATTGGCAAATTTAAACATTAATCCTTAAAATCATTCATTAAGCTTTTACTTCTATTCTCTGTTACGTCAAATATAAAGCCTCCGTTTTCAAGATTTTACATTATCCTTTTTACCGTTCGGTCCCTCCCCTTTTGCATGTCAACTTCGATTTTTAACCACTAAGGCAGGTTTTGGAAAAAGCCCTAACTGCTTACGGTAACTTTGTCGCAGTAAATCAGTAAAAAAATATTTGATATGAATAGAATCTTATTATGCCTATTGGCCGGTATGTTATCCGGATTAACGGCTTTAGCCCAACAACCTTCGGGAGAAACATTGAAAATGTCATTAGAAGATTGCATAGAATATGCCTTAAAAGGCAATTACAATCGGCAATCAGTAGAATTGAACGAATCGACAAACCTAGAAGCTTATAAACAGTCAAAATTGGAACTATTGCCGAGCGTAAACGCATCATTAAGTGAAGGCTACAGTAACAGCAAATCCGTGCCCGATGCTTGGAGCGGTAACTACAATTTAAATGCCAGTGTAACATTGTTTCAAGGTGGCACTATCATCAATACCATTCAACAAAACAAACTGAAACTGGAACAATCAACCTACCAAACGACGCAATATGATAACCAGTTGACAATAAAAATTCTGCAAGCCTTCTTGACAGTGTTGGGTAACGAGGAACTTCTTAAATACCAGAGTGCCGTGGTGAAAGCCAGTGAAGAGCAAATGAAACAGGGCGAAGAACAATTTAATGCAGGCTCTATTCTGGAAAGTGATTATTTGCTGTTGAAAGCTCAATATTCCAATGATAAAAACAATATTACCGATACACGTATTACACGCGATAACAGCCTGTTGTCCTTAAAAAATCTGCTATCCATACATCCCGACGAGAATTTGGAAATCATCTATCCCGATACATCTGCTTTGGTAAAAATGTCGGCTTTACCACAAATGAACTATGTTATGGAACAAGCATTGAGCACTTTGCCCGACATAAAAATAAGCCAATACAATGTTGATATTGCTATTAGTAGTGTTAAATTGGCTAAATCAGGATACTATCCCACTTTAAGCTTGTCAGGAAGTATAGGTACCGGTCATCAGAACGATTATTCAAACTTCGGCACACAGCTTTCCAATGGATTTAACCAGCAAATAGGGCTATCGCTTTCCATTCCCATTTTTGATAAAAATCGTACTAAAGTAAAGGTAGTACAAAGCCGGATTGCCCTGCAGAAAGCTGAATTGAATGCGAAACAAACGGAATTGGATATCATGCAAGATGTAACTACCGAATACCAAGATGTAGTATCAGCTTACAATAAATACCAAACTACCGATATACGGCAAAATGCTTATCTCAAAACATTTGATGCCTACAGCATAAAATTTAATGCCGGAGCCATTACAGCAGTGGAGTTACTGCAACAGCAAAATAATTATATCAGTGCGCTCAACGATTATATCCAAAGCAAGTACAATTTCATGCTTAAACGGAAAATTTTGGATGTGTACATGGGCAATCCGGTTACAATGTAAAATCATAAAAACAAATAAAAAAATGAAAAGTAAAAAATTAAAAGTAATTCTCGGCGTAATATTGTTAGTTGTGATAACAGTCGTAATAATTTTATTAGCCGGAAGTAAGAAAAACGCAACCTTTACTACGGCTACCATAAGTGAAGGGATTATAGAATCAACAGTAATGGCTACAGGTTACATACAACCTGTTGAAGAAGTAGAAGTTGGAACTCAGGTATCGGGAGTTATCGAAAAAATCTACGTAGACTATAATTACCATGTAAAAAAGGGACAACTGCTTGCTAAACTTGAAACCAGCACACTTTCAGAGAAAGTCAATCAAGCAAAAGCTTCACTTAAAGCTTCGCAAAGCGAACTCGATTATGCAAGACAAAACTTCGAAAGGGTAAAAAAACTGTATGAATCAAAAGCATCCACACAAGTCGCTTACGAAGAAGCTGTAAACAGGTTCAATCAAGCCGAAACAGCGTTGACAAACACTAAGGCTGCGCTTAATCAGGCGGAAGTAGACCTTTCTTATGCCTATATTTATTCGCCAATAGATGGAGTAATCCTTAATCGCGCCGTAAATACGGGACAAACCGTAGCATCATCATTTTCTACCCCGACACTATTTACCATAGCGAAAGATTTAACCAAGATGCAGGTTGAAGCGAACATTGATGAAGCCGATATAGGTCAAGTACGTGTGGGACAACAGGTTTCCTTCACGGTAGATTCATATCCCGACGACACGTTTGCCGGCACAGTTAGTCAAATACGCTTGCAAGCGGTTGTTACATCTAATGTGGTGACATATACAGTTATTGTGGATGCTCCTAATCCCGGTGAGAAATTATTTCCCGGAATGACTGCCAATATTACCATAGCCGTTGCATCAGAAAAAGGGTTGGTTGTTCCTGTCGAAGCTATTAATTTTAATGTAGATAAGGAACTCTCCGAAAATCTAGATATAAAGAATAACTCTACTAGTGAAGGACGTGATGTTTGGGTTAAATCAGGTAATAATATTGAAAGAAGATCAATAAAAACAGGCTTGGGGGATGGCATATACTTCATAGTTAAATCGGGACTTTCAATAGGCGATGAAGTAGTATTATCTGTAACATTTGACAAAAAACAGTCCGAAAAAAGCAGTAAGAGTATAATGCCCGAACCGCCTAAAGGAATGGGACCAAACGGCCCTGCCAGAGTTCATTAATATATAAATTCAAAGAAAATGGAAGCAATAATTAAGATAGAGAACCTGCGCAGAGAATTTAAAATGGGTAGCGAAACGGTTCGAGCTTTGAAAGGAATATCTTTTGAGATACAAGAAGGTGAATTTGTCAGTATAATGGGAACAAGTGGCAGTGGAAAATCCACCTTGCTAAATATTCTCGGATGTCTCGACCGACCGACTGCAGGAGAATATTATATTGATGGCATTTCTGTAGGCGGACTCTCGAAAGGAGAATTATCCATGATAAGGAACCGTAAAATCGGATTTGTATTCCAATCGTACAACCTGCTCCCAAGGACATCGGCACTTGAAAACGTGGAACTTCCATTGCTGTACAACAATACCGTATCGCATTCCGAAAGGCGGGAAAGAGCAATATATGCATTAGAACAAGTCGGTCTGTCCGATAGGATGGAACATACCCCGAACCAACTATCGGGTGGACAACAACAACGTGTGGCTATTGCCCGTGCATTAGTCAACGACCCTGTGATGCTACTTGCCGATGAAGCCACAGGAAACCTTGATACACGAACATCGTATGAAATAATGAACCTTTTCCAAGAACTTAATTCCAAAGGAAAAACAATAGCATTTGTTACCCACGAACCGGATATTGCTGTTTTTACAAGCCGTACCATTATGCTTCGCGACGGCAATATCATAAAAAATGAAATTGTAAAAACACTTTCGGCAAAAATAGCCCTGAGCAATCTTCCGGTAAGTGAAGATTACAATACCACACTTGTCGAATAGGATAAAAAGAACCAAATAAAATACAAATAAATGAACGTAATAAATCTTATAAAAATCGCATGGCGGGCATTGTTGCGCAACAAGACAAGAGCCTTTCTTACAATGCTCGGCATCATCATCGGAATTGGCGCTGTCATTGCTATGGTCAGCCTCGGCCAAAGTTCTACTATGGGTATCTCGGACGAGATATCTTCTATGGGTACAAATACTGTTATGGTTATGCGTGCAAGTCAGACACAAGGAGGTGTAAACATCGGTTCGGGAAATGTTCAGACATTAAAGGAAAGCGATGTCAATGCCATTCTGAAAAACAGTTCTCATATCAAAATGGCATCACCGGTGGTCAGTACTTCATTGCAAGCTGTCTATGGGGCGAATAACTGGCCGGGAAGCATAAGCGGCGTAAATGAAAATTACCTCGAAATAGGCAAATACGAAATCGCATCGGGTTCCAATATAACAGCCGAAGATGTACGGAACTCGGCAAAAGTGTGCGTAATCGGGAAAACTGTGGTGGATAACCTTTTCAAAAACGGAGAAAATCCGTTGGGAAAAATCATTAGGTTGGGTAAAATACCTGTTAAGGTCATTGGGGTACTTGAAAGTAAGGGACAAAATCAGATGGGTATGGACCAGGACGATGTGATGATTTTGCCGTACACTACCGTACAGAAACGTATGCTTGCCATAACCTATATACATATGATATCGGCTTCGGCAATATCGGAAGAAGCCTCGGAAGCAGCAGTAACGGATATCGAATCAACTTTGCGGAGAACGCATAAAATCCAGGCGGAAGATGATGATGATTTCGAAGTTCGCACACAAAAACAAATGCTAGACATGCTGGATTCGGTAACAAGTATGTTGACCATCCTTTTGGCCGCCATAGCCGCTATATCCCTTGTAGTGGCCGGCATCGGTATTATGAATATCATGTATGTTACCGTTACGGAACGTACACGGGAAATTGGCTTGCGCATGGCTGTTGGGGCACAAAACAAGGATATTCTCAGGCAATTCTTATTCGAAAGTACAATAATGAGTTTAATCGGAGGTGTTATCGGTATAATTTTTGGAGTAAGCCTTTCCTACGTTGCTTCAATGCTGCTTGACTGGAATTTTGTTCTGAGCATTCCAACAATAGGTATTTCTTTTGTAATTTGCGCCGCCATCGGGATTTTCTTCGGATGGTATCCGGCACGTAAAGCCTCTAACCTCGACCCAATCAATGCATTGCGCTATGAATAAGCGAAATAAAATTGCTTTGCTGAGTGATTATCGTTATTTTTGTAGACTTTAATATATGAAATAAAATGAGAAATACCAAGTTGTCATACATGGATGCGGCTAAGTACGCTACAGGCATATTCATATTATCGGTAGTAATAATATGGATGATGGAGTATTTCGGAAGAGCTGCCTTTATACCCACAAAAACACCTCCTCGTTATGATATGGATTTTAACAAATGGGTGCCGATTATCGGATTGGCAGGAACATACCTGTATCTATTTATCCTATTTGTATTGAATTTTAAAATACTTGAAAGTAAAATACAAAGCAACTGGAAAACACCAATGGCCATTGGTGCCACTATAGTAGTGGCTTTTATTTTTAATTCCGTCATGATGTTATGTATACAAGCTACCACTGTAAACGTTCACATGTTGGATCCACATGCCCGTATAGGAACATTGGTCAAAGACTTTGTTTATGCAGTTATAGTTCTCTTTTCGTCGCAAATCGCATATTTATCTTCCAAGAAGCAACAAATGATTCTTGAATATGAAACGATGAAGGCCGAAAGTGCACGTTCCAGATTTGAAGCCCTCAAAAACCAAATTAATCCGCATTTTTTATTCAACACTTTCAATACGCTTGATTCGCTGATTGAGGAAGAACCGGAAAAAGCGCGGAATTATTTGCAGCGGCTATCATCTGTATTCAGATATGTAATGCCGAACAAAGATGTTACAACACTTGAAGATGAACTTAAATTTACCCGCAACTATAATGAATTAATGCAATTACGATATGAAGACAGCCTTGTTTTCGAATTTAATGTAAACGAAAAATATCTCTCTTACGAAATAGTTCCGCTAAGTGTCCAAACACTCATAGAGAATGCCATAAAACACAATGTAATATCTTCGGAATCACCTCTTGTGATACATATTACGGTGGGGTCGGAACCGATGGTAACCGTATCCAATGAAATTAAGTCTAAAAAGACTTCTCAAGTCGGAAGTGGAATAGGATTATCTAATCTTACAGAACGTTTTAGATTGAAATTTCAAAAAGAAATAATAATTTCCGATACGGGCGGCGTATTTACCGTATCTCTTCCTTTGAATCAGCCTATGGAGAAAATTTCATAAACATTTAATTATAGAAAAAAAATGAAAGCAATCATAATTGAAGACGAAAAAAGGGCCGCCAATCACCTTATTCGATTGATTAAGGAAGCTGATTCCGATATAGAAATTGTTGCTGAATTGCAGACCATTGACAAAAGTGTCGAATGGTTCCGTAAAAATCCTATGCCTGATATCGTTTTCCTCGATATTCATTTGGCAGATGGTTCATCATTCGAAATATTCAAAGAAGTCAGCATAGAAGCCCCTATCATATTTACCACAGCATACGACGAATATGCATTGAAAGCGTTTGGCGTAAATAGCGTTGATTATCTTTTGAAGCCTATCCAAAAAAACGAGCTCAAACGGGCGCTGACAAAAATAAAAATACTTGCACACAATTCAAATTTATCCACAGATAATTCAACCCTGATTAAAACACTGCTGGAAACAATTAAACGCGAATCTTCTTATAAAACATCACTTCTGGTCGCGTACAAAGATAAATTAATTCCGATAGCTACGAAAGATATTGCTTATATATACACGGAAAATAAGATAGTCAAAGCAGTTACTTTCAGTGATGTCAAATATGTTATTGATGACTCTTTAGAAAACCTATCACAGCAATTGGCCCCCAATCTTTTTTTTCGCATTAACAGGCAATACATTGTATCGCGTAATGCGATAAAAGATGCATCCATTTGGTTTTCCTCTCAATTAGCCCTTAATCTGATAATTTCTGTGCCGGAACGCTTGTTGGTAAGCCGTTCAAATATAAAGGAATTTAAGCAATGGTTATCAAGTTAGCAGAAGATTACACTTTATTAAGTAAAAAAAAAATTAGTAGTTTTACACAGATGTGTTTTGCTAAAGACAAAATAACAAATTAACACACAACTAACACAACGGCTTATTTGCAATTTCAACTCACAAGTATTAACTTCGTATCGTTAAAAAATTATTTGTCTTAGGTGCTCAATAAAATGGATTATAGTGTATGACAAAATTTAATGAAGATTCAAGGGTCAAAATACCAGCCATACTGCACCTTTGCAAACTTGGTTACAAATATATTTCGCTAAATAATGCGGTTTGGGATACAGAGACAAATATTTTCACAGAAATATTCAAAGAATCTATAGTAAAAATTAACCCTGACTTTGACCAAAACCAAGCAGAACGTTTATTGGTTGACATATCTCTTTTACTAAGTAACGAAGATTTAGGCAAAGCTTATTTTGAAAAATTGATTAGTGAATCAGGTGTTAAACTGATTGACTTTAACAATTTTGAAAACAACACTTTTAATGTTGTAACCGAATTGACTTATAAAAACGGAGAAGAAGAATTCAGACCAGATATAATTCTTTTAATTAATGGAATGCCTTTGGCATTTATTGAAGTTAAAAAGCCAAACAACCGAGACGGAATAATTGCTGAACGCGATAGAATAAACAAGCGATTCCAAAACAAGAAATTTAGAAAGTTTGTAAACATTACTCAATTGATGGTTTTCTCCAACAATATGGAGTATGACAACGAAGATATTGAACCATTACAAGGTGCTTTTTATGCTTCACCTTCATACACAAAACCTATATTCAACTATTTTAGGGAAGAAGAAAAATTTGATTTAGAAAAACTATTAGCGGTTGAAGATGATAATTTAGAAAACTTCGTTTTAAAGGATAACAATTTGGCAGTTATAAAAAGTTCCAAAGAGTTCTTGACAAATAAAAGCCCTGGAACTCCGACAAATCGTATTCTTACATCATTATTTTCAAAAAACAGATTGGCGTTTATTTTAAAATATGCTATTGCCTATGTGGATGAGAAAAATGGAATTGAAAAACACGTTATGCGTTACCCTCAAATTTTTGCCACAAAAGCCATTGAAAACAAATTGGAAAGTGGAATTAAAAAAGGAATTATCTGGCATACACAAGGAAGCGGAAAAACTGCATTGGCTTTTTACAATGTTCGCTACCTAACTGATTATTTTCAAAAGAAAAAAGTAATTCCTAAGTTTTATTTTATAGTTGACCGTTTAGACTTGCTTATACAGGCACAGCGTGAATTTACTGCTCGTGGCTTGATTGTTCATATTGTTGATTCTAGAGCTGATTTTGTAAAATCAATAAAAACAAATACTGCCATCCACAACCATTCTGGCTTAGCTGAAATAACTGTAGTTAACATCCAAAGATTCAGCGAAGAAGCCAATGCAACTAAAAAACAAGATTACGACATAAATATTCAGCGAATTTACTTCTTAGACGAAGTACACCGTAGTTATAATCCACAAGGCAGTTTCTTGGCAAATCTTACACTATCCGACACAAATGCAATAAAAATCGGATTAACGGGTACGCCACTCATTACAAAAGATCATCACTCTACAGACTTATTTGGAAATTACATTCACAAATATTATTACAATGCTTCAATTGCCGATGGTTACACGCTTCGCTTAATAAGAGAAGAAATTGAAAGCGATTATAAAATTGTGCTGAAAGATGCCTTGGATAAAATCAAGATTTTAAAAGGCGACATTGAAAGACAAAAGGTTTTTGCTCACCCAAACTTTGTTGAGCCAATGCTCGACTATATTGTAAACGATTTTGAAAATAGCCGTTTGACTTTTTCCGATAGTTCCATTGGCGGTATGGTGGTTTGCGATAGTTCGGACCAGGCAAAAGAAATGTACCGAATATTCAATGAAAAATATTCTGTAAAAACGGAACAAGAAGAATTGTCGCAAGCAGCTGATGACAGTCCAATCTATAAAGTCAAACCCAAAAAGAGTTATGAAGTAAAAACGGCTGCTTTAATTCTTCACGATATTGGCGAAAAAGAAGAACGAAAAAAATGGGTTGAAGATTTTAAAGAGGGAGAAATTGATTTGCTTTTTGTTTACAACATGCTTTTAACCGGATTTGATGCCAAAAGATTAAAAAAATTATATATCGGTCGCGTTATAAGAAGTCATAATCTTTTACAAACTCTTACACGTGTAAACCGAACCTACAAAAATTTTAAATACGGCTATGTGGTTGATTTTGCCGACATACGAGCAGAATTTGATGCAACCAACAAAGCCTATTTTGATGAATTACAAGAAGAACTGGGCGATGAAATGGAGTTTTACTCCGACTTGTTCAAATCGAAAGAGGAAATTGAAAAAGAAATTGAGGAAATAAAGGACATTCTATTTTATTTTGACACAACTAATGCAGAACTATTTTCGCAACAAATAACCCAAATTCAAGATCGAGACAAAGTATTGCTCATTAAAAAGGCATTGGGTAATGCAAAAAATTTATACAACATAATCCGTTTATTCGGTCATTTCGATTTGCTCAAAAAAATTGATTTCAAAAAATTGGCTCAACTTTATCGTGAAACTGAAAATCATTTAGCACTTCTCAATACTCAGGAAGCATTGAAAAACAACATCGACAACACCAATTTACTGAATGTTGCTTTAGAAAATGTGCTGTTTCACTTTACCAAAATTTCGGAAGAAGAACTTATTTTAGCCGATGAATTAAAAGACACTTTGCGAAAAACCCGCGAAACTTTAGCAAGTAATTTTGATAAGAAAGACCCCGAATTTATTTCGTTGTACGAAGAACTTAAACGCCTTTTCGACAAGAAAAATCTTGACGAAATTACTCAGGACGAAATGAAACATAATATTGGTGCACTTAATAAGATTTATGAAAAAGTAAAGGAACTAAATCGCCAAAACAATTTACTAAAAGACAAATACAACAACGACCCTAAATATGCTAGAATTCATAAACGTTTAGTCGAGAATGGCTCATTATCACAAAAGGAAAGTATTATTTATGAAGCATTAAAAAGTGTAAAACAAGAAGCAGATCTTCAGGTTTTGCAAAATACAAAACTTTTAAAAGCTGATAGCTTTTTTAGTTCACAAATGATGCGATTAGTTATTGACCAATTTAAAAATAAAAACAATATAAATTTGAACGTTGAATCATCGAAGTACATTAACAACTTGGTGGTAAACGAATATATTAACGAATTTTACGGAAGAGCAGTTTAATAAAATAATAAGTATTGAATGAAGGATAAAAAAAACAAACTCATTAGAAATAGTACTGCTGAATTTCTCATTTTTACTTCACAATCGGGCGAAAAAAGCATTGAAGCCAGATACGAAGATGATACAGTTTGGCTCTCGCAAAAATTGATGGCTACGTTGTTCAATGTTGAGGTAAACACCATCAATTATCACTTAAAAGAAATATATAAAAGTGGGGAAATTGAAGAAAGTCGAACTATTCGAAATTTTCGAATAGTTCAAAATGAAGGTTTACGTGAAGTTTCAAGAAACGTAGACTTTTATAATCTTGATGCTATTATTTCTGTAGGTTATAGAGTAAACTCCATCAGGGCAACACAATTTAGGCAATGGGCTACAGCTGTACTCCGTGAGTTCGCTTTAAAAGGTTTTGTTTTGGACAAAAAACGTCTTGAGAACGGCACATTCCTTGATAAAAATTATTTTGAGGAACTTCTTTCCGAAATAAGAGAAATAAGATTGAGTGAACGGAATTTGTATCAAAAAGTTACCGATATTTTTGCGACAAGTATTGATTATAACAAAGAGGCTGTTACCACAAAAACCTTTTTTGCTAAAGTTCAAAACAAATTACATTTTGGAATTCATGGTCATACAGCTGTCGAATTGATTTATAAACGGGCTGATAGCAATAAAGATAAAATGGGATTGACAACATGGAAAAATAGTCCGGATGGGAAAATACTAAAGACTGATGTAAACATAGCAAAAAATTATTTGAATAAAGATGAATTGGAATCATTAGGACGCATTGTGAATGCTTATCTTGATTTAGCTGAAGATAGAGCAAAACGCTCTATTCCAATGACGATGGAAGATTGGGAGAAAAGATTAGATTTGTTTTTGGAATTTAACGAACGCAATATTTTAAAAGATGCGGGGAACATTACAGCGAAAATTGCAAAACAACATGCTGAAAGTGAATTCGAAAAATATAGGATTGTTCAAGATCTGCTTTTTGAAAGTGACTTTGATAAGGAAATAAAGAGATTATTAGGTGATAATAATGATACAGAAGACAAACAATGACAGAACTAGATTTTAGAGAGAAGACAAAAGCGCTGATTGACAGCTTAAAAAGCATTAGTGCAAACTTTGGCTTAGGTAACGATGGCAACGAGTTTAAAATTATTACACAGGTTTTCTTGTATAAATTTATGAACGACAAATTTGCATTTGAGATAAAGAAACTCGATAGCAAATTAAGAAATGCCAAAAACTGGGAAAAAGAAATAAGCTCCTATTCCGAAGATAAATACGAAATGTTGCTCTTACAGTTGGGAGGCGACACCGCCAAACTAAAACCACAGCATTTTATCTCCGAACTTTTTGGCAGACAAAACGAAAGCGATTTTGCCAAATTATTCGACGATACCTTGATAGACATTGCCAATTACAACAACGATATTTTCTCTGTAAAAACCGATGGCGGAGCAAAAGTGGTTTTATTCGATCGCATAACCGAGTATATTAGTGATGGTAGTATACGTGATACCTTTGCAAAAGCCATTATCAACAAATTGGTTGGAGTAAGTTTTGAACATATTTTTAACCAGAAATTTGATTTTTACGCTACCATTTTTGAATATCTGATAAAAGACTATAACACCAACAGCGGTGGAAAATACGCAGAATATTTTACGCCTCATGCAGTGGCAAAAATAATGGCTGCTATTTTGGTAAATGAGCCGGTACAAGATGTAACTGTTTATGATCCTTCGGCAGGTTCTGGAACTCTTTTGATGAACATAGCCCATGCAATTGGTGAAGATAAATGTACCATTTACTCGCAAGACATTAGTCAGAAATCGTCAAGTCTGTTACGTTTAAACCTGATTCTAAATAATCTGGTACATTCCATTCAAAATATTATTCAGGGCAATACCATTTTGCACCCTTACCATAAAGACGATAATGGGGCATTGGAAAAATTCGATTTTATCGTTTCTAATCCACCTTTTAAACTCGACTTTTCGGACTATCGCAATGATTTAGATTGTAAAGAAAATAAAGACCGTTTTTTTGCTGGGATACCCAACATTCCGAAGCAAGCTAAAGACAAAATGGCTATTTATTTGCTTTTTATTCAACATATTATTTTTTCGTTGAGCAAAAAAGGTAAAGCGGCCGTAGTGGTTCCCACAGGTTTTATTACCGCACAAAGCGGTATTGACAAAGCAATCCGCGAAAAACTGATTGAAAGCAAAATGCTTGCAGGTGTGGTAAGTATGCCAAGTAATATTTTTGCCACCACAGGCACTAATGTTTCTATTGTGTTTATAGATAAAACAAATAAGGGCGATGTAGTTCTGATTGATGCTTCAAATTTGGGTGAAACCGTAAAAGACGGCAAAAACCAAAAAACTGTTTTAACACCCAAAGAAGAGCAGCAAATCATAGAAACTTTTAACAACAAAAAAGCACTTGACGATTTTTCGGTAGTGGTAAGCTACAACGAAATAAAGCAAAAAAACTACTCGCTTAGTGCCGGGCAATATTTTGAGGTTAAGATTGAATATGTGGATATTACAGCCGATGAATTTGATGAAAAAATGGAAGGCTTTGAAAAAAATCTTAACCAGCTTTTTTGGAAAAGTAGAACTTTGGAATCCGAAATTCAGAATAATTTAAAAGGATTGAGGTATGAATAGTGAGTTTAAGATTTTTAAATTGGGTGATGTCGCAACTATTTTTGCTGGTGGTGATAAACCCCAAATATTTAGTAATATAAAAAATAATGAATGCAAAATACCTGTATTTGCTAATGGTGAAACCAAAGACGGGCTTCAAGGATACACTGACAAAGCAAAAGTCAATGAACCTGCTGTGACAGTATCAGCAAGGGGTACTATTGGTTATGCAGTTCTAAGAAAAGAACCATTTGTACCCATTGTAAGGTTATTGACATTAATTCCAAATTCAGAAAGGTTAGAAGTATCTTTTCTTTATTACTATTTGACTTTATACAGACAAAAGGGTCTCGGTTCAAGTCAGGCACAACTTATCGCACCTGAGCTTTCAAATAGGACAATAACAACTCCTTCACTTCATACTCAAAAATCAATTGCCAAAGTTCTTTCCGACCTTGATGCCAAAATAGAACTCAACAACCAAATAAACAGTGAGTTGGAAGCCATGGCAAAAACGCTGTACGATTATTGGTTTGTGCAGTTCGATTTTCCTAACGAGCAAGGCAAACCATACAAATCCTCTGGCGGTAAAATGGTGTATAATCTCGGGTTGAAAAGGAATATTCCTGATGGGTGGGAAGTTGGTAACTTAGAAGAAATAGGAACTATTTTTGGTGGAAGTACACCTTCTAAAGAAAAATCAGAATATTTTTCTTGCGGTGAATCAACTCCTTGGATTACTCCTAAAGATTTATCAATGAACAAAGGAAATAAATTTATTACTAGAGGTGATTTTGATGTAACTGAAATTGGTATAAAAAATGCATCTTTAAAAATAATGCCGAAAGGAACTGTACTTCTAAGTTCAAGAGCACCCATAGGCTATTTGGCTATTTCCAGAGGAAAAGTTACTACTAATCAAGGATTCAAATCATTTGTGCCTGATAAAGGCTTTTCAACACACTTTATTTTTTACACTGTCCAAAAAATGATACCCACTATAATTAACAACGCTGTGGGTTCTACATTTAAAGAAGTTTCTGGAACTACTTTAAAATCAATAAAAATTCCAATTCCAGTAAAATCAATATTAGAAATATTTGATAAAAAGGTGTCAAGCATTTTCATAAGGCAAGATTTATTAGAATTAGAAAACCAACAACTATCCGAACTCCGAGATTGGTTGTTGCCTATGTTAATGAATGGGCAGGTAACGGTAAAAGAAGTGGAAGAAAGGTTGAGTATGGCAGCAGAACAGAGTGTTGAATATAATAAAAGGTAAAAAATATATCAGAATAACACAAAAATCAATTATCAATATGAAATCACTATTATCAAAAAATCCATTCATTCTTCCATGATAGAGAAATACTTTGTTTAGATATTACATGTACCAAAGACTACTGGATGCGCGACTATATGCCGGTACAGGTCAGTGAAGATAGATTTGTTCAATTTACTTATAATCCTGACTACCTCAAAGGAGAATCCAAATACATTACTAATGTTGATAGAGTGATGCAATCTCTGATGAAATTGCCATATTTCAAAGGAATTAAAGTTATCAAATGTCTTATAGTTATATATGGTGGAAACCTTACAGTTTGCCGTGGTCAAGACAACAAAGGTGAATACACATCATTAATAATGACAGACAAGGTTTTTGCTGAGAACCCTACTCTATCACAACAAGAAATTAAAGCCGAGATAATAAAAGCAATAGGTGAAGAGCGAATCGAATTCGTATGGTTACCTTAGGAAGGTGCAGATATCGACGAATATGGCCATACTGATGGAATGGTAAGATTTTATGGTAAAGGAACAAATGGGAAACCATCTGTAATTGCTTATCTTAAACCATACGGAAAGGAGCAAGCCAACAAGCTTCGCAAGATTTTAGAACAACATTTTAATTTGATTGAGTTAAATTATCCCAACCAAAACAATCTTGAGTGGGCACACATGAACTATATCCAAACCAACAAGGCAATTCTACTTCCTGGTATTGGTAATAACTCCGACAATATGGCTGAACAATCAATACTTTACCACTATAATGAAGAGAAATTCCCGGAGTACAAACAACGTATCAGCACAATACAAATGCGAAATTTTATCAAGAACTGTGGTGGTGGTCTGAATTGCTTGAGCTGGACTGTTCTTATACCAAACAAATAAAACTTCACTCGGCAATCTTTAGGTATTAATAATAAATATATAGTTTGAAATAACATTCTTTAAAAACACTAATAATAGAATTATGAATACTAATTATAATAAACCACTTTACACTCCTGAGAAAATCACAACGCTTCACCCAAGAGAAATTTTTGTATTTGGGAGTAACTTAGCAGGTAAGCATGGAGGAGGCGCAGCTATAATTGCATACGAAAATTTTGGTGCAATATGGGGCAATGGTGTTGGAATTCAGGGCAATTCATACGCTATCCCTACAATGCACGGTGGCGTTGATGTTATTAAGCCTTATGTAGACGAGTTTATCGAATACGCTAAAATTCATGATGAATATATATTCCTTGTTACTAGAATTGGCTGTGGCATCGCTGGATTTAGAGACGAAGAGATTGCTCCACTATTTGCAGAAGCCCTTGGTATTTTGAATATAGTACTGCCTGAATCCTTCGTGAATATTTTAAAAAGAAGTATCTGAAGACATAGTGAATTTATTATACAACACGGTGTTCTTGATATGTCCCACTAAAAAAAACATCCCCTTTTCTTTTGCAAACTATAAAAAAATTTAGTAGTTTTACACAGATGTTTCTACTGTTGGATTTAATTAAATAAATCCAATAGATACCTTGTTTAAGAACTGCAATAAAAAAATACATATTCTAGGATCAAATAAACGCTAATAATTTTTGATATGAAAACAATTAATCAGGATAAAATAATCGCGTTGCTTTTTGTGGGATTGACAATTTTATTTTTAGTTATAGCAATGACGAATCAAACCTTCTTTGACTGGATTTTTGAAAGACATCAAAATCAATGGAGTTGGTTTATAAGACCAGTTTTTTTGATACCATTTTGTTTTTTTGCATACAAACGAAGCTGGACTGGTGTTTCGATAACTATATTCTGCATTTTTACAAGTATGTTTTGGTTTAACAAACCGGAATACGTTAACGACAATGTTAAGGCATTTCTTCAGTTTGAAAAAGACTGGTTATATAGTGATTGGAATTATGAAAAAATAATGCTAATTATTACAGTCCCTATTTCATTTTTCGCATTAGGATTTGCTTTTTGGAAACGTAGTTTAATAATCGGACTTGCTGTGATCGTTTTAATGGCTACTGGAAAGATTGTTTGGAGTATTCAAAATGCCGGAGAATCGGGAAAATCTATTATTATTCCTGCAATAATCGGATTAATAATATGCAGTGGACTTATTTTTTATGGATTTAAAAAACTTGAAAAGAATAAAAGACAAGACTCTAACAAAGAGAAGATTAAATAAATGAAATATGCACTCTGTGCATACTGTGGCTTTGCCCCAAACCACAATTAGTTTTCTTTGTATTATTTAATTACAGAATCACAATATGCACTTCGTGCCTACCGTGGCTTCGCCCCGGACCTCAAGAAAAGCTCCGAAACTGTTTATTTACAGTACTTTCGGAGCTTTTTATTTTTTGGAGGGGCGGGAATAGGGGCGGAATTTCAAAAAAGCCACAATTGCCAGACAATCAAAAACTTGAAAATGTTTTATTGGCTTTACCAACGATTTCTCCTATTACTTTCACTTAGGTTTCTGAAGGCTGCTCTTTCTCTTTGCAGATATTCTTCGTATTTTACAGTATCATAAGTACCATTATTCTCGCAATGGGTACATTTAAATGAGCCACTATCATAGCATTTTACTTGAATCAACTTCTCCTCATAATCCCAACAATGAGAACAATACAATATTTGAGATGGAGCATCTTTCAGCGTGATATAAGGTTCAGTATGCCTTTCGATACGATTCTCAATATCTTTCATTTTTTTCAATTCCGTGTTTTCTGCTGAAAGGGAAACTATCTCATTCTGCATATCCAATGCCTCTGCCCCTAACTCTATAAGCTGCCCATATAGTTCTGTATTACCCGTTTTTTGGATTTGCTTTGCTACGTCTTTTATTCTTTCATATAGTCCCATAAAATTTAGTTTTTATAATTACGTCAATTTGAAATGCTGAATATGTTCATTCTGATTACTATAATCATCTTCCCAAGCCAATTTCACCTTTAATACATCAGAACCTCCGATATATAAGTGCATAATAATGTCAAAATGATCTCCTATATTCAAGAATTCATAGGGAGAAGGATATTTCATGATCGTAACTTTTTCGTCTGAATTATCCAAGAAATTAATGTAAATATTTTTGGCTGGGGATTTTCCCATATTATAAATCCTCATATCCCTCCGCCCTTTATCTCCTTTTATTATATTTCCCCGAACTTGAGCTTTCTTGTTATTGGATTCTTCATCCTCTATCTTTCTGATTTGGTAAGCATTCAATTTTTCTTCTTGCTTTTTCAACCTTTTATCATGCTTAAAGTACATTATGATTGTCAAAGCTATTGCTATCAGTGACAATACGGAACTAATAATATTTCCAGCATCCATATTTATTTGAATTTTATATTCTTATTGCCTTTGAAGGCGTTTTTGAACATATCTGATATTTCTTTTTGCAAATCATCTCGAACTTCATTTTTCATTACTTTGACACTTTCGTTGATATTTTCCTGATTGAATTCAACCAGTTCATTATATCCGCCAAGATATTCCCGACTGCACAAATTGCATTTGACATAAGACTTATCTTCGTTGAAATTAAAATCTTCTCCGCCGCAAGTTGCACATCTTAATTGCACATTCTTCTGATAGTTATCTTTCATACTTCTTCGATTGTTATTTAATGACGAATTTACATAATTATTTTCGTTTTACAGCACTTTTATATCGAAAGCGAAGCCGAATAAGCCCACGAGGATAAAAAGCGGAATTTCGGCACGAAAACGATTTGGGCGAAAATTTGCGTCAAAATATACTTCGTAAACCTCTCTTTTAAGGGGTCGTTACACTCCCCCTTAGTTATTATTGCGCTTTCCATTATATAGTATGACTGGTGACAATCCAATGCTTCCATACATTCGTTTGCGCTTATGCACCATCCAATATTATATTTGTATTTCGCTGTTATTCTTTGCGTTTCTACTGCACTTTCATTATATAATGCCCAATGCGCAATAGCACCCAATTATTTACTGATTGTTCTGTTCATTCTCTATTACGCTTCCTTATTACATAAATACAAAGGAAGGGTTGTTATTCGCAGTTGTAACAATTTTACAATATATTAGAGTATTAGTATTGCATTATATAGGGTATAATTACTTTTAGTTAATACTGTCCGATGAATGAAATAGATTTTTCGTCAAAAGATTTATATCCAAATCTTCTTCTTTTCCTTTTATTCTCTTCAAGTTCTTTAAAATATCCAATTTGAACTTATTGGTATTATATCTAATGGGATTGCTGAAGCAATGAATGACTTCCAATGCTTCGTTTATTATACGACTGCTAATATTTCCTTTGCCTCTTTTTAAGCAGTTGCGTTCAAATGAAGTAAAGCCATCAATTTCAAGAACTCTCGCAAGAACATATTGTTTTGGGGTCATCTCTTTACTCATTACCAGTTTATTTAGCAGAACAACCCGACTCATTTCCTTTGCCCAAAAACTGTATAGTTCTAAGTAATTATCCAAAATATGACCAATATTTTTGATATGCGACAAATCTTTATTGATAAAAGATTGCTTGTCAAACATATTGAACTCAATCCGAAAGAAGTTATAATTTCTGTCGGATAGAGCTTTGAAGGCTTTTCGTTTCCCTTTCTTATCATATTTCTTGTTATGCTCCAAAAGCTCCTCGCATTTATCATACATTTTGAGGTCTAAGTCCGTTCCATTGAATCCAACTGTTTCAAAACCGAACTGATACCGTTTGAAGGTAGAATAACGGACTATCATTGGAACAATATCCTCTACTGGTATTCTTGTTCGGATATTTAAGCCAATTTCACATTGGGTAAAAGTCGCTTTGCGAAATTCGTCTATTGTTATACCTAATTTTTTTGATATTTTCTCAAATGCTCTATTGACCGATTTCTCCGTTAAATCCAAAAGAGAAAAACCGCCCAAGTGCCATTTCCGAATACTATTTTCAATTTTTAGCACTTGCTTTTCGGGATTGTATTTCAGCAAAAGATATATTTCTTTGTCTTCTCCTTCGTGATTATACAGCCTGTAAATCTCACTACCAAAAGATTTTCCGTGCGATTCAAGATTTGGATTCTTCGATAAATCACTATTGAATCTGCGAAGTGTGATTTTTATATTGTCAATCATAGCGTTATTTTTTATGAATTGCCATATATTCCTCAATGTCCTTTTTATTGAACATGATACTTTTTTTGCCGGGAATTTTGATAAACGGAAAATTATCCTCTTTTCTCATTCGGTATAATGTAGATGCTGAAATTTCTAACATGCTACATACGTCTTTTGCAGAAAGTAAGTCGGAAGTAACTTTTTCTTTTTTCTTCTCCCTTTTTACTTCTTTGAGTAGCTCCTCCGAAATTTGATTCTGAATATCAAATAATTTCTCTTGCATCACGAGCATACCTTTCATATAAGCCTTTTGCCTTCTGAGTAATTTATGAATATCATTGACTTCTTTCATATTAAACAATTCACTTTTATTTTATCGGTCAAATATAATCATATTTTCAGATAGAAACAAAAAAAGACCACTAAAAAGCAGCCTCTTCTTTGAAATATAGACATTTGGCTATTTATTGCGTTTTGATACGGTATGAGATAGTTCCAGATTGATTTTTATTCAGATTTGATTTGCTGAATTCCGATTTCAATGCTGAATCTAAGCACGATTGTTTTGCTGATTTATTTAAGGCAGTCGTTTTATTATTTATTTTTGCATTTACAACTTTACCCTCTGGAGTTATTTCTACATCTACAATAATAACACCGCCCTCAATCTCTTGATTGATTCTTGGTTGAGGAAATTTTATTGCTGAACGCCCTGCTATATTGAAAGAAGAGTTACTTACTCCAGTTCCCAATCCTGTAACTTGCTTATTTTTCTGCTTTACCCAAGCATTATTTGTTTCACTCCAATATATACCATTTTTCTTCAATATTCTATCAAAAGCCATTTGAACATCTTCATCATCAATCGAAGTATGATTCCAATCGGTTTCATCATCCCAACCTGTATCGGAGTTAAAATAATCATTCAAATCGACAACTTCTTCATCAGTAGAAGTCTTTGATATATCTTTTGAAAGGCTACTTTCTTTTGAGCTTCTTTGCTTTGACAATTTTTCTGCCTCTACTCTCCTTCTATTTTCCGCTTCATTATTATCTTGCTCGGATTTGGCTCCTTTTTCTTGCTCTTTTTCCCAAATCAGTTCCGCCTTATCCGTTTCTTGAATTGTAAAACCTGCATCTTTTAGAGCAAAGTAGGACATCTCTACACCATAGTTATAATATAGCGTGATAATAAAATTCTCGGCACAATCCAAATGCTTGTCTAATTTTTCAAGCAATTTGTTAGCAAGGTCTGTCCGATTCTGAATAATTTCCGCATTAGCCGTAGCAAATAGAGATAAGGCTCTCTGATTGTACTGACAATAGTAGGCAATCTTCTTTGCCATTACGGGAGTAATATTTTGGCTTGGTTTCTTGTTTTGAGAATAAATATTCTGAAAAGAAAAGAGAGAAAGAAGCAATATTGTCATGATTGCCATTCTTTTTGGGATTATAAGTCTCATTTTAATTAGAGAAATTATTTCCTATCAGGCAACCAATGAGAGGGATAATAAAAAAAGAAGTGGGCTGCCGTCCACGCCTATCAGGTATCGCCAAACACCCACATATACATGCACAAACGACCCACCCTATATAGGCGAGCTATCTGTACCTTGTATATGCTTACAAAATTTGGCGATTTCGATAGGCAAGGCACCTCTTATTTTCTTAAAAAAGTCAGCTCCGAAGAACTACTGCAAAAGTAGCAATTTATTCTTTTGCTACCAATATTTAAGAAGTTAAATCAATGATAACTACTTTTATAGAGTGGGTCTTATGAATTATCCAAAGGTTTTTATCTCCTTTGCCGATTCGACAGCAATAGACAAATCGTATTTTAAGTACCTCATTGTCATATCGATGCTTTTATGTCCCAAATATTTTGATATTGTAAATATATCTACCTTATCCTGAACCAAATGGGTCGCAAAAGTATGGCGTGATGAATGGTAGGTTATGTGCTTGTCAATACCAGCCATCTCGGTCAATTTTGATAATGTTTTATTGACAGTTGGTTCTTTGAATCCATAGAATACATTTTTTGAGCTTCCTATTAGCGATTTCCCTTCTGATAATTCAAGAATAACGGCACGAGCCATCGTAAAGAGCGGAGTAATAACTTCGGACTTCGTTTTAATTTGCTTTTTCTTAATCAGCTTATTCTCAAAATCTATATGCTTCCACTTTAAATCAATCACATCAGAGAACCGAAGTCCGCAATAGCAAGCAAACAGATACATTTGAAGGACTTGATACATTGTAGATGAATGGGATAATCTGGGACGAAGTTTCCGCATTGCTTCAAATTCTGCATGGTCAAGATATACCTCCTTTGTATTTGCTTGAGGTATTGGGAACCATTTATATGGATTCTTGACAGGAATATCGTGTTTTAACATATCAATAATAACAGTTCTTAGGTTTTTATGCTTTGGATTTCTTCCTCCTCCCGCATTTCCATTCACTTCCCGCATATGGTCATCGAACTCTTCGATAAAAGACAAAGAAATATCTGAAATCAGAAAATCTTCCCGAAATTCTTTCAAGACGTTATGAGTTGTCATGTACACTCTGATAGTTTCGGGGTTTAATCCTTCTTTCCGTTTTCGTTCTACAAAATCAAGGTAGTAAGAATAGAAGGATTGATTTTCGGGTTTTACTTTCCGTTTACCTGAATAGAACTCCTTAACCAAATCTATGGTCAATTCCTGCCCGTCTGCCAACGCTCGGTTTATATGAAGGTCTAATTCTTGTCTCTTCTTATTCAACTGTATTAACAATGCCTTATCTTTTGGCTCCTGCTTTTTGAAGTCCCAACGCTCTTTCTCTGTTTCGAGATTGGTTGAGAGTTTCATCTCTTTGTCTCTGACACGAACTCTTAGATGAATTGGATATTTTCCGTTTCTCTTGACAGGCTTGTCCGTTCTGATGCTATTTGCGATATTGTATTCCGCCATAATACCGATTTTATTTACAATTTCATGTACTAAAGTAGTGGCTTTGTCAATAAGGGCAAAATATTTACCAAAGAATTTTTATACTATTACGCTAACCATCAGAACTTTTCATTATTTTTGGAGAATTTAATAAATAAAGATAACGGTTATGAATGAAGAACAGAAGGCAGATAATATTTTGATAAATGAAAATGCTTATTTTTATCAAAACATTGATAGAGTTCGTATCTCAAGAACTATGATAGAACAAGTTTTTAGAGATGCTTCTTCTGCAAAAACAGGAAATTATTTGTTGAAAATAGTAAGGAGGAGCATTCTGATAAATGAAAACTCCGTTGTCTATTCTTTATGCATATTCAAATACGAATCTAAACCGACTTTTATTGATGAGGAAGTTGAGAATTGGATTGAATCCAAATTGGCATATTTGCTTATTATAGAGATTGATGATTATATTGTAATTAGCAGGAAAAATATTTCTAAAATTCAAGATTTCATAAAACAATTTTATCCTTTAGATTATACTATTCTTAGTACATTATTTGTTAACGAAAATACTTCATTTGAGAAGTTCAGTTTAAAAAATCTCAACGTTTCGGATAAGGCTTTAAGAGAGAAAACTTTAGAGGCGTTAGATTTGAGAGAAAATTTCTCTTCTTTAGGAGCTAATAATTATATGCTGAATTCTTTAAGAGTTAAGAACGAAGAAGAGAAAACTTCTCTTATGCTGAATTCATCTCGCATAAATAAATTTGGAAAAAAATCGGGTATTGAACAATTTTGCAATTGGTCTTATTCTCTTGTCAATCGAATTAAGGAGCATATAGAACAAGAAACATTCCTTTCAATTTTTGCTGAACCTCAAGACTATGAGAGTATGAGAAATACATTAACGCCAATTTCGATATTATTTATATTCAGCAAACTTTATGATGATTTTGAAAATGGACGCATTGCAACATTTTTCATTCGGAATAGCAAATTAGGCAAAGAAAGAAGGTTTAACCTGATTCAATATTTAGATTCTTTTGAAAGATTATTAAAAGTTGAAAAAGAAGAAGATTTATTCAAGATTAGAAATACAGCCACTGATGATTTGGAATTGAAGTTGAACAACAAATCAATTACACTACAATCTCCAAAGTTGAAAAATATTATGTTACAAAAAGATGATGGATACGATATTTCTTTAATTGATTACATAAACAAATATTGCAGTTTTATCTTGAATTTTGAAAACATAGAATTGGTTTATTCTAATCGAAAGTTGTTTAAGGACAGTAAACTTCTTGGAAATATTGACCATTTTATGAAAGTTTTTATTCCCTTTGAGGAGCTGACTAATATAACGAGTGAAAAAGGAAATTTTTCGATTAACCAAACTGAATTTACTGATGATTCTATATTCAACTTTGTAGAGGCTCAGTTTCTTGATAGTTCGGATTTTTTTATATGCGATGATTTGGGGCGTGAATGGGCTGACCATATTGGAATAACAGAAGATAAAGTAACTTTTTATCTATCAAAATACAAGGATTCCTCTTTTTCTGCGACTGCATTTCAAGATATTATTGGGCAAGCTCAAAAAAATCTTGGAAATTTAGCACCACAAGATTATCAACTAATGGGTAAACGAGAGCTTTGGAATGGGATTTATCCAAATTCTAATATAAGTCGGCTAAGAAAAGGAGATAATGTTGATAATTTTATTCATCAATACCAATCAACTATCAAAAATCCATACCTCAAAAGAGAATGTTACTTGGTCATTAATTTTATTTCAAAATCAGAATTACAAAACAACTTGAATCAATTAAGAGAAGGTGCTAATTTTGCACAGAAAAATGAAACTATTCAGATTTTATGGTTTATATCATCTTTGGTTTCAAGTTGCAAAGAGGTTAATGTTGATGCATATATCTGCAGTAAACCTTGATTATCAAAACAATAATATAATTAAAATGAATTCATCTTATTACCAAACTCAAGTCAACAGATTAGAAAAAGATGTTGCCGATTTACAGAAAAAAATTGCTGATGAAAACAAAAAGGAAATAGATAAAAGTAAGCAAATTGATTCCGTAAATAGAAGTATAAATAAAAATACGCCTATTTCTACTCTTAATTCCAAACAAAGGCAGATAGACGGTTATCAGAAAGATATTCTCAATTTTAGAACTAAAATAGCAGGTTATCAAAAGAATATTGCAGCAAAATCGGTTGAGTTAGGGAGAAAAAAGCAAGAATTACTCAAAGCACAGCAGAATGAACAAAAGAAACTTCAAGATGAGCAATTGAAATTTCAAAAGAAGCTACAAAATGAAATCGAAACACAAAAAGCTCAATTGGAAACACTAATTACACAGAATTATTCTGCTCAAAATAGCAAATCTACAACAGAAGAGGATTCTATTGAATTGAATAAACAATATGATTTCTTTATTTCTCATGCTTCCGAAGATAAAGATGATATTGTTAGAGACTTAGCCGAAGCATTAAGAAATAGTGGTTTTGAAGTTTGGTATGATGAATTTGAACTAAAAATTGGAGATAGCCTCCGAAAGAAAATTGACTATGGCTTGTCAAACGCTAATTATGGTATCGTTATAGTCTCCCCTTCGTTTGTCAAGAAGAATTGGACTGAATACGAGCTAAATGGTATGGTAGCAAGAGAAATGAATGGTCATAAAGTAATATTACCGATTTGGCATAAAATAACAAAAGATGAAGTTTTAAAATTCAGTCCATCATTAGCAGATAAACTTGCATTGAATACATCTCTTCATACAATTGATGACATTGTTGAGAATCTTAGGAATTTATAATGGTTTTTACAGGGGCGGATATAGGGGCGGCAAAACTGCAATAATATGACATTCTTTGAATTATGAATTTAATTGCTTTTTTAAAAATCAATTCATACTGAAAATATTATCATTCAAACAAAGTCATTTGCAGTCAAAGTGAGCTTCGCCCCGGACCCCAATTCATTTTCTTTGTCTTGTCCAAAGAAAACGAATCAAAAGAAAATCGTTTTTTTTGTTCCGCTGTAACTTATTGCTAAAAATTGCCTTCTGCAATCTAAAACTGCTATGCGCCCTACGGGACGCAGTTTTTGACGATTGCATCAGTCTGATTTTTTATACGCAATAATTCACTAGGCGGTTTGAACGAGTAAAGCTTTACTCATTAGGTATTAAGGACAGGCATTGACTGAAGAGCAAAAAAAAAATAGATGAAGTGAGCGTTAAAAAAAATAGCTGTTTGAATCGGCAAAGTCGATGAATTATTCTATTTTTCACCAAATAAGCCGTAAGTTTTTTGAGATAGGCAGTCACTAGCCTGATTTTTTTTACATATTTTTTTGTATCGACAATAAAGTATGTGGGGGCTTGAGGTACATCTACCCCAAGAAATGCCTGAATATTAGAAATCGTTTTTGAAATTGGGGCTTTGGAAATTTTGAACTTAAAGGAAAAATAACTATATTTACAGTTGTGACATATTACAAAATTGAAAAAAATATTGGAAAAATAATGATTAAATCAAATAATAACGAAATAAAAAAAACAATGAAGATTGGATTAATTGGATTTGGAAAAACAGGAAAAGCAGTAGCATCAGTAATACTTCAAAATAAAGAATATTCTTTAGAATGGGTGTTGAGAAAAAGTATTAAACTAGAGAATAGAAATGTTTCCGAATTCTTAGGAATTCAATCTGATGAAACTGGATTAATTTATTCTTCATCAAAAATTGAAATTAACGAACTACTAGACAAACACCCAGTTGATGTAATTATTGATTTTTCTTCTAATACAGGAATCTATTTATATGGAAAACCGGCTAGTGATAGAAAAATAAAAATTATTTCAGCGATTTCTCATTATGGGGAAAATGAAAAGAAATTATTAAAAGAATTATCTACCAACACAGTAGTATTTTGGAGTCCAAACATAACATTAGGTGTAAATTATCTGATTTTTGCAGCCAAATTATTAAAAAAATTAGCGCCAAATGTTGACATTGAAGTAATTGAACAACATTATAAAGGGAAAGATGGCGTTTCAGGAACAGCTACAAAAATTGCAAAAGCATTAGATTTAGGCGATTCAGAAATAAACTCAATTCGTGTAGGTGGTATTGTAGGAAAACATGAAATTGTTTTTGGTTTTCCACATCAAACAGTCAGACTTATTCATGAGTCAATATCCAGAGAAGCTTTTGGGAATGGAGTATTGTTTGTTGTAGAAAATTTGGTAAACAAAAGCGAAGGTCTGTATAAATTTGAAGAAATCTTAATGCAACACTTTAAAGAATAAGCAGGTTAACATCTTATATATTAATAGGATAACGAATGAACGCTAATGCTTTTTGGGATGTAATAGGGATATATAACCAGGAAACCTGTGTTATACAAATCGCGTTTGTATTAGCCATTATTTTTGGCCTTATATACGCATATTTCAAGCATAAATATTGGATTCCCAAAATAATCCTAAGTATAGTGAATTTATTTATAGGCATTACTTTTTTCCTGATTTACGGAACAGAACCTATACAATATTATTTTGCTGCCCCACTCTTCATACTTACAGGCATCCTATTCATTTATGATGCAATTAAAAAGCCCAATATAAGTATGAATCCATTTGGGGTAATACATTATATACTTTTGGCACTCATAATCTCCTACCCGTTTATATCTTTTTTACTTGGTCATAGCTTCCCTAAAATGGTTGTTTGGATCATGCCTTGTCCATTTATTAGTTTTAGCATTTTAATCTATTCCCTTTATAAACAAAAGAATATATTAATACTTATTCTACTTACGATTTGGGGCTTAACAGGAGTGAAATCCTTCTTTTTTAATGCCTACGAAGATATTATCTTATTGATATGCGGGTTTTACGGAATAGCTTTAATTATCGAAGAAATTAATATGATAAAAGGAGATAACCAAAGTGAAATATAGCGTAGAAGGGAAAGATAATAAAACACTATTAATATTTATAACAGGTGCCTGTGTAAGTAAATGGATGTGGAAATATCAAAAAACGCTTTCCAATCAATATAAATGCATATATTTTGATCTGCCGGGGCATGGTGAAAATTCTGATATAAGATTTACGACAATAGATGACGTCTGCATCTCTATAATAGATATTATCAAAAGAGAAAGTTTAGATGGGAAAGCAATAATTGTCGGCCACTCCATTGGTGCACAAATTGTACTTAAAATGCTGGAATCTTATGATAAACATGTATTTAAGGCTATCGCTATTAGTGGACTGAATTTTCCGATGAAAAGATTAATGTTATTTATTAAACCTATGCTTTCAATTTCAATGCCTCTTATTAAAATGAAATGGTTTGCAAAGCTTCAATCAAAAGCCTTTTATCTTCCAAGTGAATTATTTGAGCAGTACTATTTAGATTCTTTGAAAATATCTTTTGAAACTTTGATTAATATCATGAAAGAAAATATGAGTTTTGATTTTAATACAATTGTACGCGGGATACCAACAATAATTCTTAACGGAGAAAAAGAAATTGGAATTATGAGAAAATCTGCAATTAAAAGTCATAAAAATATAAAAGGCAGCAAATATTTCGTATTAAAAAATGCAGCACATGGTATCCCATATGAAAAATCTGATTTATTAAACTCTATTATTACTAACTTTATTGAAAACAAGAAACAAGAGTTTAATGATATTGTTGATAATGATACATTAAGTGCGAATAGCAATTAGCCACAACAAAAGATTAACCGAATTTAATTGAAAAAGGATACATGGAAAGTTGTCGGAGTTTTTGAAAATTCCTAAAGGCCATAGATGCTATGCTGCTATGACAATCGGTTTTCCTTCTATTAAATTACACAGCATACCCGAAAGGAAAACAGAAATATCGTGGATAGATTGAGAAAGCACCATTTTAAAGGTGTTCTGATTTGGTTTATTGGAGGGTAATAAAAATTTATTTCATTTTTTTGATACAAAATTTGCATATTTAAAAAAAAGACTGCATTTTTGCACCATCAATATAGATATTATGATTTCAATTAATGCTTTCGGAAATTTTTGGTGGCGCTTACAAACATATGATTTGTGAGTAACCAATTTATGCCGTTTAGCAATAACACCTTTAAAGGTCTGTCGGGAACTCTCTGACAGACCTTTTTTTTTGCATACTAATGTTAATACAATATGAAAAACAATTTTTTAGATGAAAATGGATACTATGGTCGCTTTGGCGGCGCTTACGTACCAGAGATACTGCAGAAAAACATTTCAGAGTTGAAAGGGCAGTACTTAAAAATTATGAATGATCCCAAATTTAAGGCTGAATTAAACAGGCTATTACACCATTATGTAGGTAGGCCTACTCCACTGTACTACGCCAGCCGTTTGAGTGAATTGTATGGTACCCATATTTACCTTAAACGTGAAGATTTATGCCATACAGGTGCACATAAACTCAATAATGCGTTAGGTCAGCTTATGTTAGCCAAACGTATGGGAAAAACACGAATTGTAGCCGAAACAGGTGCAGGACAGCATGGTGTGGGAACCGCTACAGTGTGTGCACTGATGAACATGGAATGTGTGATTTACATGGGTGCAACAGATGTAAAGCGTCAATACCTCAATGTGCAACGCATGCGCATGTTAGGTGCCAAGGTAATACCCGTTACTACCGGAAACGGAACACTTAAGGATGCTACTAACGAAGCTATGCGTGATTGGTGTTGTAATCCTATTGATACTTATTACATCATTGGTTCGGTTGTAGGTCCGGATCCATATCCAGATATGGTTGCGCGTTTTCAGTCGGTAATTAGCGAAGAAATCACTAAGCAGTTGAAAAAGCAGACCGGACGTGAAGCTCCCGACTACTTGATTGCTTGCGTGGGCGGAGGTAGCAATGCAGCCGGCACTTTTTTTAAGTATTTGGAAAACGAAAAAGTAAAATTGTATGTAGCTGAAGCGGCAGGGTTCGGATTGGATTATCCATTACAAAGTGCCGCAACCATTCATCTTGGACGCGAAGGCGTACTACACGGATCCAAAACAATGGTTATGATGGATGGTGATGGACAGATCGCCGAAGCCTTTTCTATTTCGGCCGGTCTTGACTATCCAGGAATCGGACCTTTGCACGCATATCTGGCTGAAACAGGCCGTTCGAAAGTTTTTGCCATCACCGACAGTGAAGCCATGTCTGCCGCCCTGACACTAACACAAAAAGAAGGTATCATTCCGGCAATCGAGAGTGCGCATGCCTTGGCCGTATTGGACAAATGCCGTTTCAAATCAAGCGATGTCGTAGTGATAACGGTTTCAGGACGCGGAGATAAAGACATGAATACCTTTGCCGAGTATTTTCATTTGTAAAAATAAATTTTATACAATGTTCAAATATCATACAATCACAAAAAATATGTTGGGCGACTTATATACGCCTGTAAGCACATACCTTCGTTTACGTGACTATGGCCCGCAAAGCGTGCTAATGGAGAGTTCAGATTATCATGGAGGAGAAAATAGTCGTTCGTTTATTGGTATCAGTCCGATTGCCTCAGTCAGCGTTAGCCACGGAAAGGCTTTCTGCCAGATGCCTGACGGACGGGTTGAAGAACAAATGGTAGACGATAACTATCCCGTACATAGCGTAATTAAAGATTTTCTGCAACGATTCGAGATTACTGGTGAAAATAGCGAATATTGCGGTTTATACGGTTATACATCTTTCAATGCAGTTCGTTATTTCGAACATATCGCAGTAAAAGATGCCACACTCGAAAAAAACGATGCACCCGATCTCCTTTATATTTTGTACAAAAACGTGATTGTGTTTGACCATTACAACAACACTTTAAAAATTATCGAGTTGTTGGCCGATGGTGCAAGCGGACATCTAGATGATATTGAGAAGCGTATTCGCCAATCGAATGTGCGTATTTATGACTTTAAACCAGTGGGCGAAACCACCAGTACCCTTACTGATGAACAGCACAAAGAAAATATCCGCAAGGGCATTCAACATTGCCTACGTGGCGATGTATTCCAGTTAGTATTGTCAAGACGCTTTGTACAACCCTTCGAAGGTGATGATTTTAAACTTTACCGTGCATTGCGCAGCATCAATCCAAGTCCCTATTTATTTTATTTCGACTTTGGTGGTTTCCGTATTTTTGGATCTTCACCCGAAACTCATTGCCGCATTGAAAAAGGCCGCGCTTATATCGACCCTATAGCAGGTACAACCAAGCGTACAGGTGACGAAATACAAGACGAAAAAAATGCCGAATTTCTTCGCAACGATCCGAAAGAAAATGCAGAACATGTGATGCTGGTAGATTTGGCGCGTAACGATTTGAGCCGCAATTGTCATGACGTGCGTGTAGATTTTTACAAAGACCTGCAATATTACAGCCATGTGATTCACTTAGTAAGCCGTGTAAGCGGAGAATTGGACGAAGGAACAGACTACATAAAAGCTTTTATTGATACTTTCCCTGCAGGTACCTTAAGTGGAGCACCGAAAGTGCGAGCTATGCAATTAATTAGTGAATACGAACCCCACAACCGTGGAGCATATGGCGGTTGTCTAGGCTTTATAGGCTTTGAAGGACAATTAAATCAAGCCATCACTATCCGGTCATTTGTGAGCCGTAACGGAGAATTATGGTTCCAAGCCGGATCTGGAATAGTCGCTAAAAGCAACGACGAGTACGAGTTGATGGAAGTTAATAGTAAACTCGGCGCATTGAAAAAGGCCATCATAATGGCAGAAAATATGTAAAATATAAACATCACTGAAAATGAAAATAGTTATCATAGACAATTACGACTCATTTACCTACAACCTGTCACACTTGGTCAAGGAGTTAGGTGCCGAAGTAACGGTGCTTCGAAACGACCGCTTCGAGTTAGCCGATTTAGAACAATTCGACCGTATTATTCTGTCACCAGGCCCTGGTATCCCTTCTGAGGCAGGCTTACTTATGGAAGTGCTTCGTACCTATACCGATAAAAAACCGATTTTAGGTGTGTGTCTAGGGCATCAGGCCATTGCTGAATTTTATGGTGGAAATCTAATCAATGTTCCTGAAGTGTACCACGGAGTGCAAACTCCTTGCAACTTGCTTAAAACCAATGTTTTGTTTGAAGGTCTGAAAAGTCCGATTTTAGTTGGTCGTTACCATTCGTGGGTGGCAGACCCTAATAGCCTGCCTGATGAATTGGAGGTATCTGCTGTCAGCGACGATGGTCAGATAATGGCAATCAGACACAAAACCTACCCTGTCTACGGAATTCAGTTTCACCCCGAAAGCGTATTGACGCCGGACGGCAAGAAAATGTTAGCAAATTGGTTGAATCAATCTAAAGAATAAAAAAATGAAAGCGATATTGACTCGTCTGGTGAATCAAGAAACATTGACCAGAGAAGAAACCAAAGCGATTTTACTTCGCATCGTTGAACAGACATATTCTCCTGAACAATTAGCTACCTTGCTCATGGCATGGCAAATGCGCAGTATTAACATCGATGAACTTTTGGGCTTACGTGATGGTCTGCTCGAAACAGGAACATCGGTGGATACAACTCCATATGAGGTTTTGGATATTGTGGGTACCGGAGGTGACGGTAAAAACACCTTCAATATTTCAACTTGTGCCTCTTTTGTGGTGGCAGGTGCCGGTTACAAAGTAGCCAAGCACGGCAATTACGCTGCTAGTTCGGTTAGTGGTGCCAGCAATGTAATCGAAGAGCATGGAGTTCGTTTTACGGCTGACCACGATCAATTGATGCGCTCCTTGGAAACTTGCAATATTGCTTATTTACATGCACCGCTATTTGCCAAAGCCATGAAGTTTGTGGCCCCTACTCGCGTGGCCTTACAGATTCCGACTGTATTTAACCTATTGGGTCCCTTGGTTAATCCTACTCGTCCGAAATATCAGGTACTAGGAGTAGCTAGCCTTGAGCAAATGCGTTTGTATCAGCATATTTACCAAAAATTGGGAGTGCAATACGCCATTACTCACAGTCTAGATGGTTACGACGAAGTGTCGCTTACCGGTGATTTCAAGGTTTGCTCCAAAACACTCGAGAAAATATTCTCGCCTGCTGATTTAGGCTTTCGCATTGTTGACCCTTCGAGTCTATATGGTGGTGCTACCAAATCAGAAGCTGCTACGGTTTTTGATCTTGTGCTGAAAAATGAGTCATCTGAAGAACAAAAAAATGTGATATTGGCGAATGCCGGTGTGGCTATTCATGTATTGCAACCGGACATAACTATGGTCGAATGCGTGGGCCAGGCTCGCGAGTCGCTTGAAAGCGGTCGTGCATACCAAACGCTGAAAAAATTTATAGAAATAAATGCTTAAGCTATGACTATATTAGATAAAATTGTGGCAAACAAACGAGTAGAACTCGAGTCTTATAAGCAGGCTTTACCGCTTGAAGTGCTGAAAATGGTCCCGAATTTTAGTAGGGAATGCCTGTCGATGAAGCAAGCTCTGGTAAATTCTGATACTGGAATCATTGCCGAGTTTAAAAGACGTTCGCCCTCACGTGGTTTTATACACGAAGGTGCAGATGTGCAGTTGATAGTGGGTGGATACGAGAAAAATGGGGCATCTGCCATATCGATACTGGCTGACAAGGATTTTTTTGCCGGTGGCCCTATGGATATGCAACTGGCGCGAAATACGGTTACAAATACCCCCCTATTGTTCAAGGAATTTGTGACAGACGAATACCAATTGTATCTAGCCAAGGCTTCTGGAGCTGATGCTGTGCTACTAATCGCTTCGGTTTTGGAACAGGCTGTATGTAACAGGTTTGCCTCGTTAGCCAAGGATTTGGGACTTGAAGTTTTGTTGGAACTACATACTCAGGAAGAAATCGCCTACGTGCAACCTAATGTTGACATGGTCGGCATCAATAACCGCAATTTGAAAACCTTTGAAGTAGATTTGAACGAAAGCATAAAATTATGCAGCTTAGTGCCAGAATCCTATGTAAAAATTGCTGAAAGCGGTTTAAATAGTCCGGAAACGGTGAAATTACTGCGTCAGAAAGGATTCAGTGGATTTTTGATGGGTGAATATTTCATGAAAAAACAAGACCCGGCCGAGGCCTTGAACCGATTCATTAAATCGCTAAAGCTATGAAACGCTTGCTAATAAAAGTTTGCGGCATGCGCGATGATGCAGGATTAAAAGCACTTCACGCCTTGCAACCTGATATGATTGGTTTTGTGTTTTATACACCATCTCCACGTTATGCGGGCATTCAAGCTACAAAAAATCAGGCTCCGAATGTGACTCCATCGAAAAAAGTCGGCGTATTTGTTGATGCATCTCTCGATGAAATTTTAGCTCGGACTAAGGCTTTCGGTTTGGATTATTTGCAGTTGCATGGAACAGAATCTCCCGAATTCTGCCTAGCGGCACGGGAATGTACGGGCTGCAAAATTATAAAAGCGCTACCGGTTGCAGAAGCGGCTGATTTATCATTTGCCAATAAATACGAAGGAGTAGCCGATTATATACTCTTTGATACAAAAACGCCTAATAAAGGCGGATCCGGATGCAAATTCGATTGGAAGCTACTCGATAGTTATAATGGTAATACACCCTTTATAATCAGTGGAGGAATAGATTTAGAAGCACTGGTACAATTGAAAAAAGCTAAGTGGCCGACTTTGGTTGGAGTTGATCTCAACAGTCGATTTGAACTTTCGCCCGGAATAAAGGATATCCCAAAATTAAAAAACGCAATTGAAATGTTGCGTAGTAATGAATAATATAATTTTAAAACAATGAATAGAATCGATCAATTGTTTGCAAGCAACAAAAAAAACTTGCTTTCTGTTTATTTTACAGCCGGTTTTCCGCAATTAAATGATACAGTAGAAATTATCAAAGCCTTGGATGCCGCCAAGATTGATATGGTAGAAATTGGTATGTCGTTTTCCGACCCAATAGCAGACGGCCCTGTCATCCAAAATAGCAGCCATATTGCTTTGCAAAACGGCATTAGTCATAATTTGTTGTTTGAACAGCTCAAAGACATTCGCAAGTACACCGATATGCCATTAGTATTAATGGGTTACATCAATCCTGTAATACAATTTGGCTTCGAGAATTTATGTAAGAAAGCTTTGGAAGTAGGTATAGATGGTTTTATAATTCCTGATATTCCTTTGGATATTTACCGTAAGGAATTTGCTCCCATTGTTCATAAATACGATTTGCGTTTTATCTTGCTTGTAACACCCGAAACGCCCGAAGCACGTGTGCGTGAAATCGACGAAGCCAGCTCTGGATTTGTGTATTTGGTGTCGTCAGCTTCAACTACTGGTGCACAAAACGAATTCAATGACCAAAAACAGGCTTATTTTAAGCGTATAGAAGCTATGAATTTGCATAATCCTTTGATGGTTGGTTTTGGTGTTTCGAATAAAGCAACATTTGATGCAGCCGCTGCACATACACGAGGTTGCATTGTAGGTAGTGCGTTTATCAAATCATTACAAGAGCATGATACCATCCAAGCCGCAGTAGAGTCATTGGTACGGAGAATAAGGGGGTAAAGTCTGAACTTTGATAGTCTGAACTTTGATTAAACTGATTAACCTGATTATTATGATTATGAAATGGATTGTAATCAGTGTAATCCCATAAATCATTAAGAATCAGAGTTCTGACAATTTATCAGAGTTCTGACAAAAGAAGAATTTTTTGTGGAGATTATCGGACTCGAACCGATCACCATTTAAACTGAAAACTTTATAGCGCAACCAGGTTACAAGTACGCGTAAACCCTTGTTGTTTATTTTATTTTTGATGCAAAAGTGCTATTTTGATGCGATTTTCTAATATTTAATGTGTTTTTATCGTGTTATTACGTATAGGTAATAGTATTTGTCTTTATCACTACAAACACCGGCACTACCACCGCGTAAATTATCATTTTTGGGGTGTTTACTGTAATATATATTATAGTGTGCTTCCAGCTGTTCTATAGTTACTTTGTTTTTGGACCTGACAAGTAAATACATTTCCTTATATTTAAAGGTACGGTGCGCAAGTATTCTATTTTCTACATTTCGGCTTTTCCCAATTTTAAAGTGTTGGCACTTCGGTATGATGTAGGCATTGATGGTGCGCGTTACATAACGCAACAACTGTGTAGGCGAACTAAAGTCCGTATCAGTGCGTAAATAGTTTTGCTTTACATTGGTGGAGATGAAAGTATCGTCCTTTTCTTTACCTAACCACACCACCATTGCAGCAATTGCAGCACTTCCTAATATTATAAGTGGTATCGCCATTTGTTTACTTCTTTAAAATTTTTAATCACATTTTCTAATTCAATAATATATTATTGTTCTATTTCTTATTTCAGTTTAATTTTAATTGCTCATTATAAATGATAGCATCTAATTGATCAAAAGATGTATCGTATTTGCAATTTCTTTGCATTAGTCTACATGATTCTATTACATATTTATTCATCCTTTCGCAACTAGGTATCCAAAACTTTCCACAATATTGGCCATATTGGCTATGGTTTTCGTTGTATTTTACAGCGTCTAACGAATTTCCTGTTTTGTATATAAATAAATCTATTGTCCAAAAATCATATCGAGGTGATGTATTATACGTATCAATTATTTGGACAACAAGGATGGATAAATCGCTATTAATACGTTTTAAATAGAACGTACGATCATTTCGCTCTATAACATATTTGTACTTACTCCCAAGTAAACCATAAAATTCAGCGATGTTTTGTTGATGTGTATTCCACATCTCTTTTCTTGTCATTTATTTTAGTAATTCTAAATTATTATTACCAAACACTATTTTTAATACACGTTCTTTCAATTCTTCTCTTAACTCTACAGTTATTTGTGCTTTGAGATTTGTTTCTTTTTCTTTTGAAGAAACTAACTTTGAAGGGTATGAAAAAATATCAACCTCTTTCATTTGCAATTTTCTTGCGATTTCTGAAAGTTCAGACATCTTTAACTCTTGTTTCCCATTCGTTATTTTATTCCATTTTGGTTCAGGAAAATCTATTAAATTAGCAAAGCCAACTTTAGTTAACTTCCTGTCATTCATAATCTTAATTAGATTTTCAACGACAAAGTGTACCTCTTGTTTTTTCATAGTTTAATTTAATTATTGATTATCAAATAGTTATGTCTTTTTTTGAAATAATCTTTCAAAAAAAGAATTATTTTCTTGCGAATATCGAAAGTTTATTTATATATTTGCAAGTGTAAATATACAATATAAAGTAAATTTAAAATTATGAAACTTAAAGAATTAAAAAGAGGCGACCTTTTCAAAGCAAAAAAAGACAGTAATGTGTTGTACCGCTTTATCGAAAGTTTTGAAGACATTTCGGCACCCGAAAAAACAATCTACTATTTGGCGTCAAGAGCCTACAGTAATGGCAACACTGGCTTTTTCTTAACAAATGGAGATAAAGAGGTATTCATTTAACAACAAATTGGCAGGGGCATTATATATTGTCAAACGTAGTAATGACGAAAAGATCGTTAAAATAGAATATGTGAAGTTATAAATATTAAAACAAAAAACCTCGCAATGTATAGGCTAATTGTCTAAAATCATGGAAACACAGTATACATATAACGTTAATGTGAAGTATCAAATTCCAGATGCCAACAAGATAGTAATAAAAACTAATGGACCTACCCCGTCCCATAGCTATATATGCAGAGCTATCAGAGAACACTATCCTATGGCATTGTCATACCGACTTGTGAAAATAGACGTATACGAAACCAGAAACATAAATTTAAAATTATGAAAAAAGAAACGAATCCAAAACCCAAAGTAAAAACGGGAACATTAAAAGGTAAATTAATTGTATTAAAATCACTTGAAAAAAAATGACACGCTATTTATTAGATACCCAAGCTACGGTATATCTACTAACAGGAGATAAGAAACTCCCTCAAAACATACGAGAAATGGTAGAATACCAAACATATCCATTTTATGTGTCGATTGTTTCTATTATGGAAATAGCGCAACTAATGACCATCGGAAAAATTAAAACATACCCAATAGAAACAATTCAGTCTGAACTTATAAAATATGGAATTACTATTGTCGATATGGAAATTAAGCAGTTAGAAAGTATGCGTATGCTACCTATCTACAGTAATCATACAGATCCTTTTGATAGAATTCTAATCGTAACTGCTATTTTGTATAAAATGACACTTATTTCGAGTGATACGAAACTACCTCTATACCGCAAATCAAAATTAATTTTAATAGAAATATGAAAGATTCAAACAACCGCTACAGTGGTATGTCATTAACTGACGAAAAAATAAAACGCTCTATTGCGCTAATTGCTAATAGTTTAATCAACATTATCGAATCCGCCGACAATGACAAAACAGAACTAATCTACACAATGCTTTTGATTAATCGCGGTAACACAGATAAACGCATTGTGTTGTTTCCCGGAGAATTGGCAAACACAGCCGAAATTGCCGCTATTACCGGTATTACCGCCGATGCAATTGCCACCAATGGCAATGTAATCATGTCCGGCAATGATGTGATTGTTGAATGTTTTGCCACCAACTTGGCATATTTACAACACTTTTTGAAATGCAACCCTACTCGTGTTGTCGAAATGCAAATAATTGTTGCAACAAAAGCACAATTATTGAAACCGATCACGATAACCAAAGTATCTCCATACGCAAAATTGGATGAAAAAGTAATAATTCCAAATCAATACCGTAAAGCATCTGATGGTGATATATTGATAGTAAAATTTTCCATAGAAGATTTGCAAGTGGATTATCAAACCATATTAGATGTTGTTGTTTCTCCAAATAGTAGTATTCTTATTAGTTTTAAATTCCAGATGCCAACAAGACAGATAGAAATTGATAATAATAAACAGATATACGAGATTATGTCGTTAAGGGAGTAGCTGGGGAATTTTACCCTTGCGAACCTGATATTTTTAGAAAAACTTATGAAAAATTGTAGTATTAGAAGAAATAAAACTATGAAAGCATATAGAAGTATAAACAATTGTGTATTGGAAGGCGTTGCCAAGAGCAAAGCTTCATTTTTGGCAGATGCCATAAATGAAGTGCCTGGATATAGTGTAATAGAAATTCGTTTCCCGATAAATAAAGATGCGTATTTAATACTATATACTGATCATACCCCAAGCGAGGTAGAAGTATTGGCGGAAAAATTAGAAAAAACTATAAACAACAATAATATATAATTTACAAAATCATGGAAGATCACGAATTACTATCTAAATGGTATTACGCACAACCACACAATTGTTATATCGAAAAACGCAATGCAATAACGACAGCTTGTGGAGTTAACGTATTTACGTTTTATAATTGGCTTGCAGGAAAAAGCAGATTATCTATACTTGAAAAAAGAGAGATAGAACGCATTGCCGGTAAAAAGATATTTGACGCAAACACCACTGAAAGATGATAAAGAAAATATTAGCCGCAACACACGACGGGCTGGACATAATTCGATACTATATACCACAATCGGCGGATGTTATCGAAGGGAAAGCAAAGTATTTTAAAATGCGGTCCAATGAGCATACGGCGTCTGCCTGCTTAAAAAAATTCGGTGATCAATGGAAAATAACGGATTTTGGTGATGAAGCACGTGCGGTTTCTCCCTTTGAGATTGCTCAACAATTTGAGTGCATACCGTTTAATCAGACGTTATTTCTTCTTGCTGGACGTTACGGTGTTGAAAATCGTCTATCTGAAACAATCAACAAACCAAAGATTGCAAGTCGTATTGCAACAGGCGAAGAGAAAGAAGGCGATTTTAGCTACACAGTCAAAAAAGAGCCAAGCGAAACAGATCTAAAAGTTTGGGGTCCTTTTGTTAAAAAGGCAACACTTGAAAAGTATTCGTATTACTGCCTCGAGAGCTATACGATTACAAAAAAAAACGACAAAGGCAAAATCAAAACAACCACTTTTACCGCAAACGACGACTACCCTATTTTTATGCAAGATTGTGGCGATTTTCAAAAGATATACAAACCTCTTGAACCAAACAAGGCATACCGTTTCTTTTCACACGGCACCATACCGCCCGATTATGTACGTGGACTACGTGAACTCAAAAAAGCTTACGAAAAGATGATCGCCGACGCAAGCGAAGACAACGATCCTGAAAAGAAAAAGAAGCTACCAGAAGCCATAATTTGCAGTGGCGAACGCGATGCAATGAATTGTGCAGGTATGGGCTATTTCCCTTTATGGCTCAATTCTGAAACTAAAGGACTTTCTCCAAAACTGTACGCTGAAATAATGCACATGGTCGAAAAGTTGTACAATGTTCCGGATATTGACGAAACAGGCATCCGTCGTTCTCGAGCATTGGCACTTGAATATTTAGACATATACACAATCGAACTACCTGAATGGCTGCGAACCTATCGTGACCAACGGGGACGTCCGCGAAAAGATCTACGCGACTTTTTAGAGCTGCGCCCGGCAAATGCAGAATTTACCAAGCTATTAAGTGTTGCTAAACGCTGCCGTTTTTGGGATGTGACCGAAACGACCAAAGGCAAACGATCTGACATTAATACTGTTTATTTGCTATATTATTTGCAATGCAACGGTTTTTCAAAAATCAAAGATTCTGCCACCAAATTGGATAAATTTGTACGTATCAACAAATACATTGTGGAAGAGTACGAACCAGCACACATTCGTGATTTTATAAAGAATGACCTACTACGTCGTAATGTTGATTTAACAGCATTAAACCTCTTTTTAAACAGTAAACGTACAGGACAATCACTTGCCAATGATCTATTTTCGGTTGATATTGATTTTACCAAGAACACCCCAACAAGTCGCACCCTGTATTTTCAAAACAAAAGCGTTGTTGTTACCGAAGAAGACGCAAAGGAGGTAAATTCAGACGATATAAAGACGTATGCGTGGGATATTAACATCAGTCCTCACCAATACAAAAAGCTGGATCCTGCATTTGTGTTTGTTCCATCCGCCGACGTTATGGACATAGGATTTGAAATTAAACACACACAAAGCCCCTTTTTCTGTTTTCTAATCAATGCCTCACGTATTTATTGGAGAGAAGAATTTGAACAACGTTTATCGCCTGTAGAAGAAGTCAACGATCGATACAGGACAGATAACAAGTTTACCATATTCGGACCACGTCTTACGAAAGACGAACAAGGCGAACAATTTTTGCACCTATTAAACAAAATGTATGTAATAGGTTATTTGTTACACAGATATAAATTTGAGAGCAAAGCCAAAGCAGTTTGGATTATGGAAAACAAACTAACCGAAGCCGACGAATCATCAGGCGGTTCTGGCAAATCCTTTTTAATCAATGCTCTAAAACGAATAGGGTTAAGTTCCGTTGTGTCACTCAACGGACGTGCAAAGGATTTAACGGGCAATAAACACCTTCTTGATCGTGTATCATCCGGTACAGATATACTGCTTGTAGACGATGCAGAACGCGGATTTGATTTTGATTTTTTCTATAACATGATCACCGGATCAACTACCATTAACCCGAAAAACGAAAAATCAATCGAAATAGACTACAAAGATAGTCCTATGACTGTTTTTACATCTAATTTCCCAGCTCCTAAAGACGATGGAAGTACAAGGCGAAGAATACTTTATACTGTATTTTCGGACTACTATCACGAAAAAACAGAGAATAACGACTACAAAGAAACACGTTGCATTAATGATGATTTTGGTTTTGATTTATTTTCAATAAATTACACCGCAGATCAATATAATGCAGATATTAATTTTATGATTAATTGTCTTCAATTCTATTTAGCCGAAAAACGCCTTAATTGCACCGTTACACCACCGATGGATAATGTAAATAAGCGAATCAATATTGCAAAAATGGGTAATGTATTCAAAGATTGGGCAGAATCTTATTTTAGCCCAGAGGGCGATAATCTTAATTTGTTATTGATACGTGCTGATCTCTTCAAGCATTTTAAAGACGAAACCGGTGTGAACTCTAACAGATGGACGCCACAGCGATTTTCAAAGGCGTTAAAAGCATTTTGCGACAACGCCGAATACATTGAAGAGCTAAATCCGAAGTGCTTGTTAAACTCACAAGGACGGCTTGTCAGAAAGCGTGGTATCGTTACCGTTGAGTGCGTTTATTTAAAACAAACCGATATTCCGGTAAACGATCGCTTCAAAGATGATTTGTTTTAAATAAACCGTCATGTTCGGTAAGACTATTGTTTGAAGCTCGGCACTTGTTGTCGGGCTTCTTTTTTTTTGTTTTTATTCACCGACAATGCCAACAGGCGTTTTCCGCTCCCTTTTAATCCCTTTAAATCTCATTTATTTTTGTAACTTTGTATCTATTAAGGAAAAAGAGTTTATAAAATATTAATAATCAATAATTTATACTTAGTTACAAAAAGTTACAAACTTGGTACAAAATGGATACAAAAATTGACTATTAAAAAAAAATACACTGAATTGCATATTTACACGCAATGAGTAGATTTACTTCACTTTCTTGTTTATCAGCATTTTATAAACAAAATTCATCTTCGTATCCTTTTAATTTAAGTAAATTTGATAGCCTTTAATAGGATGCTATCCGGTAGTTACTTAATATGGTAGCAAACAGATAACAAAGTAGTATCATTTAGATATTTGTTTGGTAGCAAATAGATATATAGTTGGTACTTGGTTGATACCGTATTGTTACCTTATTGGTATCAACAAGCTACGTGGTTGCTATCTGATGGATACGTAGGTGCTATCTAATGGCTACGTGGTTGCTATCTGGTGGATACGTAGGTGCTATCTGATAGGTAACGTATAGATAACTATTTGAATATGAACAAATTAAATAAAACAGATATATACACACTTATTTAATATATATAATATGATACAGAAAAATTTAAAACTAACCGAAGAAACAAAACAGAGTTTTGATGACTTATTTAACGAACTGTTCGCACAGGATCGAGTAAAAACTCAATCTGATTATGTCGACGAATTGGTAGAACGCTATAAAAATCCAAAGAAAATTGAAGTTGATCGTCCTGAAATTATAGACAAAATCGCCACTCTTGAAACTGAAAATGCAGCTTTGAAAGAAAAAATCATAGCACAACAACACGACAACAGCAATCTACAACAATTGTATGAAGAAGTACAAGCAGAAAACAGCAGCAATAGTAATCGTTCAACGGAGATGCAGGAACAAATTACACAACTTAAGAGTGAAAACGAACTATTGAAAAACAATAACACGGAAATTGCAAGCCGTATATCCGATACCGATATTGTGATCAGGACCAACGCAGTTGTTCGTAACCTGATGGACGAAACAGTAAAACGGTTGCAAGAACGTTATCCTGAAGCAAAAATAGATGCAGCCGATTTGTTGCAAAAAATGTTTTTGCGTTATACGGTTGAACGTTTTACATCCTGGTTTTATCCGTTTGTTTTAAAAGACAAAGACATTGAAGAAATAACAGGTAAAAGTATTAAGGAAATCAAACAATTTTTTGTATCAAAATGATGGGAATTAGTAAAACATTTATCAAAAGTGCATTACCGGACGTCGAAAGAGCCGCATCCGAATACTTGGATAATATAACATTATTAGATGGCGAACGTTATGTAGCAGCCGTTCTTAACAAAACAAGCGAAGGTTTAACTATTAGCCTTGTAGCCTTTGACGAGAACGATACGGCGGTACGTCAAATAAATTCCGAACGAGCAGATTTATTTATCATAAAAATAATCGAAAATACCTTGTAATATGATAGGAGAAAAACAACCCAACAGCAACTATCCTACCAAAAATCTTGACGATTTTTTAAGGGATATGAGCGAAGAAATCGAGGATATGGGTATAAGGGAAGAGTTAGAACCGGAACTGGAACTGAAACCTGAACCCGAACCCAAACCTAAACAGGATAATAATATCCAACAACAGGAAGAAGTTGAAAAAGCGGAAATAAAGATGAAGTCTGCACCGGCAAAAGCAACAGCTAAATTGTTCGCTACAATTATAGATAGCACCATTCCGGCAACGCTTGGTATTATTGCCAAAGAAGAAAGCACAGATTATAGAGCAGCGGAAGAAGACAAGCAGGACTTAGAAGACGCACTTACAGAATATGTAAAACTCAAAGGAGGTGATATTCCGCCAGGTGTTATGGTCCTTATTTTGATACTTACAATTTACGGATCTAAAGTACCGCACGCATTACAGCAGCGCAAACTGAACCAAAAGAAAGAAGAATTGCTTGCAAAAGAAAAAGAGTTAGAAGCACGCGAAAAAGCGTTTATGACATTACAAGAAAAAGATAAAATAAAAGAGAGTACAGAGAATGGCGCGCAAAGCTAAAGTAATATGTTTGATTGGAACGAATGGTACCGGCAAAAGCACGTTGGCGGTGCAGCTGATGGAACGGCAAAAGCGAGGGTTGATGATATTACCCACGTTTGATGACTGGGCTATGAAGTTTGACGAAAGCAAATGTGCGACGAAGTTCGACTTTGCTTTTGTGGGCATCCGCCACCATATAGCAGAAGGGAAAAGCGAAGAACTATTTGATTCTATATACCGAAATTTCCGCGATGGTGTTTTAGTGTGTGATGATCCCGTTGTTTATATAAACAAAAATTTAGATGATCATCCGATAAAAAACATATTGGCACGCCGTCGGCAGATTAAATGCGATGTTGTGTTTGTCGCTCATAGTTTTTTTCGCATACCGCCTATTTTCTTTGAGTACATAACCGATTATGTTATTTATAACACTACCAATGCAACTAAACGCAAAAATGAATTAGGACAGCATTATGAAGCAATAGAGCGTATTATTAACAACGTATCAAAAAAAGCAAAAAAAGATCCGCATTATTGCGAGTCTTACCAAACCGGATTATAAAGTAATAAAAGTACAAGATTACCAAAAATATTTTAAAAATTAATAAAATGATAAATTTAGGAAGTAGAAGAAGAATTATAAAAGTCTTAATTGATGGAAATTATTTAGACACTAAGTTAGAGGGAGTGAAAATTTTAGAAGAGTATCCTAAAATAAAAACAAAAACATCAAGTTTATCACGTGCAAAGAGGGAAGCTGTAGAGATATATGTAAAGTTTTGTTGTGAAAGGAACAAAGAGTTTGAAAAAGTAATTTCTAAAATAAATTTAGAATTAGAAGAACAAAACAAAAATAAAATCTGGTAATATATATATTGCAAGAGACTATCTTAAACACATTGATAATGTTCATAATGTTGAATTATCAAAATTAGGGATGGATGCTTTAACTTATGTCAAAATGATTGTAAAACAATCCAAATTGCGATATTGCAATTATAGAACTAACCTATGTGGAAAAATACAAATTCTACGAAATAAAAACCGCTCAACCAAGAGGATTGAGCGGCTATTTGAAAAAAGAACCACTTTGGTGTAGGGGGCAAGTCTAACAATAATTCTGTTTTATTGCTCATTTGCTTTGTGATGTCAAAAAATACAGAGGCATCCAAATCTGCCAATTAAGCTTAAAGTGGTATTATTTTGCAAATGTATAAAAAATATTTGATAAATGATGTTCAATGACACAAATAGTTACATATAAATCTATGTTCAAATACCAATTAGCCAACGCAGCCGGTGTCGACGTCCGCACCCTCAATCGTTGGCTAAAAACCGATAAGGAAGAGATCAACAAGCTAATGGGAACTATCAGTACACGTTTATTGCCACCATCGGTTGTAGAGTATATTTGCACAAAATACGTAATCGAATTATAGTTGTTTTCCTTTCTTTTTTAAAATTTTCAACTATTTTCTTGCATAATTAAAAAAAACACTGCATCTTTGTTGTGCTAATGTATTTTCAAAAGGCGGATAGACCGCCGAAAGTGTTCGGCTTTTTTTATGTCTATTAGTTTATGTTTTAGAGGTTTATATATATATTATAACTTATAAAACGAGTACGCCCGTGCGGGTAGCGGTAACGCCCCGATTTGCCTTTTGAAAGCATTAGCACACGGTAGCGTACTTTTTTTATTGCTAAAATTTCAAAAAAATGGAACAAATGATCATCAGTCACGAAGGTGTGGCAAAGGGTGCGGACCTACGTTCTGCAATCAAGAAACTAATCCAACCGCTTATCGGTATGGAGAGTGTAAAAGGTGGCATAGAAAGTGCGCCAGGG
>RZYM01000066.1 GCA_009930305.1 Bacteroidia bacterium
GTAATACCATTAACGGAAGAAAAAAATAAAATCAGTTCTCATTTTGGAGAAGCGCCCTGGTTTATGTTTGTTACTTTTAAAACAGGGGAAAGGGTTGCAAAGCAAGCGGAGGTTATGGTCAATCCCTTTATGAATGAAGAAAAGGGTAAAGGCATTTTGGCTGCGGAATTTTTAATAAAAAAGGGAATAGACGTTGTGATAGTTAAAAAGGATTTTGCCAGCAAAGGTCCAGCATATGTATTTTCGGATTCTAATGTTGAAGTGGTTTTAACAGAAGAAGAAATACCTGAAGCAGCCATAGGCAAACTCGGATTATCATATGGGATAGAGTAAGTGTTTTAGGAAAATGGAACTTTTAAATTAGTATTTGACATTATATAACGTAAAAGGTACTATAATAATTAGCATATGCTCATAATAAAGTAAAAAAGGAGAAATAATAGAATGAAAATTGTAATATCAGCTACAGGTAACACGAAGGAAAGTCTTCTCGATAAAAGATTCGGAAGATGTGAGATTTTTCAGATTTATGATACAGAAAGTGATTCTTATGAATTTGCTGCTAACAGCGGTGTGTCTGCATCAGGTGGCGCTGGAATTAAAGCAGCAGGCCAGATAATTGACGCAAATGCTGACGTTGTCATTACGGGCAATTTAGGACCGAATGCTTATGAATTAATTGAAAAAGCAGGCATTAAAGCTTTTAGTTGTGATGTTCTTCCAGTATGTAAAGCGATTGAGTTGTTTCAAAAAAATATGCTTACCGAAATCTCAAATGCAGGCAGTGCACATCATGGAATGAATTAAGAGAGCAAGGTGAATGGTATGAATATAGCAGTGCTTAGTGGAAAAGGAGGAACTGGGAAAACTACAGTATCAACCAATCTTGCAATGACGTTAGGTGTTAGTTATGTGGATTGTGATGTAGAAGAACCGAATGGATTTATATTTTTGAATCCTTCTATCCAAAGAAAAGAAGATGTATTTGTAGAATATCCTGTTATTAATCAGCAGAAGTGTGTGCTATGTGGTGAATGTGCTAAAGTATGTCAATTTAATGCATTAGCCAAAGCTGGAAAAGAAATTGTTGTGTTTGAAAAATTATGTCATGACTGTGGTGCATGCAAACTTGTGTGTAAGGCTGATGCGTTATCGTATGGTAAACGAACAATTGGCAAGCTAGAAAGTGGAACTGTAAAGTCAATTGATTGCTACAGAGGCGTCTTAAATGTAGGAGAACCTATGGCGGTACCGGTAATTAGAAAGCTACTTGGTGATTTACCGCAAGTTGATCATTTGATTGACTGTCCACCAGGAACCTCTTGTAATGTTGTGAATGCCTTAAAATATGCAGATGCAGCCATACTAGTTACAGAACCATCGGAATTTGGACTTCATGATTTAAGAATGGCTGTTGAACTTGTTAAACTTTATAAGATACCATATGGAATTGTAATTAACAAAGATGATGGCAAGGAAAATATGGTAAAGATATTTTGTAAACAAAATGATATCAATTTACTCGGAGCAGTCCCTTATAGTATGGAGGCAGCGGTATTATATTCAAACGGAATTATGCTTTATGAGGATACATCTTATAAACCGATCTTTGATGGAATGTCAGAAAAGATTAAGGAGGTGTTCCAATGGAGATAGCAGTCTTAAGTGGAAAAGGTGGAACAGGGAAGACAACAGTAGTAACGGCTTTATCTGAACTAGCAAAGAAAGTAATAAAAGTGGATTGTGATGTAGATGCGCCTAATCTTTATCTTTTTTATAAAGGAATGGATATCGAAAAGAAGAATTTTTATGGCGGCAAAAAGGCAAAGATTAATAATAGCCTTTGCATTCATTGTGAAATTTGTGAAGAAGTTTGTAAGTTTGGTGCAATTAAAAATTCTGAAATTGATTCCTTTACCTGTGAAGGCTGTGGTGCTTGCGTATTAGTATGCCCACAACATGCAATAAAATTAGAAGATGAAAAAACAGCTGATACATTTATAACAAAAACAGAAAAAGGAATCATCTCAAGAGCTATTATGGGAATTGGAAGCGACGGTTCTGGAAAATTAGTTACTTATTTGCGAAAGAATGTGAAACGTTTTGTTGAAGATGATACAATCACAATTTTGGATGGATCTCCTGGAATCGGATGTTCTGTTATTGCATCCATAACGGGTGCAGATGTTGCACTTATTGTTACAGAACCTACAAAATCAGGGCTTGATGATTTGAAGAGAATTTTAGAGCTTTCTGAACATTTTGATACACAAGTAATGGTTTGTGTAAATAAATATGATATCAATCCTGGTATGACTGCTCAGATTGAAGGTTATGCAAGAGAAAAAAATCTGTTTGTTGTTGGTAAAATTCCTTTTGATAAAACAGTTATGGAATCAGTTAATACATTAAAACCAATAACGGACTTTAAAGACAGTATTGCTCGAAAAGCAATTGAAGAGATGTGGGTTCGTATGAACAGCCTAATGGTAATAAAAGAATTACAAAATAATAAAAAAATATAACGGAGGAACGAAAAATGAAAATCGCAGTAGCAAGTGAAGGAAGTATAGTAAGTCAACATTTTGGACATTGTGAAGGGTTCGCGACATATTCTGTAGAAAATGGGGAGGCAACAAATAAACAATTTGTACCAAATCCAGGACATAAGCCAGGTTATCTTCCAGTATTTTTAAGAGAGCAGAATGTAGATGTTATTATTGCAGGCGGAATGGGTGAAGCAGCGAAGGATTTATTTGTTGAAAATGGCATTGAGGTATTTGTAGGTGTAGATGGTCAGTCGGATACAGCAGCACAGCAGTATGCAAAGGGATTGTTAAAGTCAACAGGAACAATTTGTACAGAGCATAATCATTAAAGATATTTTTAAAGAGGACAGGTGGCTTGTGTGGAAAAATATCTGACATGGTACAAGGAAATCATAAAAAAGAACGGTATAAAAAATACAGTACAAAAAGAAGCAGTTTTGAATGTATTAATAAAGGCATCCAGTCATCTTACAGTAGAAGAAATCTATCAGCAGATTAAAGATGTAAAAATAGGTCTGGCAACTGTTTATAGGAGTTTAAAATTGTTTGAAGATTTGGGTATTGCTAAGGAGATACCTATGGGTGGAGCACGTTACTATGAACTGAAATTATTTGGTAAGAAACCGTTGCATATACATTTTAAATGTATGAATTGCAATGCCATGACAGATATTGACGATACAGAAACAAATTTAGATTATATTAGATTAAACCAAAAAGTTGAACATAAGATGGGGTTAGAAGTAAATGATGCAAATATTACCCTATTAGGACTTTGCAAAGAGTGCAGGGAGAAATTGAATGCCCAGACCAAGTAAACCAAGAAGAGTTGAATGTATTCCCAAGGACACATATTTTGTGCCCTTGGGAAAATCAAAATGTAAATTGGAAGAAGTTATTTTAAAAATAGAAGAGCTTGAAGCAATGAGATTGAAAGAAATTGAAGGGTTAAATCAGGAAGAATGTGCAAATAAAATGCAGATTTCAAGACAAACTTTTCAACTTATTATAAATGAAGCCAGGATGAAAGTCGCAGTTGCATTGAGTGAAGGGAAAGCTATTAATATTAATGGTGGAAACTATATTTCATGTCATTGTGATTTTTGTTGTTTTGGTTGTGAAAAAGGGAGTAATGGGAGAAAAAGGAGAAAGATATGAAGTTGCAGATAACAACACTGATAGAAAATAACCAAGATGAAAAGAAAGAACTTATAAATGAACATGGATTATCGTTATACATAGAACTGGATGGGCTTAATATACTATTTGATACTGGACAGACTGGCGATTTTATTAAAAATGCAAAAATATTAAAAAAAGATTTAAATAGCTTGGATTATATGATTATAAGCCATGGACATTATGATCATAG
>RZYM01000067.1 GCA_009930305.1 Bacteroidia bacterium
TGTTGTAATATTGCCTCTGTGTCTATCTGAAATTCCATCGTTCAATCCTTGTGTCTTTGAAATACTACCTGATTGACACAGATTTTCTAACGCTCCCTACAATTCTCGTTGAAACGTTAAAATTCCTTACATCACATTGTGGCAAAAAGCTGTTAAAGAAACACAAACTAGAAGTTTTTTAGCAAATGGTGTACCTAAATTGCACTTCGCTTGACACCTGTAAGTGAAGTCAGTACAGTTTATTTCCTTTGGGTGGTTCCTGTATTGGTACCATAATAACTAATAACTAGCGCCCGTACCATTCTCTTTTACGGTATCAATCAATTCATTTAAATCTTCAATATCTTCATAAATCAATACCTGCCTCTTTGGTTTTATAGCGTGCTTTAATATCAGAGAGAGTGGATTCGAGTTTGTTTACTTCATCTTTATACTTGCTGTAGTCATCTTTAACCTTTTTCAGTTGCTCTGCTGATTCTAGAGCAGCTTTTACCGCAGAGCCAATTTCGACGTATTCGTTTTGAATCGTAAAGCTTATCTCTGCACTGGCATGTTTCTCTTTAGCGTTTTCTTGATAGGTGTCGATGGACTCTTTGATGGTGACATTTGGAAAAAAATGATGAAAACTCATTGACTTTGCTTGTATCCCAGTGTTTTTTTATTCTTTACATGTAAAGATTTTCATCTGCAAAATTGCACTAATTTATTGCATACAACTACCAAAAGTTAAAAGTTTAGCTCCCTTTTATTTTATTACCCTGTCATTTAGACTGCACAAAAATCTAAAGTTTTTCAATACTATCTACAATGGCTTGAGCAAATGCTTCAATAAACTCCAATTCATATTTCTTATCCCTAAGCGTTGCCCCAATAATTTGTAAATTCATAGCAAATCCACCTTTATACGTTAACCCTTTTCGATCAATCGTTTTTAATACTTTAGTGCCATCGGAAACTTCAAGTTTATAGGAATATCCAGGGTATCTTAATGCGTCACTAGGCAGAGGGGTTGCATCTCCAACATAAACTCTTTCATAAGTCGCATCAATTATTAATTGATTCATATTTTTATCATTGGAGAATAAATTTTTCTCTTTTAAAAGCTCAAGAATGTGAGCATTCAATATACTTTCCAATTCCTGTGCTGTATGATAAACAATACCTGATTTACGAGATTCATAAAAATGAAAAGATACTTTCTCAAATCTAAATTGTTTGGTCAAAGATACTTCTGGTATATTTGGATGATTCGTGCCACCACAACCTATAAACATTAAAGCCATCACCATTGCTATTGCAAGACTCTTAATTTTATTTTTCATTTTTACCCTTTTGTATTGATTTTATCATTATGGAACGAATGTAAGAGAAGCGCCTGTTCTAGCTGCTTCTGTTGTTAAGTCTTTACTATTCTCAACGCCAATAAGGCAAATTGAAATACCTTTTAACGCATTGTTTTGATACAAGCTCAAAGTATGTGAGATGAGAGCTTCTAGCTTATCTGGATTGGGACAGTACACACTGACGTTTTTTGGTTCAGACTTTATAAATGTTGCAAACTCGTTAGAAAACCCACCATCATTTCCCGCTTTGATAGCACTGATTGCCATCGCATCAGGGATTGGTCCGCGTGAAGGTATGGTAGAGATATTCATCTCAGGTCCAGGGCATTTGGTTAGTGCTGTTTTGACAACATCATTGTTTAAGAGATTTTTACTCGCAACACATGCTTGAAAAACCAACGGCACAAGTGCCACTAAAAGTAATTTAATAGATTTCATATTTTTCCTTTATTTTTATTTGTCTTTACAATCCCAAATATATTTCTCTGTTCTTTTTCGCGTACAGTGTCTACCTGTTTCTCTTCCTATACAGTCCCATGAATCTGTTTCTTTGATATAAGTGCATTTTAGACTTTTATCTTTTGCGTTTGATTCCGTCTCTAACGTGTACTTTTTGTTATACAAAAGACCCTCTTTTTCCATGCGTTCTTTGTCCATATCGTAGATTTCTATGGAGTCAAAGATTTCTTTCATATCGTATTTAAATTGCAGTTGTATCTCTTCAAATTTATGCTTAACCAAACTTACATTATCGCTTCCTTCAAACGTCGTTTGATTAAATGTAAAGTAAAAACGGTAGTCTATCCCTATGTATTTTTTATTGCCTTGTTTGTCATAATAAGGACAAAATGTCCAATACTTTTTACTCCCAATACCCTCAGCAATATTTTGAGATTCAACACTTGTGCCACACTTTAATCCTGCCACAAAATCTACATAATCTTTATAATAATTCACTCCTCTTTCAAATGTATTGTACATTTTCCACTCTGTTAGTGGCAATGTTATAAAATACTCTTCAAATTCACCATTAAGCTTTTTATCTAAAAGTCTATCCAGTGTTGAATATTCTGATTTTAAAGGTTCTGCGCTAATCCGTATATCTTCTCTCATCATATTGGGAATGGTTCTATCCAAATAAATAACTGCTTTTGGATGAATAGTTGATGTTTTAAAAGGCGTTTTTGGGTACGAACTTGGCGCTAATATACTCACAGATGGAGAGGTTATCTTTGTATAGGGCTGTAAGGAAATATACTCTACGTTACTTCTTCGCATACAGCCAGACAAACTAAGAACGATGATGAGTGTTAGGGCAAGTATTTTCATTTTCTGTACCCACATTGCACGCCTTGGTTTGCATAATTCTCGCAAATATAAGTACTATGCGGTGAATCAGCAGTAAAGAGTTTATAAGCATTGAGAATATTTGCTTTTTGTGCTAAGTCTGCTTGTTCGTTATTGCCACTATTGCCACCTAAAACCTCTCCTACAAAGTCATTGGGTTTCGTATAGGTTCCTGAATAGCCATATCCTAATTTGCCGCCTTCTTCTAGAGGTTTTGTAATTAAATCTTTCATATCTTGAACATTCATCGGCGAACCAAAAGAGACAAAAGTTGGAACATTTGGGTCAGCTTCCTTATTGGCTTTATAATACCCCACAGGCTGAAATCCTGTTGTGGTTTGCACATAAGCGATGCCATTGTAAACAATCGCATTGGCTTGTGAGTGCATTGCAAAGTTGGAACCAGTACTGCCTCGTGCGGTTGAGACCTCATTCACAAAGTCTCCTGTTTGTTTTGCGATACCTGTTGTACCTATGCCACTTTTATCGACAAATGCTTCGAGTAAGTCTGGCAAAATACCATACGTTGGGTTATACGCTACGGTAAGCTCTATGGGAGTACCTGTTCCAGATTGCCCTGTTTGTTGCAATCCATTTTTAATCGCTTCACCCTCAGAATTCATCATACCGTTGATAGCGTTTTGATATGTTGCGCTTTGCGACGTAATTTCTACAGGTACTTTTGAGACATATAATTCTTTTACATCAAAAAATGCTTTATCTTCTGTGCTTAAGGATTTGTAGTAGTTACTCTCTTCCATTTTTACGTAATCACTTTCATTGAATTTATCTGATAATTGATTAATAACTTGTAATCCCATGTGAGCTGAGTCATTGGTTCCTGTTAAAATAGGAATTTCAGCCAAAATCCCTCCACGGTTTTCATTAGATGGCACGAGCCCTAAAGATAGGTATTTGGTCAATTTATTCCACACCTCTCCTACTGTAGCTTCTACTGAATTTTCACTATTAGCATTAGGCAATGTCCCTGCTATTATATTCATATTTTTATTCATATCTTCGTATTCCTGCTTTATCTGCTTTCTACCATCTTCCGTGAGCAACCTATGATCCAACGTAGCCGTAACCGAAGTACCCACATTACCAGAGTAAAGCTCTTTGTTAACTTTTGTAGTATCACGGTT
>RZYM01000013.1 GCA_009930305.1 Bacteroidia bacterium
CCCTAAAAGCGGGTGCAAAGATAGACTATTTTTATTCTAACAACAAAATCTTTTGACTGTTTTTTTTACAAAATAGTGAAGTTTTTTGCAATAGACTGAAATACAGTACATCCATTATATATTATAAATTGCAATTTATTTATACAAAACGGACATTTATCCCTATATCAAAGCTTATATGTCAGAAATATTATCTAATGGCAAATCATTATCCTTGTAAAAAGGGTGATTTTGCACTATAAATATTTCTTATTTATTGTACGCCATTGCGTAGGAACGCATAGTTTTGATCATAGATGCCAAGCCATTTGAACGTGTTGGGCTTAAATGTTCGCGCATACCTATTTGATCTATGCTATAAAGTTCGGCAGATAAAATTTCGGCTGGTTTATGTCCACTCAATATAGATATAAGCAAGGCAAGAATACCTTTTACAATAATAGCATCGCTGTCGCCTTCAAATAAAAGATTACCATCTTCAGAAATATATGCATTTATCCAAACACGACTTTGGCATCCTTCAATAAGATTCTGTTGAGTTTTTTTTGATTCATCTAATGGTTTTAGGTCATTCCCGTAATCTATTAGCATTGCATAACGATCAAACCAATCTTCGGATATAGAGAAATCGTCAATTATTTGATCTTGCCTTTCATTTATAGTCATAATAATTATTGTTTAAAACAATTTTTGTGCTCGCATAATTCCGTACACGAGCATATCTATTTCTTCTTTTGTATTGTATAGAGCAAATGAAGCTCTTAATGTTCCTTCTATACCATAGTAATCCATCACAGGTTGTGCGCAATGATGACCTGTACGAAGAGCTATTCCCAACTTATCTAAGAGTGTTCCCATATCATAATGGTGTATATTCCCAACTTGCATCGAAATAACAGCTCCTTTGTTAGGTGCTTCGCCAAATATTCGCATTCCTTCAATAGTCTTCAATTGCTCAGTTGCGTATTTCAATAAACTATTTTCGTATGATGCTATATTATCCATTCCTATATTCTGAACATAACGAAGTGCTTCTGCTAAAGCAGTTGAGCCTATAAAGTCTGGGGTACCGGCTTCAAATTTAAAAGGCAAATGATTATAAGTAGTATGTTCAAAACGCACTCTCTCAATCATTTCTCCTCCACCTTGATAAGGAACCATGGCATCTAAATACTTCTCTTTACCGTATAATACACCAATACCTGTGGGCCCATAAATTTTATGAGCTGAAAAAACAAAGAAATCTGCATCCAAATCTTTTACATTTATTGCAAGATGTGGAATTGATTGAGCTCCATCTACTAAAACCGGAACACCATATTTATGTGCTATTTTAGTGATATCCTTAATTGGATTAATTGTACCGAGTGTATTTGATACATGAGTAACCGCAATTAATTTTGTTTTTTCTGTAATAAGATTAAGTAGCGCATCTACGTCTAGTTCGCCACTTGGTTTAAAATGCCAAATCTTTATATTGATTCCTTTTCGCAATTGTAGCATCTGCCATGGGACTATATTTGAATGATGCTCCATCTCTGAAACAATTATTTCATCGCCTTCTTTCAAATATGTTTCGCCAAACGAAAATGCCACTAAATTGATCGATTCGGTTGTTCCGCGAGTAAACACAATTTCTTCTACTTTGTCTGCCCCAATAAAATCACAAACTGTTCGACGTGCATCTTCATGGGCTTCTGTAGCTACTTGGCTCAGGAAATGAACACCTCTATGCACATTAGCATTGTTGAGTTTATAACCTTCTGTAATTTTATTTATAACTGACCACGGCTTTTGAGTAGTTGCCGCATTGTCGAGATAGATTAAGGGTTTCTCATATATTTCTTGAGAAAGTATCGGAAAATCTGCACGTATATCCTGAATGTTTTTTTCGTTAATTTCCATATTAGGCAGTTATTTCTGCAAAAATACGGATTTTTATACGTACCACAAAAAATGAATTATTTACAGATGACACAACCATTACATTTAGAAAGCTCACCTCGTAAACGTTTTTCTATTAATAGTTTCAATCTATCTTTAAGTGCATCTAATCTTACATTTTCGAGTACATCATGTACAAACGCATACATAAGTAACATTCTGGATTCCTGTTCTGAGATTCCTCTAGAACGTAAATAAAACAATGCATTCTCGTCTAACTGCCCAACTGTTGCTCCGTGGTTACACTTAACATCGTCTGCATATATTTCGAGCTGCGGTTTTGTTTGCATATTTGCTTTCTTTGAAATACATATATTTCGGTTTGTCTGAATTGCAGATGTCTTTTGAGCATTTGGATAGACTTTTACCATACCATAGAATTTGCCTTTAGCTTGTCCATCCAACACATATTTAAACAACTCAGTACTTGAAGAATCTGCCTCTATATGATTAATTGTAGTTGTGTTATCAATATTTTGATCTTTATCACCCAAAACCAGACCATTCAAAGATAATGAAGAATGAGATCCGTTAATATTGGCAACTACTGTATTTCGAGTTTTGTTATTATGTAGAGTAATAATATTTGATAACACCTCACTATTATCAGCTTGATCTAATAGCAACGAACAGATATTAGTCATCTTTTCATGAGTATTTTCTAATTTGTAATGTTCGTACACCGCATTTTTACCTACAAATACTTCTGTCACCCTATTTGTCAAATAATGAGAATCTCCTGATACATGATCACAAATTAATAATTGAGCAGATGAATCTTCTTCTAATATTATTAAATTATGACTTACAGCTAATATGTCTGAATTGCCATGCATCAAATTTATTAATTGCAATGGTTTATCCATTTTAAGTCCTTTGGGAATATAAACGAATAAGCCATCTTGAGCAAACATAGCATTGAAAGCTTGATTTCCATCACTATTAATAGTCATTTGACGATTAATGTATGGTTTAACCAAATCAGAATATTTAATAATCGCTTCTGATAATCCGCAAACTATAACTCCTTCAGGTAATTTTGATTGTTTCGAATTAGGATAAAATGTGTCATTCAGAACAAAAAATATATAAGCTCCAATATTTGGAACATCGCATTTGAATGACAAATAAGGATCAGCATTAATTCTATATCTATTAATATTCAAGCCAAAATCCCGCTCATATTCTTGTGCATAAATGCTTAAACCTAATTTTGACAAGTATTCACAAGCAGCTGCTCTATTAATATTTAATAGATCTGCACTATGAGAATCAATAATCTCGGATTGTTCTTTATATAATGATATGTAGGCCTCTTGAACCATATTATTCTCCTACTTCTTGTTTAATCCAATCGTATCCTTTTTCTTCCAATGTTAAAGCCAATTCTTTTCCTGCTGTTTTAACAATTCTGCCTTTATACAAAATATGTACAACATCAGGCACAATGTAGTCTAGTAACCTTTGGTAGTGGGTTATCAAAATGGTAGCCGCATCAGGACGTTTTAATTTATTGACTCCATTTGCAACAACTCTTAAAGCATCAATATCTAATCCTGAATCTGTTTCATCTAGAATAGATAAAGATGGCTCTAACATTGCCATTTGAAATATCTCGTTACGTTTTTTTTCACCTCCCGAAAAACCTTCATTAACTGAGCGATTTGCGAGTTTGCTATCTAACTCTACAATATTTTTTTTGTCACGCATCAACTTAAGAAATTCTGCTGCTGATAATTGTGGGAGATTTTTATATTTTCTATGTTCGTTAACTGCTGTACGCATAAAATTTACCATGCTTACACCTGGAATTTCAACCGGATATTGAAAACTCAAGAATAATCCCTCGCGAGATCGTTCCTCCGGCGATAATTCTAATAAGTTTTTACCATTGAAATTTACAGTTCCACTAGTTACTTTATAGGCAGGATGACCTGCAAGTACAGCCGATAGTGTACTTTTCCCGGAACCATTAGGTCCCATGATGGCATGAACTTCACCCGGCTTAACCGAAAGGTTAATACCTCTAAGTATCTCTTTATCGCCAATTACGGCATGTAAATCTTTAATTTCCAACATATTATCCTACTGTTCCTTCTAGAGATATTTGAAGTAGTTTTTGTGCTTCTACTGCAAATTCCATTGGTAATTTATTAAATACTTCTTTAGCAAAACCATTTACAATAAGACCTACAGCATCTTCTGTTGAAATACCACGTTGATTACAATAGAAAAGTTGATCTTCATTGATTTTTGAGGTACTCGCTTCGTGTTCGACTATCGCTGTTTGGTTATGAACATCAATTGAAGGGAATGTATGAGCTCCGCACTTATCGCCTAACAAAAGGCTATCACATTGTGAAAAATTACGACTAAAATCAGCATTCTCCGACATTTTTACCAATCCTCTGTATGAATTTTGACTATGTCCGGCAGAGATGCCTTTTGATACAATCCTGCTACGAGTGTTTTTACCAATATGAATCATTTTAGTACCAGTATCAGCCTGCTGATAGTTATTGGTGACAGCAACCGAGTAAAATTCGCCTACAGAATTATCTCCGCGTAATATACAACTCGGATATTTCCATGTGATTGCAGAGCCTGTTTCAACTTGCGTCCAAAAAACTTTGGAATCAACACCTTTACATAATGCCCTTTTAGTAACAAAATTGTATATACCTCCATTCCCACTCTTATCACCCGGATACCAATTCTGTACTGTTGAATATTTTATTTCTGAACGATCGTGAGCAACTATTTCAACAATTGCAGCATGTAACTGATTTTCATCACGCATAGGTGCTGTACAACCTTCTAAATACGAAACATACGCATCATCTTCAGCAACAATAAGAGTTCTTTCAAATTGCCCAGTACCTGCGGCATTTATTCTAAAATATGTAGATAACTCCATTGGGCATCTCACACCTTTAGGAATATAAGCAAATGATCCGTCTGTAAATACTGCACAATTAAGTGCTGCAAAAAAATTGTCTGTATATAGAACTACAGAGCCTAAATATTTTTTTACTAAATCAGGATGTTCTTGGATAGCTTCACTTATTGGGCAAAAAATAATTCCCAATTTTGCCAATTCATCTTTATAGGTGGTTTTTATAGATGTACTATCCATTACGGCATCCACTGCAATTCCTGCTAAATGTCCTTGTTCATGTAATGGAATTCCTAATTTATTAAAGGTATTGAGTAATTCCGGATCAACTTCATCTAAACTTTGCGGTGCGTTTTTACGAGGTGCCGCATAATACGAGATTGCTTGAAAATCAATTTTAGGAATATCTAATTTAGCCCAATTAGGCATCGTCATTGTCAACCAATGACGATATGCTTTTAAACGAAATTCTAACAGCCATTCCGGTTCATTTTTCTTTAAAGATATATTTTTTATTACATCTTCACTTAAACCAAGTGGCACACGATCAGTTTCAATATCAGTGGTAAAACCATATTTATATTCGCCGGACGTAAATCCGGACAAAACTTTGTCTTGTTTATCTTTAGACCGATTCTTCATTCTCACCATCAATATAGGATTTTGCATAAGGCAATACAGCCGGTACAAATTCTTTTAAAGGCATATATAATATAGATTCTGTTCTTTTCTCTTCGCTTATAAATGGGATATGACTATTAAGTTCATTAGCAAGATTTATCAATACACTGAGAATTAATGCATACTTAATCACCCCAAATATTGCACCCAATAACCTATTAAGCCACGATAAAGTTACAATCTTTAAAAATTTGTCTAATAGTTTTGCGATAAAAAAACACAATAACGAAACTACGACAAATATTGCAAAATAAGAGATTACGTGCGTTGTTTTGTCGGAAAAAACAAACCAATTATGCAATTCTACTGAGAAATCTGCTGAAAATCTATTTGCTAGAATAATTGCGATTATCAATCCGACAAATGATGCGATTGACATTACTATTCCTTTGTATAAGCCTCTCACAAGACCCCACGCTATTGGAATAAGTAACAATATATCTAACCAAAATCCATCCATAGATAATTAGGTAAGCCATTATATTATAATGTTTTCTTAACTTCCACCTCTTCAAATGATTCTACTAAATCGCCAACATGTATATCGTTGTAATTAGATATATTAAGACCGCACTCAAAACCCGAATTAACTTCTTTAACATCATCTTTCATACGTTTAAGAGAGCCTAAATCACCTGAATATATTACGATACCATCACGTATCAAGCGGACTTTATTATTGCGTTTAATTTTTCCTTCACGCACAAGACAACCCGCAACAGAACCGACTTTAGTAATTTTAAACACCTGCATCACTTCCAATGTAGCAGTTACCTCTTCTTTGATCTCAGGCGATAACATACCTTCCATAGCATCCCTAATTTCTTCTATGGCATCGTATATAATTGAGTATAATCTAATATCTATTTCTTCACGTTCTGCTATACGTCTTGCAGCTTGTGATGGACGAACTTGGAATCCCACAACAATAGCATTTGATGCTGCTGCCAATAAAACATCTGATTCGGAGATTGCACCTACGGCTTTATGTATTACGTTAACTTGAATTTCCGGAGTTGATAATTTTATCAAAGAATCAGACAAGGCTTCGATCGAACCATCCACATCTCCTTTGACAATAACATTCAATTCTTGGAAATTTCCTAATGCAATACGTCTACCCAATTCATCAAGTGTAAGATGTTTTTTTGTTCTGATGCTTTGTTCGCGTTGTAACTGCTCACGTTTATTGGTAATCTCACGAGCTTCCTGTTCTGTTTCAAGAACATTAAAACGATCGCCGGCTTGTGGAGCACCATTCAATCCTAAAATTAATGCAGGCTCACCAGGTTTAACTTCTTTTATTCGTTGATTACGTTCATTAAACATGGCTTTTATACGTCCGGAACTAACTCCGGCAACTATTACATCACCCATGTGCAATGTACCACCTTCAACCAAAATAGTTGATAAATAGCCACGGCCTTTATCCAAAGAAGATTCAATAATTGAACCAACTGCTAATTTATTAGGATTAGCTTTTAAATCCAACATTTCAGCTTCTAGCAAAACTTTGTCGAGCAATTCTTTTACTCCGGTTCCTTTTTTAGCCGATATATCTTGAGATTGGTATTTACCACCCCACTCTTCAACTAGATAATTCATACCAGCTAATGCCTCTTTAATCTTATCGGGATTTGCATTTGGTTTATCTACCTTGTTTATTGCAAATACTATAGGTACACCCGCAGCTGAAGCATGGTTAATAGCCTCTTTTGTTTGCGGCATCACATCATCATCAGCTGCAACTATAATAATTGCAATATCTGTAACTTTTGTACCACGTGCACGCATAGCTGTAAAGGCTTCGTGACCAGGAGTATCCAAGAATGTAATATGTTGACCGTTCTCTAAGCTTACATTGTAAGCACCAATATGTTGTGTAATTCCACCTGCCTCACCTGCAATTACATTAGCTTTACGAATATAGTCAAGCAATGAAGTTTTACCATGGTCAACGTGTCCCATAACTGTAACAATAGGAGCACGTGGAACTAATTCTTCAGGAATATCTTGCACCTCGTTTATAGTTTCAGATACTTCTGCACTAATATATTCTGTCTTAAATCCGAATTCGTCAGCAACTATATTTATTGTTTCTGCATCAAGACGTTGATTAATAGAAACCATCAATCCTAAATTCATACATGTAGCAATAACTTGAGTTACAGCTACATTCATCATAGTAGCTAACTCATTTACTGTAACAAATTCGGTAATCTTAATTGTTTTACCTTCCAAGAGTTCAGCTTCTGCCTCATTTTGCATGCGCTGAAAACTTGCTTCACGCTTGTCACGACGATATTTTGATGTTTTAGACTTCGATTTACCCGTGAGCATTGCTAAAGTCTCTTTTACTTGCTTTTGTACATCTTCTTCGTTTGGTTGTGCATGTTCAAAAGGACGTTTGTCTTTTGAAAACTTGTTATTTGATGGTTTACGAGATTTATCGTCGATAGGCTTATTTATGTCAATTCGTTCCTTCTGAATTCTATTACGTTTACGTTTTTCATCTCCACCTGCTCCTGCATTTGCATTTGGAGCATTATTTGGAGAATTTTGAGGACGATTTTGATTATTTTGAGAATTCTGAGTATTAGCTGCATTATTATTTGCGTTATTACCCGAATTCTGCTTTGAAGGATATTTTACTTCCCTTTCTTTACGTTTTTCTTCTTTTGTTTTCTTCTTTGGACGTGTTTGCTGATTCAAACTTGCCAAATCAATTTTACCTACAACATTTATTGTTGATTGTATAGCAGGTTTGCTCATTGAAAATATTTCTTCATAAGGTCTTGATGCTTCATTTTCAGTATTATCTGATTCTTGTTCAAGAGTTGTTTTATTTTGCAATTCTTCCTTTATATTAGATTCTAACTTAGTCTCTACTATTGTATTCTCTTTGCTATCTTCTAAAGGCTCTATTACCTGGGCTTGTTCTTTTTCTACTTTAAGTTCAACAATAATTTCTTTTTCAATAGGAGTCTCAACTTTTTCTACAACTTTTTCCTCTTTAATTGGCACAATAGGTGCTACTGGTTCAGCCTTTGGTTGAGGTTCTGCTTTCTTATGATTAAGACTGTCCAAATCCATTTTGCCAACAGTTTTTAATTGAGGTCTTTCATCTTCCGTAATTTCGACCTTAATTTCTTCCGGTTGTGTCGGTTTAAATCCTTCAAGAACAACAGATTCACTTTTTGATTTTTCTTTATGACGCATTGCCATTATTTCAGACTCAATTTTTTGATCTTTATCCTTGCAAAATTCTTTGTGCAATAAATCAAACTGGTCATCAGTAATACGCGCATTTGGATTTTCTTCCACATCGGCAAAGCCTTTTTGATGTAGAAAATCAACAGCTGTGGATAAACCCACATTCAAATCTTTTGTTACTTTACTTAGTTTTACAGACATATATTATTTTTTTCTAATTCTGTTGTTATTCATTTAATCAAACACACCCAACTACAAACACCATTTTTGCAAAACAATAATTGTTTTAGGCAAATTCGGATTTTAGTACAGATAATACCTGATCAATAGTTTCTTCTTCCAAATCTGTTGCCTTCAACAATTCTTCACGAGAAACGGCTAATACGCTCTTAGCTGTGTCGTAGCCTAATCCTTTGAACACATCAATAACCCATTGTTCTATTTCATCACTAAACTCATCAAGATAAATATCTTCTTCTTTGTCTTCTTGAATATCACGGAATACTTCAATTGTGTATTCAGTAAGCATACTTGCCAATTTGATATTTAATCCACCTTTACCAATTGCCAATGATACTTCTTCCGGTTTCAATGAAACTTCTGCACGCTTGTTTACTTCGTCAACTTTTATTGACAATATTTTGGCAGGACTCAAAGCACGTGATATAAACAATGATATGTTAGATGTATAATTAATAACATCAATATTTTCGTTACGTAATTCACGTACGATACTATGAATACGTGAACCTTTTACACCAACACAAGAACCTACGGGATCGATACGATCATCGAATGATTCAACGGCAACTTTTGCACGTTCACCAGGGATTCTGGCAATCTTCTTAATTGTAATAATTCCTTCTTGAACTTCAGGAACTTCCAATTCGAATAAGCGTTGTAAAAATACAGGAGCTGTTCTTGATACTATAATTTTCAAAGTATTGTTTTGATTATCAACTCTTACAACAACGGCCTTAACTGTATCACCTTTTCTGTAAAAATCAGAAGGAATTTGTTCTGTTTTAGGTAAAAGCAATTCATTATTTTGTGCATCTAACAACAATATCTCTTTTTTCCAAATTTGATAAACTTCGCCATAAACGACTTCACCTATCATATCTTTATATTTTTCGTAAACAGATTCTTTTTGTAATTCTAATATTTTAGAATACAATGTTTGACGCAAATTTAAAACTGCACGACGACCGAATGATAAGAAATCCACTGCATCTGTAACATCTTCACCAACCTCACACTCTTCATCAATTTTCTTAGCATTAGTTATACCTATTTGCAAATTAGGATCTTCTACAGCATCATCTGCAACAACTACTCTATCACGCCATATTTCGCAATCGCCTTTACCCGGGTTAATAACCACTGTAAAATTTTCGTCTGTACCGAACATTTTTGCAATAACGCTGCGAAACGATTCTTCCAAAACACTAATCATTGTTGACTGATCGATGTTCTTTAAATCCTTAAACTCTGAGAAAGTCTCAATCATATTTAGAGACTTCGTTGAATCTTTTGCCATTTTAGTGTCAATTGAATTTTAAGTTATATTTTGTGTATTTTACCTCTGTATAAGAGAATCGCAATTGTTCATGATTTACTATGCGACTACCTTTTTCTTTTTTCTCTACTTCCACAACGAAATAGTCATCTCCAACTTCTTTTAAAATTCCGAAGATTTTTTTACCACCGGACAAGACTTCTACTTCGTTTCCGATATTCTTTTCGTATTGTTTTTTTACTTTAAACGGAGATGTAATGCCTGCAGAACCGACTTCAAGACTATAATCTTCAATATCACGATTAAGATTTAGTTCTATAAAATTATTAATTTCACAACAAGTATAAATATCAACACCTTGTTTTGAATCAATCTCCACAACTATGCTATTGTCCTTACTTACTGATACATCAGTCAAAAAACAATCTTTGCCTTGCAAGAACTCTGCAACCAGTTGATATACAACATCTTTATTTATCATTCGGCATATTACAATAAAGAAGGGGAACTTACGCCCCCCTCAATTCGGTGCAAAGATACGAATAATTATTTAAAACACAAAATATTACAATTATTTTTGTGTCTACGTACATGTAGTCAAATTCATAATCTTTAAAATAATACCCCTTTGTACATTTAATAAATTATGTACCTTTGTTGCTGTGTTATATGAATCAGAGTGCAATTCTGCTTGTTTCAAATATGGAGCATTACAATTACAATCATAATAAATTAGGAGTCTTAGATGTTTCAATACGTCCAAACACAAAATCAATACGTGCATACGTAAAAGTTGACGGCATCCATCTACATATTCCAAACAAACGCTTTTTAAAAAACGGAATAGAATTTATAGATAGCAAGGAAGAACAACTTTTAAAGATGCTCGAAAGGGTTAAAAGCAGACAAAAAGCAAATATCACAAAAGAAGAAGAAATTGAATTACAAAGTATTGCTAAAGAAATATTTCCAAAACGTGTTAACGAATTAGCAATGCAATATGGATTCAGATATAAAGATGTAAGTATTAGGAAAATGAAATCAAGATGGGGGAGTTGCTCTATAAAAGGTAATATTCACCTATCTTTATACTTGGCAGCATTACCAACTATATGCATCGATTACGTGATATTGCACGAACTTTGCCATACACGACATATGAATCATGGCCCTTTATTTTGGAGAGAAGTTGAAATGGTTTGCCCTGATTACAAGAACATACGCAAAAAAATGAGACAACACAAATGGAATGGTTAGAACGCACAAAACTACTTTTAGGTGAATCTAGTGTTGATTTGCTCTGCCATTCAAGAATAATAGTAATCGGGGTTGGTGGAGTTGGTGCTTACGCTGCTGAAATGCTTTGTAGAAGCGGTATTGGTGATATTACATTGGTTGATGCCGATACTATAAAAGAAAGCAATATTAATAGGCAACTACCTGCCACAACAAAAACTCTTGGCCTGAATAAAACCACAGAGATGGCTAAAAGATTACAAGAAATTAATCCTGATGCCAATATTACACCTATAATTAAGTTTATTGAAGCTGATTCTATTGAAGAATTATTCGCTGACAATAAATTCGACTACGTAATTGATGCCATTGATTCGATATCTCCAAAAGTTGCTCTTATCACATATTGCATAAAACATCAAATCCCTATTGTATCGTCTATGGGAGCAGGAGGTAGAATTGATCCATCTCAAATTAAATATGCAGATATCTCGAAGACCTTTGAATGTCCTCTTGCAAAGACAATGCGCGATAGGCTAAAAAAGGAAGGAATCTATAAAGGATTGCCGGTTGTGTTCAGCACGGAGCCTGTAAATAAAAGTTCGATTCTAGAAGTGTTTGATGAAAGAAATAAACGTTCAACATTAGGAACTGTCTCATATCTTCCGGCTGTTTTCGGATGCTATTTAGCAGCACATGTTATAAAAAATCTAACAAAATGATAAACGCAACAAATATCACAAAATCCTTTGGTCAATTACAAGTTTTAAAAGGTATTGACTTACACATAGATAAAGGTGAATTCGTTTCTATTGTAGGAGCCAGTGGTGCCGGAAAAACAACTCTATTACAAATATTAGGTACACTTGACAAATCAGATACGGGCACAATCTCGATAGATAATACAAATGTAAATGATTTAAAATCTGATAAACTGGCTGATTTCAGGAATAAACATATTGGATTTATTTTTCAGTTTCATCAACTTTTACCTGAATTTACTGCACTTGAAAATATTGAAATTCCTGCATTAATTGCTAAAAGGAGCAAACAAGATGCTGAAAACGATGCTAAAGAATTACTCAATATGTTAGGTTTGGCAGAACGTATGAATCACAAACCTAACGAACTTTCAGGAGGAGAAAAGCAAAGAGTTGCAGTTGCAAGAGCTTTAATAAATAGACCTGCATTAATATTAGCTGATGAGCCTTCAGGTAGTTTGGATAGTAAAAACAAAGAAGAATTACACAAGTTATTATTCAAATTACGAGATGAGTTTAAACTTACAATATTAGTAGTTACCCACGATTTTGAATTGGCTCACATATCTGATAGAATAATTGAAATGAAAGATGGTTTAATAGTAAAATAAAAAATGCCTCCTTGAGGAAGCATTTTTTATTACTATGTTAATTAATTAGCAGATAGCCACCATTGTTTTACACTTCTGAAACTTATTGCACCAGGTTTGTTTGCTGTTGCAAAATCGTTGTAAGTTACATATACACGGATCTTACCTACAGAGTAATCAAAATCATATTCCTCTTGATATAAAATACCTTCATCTGTTGATTTAAAACGAGTTACAGGCAGTGGTTGTTGAATCCAATCACGCTCTTCCGACCTATCAAACAAATAAACTTCAACGGAACCATTATTGAAAATCCATTCTGACAAATTTTGGTCATTCAAGTCACAATAATAATAAGAACCTAGTTGTCCTTCTGTTCCATACAATAACCAGTCTTCTGCATTTACTGTAAATTCGTCTACAATCCATTGATCTCCTTCTGCGTCATTCCCTTTTGGGCCTTGTGGACCCATTGGGCCTGTGCAAGACACCAAAGCACATAAAGCTACTGCAAAGACAATTAACTTTTTCATTTTTAAAATTATTAATTAATAAGTAAATATTTAAGATTTATTTCTATTGATTATAACGATTTTTGTCGTAAAAATCCAATATACTAACTATCATTCCATAAGCTGCTTTGGCAGGACTTTCTGGATTTATATCCATTGCTTTTATATAAGCATTCATAGCTCCTTGCCAATTTTCCATTTTTCGATATACATTACCGGCTAAAAACCATGCCTCATCAGAATTTTGATTTTCAGCCAAGTATGCATTTATTGAAACAAGTGCATCATTGTATTTCCCCTCTTGAATCAAAGCATTAATTGTATTTTTTATATTCTCCATACAAAATTAGTCGAAATAAGGATTCATAAAAATAAAATAAAATTACTATATATACTAAATTTTTATCTAATTTCGCAAGGTGTTTCCTTTAGGGGGATTAGCTCATCTGGTAGAGCGTTTGGTTCGCAATCAAAAGGTGACGGGTTCGAGTCCCGTATTCTCCACACTTCATTTTGAGGACCTCTCTACTTGAGAGTTAATCAATTCTATATCATCGAAATAATTTATTTTCATTGCAGAGCGAACCTCCGATAATGTTTTTATCGCAACTTCACGAGCAGCTTCGCTTCCCTTCTTCAAAACTTCGTAAACATAAGGGATGTCTTTTTGATATTCTTTTCGTCTTGCACGAATTGGGGCTAACTCTTCTTCTAGTACAGCAGTTAAAAATTTCTTAACCTTAACATCACCTAAGCCGCCTCTACGATAATGAGCTTTAAGTTCGTCTAAATTAGCATATTCCGGTAAATAATTAGCAAATTGCTCAGGCTTACAGAAAGCATCCAAATATGTAAACACAACATTACCTTCTATTTTTCCCGGATCCTCCAATTTTATATGGTTTGGATCTGTATACATTGTTCTCACCTTTTTAGCAACTTCGTCAGCCTCTTCTGAAAGATATATACAATTGCCTAAAGACTTACTCATTTTTGCTTTTCCGTCAATACCAGGCAAACGCAAACAAGCCTGATTACTAGGTAATAATATTTTAGGTTCTACCAATGTTTCGCCATATAAGTAATTAAATCTGCGTACTATTTCGGCTGTTTGCTCTATCATTGGAGCCTGATCCTCTCCTACTGGAACGGTTGTGGCTTTAAATGCGCTTATATCAGCAGCTTGACTTATTGGATAAGTAAAAAATCCGACAGGTATATTTGCTTCAAAATTTCTCATTTTGATTTCTGTTTTTACAGTAGGATTACGCTGTAAACGGGAAACCGTAACAAGATTCATGTAATAAAATGATAACTCACATAATTCCGGTATCTGCGACTGAATTAAAAGCGTAGATTTTACAGGATCCAAGCCGCATGCCAAATAGTCTAATGCTACTTCAATAATATTCTGACGCACCTTTTCAGGATTATCAGCATTATCTGTTAATGCTTGAGCATCAGCTATCATTATAAAAATATTTTTGTATTCGCCAGAATTTTGTAATTCAACACGGCGACGTAAAGACCCTACATAGTGACCTATATGTAACTTACCTGTAGGTCTATCGCCTGTCAAAATAATTTTATCCATAAATTGTTTTGTTCTTTAAAAAATTTTCACAAAGGTATAAAAAACATGGGGATGTTTGCACATCCCCATGCGTTAAATATTGATTTTAAGAATTAATCTTTTACCCAAATATATAATGAAGTAGGCTCCATGTCTACTTTATTAGGACCTGGTTTTACTTTAGTAGTTTTATTTGAAGATTTTACACCTTTTAAATTAATTTCTTCTGTAGTACCAACCAATCTCCATTTTCCTGCAGGTAAATTGACATAATCAAAACCATTTTCTTTTTCACCTGCGTTAATTAATACCAGTACCTTTTCGTCAACCAAATAACCTAACATACTTTCATCTTTTGGAAGTATCCATTCATAGTATCCTTCAGGTACTGCCTCTGATACTCTAAATACTTTACCATAATCTGAGTTACGTAATTTGCCAAGTCCTTGCCAAAAAGCATACATATTTGCATAATCATTACGATTTTGTTTGTTTGGTTTTTGACCGACTAAATTCCATTTGAAATCATTTGCTTCACGGCAATTATATGTATCGCGATAGCCATGCATATAGGTTTTATATCCTAACTTGGTCTCTTTTACAACTTCTTTAAGTGGAGCATCTGCCTTACTACGCATTATTTCAGAACCTCCATGCAAAACAATAGGGCCTAAAGTTGTGTACAAAAGTGTAATTGCAATTTTATATTCATCTTGGTAAACATTTGTACGTCCATCGAAATTTTTACCGAATTGATCTGCCAAAGCAAAATTATCATGAATATCCAAATATGAGATTCCGCTATTTGGTGTTTTATCATCTTTATATGAACTTGTCAAACCTTTCATCACATTCGTTCTGTCAGAATATTTACCACCGGACCATCCTCTATCGTTTTTAGGATCTTTTAATTCAAAAACAGGTCCTTTATATGCTGTACGTACCTCATCTTGGAAATATGTTATTGGAGAATCTTCTTTATACCAATCCCAATCAGGATTATTTTCATAATTAGGATCGTTAGAGCCAATCCATGGTTCACCGTATACTATTTTATCCTTGCCAATAATCTCACGTAAAGCTTTCAAAGTTTGTTCATCTATTTGACCGGCTAAATCAATTCGGAATCCATCTATTCCGAATTCATTAATAAAATACAGACATTGGTCAATCAACCAACGTTGTGTCATTGGTCTGTTTTCAGTTTTAATTTCATTACCATAACCACCTATGTGTTCGAAATTCTTAGTTCTATAGTAATATTGTTTATCGAATCCGTTAAAATTGAAATTCCATGAATTCCCGTCCATGTCTTCTGCAGTATGATTAGGCACTAAGTCAATTATCACAGCTATGTCCTTATCATGAAATGCTTGTACTAAATCGCGGAATTGATTACGTTCAGATCCAAGTTCAGAACTTTTTGTACGATAGCGAGATTCTACAGCCATTGCAAACGATGTTCTATATCCCCATTGATAATTTTCTTCTGATACGCCTTGTTCTTTCATATATGGATCATTTTCGAACGAAGCCTTCCAATCGGCTGTTGGGAAATGAAGATATTCTTGTACCGGCATCAAATGGACGGTGTTTATGCCCAATTCTGTTAGATAATCAAAACCGATTTTTTTACCGTTCTTATTTTTAAGGCCAGGTGTAACCATACCTTTTAATGTTCCTTTTAAACTATCAGGCAATGGTAATTTATCTGTAAAGTCTTGGACGTGAACCTCATAGGATATTACATTTTCCATAGCAGGTATACCGTTCTTTAAAGGTTTAGCAGGTATTGTACGATGCCATATTCTACATTTTCCAAAAGTATCATCACTAACACGAGCATAAGGATCATTTACATGAACCGGACGTGTCTCGTAAAACAAGTTTCCCGGATCTGTAGAACCATGAACTGTAAAATCATAGTACACGCCATGCAAATCTTCATTGAAAAAACTTTCCCACACACCATCCTTATCTTGCTTCATTTCTTCGATGCGATATGCCTTATCATCATCTTTATTCTTATATAGATACAATTTAACCTTTTCGGCTCTAGGAGAAAAAACTCTTATTGTAGTTTTTCCGTTATCAATATTTGCACCCATTTCTTTACTTGAGCACAATTCTCTAAACCAACCATCGTATGAGCAGATAGCTTTTTGTTTTTGTGATGGTATTTCTAAATAATATGCTCTACGTTTATCTAATGGATATTCTGGGACAATTAGTGTTGTTTTGGCTCCGTTTGGTAAAACTTTTGCTACTTTAATTTTATTCCCTTTTGTGTCTGAAATAATGTAATCAGAAGGTAAGAACGACCTATTTGCACCTATTTCAGCCCAAATCAGATTATCTTTTCTAATTTCTGCTTTCAGCTCTAATGATGCATCTTGCTTCATAAAAATCAAATCACCATCTTTTTGATTAGGAGATTGAGAAGGAGGTGACATCCACTCTCCGTTATCAATTCTAAATTTGAATTTTGTATTTGGTTTTACAATTGCAAAATCAGTATTGTCTATTGTCAACAGCCATTGCTGTCCTGTTTGTTTCAAATTCCATTCAGGTGTATTTATTGATGCATCCCAACTACGGAATTCGCCTGTAACAAAAACTTTCTTAGGAGCAACTCCATATAAAGCTTCGTCAAAAATAAAAGTAAGTTGATCACCAAATATACCATATCCTTGCAAGGCTTGCTCTCCGGTGAACGACTGCGCATGAAGATTAGCCGTCAGCGCGAAAAAAACGGCAAAAATTAAACTTAATTTTTTCATAAATTTTGGTTTAGAGTATTCATAAGATGCAAATATAAAAAATTAATTTCTACTTTTGCAAACCAGAACCTAATTACACACAATTAATACGTATTATTATGGAACAGTTTAATCAATTATGGGAAAATTTGATTTCCTCAGGAATCAATTTAGGTAAGAGTATTATAGCAGCATTAGTAATCTACTTTGTTGGTAGGTACGTAGTTAAGCTAATTAACAAACTAATTAAAAAGATGATGGAAAGACGCAAACTAGATCCGGCTGTAGAATCTTTCTTAAGTAGTTTAGTCAATATTACTCTAACAATTCTATTGATAATAGCGGTTATAAGTGCATTAGGAATTGAAACAACATCATTTGCAGCATTATTAGCATCTGCCGGTGTTGCAATTGGTATGGCATTAAGCGGAAATCTACAGAACTTCGCAGGAGGTTTGATTATATTACTTTTCAAACCATATAAAATAGGTGATTTTGTCGAAACACAAGGAAAAATAGGTTCTGTTAAGGAAATTCAAATATTTCACACTATTCTTACAACGGCTGACAACAAAACAATTTTTATTCCAAACGGAAGTATTAGCAGTGGAGTCTTAACCAATTTCAGTGACCAAGACCTACGTCGCGTTGATTGGTCAATATGTATTGAATATGGTGAAGACTACGAAAAAGCAAAGGCCGTAATAGAAGAATTATTGAATGCTGATAAGAGAGTACTTAAAACTCCTGCATATTTTATAGCTCTTGGAGAATTAGCTGCTAGCAGCGTAAACATAACAATTAGAGCTTGGGTTAAAAGTACAGATTATTGGGATTTATTCTTTGATTTTAACAAGAATATTTATTCTGAATTTAATAAAAATGGCATCGGGTTCCCTTTCCCACAAATTACAGTTCATCAAGCCAAAAACTGATTATAATATCTAAAGCAAAAAGCAGTTCATTTTTGATATGAACTGCTTTTTTATTTAGATGCTGATTTAGTAGCCTTTTTAGTTGTCTTTTGCTTAGTTTTTTCTTCGTTTTTAGTATCTTGTTCAACTATGGTTATTGATCTTCTCTGGGCCGATTTAACCTGTGTTACAACATCTGCAACCATTTGCCGCAATTCCACCATAAAAGTTGACATTTCGTATGTCCCCTTTTCTATTTCGCGCATTTTCCTTTCCCATCTACCGGTAAGTTCAGCTGATTTCAATAATTCGTTATCTATGGCTGATATTAATTCTATGCCTGTAGGAGTCGCTATGATTCGTTTTTTGTCTCTTACTATATACCTGCGTTTAAAAAGAGTTTCTATAATATTAGCACGAGTTGATGGACGCCCTATTCCATTTTCTTTCATTGCATCACGAATATCCTCATTATCTACCATTTTACCAGCTGTTTCCATTGCTCTTAGTAAACTGGCTTCAGTGAAATATTTTGGTGGTTGAGTTTGTTTTTCTGCTAAATCGGGGATATGTTCGCCACTTTCACCTACTATAAACTCAGGAATAACAGTTTCAGTATCATCTTGATTTTTTTCATTCTCAAATAAGACTCTCCAACCCGGTTCAAGAATTTGCTTACCGGAAACTCTAAATTCAATATCACCGGTGATGCCTTCGACAACTGTATTCGCTACGTTACAATCAGGATAAAAAGCTGCTATAAAACGTCTCGTAATTAAATCGTACACCCATTTCTCCTCAGCAGTAAAATTTTTATGAAACTTCCCGGTAGGTATAATAGCGTGGTGATCGGTTATTTTTTTATCATTAAATACTTGCGTCGACTTCCTTATTTTTGAAGTTAATAAGGGTTCTATCCATTTTTGATACGGAGTTATTCCTTTTAATATTTCCGGAATTTTACTATATACATCAGTAGGCAAATATGTGGTATCTACACGTGGATATGTAGTTAATTTCTTTTCATACAATGATTGAATAATTTTCAGTGTTTCATCAGCTGAATACCCAAACTTTCTATTACACTCTACTTGTAATGATGTAAGGTCAAATAACCGAGGTGAACTTTCCTTACCATTCTTGGTTTCGACTGATGTTATTGTAAATGGCTTGTCTTTAATGATATCCAATACTTTTTGAGCATCTTCAACATTAGTAAATCTTCCGGACTTTAATTGAAAAACAACATCTTTATACTTTGTCTTAAGTTCCCAATATGGTTGTGGTACAAAATTCTCTATTTCCAATTGTCTATTAACAACTAATGCTAATGTCGGCGTTTGTACTCTACCAACTGACAATACTGCTTTCCCATTTCCATATTTAAGTGAATACAAACGGGTTGCATTCATTCCCAACAACCAATCGCCAATAGCTCTTGCGCATCCTGCCGCATATAATTTATCATAATCCTCACTTCCGCGTAAATGATCAAAACCATCTTTAATTGCCTCTTCTGTAAGTGATGATATCCATAATCTTTTAACAAGTTTCTTGCATTTAGTTTGCTGCAATACCCATCTTTGAATAACTTCACCTTCTTGCCCAGCATCACCGCAATTAATAATTTCATCAGCCTCGGAGAATAAACGCTCTATGATTTTAAATTGTTTAATAATTCCTTGTTCATCAATCAATTTAATACCGAAATGCTCCGGAATCATCGGCAACTCTGACATACGCCATGGCTTCCATTCCGGTTTATAATCATGAGGTTCTTTTAAAGTACATAGATGACCGAAAGTCCAGGTTACTTGATATCCATTTCCCTCAATGTAGCCGTCACAGCGTTTAGTAGCACCTAAAACTTGAGCTATATCTTTCGCCACACTTGGCTTTTCGGCTATACAAACTTTCATTAATATATCGTTATTCTTGTAGGTTTTCTATTGTTTGTTGTACTGTTTTTTTGCGCTCTATACGGTACAAAGCAAATCCGTTAATCGCTTCTAATAGACCAAAAATAAAATACGCATTTGACAATGGATTCGGATTCCATATATAAAATTGCAAACAAATCCACAACATCAAAATTATACCACAAAACATACCGCAAATAGAAGCATATTTATTTTTTGAAAACAGCAATACGGCAGTTATAAGTTGAAAAATTCCATTCACCAAAAACAAGGCTATACCAGAGAAAATAAAGTCTTGAAAGAATATTTCTGAATAAGGCAATACTTGCATTCCGTAAAGTAAATCTTCCATTCCCCACATTTCACCAGTTGGATCAATAAACATCATTGTTGTTCCCCACAAAGCCCCAATACCTATGAAAAGAGTCCAGAATATTAAAAAATAACGTAATGTTTTCATTTTGAATTTATTAATTAAATATATCTAACCTACTATTCTTGTTACATTTGTATGATCTAAATCAGATGCTTTGCCTTTAAATTTAGGTTCACGTTTTTCTAAAAACGCTTTTATTCCTTCGGGATAATCTTCTCCTCTATAAACTTTTTCGCGCCATGCATTAATGCTTTCAAAATTTTCGGCAGATATACTGGCAGCTGCACGACTTAAAACTCGAAATTGTCTTTTAATTGCACTTATTGACAATATTGAATTTTTACGCATCGGATTTAAAAATTTATCTTCTAACAAATTAGGCAATTGATCAATTGGTGCTATTTGATTTAAAAATCCCACATTTAGCGCATCTTGTGCAGTTATAGGTGTTGCCGTAAAGAACATTTCTCTTGCTTTATTGATACCTAATTGATTAATAAAATGCATTATTCCTGATGCATTATATGGTATCCCAATTTTTGCAGGTGTAATAGCAAATGTTGCAGTATCAACTGCTACAATCATATCACAAGACAAGCACAAGTCGCAGGCACCTCCCCACACAGAACCTTCCACATACGCAATAATCGGAATTGGCAAATCTTGAAGCATATGTATCAATCGCTCCATCGGTACATCAAATGCCAAAGGATCTTCGCCATTGATAGGTAATTCCTTAATATCATGTCCGGCACTCCATACTCCATGGTTACATTGAGCCTTTATCACAACACCAACACATTCTTTTTGGTATGCCTCGTTTAACGCATGCATCATATCGTTACACAGTGAACTGCTAAGACAATTCAACTTTTCCGGATTTTGCATTTCTATAAAGCAAATCCTATCGACATAAGAAACTCCAATCATACTTTGTTTTTAACAGTTAATGTATGTTTATAAAATAATCGGGCGGCATAATCATATCCGATTTCACCACCCGACTATATAAATATTTAAAGCACAATACCTTATGCTCTTTCTAATTGCAATGTCTTAGTCGGTTGGTCACAGACTTCAGAAGGTCCGAAATATTGTATAGGACCAGGATATAAATACTTTGTTTCTTTAGCCCATTCAACACGATTTGCTGCTAATTTTTTAAATGGAGCTCCATCCAATTCTACTAAAGCTTTACGAATAACAGGTTTCATTTCGCCATGACGACGTTCCATATTCATCATCATTGTAACAGGTACACCACCTGCAATCCATTTTTCGGCAGGAGCAGTTGTATTTCTAATTAATGACATATATCCGGTTTTGCCATTTGCGATTAAGTTTGCTGCGTTAAATCCTAATGAATAGCAATAATCTGCATCAAAATTTGAAGGAGCTGCACAACGGCCTTCATATCCAAAGAAATGACCTAAACCAGAGAATTTACCAACATATTTTCCTTCTGCTTTCATTGCTGCCAAACGTGTTTTAACCATTTCTATCAACAATTTCTCTGTCTCAATTAGTGATACTTGTACATTTCCATGAGGATCACGATCCAAAGTCAATTGTTTTGCGATTGCTTCAGGCAAAGATGCATATACAGCTGCACTTGCAGGAGTTAATCCGGCAACAGCTTTCTTAACGTCTGATTCGTGAGCTAATAGATCATTAAGTTCTGATATTAGAACTTTCATTTCAGGAATAAACTCGATCAAACCTTCTGGGATTAGAACAACTCCAAAATTATTTCCAGCAGCTGCACGTGTTGCTACTGTATCAGCAATATTTGAAACGATTTGAGACAAAGTCATTTTTTTAGCTTCAACTTCTTCTGATACAATACAAATATTAGGTTGTGTTTGTAAGCCGCACTCAAGAGCTATATGTGATGCAGAACGACCCATCAATTTGATAAAGTGCCAGTATTTTTTCGCAGAATTTGCATCACGCATAATATTACCGATAAGCTCCGAATAAACTTTACATGCAGTATCAAAACCGAAAGAGGTTTCAATCATGTCGTTTTTCAAATCGCCATCAATTGTTTTAGGACAACCTATAACTTGGATGCCGCATTTTTTCTGAAGATAATACTCAGCAAGTACGCATGCATTTGTATTAGAGTCGTCGCCACCTATAATTACTAATGCTTTAATACCTAACTTGTTGCATATTTCAATACCGCTATCAAATTGTAAAGTTTCTTCTAATTTTGTGCGTCCTGAACCGATTATATCAAAACCTCCTGTATTACGATATTCATCAATAATACTTGATGTTAATTCAACATATTTGTGATCGATAAGTCCGCTTGGACCACCTAAAAATCCATACAATTTGCAATCTTTGCTCATAGCTTTCAAGCCATCAAACAAACCTGATATTACATTGTGTCCACCAGGAGCTTGGCCACCGGAAAGAATAACACCTACGTTCATTGCAGGTAATTTCTCTGCTGCTGTAGCAGGTTCAAATGTTACAATAGGCATTCCGTATGTATTAGGAAATAATTTTTTAATTTCTGCCTGATCAGCAACTGATTCTGTAGATTTACCTTCTTTAATGACTACAGCTCCTTTCAAAGCTTTTGGTAATTTTGGCTGATAAGCAGCTCTTGCAATTTGTAATGCACTCTTTGTCATGTTGTTATAATTAATAATTGATTCAAAACAAACAGACGCAAATTTATAAAAATATCTTTAAATAATGCTCTAAATATATTAATAAATTATGTTTGTTTTTGACTTATTCCTTTTTACAAGGGATAACTTTCAAAATCGTACAGAACAGTAGATAAATAACGTTCGCCTGTATCAGGTAACAAAGCTACTATTCTTTTTGATTTATTTTCAGCACGTTGCGCTAATATTGTAGCCGCATAAGCTGATGCACCGGATGATATTCCTACCAAAAGTCCTTCTGTAGCTGATAATTCGCGGCTTGTTTTTATTGCATCATCGCTTTGTACCGGTAAAATTTCATCAACAACAGATCTGTCGAAGTTTGCAGGTACAAAATTTGCGCCTATACCCTGAATTTTATGAGGTCCGGCAGGTTTGCCTGCCAATACTTGGCTGGTTTCAGGTTCAACTGCAACTATTCTAATATTAGGATTTAACTCTTTCAAACGGCGTCCTACTCCACTTACTGTACCTCCTGTACCAACGCCTGCTACAAAGATATCTACCTTCCCATCTGTATCACGCCAAATCTCTTCGGCAGTTGTCTTGTAATGAGCTAATGGATTTGCTTGATTCGTAAATTGTTGTAAAATAATCGAACCCTCAATACTCTGACGCAATTCTTCAGCCTTTTCTATAGCGCCTTTCATTCCTGCTGCACCCGGAGTTAACACTAATTCTGCACCATAAGCCTTTAATAGATTCCGACGTTCTACACTCATTGAATCAGGCATAGTCAATATTAAATGGTAGCCTTTTACTCTACTGACAAAAGCCAATCCTACTCCTGTATTTCCACTAGTCGGTTCTATTATTGTAGCACCCGGTTTTAATGCACCGACCTTTTCTGCTTCTTCTATCATAGAAAGAGCTACGCGATCTTTTACACTACCTGCAGGGTTGAAATACTCTAATTTAGCGATTAAACTTGCTTGCAAATTTTTTATTGAAGCATATCTTTCAAGTTCAAGTAGTGGTGTATTACCTACTAAATCGGTTAATTTTTTTGCAATTTTAGACATGACGTTTATATTTTATTTATTGTTTTTATTATGAAAATTTTAACAAAGATACTAATAAGCAAATATGATTAATCTACTTAGACTTTAATTTTATCAAAAGCTTGTTGCAAATCATATATTATATCATCAATATGTTCGGTACCTATAGATAGGCGAATTGTGTTTGGATAAATCCCTTGCTCTAATAATTCTGATGCCGAAAGTTGACTATGAGTAGTACTTGCAGGATGGATTACCAAACTCTTAACATCCGCCACATTTGCCAAAAGAGAAAATATTTGTAAATTATCAATCCATTGTTGAGCTGTTTTTGCATCACCTTTAATTCTAAAGGTAAATATACTTCCTGCACCTTTAGGAAAATAGCGTTGATACAATTCATGATCAGGATGTGAACTTAAATATGGATGATTAACTATTTCAACTTGATTGTGCTTACTTAGAAAATCAACAACTTTTAGCGCATTTTCGACATGACGTTCAACCCTTAAAGAAAGAGTTTCTAATCCCTGAAGCAATATAAATGAATTAAACGGAGAAATTGCTGCTCCTGTATCACGCAAATAGACTGCTCGAATACGAACAACATAAGCAGCAGGCCCTACTGCATCAGCAAAAACCAATCCATGATAAGAAGAATCAGGTTCACTTAATTGTGGGAATTTACCACTGCCTTTCCAATCGAATTTACCTCCGTCAACAATTACACCTCCAAGCGAAGTACCATGTCCGCCGATAAATTTTGTTGCTGAATGAACCACAATATCAGCACCATGTTCTATAGGACGTATCAAATACGGAGTAGCAAATGTATTATCTACTATCAATGGAATTTTATTTGAATGAGCAATATCTGCTACTGCATCAATATCTATAACATTACTGTTAGGATTACCTAATGTCTCAATAAAAATTAGTTTGGTATTTGCTTGTATTGCTCTTCTAAAATTATTAATGTCAGAAGGATCAACGAAACTTACAGAAATTCCATAATTGGACAATGTGTGAGCCAATAAATTATAACTACCTCCATATATAGTTTTTGCAGCTACAATATGGTCACCGGTTTTAGTAATACTCTGTATAGCATAATTAACAGCTGCTGCGCCACTTGCTACAGCAAGCCCTGCAACACCTCCTTCGAGAGTTGTAACCCTCTGCTCAAATACGCTTTGCGTAGGATTTGTGAGACGACCATAAATATTACCGGCATCCGTTAAATTAAAGCGAGCTGCAGCATGAGCCGAATTATGAAATACATATGAGCTAGTCTGATAAATAGGCACGGCTCTGGCATCAGTAAATGGATCCGCTTTTTCTTGACCTACATGAATTTGAAGCGTTTCAAAATGCAATTTTTTTGTTTCCATATTTTTATCTGTTTAAATGTTTATATTTGTTCGTTTTGACATGACAAAGGTATTTTGTAACGAAATTATATCCAATAAAAACTATCTTTTTAGAAAACATCACTATATTTGCAATTGTTTGTAGTTAAATTTTACTGCAACAAAAGTAAATATGCATCTAAAAGAGAATATTTGTATTACGTGGATGCAGAAAGATTATATTTCATTCTAAACTAATGTTGTTATAATGTATAATTAATAAAATACGATATGGGAACTTTAGATAAAACAGACCTTCTGATTTTACAGCAATTACAAAAAGATTCGCAATTAACCACTAAGGAGCTTGCTTTAAAAGTACATTTATCGCCTACACCTGTGTTTGAAAGATTACGAAGATTAGAACGTGACGGATATATTAAAGGTTACCAAGCCATTCTTGATGCAGAAAAATTGAACAAAGGATTTATGGCATTCTGCTATTTGAAGATGAAACAACACTCTCACGAGAATGCAACTGCCATAATGAACGCAGTAAAAAACATTCCCGAAATTGTTGAATGTTACAACATTTCAGGAGATTATGATTTTTTGCTGAAAATATATGCTGAAAACATGAAACAATATCAGTCTTTCTTATTGCGTATACTTGGGGATTTAGACTGCATCGGCTCTCTTAATAGTTCATTTGTTTTAGGTGAGGTTAAAAACTCACACCAATTACCGATTGATATTGATTGACAACAAATAAGTATACAAATAATATCTCCGTAAATATAAATACTTTTTATAATTACAAATAATATCGATAAAAAAAATGAAACAAATAATAGTTTTATATTTATTTATAATGATTAGTTGCTTAAGTTACTCTCAAGTTGCTGGTAAACAAGTAATTATTTCTAACGCTTCATCTAACAGTATTTTTGACCATATTGAGTTAAAAACTCTTGATCCGGAATCAGGATATGGGAATCGTCCGGATGGTAAAATTGATTGTATAAAAGGTAATACATGGATATTTAACATAGAAAAACCCATATATGTAAGGTTTTCTGCTAATTCTGATGGCAATTGGATAGATCAACTCATTGACATTTTTCCTGGTGACTCCGTATCATACAAAATAGAGTTTGTTGAAGAAACAGATCTTTCGCACAGTAGTAAAAAATTTAGGAAAGAATATCGTATGTTATTTTCGGGTAAAAATGCGGCAAACTATAATTATAATTATGATGTAATAACTTTTCATTCGGATACTAATTATTATAATAGACCATGGTTCAAATATGGTATGGACTTGATGGAATACCGAGAAGGAATCTTAGCAGCCTATGAATCGGATAAAAAGTTTTTATCCAATTATAACGCAGAACACCATCTGTCTGATGCATTTTATCGCTATCAGCTTGACAGAATTAAAAACGAGTATATTGTCTCTCTATATTCTCCATTTTGTCGTAATTATAATTTAAGTATTCCTGAATCTTATTTTGATAATATGGAAATTGTAGAGGATGGTACTTATGCTTATTACAAAGCACTGCAAGTAAAATATGTTAATTCACAACCGCGTGATTTTGACAGTACATATCAATATATTATCCAAAATGCCCCTAAAAAGTTGCACGAATATTTAATTACCTACTTAATAGAAGTATTTGCGTGGAGAAAAATTGCTGTACCCTCGTTGGAAAATATTAAAAAAGAGATACAAAATCCGGTCTATCTTGCACGTATCGAAGAAAATGAAGACAAGCTAAAAGAATATTTCAAAGTCTCTATTGATGATTATCCTCAAGAAGGAAAGCTTTTTTCTGATTATCTACTGGAAAATACTTATTTACGTTCGTACGAAAACACACAAAAAATAACATTGAAGGAGTTGCTGAACAAATATCAAAACAAGGCTATTTATATAGATATTTGGGCAAGTTGGTGTGTACCATGCCGTAAAAATATTATAGGATCTGTTGCAAGTAGAAAATATTTTGAAGAAAAAAAAGATGAAATAGTGCAGATTTATTTATCAATTGATGGTTCGATTCAAGATTGGTTGGATGCATCTAAAGAGGACGGAGTAATAAAAAATCAATACTTGATTGATAAAGGTTATGATTCAGCGTTTTATCAGGTTCTAAGAAATTCTGGGAATGGTATTCCAAGGTATATTTTACTAGATAAAGAACACAATATAGAGTTATTAAATGCGCCACGATCAGTAGAACGTGAAAGAATGGGATTTGAAGATTTGAAAAAGAGTATTGATAAAATGTTAGAAAATTCAAAGTAATAATTTGCAAATACAAAATAAGATGAATTTTGTACAAACTTTATATATGTCTTACTAAAGAAGTTACAAAACCAATGTTGTACTTTCAATTATAGAGGAAATACAAGTGCAAAAAAATACTATATATCAAAAATTAATAAACGCATTTTCTGTAGGATTATCAGGCAAAACCCAATTAAAACCCTCTTCATTAAATGTTGCCAACAAAAAAACAAATACCACAATAGCCAACCAACCAAATAACACTTTAATAAGTTTGTGCCAAGATAATGGTAACTTATCCCAATGATTTGGATTAAGCAACATTACGCCTGCAGAAAAAGCTATCTCACACATAAATACTATAAGAGCCCATGTATATATATGAAGTCCGAAAATTGCATCACCATAACCCGGATCGCCCGGCATAATATGCAATAAGATTTGACGAATTGATATAGAAGCTCCTACAAGAGATGAGACAATATTAAGTCCATTGCTGACAGATACGGCAGATGAATTTGGAGATCCGTAATATAAAGTTTTAGATAGCATGTAAACAAGAGACAATGCACACAATATCATTGCCATACGTTGCAACATACACAAAGGACAAGGAAACTCATTTAAAGCAAATTGTATATATAGGCTTCCGCATAAGACTCCCGTTAATACAAATATATTGGCACTATAGCCGAAATAAAGTAATTTTGAAGTTTGCATAACAATTCTTTATAAATTAATTGATAATGTAGACGTGGCATGATACATAAATAATAGGACTAATGCCACAACTGATAGTCCGAACACAAGCAAACCGTACCATTTATTAGGCTTCTTCCAAAACAGGAATAGAGTAACCAAAAACGAGAGTAAAATTATAGTGTCCATAGTAAGTGGTTTTATTATGTTCGCAAATATAGTTTTTTTTATTGTGTGATATACAAAATTCAAAAAGAAATTACTACCTTTGCGACCTCATTCGTGAGAATTAATTATTAACAATTTAAAAAAGGACATTATGAACCATTACGAAACCGTTTTCATTTTGACTCCCGTTTTATCTGATGTTCAGATGAAGGAAGCGGTCGACAAGTTCAAGACAGTATTGAAAAGCAACAATGCTGAGATCTTGAACGAAGAAAATTGGGGATTGCGCAAACTTGCATATCCTATCGAAAAAAAATCCACAGGATTTTATCAATTACTTGAATTTACGGCAGAGCCGGAAATTGTAAACACACTCGAAACTCAATTCCGTCGTGACGAACGCGTTATCCGTTTCTTAACAACGAAAATGGAGAAATATGCTATCGAGTATTCTGAGAAGAGACGTAAAAAAACCAATGCTCCTGCGCAAGACAAAGCTGAAAAGCCTGTTAAGAAAGCTGCTGAAGCAAGTAACAACGAATAAGCACAAGGAGGAAATAAATTATGGCACAGAATCAATCTGAAATCAGATATTTAACTCCACAATCTGTGGATACAAAAAAGAAGAAATACTGCCGTTTTAAACGTAGCGGTATTAAATACATCGACTATAAGGATCCTGAATTTTTAAAGAAATTCTTGAACGAACAAGGTAAAATTTTACCTCGTCGTCTTACTGGTACTTCATTAAAATACCAACGCATGGTAGCTCAAGCTATTAAACGTGCTCGTCACTTGGCTTTGCTTCCTTATGTAACCGATATGATGAAATAATTAAAGGAGGAAACAAAACATGAAGATTATTTTAAAAGAAGATGTTCAGGGTTTAGGATACAAAGATGATGTTTTAACCGTAAAAAACGGATACGGACGTAATTTTTTAATTCCTACCGGCAAAGCCGTTTTAGCCACTGAATCTGCTCAAAAAGTATTGGCAGAAAATTTAAAACAACGTGCACACAAATTGGCAAAAATCAAAGCTGATGCTGAAGAGTTAGCTGCAAAACTTAATGGTTTGACAGTTAGCTTAGGTACAAAAGCAAGTTCAACCGGTAAAATATTCGGTTCTGTAACTTCATTGCAAATTGCTGAAGCACTTGAGAAACAAGGTTTGAAGGTTGAAAAACGTACTATCGTTTTGAAAGACGCTATTAAAGAACTTGGTTCATTCAAAGTAAACGTAAAACTTCACAAAGAAGTAAGCGCAGAAATTACTATTGAAGTTGTTGCTGAGTAATTAGCTAAACAATATCATAAAAAATAGCTTGTGAAATCACAAGCTATTTTTTTATCCTATTATCAAATTATTTTCTTCCTGTAGATTTTGCTCTAAAGAATAATTGCAAGGGGATACCGGTAAAATCCCAAGTTTCGCGTATCTTATTCTCCAAAAACCTTTTATATGGGTCTTTAATGTATTGTGGTAAGTTTGCAAAGAAAACAAATGTTGGTACATATGTATCAGGCAATTGGGTTACATATTTAATTTTAATATATTTTCCTTTCAATGCCGGTGGCGAATAATTCTCAATTAGTGGCAACATAAATTCGTTAAGTTTATTAGTACCTATACGACGTTTCTTATTACCATAAACCTCAAGTGCCACATCTATTACTTTATAGATTCTTTGCTTTGTTGTTGCTGATGTAAACACAATTGGGAAATCTACAAATGGAGCAAATCGTTCACGAATTGCATTCTCAAAGGTTGTAATTGCTTTTTGTTCTTTATTTTCTACCAAATCCCATTTATTTACACATACTACCAAACCTTTCTTATTCTTTTGTATTAAAGAAAAAATATTCTGGTCTTGGCTCTCAATACCTCTTGTGGCATCAATCATCATTATACAAATATCCGAGTTTTCTATTGTCCTAATAGCACGCATTACAGAATAGAATTCAAGATCTTCATTTACTTTCGCTTTTTTACGTATACCTGCGGTATCAACAAGGTAAAATTCTTTACCATATTTATTATACCTTGTATATATAGAATCGCGAGTAGTGCCTGCAACATCCGTTACAATGTTTCTTTCTTCGTCCATCAAAGCATTAAGCAAAGATGATTTTCCGGCATTTGGACGTCCTACAATAGCTATTCTTGGAAGAGAATCATCAATATATTCAATTTCACGTTCAGAAAGCAATGGTACAATAGCATCAAGCAAATCGCCGGTACCGAAACCTGTTGCAGCCGATACGCAATAAGGGTCGCCTATTCCTAAACGATAAAATTCTGCTGCCTGATATTGAAATTCATTTTCATCAGTCTTATTTGCAACTAATAATACCGGCTTTTTGCATGCACGCAAAATAGCAGCTACATCCATATCCAATTCAGATATACCTATTTGAACATCAACCAAAAACAAAATCACATCAGCCTCATCAATCGCAATATTCACTTGTTTCTTGATTTCTTTTTCGAACATATCGCCCGAATTTGCCACAAGTCCACCTGTGTCTATCAACGAAAATTCCTTTTTACCCCACTCTGCTTTGCCGTACTGACGATCGCGAGTTGTACCCGCCTCATCACTTACAATTGCTCTTCTAGTTTCTGTTATACGATTGAACAAAGTTGATTTTCCAACATTTGGCCGACCTACTATAGCTACTAATGACATATACTTAGTTTAAAATTAACACATTAACGAAATAGCAATTATTGTTGGACAATGTTATATCCGAACGATTTTAATTGCTTATCTCTATTTCTCCAATCCTTCTCTACTTTTACATACAACTCAAGAAAAACTTTCTTTTCGAGGAAGGCTTCTATTTCGGTTCTGGCTGCCATACCGACTTTCTTAAGCATAGAACCGCCTTTTCCTATTATGATACCTTTTTGAGAGTCTCTTTCAACAATAATCATTGCATTGATACGTATCAGCTTATCATCTTCTTGAAACTTCTCAACTACAACTTCTGTAGAATATGGGACTTCTTTATCATAAGTTTCTAAAATCTTCTCACGAATAATTTCATTAATAAAGAAACGAGCCGGTCTATCGGTCAAGGCATCTTTATCGAAATATGGTGGTGATTCGGGCAGCAAAGCCAATATTTGTTTAAGTAATTGGTCTAGATTGAAACGCTCCAATGCACAAACCGGAATTATAATCGCGTCCGGTAAAACAGCTTTCCATTTTTCTACCAATTTCTCTAATGCTTCTTGCGATGGTAAAAGATCTATTTTATTAATGATTACAAATGTAGGAACACCTGATTTTTTAGTTTGCTCCAAAAAATCTGAATTTTTATCGTATGTCTCAACGGTATCTGTTACATACAAAAGCACATCAGCATCAGACAAAGCCGATTGAGATGCCTCCAACATTGATTCTTGTAAACGATAACGCGGTTTCAAAACTCCGGGAGTGTCTGAATATACAATTTGAAAGTCATCCCCATTTACAATTCCCATAATGCGATGGCGGGTAGTTTGCGATTTAGAGGTAATAATCGATATCCGTTCTCCTACTAATGCGTTCATTAATGTAGATTTACCGACATTCGGATTTCCAATAATATTAACAAAACCAGCTTTATGCATTTTAATCATTATATTAAGCTACAAAGATACGCAAATAGTTACAGACTACAATTAACAATGTGATAATAAAGCGAAAACGAGAACATTTACGGTCTGTTAGGCAAAGCTATTATAACCTAGGATTTAATTACTACTGTTTTTATACCTAAAAACGTAAATAAAAATCTAAAAGGCTGACAAAATACCAAAAAACAGTTATAAAATAACTTATTATAAACACATTGCATATACCATAAAACAGGCAAAATCATTTATTAAAACAAAAAAATGCATTATTTTTAAAAAAAATGACGATTGTGTAAAAAAAAGGCGTACCTTTGGCAGATTATTAAACAATTTTATTTTAATATTTAATGAACATTTTTGTTGGAAGTCTATCTTTTTCAGTAAAAGACGACGAATTAAAAGCAGTTTTTGAGCAATACGGAGAAGTTTCTTCTGCACGTGTACTCACAGACAAATTTACCGGACGTAGCAAAGGTTTTGGTTTTGTTGAAATGCCTGATGATGCAGCAGCACAAAAAGCAGTTGATGCATTAAACGGAACAGAGATTGGTGGCCGTGCAGTTGTTGTTAATCAAGCTCGCGAGCGCTCAGAAGAACCAAGACGTAATGGTGGTTACCAAAAAAGAGACAATGGTTTTAAAAGATATTGATATATTTCGAATCCGTTGAACTTTAAAAAGCGTTTTTACTCATGTAAAAACGCTTTTTTTATTTATGATTTATTAATTTTGTGCAGAACAAAAAAACTACATATATGGGAAATTCAGATTTGTATTTATTTTTCGAAAAACAACTATCAGAATGGCCATTAGCCGCAGCCAATTATAAAAAATTGGAACAGGTACGTACTAAAGATATTCAGTTTAACGGTTTCTCATTTAAAGTATTATATAATCCTGCCAGAGCTATATCATCATTTGCAAAATTAGACCCGGCAGCCATTGCGACACGACCTTGTTTTTTATGTAAAAAAAATAGACCGGACGAGCAAACAAGCATAAATTATAGAGACAAATACGATATTTTACTAAATCCATACCCTATATGCCCAATACATTTTGTAGTCGCTGCTAAAAATCACGAAGAACAATATATTGCAGGACGTTTTGACGAATTTACAGAATTAGCACAATTATTTCCTGATTTTGTAGTATTGTTTAACGGAGCAAAAGCAGGTGCTTCGGCTCCTGACCATTTTCACTTTCAGCTGGCAAACAAAAGTTTTTTTCAACATGATATTGATGCACCAATGCCTGGTTTAATCAAAAAAGATAGTTTCAAATCTATCGATTCAATTGCTGTACAAAAATGGCTGCAAGATTATTTTACTGAATTTAACGAAGCAAATGCAAATATCTTTTGTGAATATGAAAATGGAAAATGGAGTGCTACTGTATTTCCGCGCATCAAACATAGACCTAATCAATTTTTTACGGGTGAAATACTAATCAGCCCTGGAGCAATTGATATGACTGGCAATTTGATAGTTGCAAGAGAAGAAGATTTTGCAAAAATTAATAAAGAAGTTTTGACTGATATACTAAACCAGATATCTGGAAGAAGATGAATACAATTTTACGAATAGGTATTTGCAGCCGTCATAGCATATCTGTAAATTTTCATGGAGATTTTATCGATCAAAATGGTAAAATATATAATGGTACGTATACATTTTCAGAATCTGTCTTTCTAAGTCCTAAAACAAATGATTCCATATTTGAGTTATATGACATTACTATCGGCATAAATTTTCATTGGCAACGAAATGAAAATTTATGCTTTATCGGAGCATTAGAATGTAAATTAAATGAGGGCATGTTAATTGCCATCAATCACATTGAGTTGGAAAAATACTTAAATAGCGTAATTGCTTCAGAAATGAATGCAAAAGCATCAATCAATTTGTTAAAAGCCCATGCCGTTATTTCTCGCAGTTGGGCATTGGCACAAGTTAATAAAGAACTATCTGAGATAAATAGTTCAGATTGCCCCAAAGATACAGAAAACAGACATATCAAATGGTACGGACACGACAACCACAAATTATTCGACTTATGCGCAGACGATCATTGTCAAAGATATCAAGGAATTACAAGAATTAATTCTAAAGTTGTTAAACAAGCAGTTAAAGAAACCGAAGGCGAAATACTAGTCTCCGATAATCGTATCTGTGATACTCGTTTTTATAAATGCTGTGGAGGAATTACGGAATTATATGAAAACACATGGGACGAGCATCATCATCCATATCTTATTAGTTTGACAGACAGTAATACTCCAAACACAAAGGATTTAAGTATTGAACAAAATGCTGTTGATTTTATTGAATCAGAGCCTGACGCTTTCTGTAACACAAAAGACAAACGCATTTTATCTCAAGTTTTGAACGACTACGACTTAGAAACCAAGGATTTTTACAGATGGAAAGTTGAATACACCCAACAAGAATTATCAAGTATTGTAAAAGAACGTTCCGGTATTGATTTTGGGGAAATACAAAATCTAATTCCCATAAAAAGAGGAGCATCCGCAAGAATTATTGAACTTAAAATTATAGGAACAAAAAAAACAATGATAATAGGTAAGGAATTAGAAATACGTAAATATTTATCAAACAATCATTTATATAGTTCTGCTTTTATAGTTAAACGTACACGCAATAATGGATTTGTATTAAATGGTGCCGGTTGGGGGCATGGCGTTGGTTTATGCCAGATTGGAGCTGCTGTTATGGCTGATAAAGGATACGACTATCGAACAATTCTTGCGCATTATTATCCTAATTCCGAAGTAAAACAAATAAACATATATTAGAAGACATTCTATCTTGTTTTTTATTTTGGGATAAAATAAATTACTCTTTTTTACTAATTTTGCGAATTAACAAAACAAATTGCACTATGCAAATCGAATTAATCCTGCTAACCATATCTACATTATTCTTTGTAAGTATTCTTGCCGATAAAGCGGGGTATCGTTTCGGAGTGCCTACTTTACTTTTATTTTTAGTTGTAGGTATGGTATTTGGCAGCGATGGATTAGGAATTACTTTTGATGATATAGATGCTGCGCAAACCATAGGAACTGTGGCACTATGTGTTATATTATTTTCGGGTGGTATGGATACTAAAATATCCGAAATTAAACCTATTGCTATTCAAGGAATTGTACTTGCCACGGCAGGAGTTTTACTGACAGCATCAATAACCGGTTTCGCGATTTTTTGGGTACTGGGAAAAACATACGCTTCTGCATCAATAAGCATGCTTACGGCAATGTTAATGGCAGCAACAATGTCTTCTACAGATTCGGCATCTGTGTTTTCTATTTTACGTTCAAAAGGCCTGCACCTCAAAAACAACCTACGCCCGATGCTTGAGTTGGAAAGTGGTAGTAACGACCCGATGGCATACGTTCTTACAATAACATTGATTAGCATCATAAATGCAGGAACTGCCCCATCAATATGGATTGTTATAGGAACTATAATTATGCAACTTCTTATAGGTGCAACCATGGGATATATTCTAGGGAAAGTACTGCTATGGCTTATTAATAAAATAGACATTAATAATGATTCTTTATATCCTATTTTCGTATTAACTAGTTGTGTATTTATCTTTTCATCAACATATTTTCTACAAGGTAATAGTTATCTTGCTGTTTACATAGGCGGATTAGTTATAGGAAATTCGAAATTCATACATAAACGCACTACGATGCGTTTCTTCAATGGTTTGTCATGGTTAAGTCAGTTAATTATGTTCTTAACATTAGGATTACTTGTAAATCCACACGAGCTTATTCCTATCATTATACCAGGCTGCATTATTAGTTTACTGATGGTTTTTGTAACTAGGCCAATAAGTGTATTTGCATGTCTTCTACCTTTTAGGAAGACGTCGCTTAAAGATAAAACTTTTGTATCTTGGGTCGGATTACGCGGAGCCGTACCTATTATTTTTGCAATATTGACATTGGCAGCAGACGTTCCTAATGCAAGATTGATTTTTAATATCGTATTTTTCTGCACTTTAATGTCTCTGATCTTACAGGGTACATCACTGCCTCTAATGGCAAAACTTTTAGGTGTGGCAGAAGTGCCAAAATCACTTAATAGTCCTAAACATTTCGATATAGATTTGCCTGAAGAAATTAAATCGGTAGCAACAGAAATGGCCATTACAGAATCTATGCTAACAAAGGGGAACAAACTCATGAACTTTGAACTTCCGGACAATACATTAGTTATAATGGTAAAACGCTATAATGGTTTCTTCGTTCCAACCGGTAAATCTATAATTAAAGCAGGTGATAGACTTCTACTTATTACTGATCATAACCAAGAATTAGCAGAATCACAGTTAAATCAGATAAACACTGATGATTCTCAATCGCCGGATTTTTTGCGCAAATTAAAAGCAAAATTAGAAGCCATTAAGTCAAAAAAGAAAACACAAAAACAATAAGACACATTAATAATCAATTAAATGTCAAAAAAACAAGTATCTCCGTGGGCGTGGGTACCATCATTATATTTTGGTCAGGGAATTCCATATGTAGTGGCAGCAACCACTTTTTCAATGATTATGTACAAAAAGCTAGGCATTTCCAATGCTGATGCAGCTTTATACACTAGTTGGCTATACTTACCATGGGTAATAAAACCATTTTGGAGTCCTTTTGTTGATTTATTTAAGACAAAACGATGGTGGGTTGTAAGTATGCAATTTATTATGGGAGTTGCGTTAGCAGGAGTCGGATTCTGTATCCCTGCCCCATTCTTTTTTCAGAGTACATTGGCTATTTTGTGGTTAATTGCCTTCAGTTCTGCCACACACGATATTGCAGCTGATGGCTTTTATATGCTCGCTCTAGACGAACATAAACAGTCGCTTTTTGTTGGTATAAGGAGTACTTTTTATAGAATCGCACAAATTGTTGGGCAAGGTCTATTGGTTATTTTAGCAGGCTACTTAGAGCAAAAATTCAATAATATTGCCTTAGCTTGGAGTGTTACCTTTTACGGCATTGCGGCATTTTTTATTTGCATTGCAATTTACCATTATTTTATACTACCTAAACCAAATAACGACAAACCAGCTGCAGGCGATACATATCCTATAAAAGGATTTATATCTACATTTGCTTCATTCTTTCAGAAAAAAGAGATTATCTTATCTCTTGCATTTGTATTATTATACCGACTTGGAGAAGCTCAACTGGTAAAAATCGCATCTCCATTTATGTTAGATCCTATTAATAAAGGAGGACTTGGCTTATCTACAAGTGATGTGGGATTCGTTTATGGTACTGTCGGTATTATAGCACTTACAGTAGGTGGCATACTTGGAGGTATCGCAGCAGCTACATATGGATTAAAGAATTGTCTGTGGATTATGGTATTAGCTATGAATATTCCTAATTTTGTATATGTTTATTTTGCCTATACTCAACCCACAAATTATGCAATAATATGCTCTGGAGTAGCAATTGAACAGTTCGGATACGGATTCGGATTCACCGCATTTATGTTATATCTTATCTATATTTCTCAAGGTGAATTTAAAACAGCACATTATGCGATATGCACCGGTTTTATGGCATTAGGAATGATGCTTCCGGGTTTGGGTGCAGGAATCTTGCAAGAATCCATAGGATACCTAAATTTCTTTATATGGGTTTGTATTTGCACAATACCGGGATTTATTTTAACTGCTTTCTTGAAGATAGACAAGCAATTCGGCATCAAACAAAAAAATAATTATTTACTCAATAATAAATCGAGTAACTGATGCATACCGCCAAGCACTAAATTTGCACCGTTTTGCTTCAAATCATCCTCTTTTAAAATTCCGGTATTAACAGCTATTGTGTATATATCTGCTGATACTGCAGATTTTACGCCCATTGGAGCGTTTTCAATAACAACGGTCTCGTTTGCTGATACAGATAATTTTTCGAGTCCTTTTAAATATGGTTCAGGATTTGGCTTGCCATGCACTACATCAAAGGCTGTCACCATATTGTCTTTAGAAAAGATTCCGAGATAATAATGATTTAAAGTACTTAACAGACTCTTTTGACCTGAACCTGTTACCATTCCTATTTTAATGCCTTTATCTCGGACACAATTTAAAACTTCTTTGGCATAGGGCATCGGAATAGGATCACCTGACTGTTCAAAGAATTTACTCTTTCTTGCGTAAATTTCATTAATTTCTGCTTGTGTTGCGTTACGATTTTTTTGAGCAAGAAAAGCATCGTTAATTGTTTTTGCTCCTGTACAACCTTCTTGTAGATATACTTGGTATTCAGAAAATTCGATACCGACACTTGCCAATGCTTTGATCCAAGCTTCTGCATGATACGGCATTGAATCAAACAAAACGCCATCCATATCAAACAAAAAAGCCTTTGGCAAAAAACTATCAATCATCTTATAAACATTTTTTGAGATACAAAGGTACATTTATTTTTTAAATAGTTTGTACCTTTGCAAAAACCGCTTGCCATATGAAAAAAATATTTTTAGTTTTTAGCGTATTAGTAAGTCTATTATTAGGCTCTTGTACCAGTGAATTCAGTAAACATAGCCCATACATACAAGTATACGACTCCAAAATAAATAACGCGGATTTTGCTCATAACGATACACTATTTATTGGAGATACATTACAAATATATGCTGCACTAAACCCTTATTATAATAAGTTGGTTGAGTTTAACATATCTTGCGATCGCAACTATCTGAAAGATTCTGTTTTCACTGATGAAGATTTTGAAACCTATTGCGATGTATCAAAATCAAATCGTTCTTCAGGTAAGTATGTTTTTAAAAATCTGAATGCCGGTGATATATTATTTATCAATCCTATTCAGTTTATTGCGATAAACGCAAAAAACCCTGATACAGACGATATTAAAATAACCTTCTCTTTAGAAAGTGATGTAGATCTGGAATCTACGTACAATCCTTTCGCATTCAGCCTTAATGTTAAAATTGTAAATCCGGATAATAACTCAGAAGAATGATAAATTTAGAAAAATTAGTAAGACCTAATATTTGGGCATTAAAGCCATATTCGTGCGCTAGAGACGAATTTAAAGGTGAGGCTTCTGTTTATCTGGATGCAAATGAGAATCCATATAACGGACCTTACAATAGATATCCCGACCCAAGACAATGGGCTTTAAAAGATAAAATAGCAAAAATCAAAGACGTTCGCCGCACTCAAATTATGTTAGGAAACGGCAGCGACGAACCTATTGATTTAGTTATTCGCATTTTTTGTGAACCGGGAGTTGACAATGTTGTAGGTATGGAACCAAGTTATGGAATGTATGTTGTAAGTGCCGACATCAACAATGTTGCTTATAAACGAGTTCCGCTAAATGACGATTTCAGCATAGACCCGGAACGGATGTTAAAAGCTACAGACGAACACACAAAAATTATTTGGTGCTGCTCTCCTAACAATCCGTCAGGTAATTTAATATCGAAAGATGCCCTAAGAAAAATATTGACAGAATTTCAAGGAATAGTTGTAATAGACGAAGCTTACGCTGATTTTTCGTCTGAGCCATCATGGTTAAACGAGTTAGACCAATATCCTAACTTAGTAGTTTTACAGACATTTTCTAAAGCATGGGGAATGGCATCTGTGCGGTGCGGCATGGCATTTGCATCTGAAACAATTATTGACTTATTCAACAAGGTTAAATATCCTTACAACATTAACATATTGACTCAAGAATTTGTTTCAAAACAATTGGATCAAACTAAACTTAAACAATCTTGGGTTAATAGCATACTTGAACAAAGACCCATCTTAGCTGAAGAACTAAAGAAAATCGCAATAGTCGAAAAGGTATATCCATCTGATGCAAACTTTATATTGATTAAAGTTAAGAATGCTAACATTACATATAAGTTCTTGGTTAACGAAGGCATCATTGTTCGTAATCGTAACAATATTTTACTATGCAACGATTGTCTTCGCATCACGGTTGGAACTCCTGAAGAAAACAAATTGCTAATAGAATCGTTAAAACGCATCTAAAATATGAAAAAACGTGCATTATTTATTGATAGAGATGGCACTATTATTGTAGAACCACCTATAACAGAGCAAGTAAACACTCTTGATGAGATGGAGTTCTTACCAGGTGCAATAAGAAATTTGTATTTTATTTGCGAGAAATTAGATTTTGAGTTAGTTATGGTAACTAATCAAGATGGTTTGGGTACAGATACGTATCCTCAACAAAATTTTGATAAAGTACAAGCTAAGATGCTATCAATATTAAAGGGTGAAGGCATACAATTTGATGATATATTAATTGATAAATCCCGCCCTGAAGATGGCCTTCCAACACGCAAACCTGGCATAGCTATGCTTGGCAAATATTTAGATGGAAGTTATGATTTAGAAGATTCTTTTGTTATAGGTGACAGAAATACAGATGAAAAATTAGCAGAAAATCTTGGTTGTAAAGCAATTAGAATAGGCTCTGACAAATATCCTACTTGGGACAAAATTACAGAATTTTTATTTGCCGGCGAACGCACTGCAAGTGTTACAAGAACGACCAAAGAGACAAACATAGATATCAAATTAAATTTAGACGGAACAGGTATTACCGAAATATCAACAGGTATAGGTTTCTTCGACCACATGTTGGAACAAATAGCTAAACACTCAGGATTTGATTTAACTATTAAAGTTGGCGGAGATTTGCAAGTTGATGAGCATCACACTATTGAAGATATCGGTATTGCTTTAGGCGAAGCCATATATCAAGCTATAGGTAACAAAAGAGGTATTGAACGTTACGGATATTGTCTTCCTATGGATGATTGCCTATGCCAGGTCGCTTTAGATTTCGGAGGTCGCTCCTGGCTAGTTTGGGATGCTGATTTTAAACGAGAGAAAATTGGTGATATGCCAACTGAAATGTTTCTACACTTCTTTAAATCATTGAGCGATAGCGCAAAAATGAACTTAAATATAAAAGCAGTTGGAGACAACGAACATCATAAAATAGAAGGTATATTCAAAGCTTTTGCACGCTCACTAAAAATGGCGGTAAAACGGGATATTTACAAATATGAACTACCTTCTACCAAGGGAACTTTGTAGATTATTCTACACGTGTCATTCTTCGCGTTTTTGAGATGCCGAATTTTGATGCTTTAAGAATAATCTCACCATTTACGATACGAATATAACCGGCCCCAGATATTCCTAGTTTGGGGTCGTAGGCATAAGGGAGTGTCCATTTGTTCTCCTCAGCAACGTATCTTATACCTTTCATTACAATTGAGCCAATCAATGCATTTATTCTTTTCTCTTTATTCGGATTAAATTTATCTAAAATAGGTTTGCCGTTTTTGTCTTTATCTACAACCAACCACACTATTTTAGCTGCATAACTTCCATCAGTACACTTAAAAATACGTGTTTTACCTTCTTTAGCATCATCTAACCAAGTCCCTAAAATTTCATCCCCATCTGCCATTGCGCAAAACGAATACATCATAAAAAAAACAAAAATGCATTTTTTTAGTTCCATTATATATCATTTTGCTCACAAAGGTACAAAAAAACCAAAAAAATAACTACTTTTGTCAGACTTTGTCTGTCAACACGTGTTGACAGACAAAAGCCCATCCAATACGGCAAAAGATAAATAAATATATAAATCATGAACCAAGTTTCACCACGTTTAGCAGCGCTTTCCGAATCGGAAACATTAGCTATGTCGCAAAAGAGTAACGAACTTAAGGCAAAGGGAATTGATATCATCAATTTAAGTGTTGGAGAGCCTGATTTCAACACTCCTGACCACATTAAAGCAGCTGCAAAAAAAGCAATAGACGATAATTTTTCGTTCTATTCTCCGGTTCCAGGCTATCCTGCACTGAGAAATGCGATTGTTGCCAAGTTGAAAAACGAGAATGGTTTGGATTATACTGCAGCACAGATATTATGTTCGAATGGTGCAAAACAATCTGTTTGTAATGTTTTGCTTTGCTTAATAGGTAAAGGTGATGAAGTTATAGTTCCTGCACCTTATTGGGTAAGCTATGTTGAAATGGTAAAATTATCTGATGGTACCAACGTAATTGTAAAAACAGGTATCGAACAAGATTTCAAAATGACACCGGCACAACTTGAGGCTGCAATTACTTCAAAAACCAAAGCTCTTATTTTGTGTTCACCATCAAATCCTACAGGAAGTGTATATTCAAAAGAAGAATTGAAAGGCTTGGCTGATGTATTAGCAAAACATCCTCAGGTATATGTAATATCTGATGAGATATACGAACATATTAATTATGTAGGCAAACACGAAAGTATTGCTCAATTTGAAGAAATAAGAGACAGAGTTATTATTGTAAATGGAGTTTCTAAAGGATATGCAATGACAGGATGGCGTATTGGTTGGATTGCTGCTCCACTTTGGATTACCCAAGCATGCAATAAACTACAAGGTCAATATACTTCCGGTCCTTGTTCTGTTGCTCAAAAAGCTGCAGAAGCGGCATATACAGGAGAACAAGTATGCGTAGAGAATATGCGTATGGCATTTGAACGTCGTAGAGATTTAATATACAATTTAATCAAACCAATACCGGGCTTACAAATCAACAAACCAAACGGAGCTTTTTATGTGTTTCCAAAATGCAATTCATTCTTTGGAAAGAGTACTCCTAATGGTAAAAAAATCAATAGTGCCGGCGAACTTGCAATGTACTTGCTAGAAGAAGGCCATGTTGCTTGTGTTGGAGGTGACGCATTCGGACAACCTGAATGTATACGTATTTCGTATGCTACTTCTGATGAAAACATCAAGAAAGCAATTGAACGTATTAAGAACGCTTTAGCAGCACTTAAATAATATGAGTAAATCGATTCTACCCCGTTTGCTAACTATTGCAACCATTTTATTAATGGTTTCATGCGAAGTTACCGACATATACACCAAAAATAAAATTAATGGTGTATGGGTTTTAGAATCAATTAACGGAACAAAAGTTAATACCTCTGCACGCATTGTATACGAATTCAATAATGATAAAAATGCTTTATTTGCAATGCGCTACGAAAAATCAGAAACTTATAAATCTCAATGGATAGAAATTAAAGATTATGAGTGGGATCTGGTTAGCACCAACTTACAAATAAACGGAGTAGATGCGAAGGGTGAGACCAATGCCATATCTGCCGTTTTACAAACAGTAAATGACACTTTACTTAGTTTCAAAGTATCAGGAAGAAACTTGGGAGATAACACCGAAGACACTGATAATAATTTAGTATTTAAGCGCGTAGTAAAACAAAGCAACTTATATGTAGGGACCTGGGATATGATTCAAAAAGATGATGTATCTAAAACCGATGTCCGTATAACTTTTAATGAAGACGGCACATATATATACTTAGAGTATGTTGATGGTAATTGGTTAGAGAAACAAGATAATAATGGCCAATGGTTTACGTATGGCTCAATTATTGCAACCAATTACACTTTAAATGGAGAAAAAGTATGTGATGTATGGGATTTTGACACTGCTACTTCGGGTCAGGTTATTACCTGGATTTGGACTATGAATAATGGAGACACAAAATCATCTGTCATATTCCGCAAGGTAAATTAAAACAGACAATAATCATTTATTATCCGCCACAACTTCTTTACCGAGATTGTGGCGATTTTGTATACAGTGAGATAATTCAGCACCCACAAGAATTATCATCCACGAAAATTGTATCCACAAAAGTAATAAGGGGATAGCTGCGAAACTTCCATATATAGCGTTATAATGCGCCACCCAGATTTGTCCGCTAATATATAATTGTTGGAATACAGCAAGCACAACACCTGCCAATAAAGCTCCAATGAAAGCCGGTACAAATCTAACCTTTGTTTTAGGCATTATAAGATATAATATTAATAACAATAATATATTTATAAACAAAGGGAACAACTCCAATATATTATTCCATACAGGTTTTAAAAAAATATTTAGTGATGATAATGCGGTATTAATGTATATTGATGTAACACTTGATACGAACAGAAATATTGGAAACAAAACCATCATGAGCAAAAGGCCACCGATACGGTAATATATTTTTCTGTTTTTATGGACACACCATATATTGTTGAATGCTATTTCTATCTGAGTTAAAACGCCATACAGAGTCCAAAGTAATAAAATGACTGCAATTAAAATGAATCCACCATGTATCTGCATTAAATAAGAATTAACTATTTCAAATGCATGCACCAACATTCCCTCCTGACCAGGAAACAAAATTACCAACTCAGACTCTATATAATGTTGCACTCCAAAATATTTTCCTATGCCAATTATTAAACAAAGGAATGGGACAACAGCAAATACTGTATAATATGTTAAAGCAGAAGCTCTTACAGCTAACTCGTCTTTTATATATCTGTTAATGGCAAGATATATAACCATAATAAACTTAATCAAGAAGTTTTTATCTTGCTTTTCAGCAGGCAATCTCCAAATCTTCTCTGTAATAAATTTGTAAATTTCTTTACAATATTCTATTATTTTTTTCATGATAATGTTACAAAAAAAATAGTAAGCCTATAAGCCGGGTTCTGTACCCTTGCGGGTGTCTGTCATTTATCTGGACCTGATGTTGCCATCAAGCTCAAGCAACCTACCCCCCGGCATCGGACGGGTCGTCCTACTACGCCGGTATATTTGGTTTTGCAACCCATGATGTGTACGATTTTCGATATTCCGATCGAAGCGGTGAGCTCTTACCTCGCCTTTTCACCCTTACTGCATAACAGCGGTTATTTTCTGTTACACTAATCCGCCCTCACGAACGGCTTCACGTTATGAAGCATGGTACCCTATGTTGCCCGGACTTTCCTCTCTACCTTGCGGCATAGCGACAAACCGGCTTACTATCTGCGGCAAAGGTACAAATTTTATAAGTTTAGTCAACAATAAAGATGTATTTAGAATGAATTTAGACTACATAAACATAAAATATGAACTGGTTTAAAAAATCTAAATTGATTTTTAACTAACTTTGCGCGAATAAAAATATAAATATGATCGGAACTCTTGTAAATACGGCAGCAATTATTTTAGGTGGTTTTATTGGAATGATTTTTAAAAAAAATCTACCTGAAAAATACGTAAATATATACTTTCAAGCTATAGGCATATTTACAATTATGCTTGGTGTTAAAATGGGTTTTGGCATGAATAATCCTCTAATAGTAGTGCTTAGTTTGGCATGTGGCGGTTTATGTGGTGAATATTTAAAATTAGAAGAACGCACGGAAAATCTAAGTAATAAATTTAAACGTGTACTACATGCTAAAAACGAACAATTTACAGAAGGTTTCATTACAGCTACACTACTTTTTTGCATGGGTTCAATGTCTGTAATCGGTGCAATTGAAGAGGGATTCGGGAGAACTTCAGATATTTTGTTAACAAAGTCGATAATGGATGGATTTTCGGCTATTCTACTTGCATCTGCATTTGGTTCAAGCGTGCTATTTGCATCTATCTCAGTTCTTTTATATCAAGGAATTATAACATTATTCGTGTACTTATTTGCTCGTGATATACCTAACGAATATATAGTAGCAATTACCGCTGTCGGTGGTATCCTGCTAATTGGCTTAGGTATTAATATCCTCAAAATAAAGAATCTAAAAATCGTAAATTTACTTCCTTCATTAGTGTTTATTTGTCTTTTTCTGTTCGTATATAGATTTTTGGTTACATTACAATACTGATTTATTGATATTTTCGAAAAAAAACAATTCCTTTTCGTAAAATTCTATAATGATAATATGAAGTTTAATCAAAATTCTTATATTTGTAGGACAACATTAAATTATTTCATAATGAAAGAACAAGTTAAATTTTTTAGATGCAACATCTGCGGCAATCTTGTAGCAACTATTAACAGTTCTGGTGTTCCAATGGTATGCTGCGATGAAGAGATGGAAGAATTGCAAGCAAATACTGTAGATGCATCAACCGAAAAGCATGTACCTGTAGTAACTAACGTGAGCGAAGGTGTTTGGAATGTAAAAATCGGAAGTGTTCCTCATCCAATGACACCTGAACATTTTATTGATTTTGTTTATTTTGAGACTTCAAACGGAGGTCAGCTTGTATATCTTAATGGTGAACCAAGTGCACAAGTATGTACCTTAGGCGAGAAGCTGACTGCAGTATATGCATATTGCAATTTGCATGGATTGTGGAAAACAGAAATCAAATAAGATGATGCAATTGTAGTCTTCTAATTAATAGCGGTATACGAAAAACGTATACCGCATTTTTTTTGCCATTTCTTCAATCTGCCTAAAATCAAATTAAAGAGTTTGATTTTGTGGCTGTTACCATACTTGGGTTACAAAATGGTTTGCAAGGGCAAAAATAGTGATCTATTCAAAAATAATCATATCTGTTAACTGAATAAAATAGTCAGTAGACCATATCTTAAGATTGTCGCTATTCTTAACAAATGGCTCTACATCTTGTTTTACCATATCAATATCAGTAGAAAGTATCTTCTCTTTTAGTAGCTTAATAAACTCTTCTTTATTTATTTCAAATCCATTAAACTCACGAATACGCGTCTGAAGATGGTTGAAATCTAATTTAACTCCATTTCTTACATACCACTCAAAATCATACCAATCCCGTCCCTTTACTCTGTTTTTCCATGTGCGAAAGGCCAAAGCATGCATCTTACCTGCATATAAATCGGGAAGAGTAAAACAACGTGTCATAAAAGAATATGGATGCAATAGTAGCTTTTGTTCAGTTTGAAAATTTAAAGGCGGTTTCGTATCTACTTCTATTTTTATTTTCAAACTTTTTTCGGTCTGAAAAGCTACATCATATACTATTGTATCATCTTTCAAAAAAGCTGATTCTACCTTTCCGAAATTCTTCTTGTCTTTCTTGGTAATGATTATATTACGATCTAATGTGCTAAACTCATCTATGATGGCAGGAAAATAGTCTTCCAGATTAAATGACTCATCGTGCGATAAAAGTGAGAAATCCATATCCTCTGAAAAACGATCTAACTTATGGAATATCCTTAAGCAAGTACCTCCATAAAAAGCAGCCTTGTCAAAGAAGCCTCCACGATATAGTCCTGCCAATGTTATCTGTTGCATCACCTCATAGATTGAGTTACGACGGTCTTTGTCACTAATAATTTGATATTTGGAGAGCATTTGCTCGAAAATAGTATTCATCGTTGTAAAAGTTTAAGTAGATTCATTATAGTAGCCTTTTTTTTTCCAACTTTTAAACACTGTTCAAAGATAGACTTATCCATTTGATAAAATGCATCCATATCAAAGCGAAGATTATCCTCCAAGTATATCAATACATCTTTCTGAAATCGTAGATTCAGGTTTGGAGTATGTATAATTAAGTCGCAGAGTGCCTTTTCGGGAGAAGCGATAAGAAATGAAGTAAGCTCTTTTATTTCTTGTCTTATGCCAATCGAGAAATACTCCTTTGAGCATCCAGTGAACTGAAACGTTCCAAGTGAATTTTTAAACTCTTTAGAGTGTTTGGTGGTAATTGATTGAATAGTGTAAACACTCTCCGGAATTAAACCGTAATAGCGTAATGCAAATTCCATCGATACATAAGATGGTCCGTATAGGTGATTGGCTATAAGTTCTTCCGATAGGAGCTGCCCGCTCACATTGGGAGATACAACGTACATACCTTTCTTTAGTCTTATAAGTTTACCTGACTTTTCAAGCTCGCTTATTTTATTATGAACTGACTTGTAGCCGGGAAATAATGATTTTAGTATCGCAAAATCAATTGGCGTATTTCCAAATTCAGATAGTAGTTTCATAACTTTCACTTTTTATTCTCCGCAAATATAGTAAAAATATGAATAGATAATACTATTATATCCAATTATCTATTCGTAAAATTGCTATTTAAGAGTTTTTCTTATGTTTCTAACTTGTATAAATTTGTTTCATAGGAGCAAAAATTCAACCAACAATATTATAACCTTTCTGGTATAATATTGTGTTATATATCTACAAATATACCAGATAGGGTATATTTAGTTAAGTTCAATATCTCAAAATGACAACAATAGTAACAAATTAGTGACAAAATAAATTAATCACTAAAGGTTACAAAGTATATACAAAGTGATGTAAAAAAATTGAATTACAGGAAATTAATATTCGATATACAGCTTATATTAGAGGTTATTATTTCCCTATACAAAAGTTTTTAAATATCGAATGGAGTACCTCTTCAGATGAGATTTCGCCAACTATTGAGCCAAGGGCATCGAGGCAATCGTGCAAATCGAGTGATAACAAATCACCTGATAGTTTGGAATCAAGTCCATCTTGAACTCGGCGGATAGCTTCGAGGGCTTTACATAAAGCTTCGTAGTGACGAAGATTTGTAACAATTACATCTTCTGATGAGATTTCGGGCATATGAGATGATTCTACGATCAGATTGATTAATTCAGCTATGTTTTCTTTATATTTTGCAGATATAAAAATACTTTGAGCTTGGACGTTCGAAAACAAGTCTTCAAGAACACACTTTTCGGATTCGGATACTTTATCTACCTTATTAAAAACCAAAAGAAGCTTTTTACCTTGAGTGCGAGGTATAATACGTTCTGCCATCCAATCGATATGCTCGTTTACTTGAGTTGCATCAATCATCCAAATTACTATTGAGGCTTGTTCAATAGCCTTATAACTACGTTTTATACCTAATTTTTCGATATCATCATCGGTTTGGCGAATACCAGCCGTATCAATAAAACGAAACATGATACCCGACAAAACAGTAGTATCCTCAACTAAATCGCGAGTTGTACCATGTATGTCAGATACAATTGCACGTTCTTCATTCAACAAAACATTTAGCAGCGTTGATTTTCCGGCATTGGTTTCGCCGACAATAGCAACAGACACACCATTTTTAATAGCATTCCCTGCTGAAAATGATTTTGATAAGGAGTCTATTTTTGCATCAATCTCTTGCGATAGTAATTTTAGACGCGATCTGTCTGCAAAAACAACATCTTCTTCGACAAAGTCTAATTCTAATTCGATTAAGGCAGTAAACTCCAATAGTTTTTCACGCAATAATGCCAATTCTGACGAAAAGCCCCCACGCATCTGATTAATTGCTACACGATGGGCGGCTGCAGATGTTGATGCAATAAGGTCGGCTACTGCTTCGGCTTGAGACAAATCCATCTTGCCATTTAAAAATGCACGTTGGGTAAATTCACCGGGACCTGCCATCACACAACCTTGAGCCAACAATAATCTTACTATTTCTTGCTGTACATATAGTGAGCCGTGGCATGATATTTCAACTACATCTTCACCTGTAAAAGAATTAGGTGCTCTAAATACTGTAACTATAACTTCATCAATTACTTTAGCTTCTGCATCAACTATACGACCAAAGGCTGCCATATCGGAGCCTTGTTCTAACAAAGATTTTTTTGCTTTAAATATCTTATCTGATAAACAAATGGCTTGTTTACCTGAAACGCGTATTACAGCAATTCCCCCTACTCCCGGAGCAGTTGAAATAGCGCATATTGTTGTATCTAATTGAATCATAGCCACAAAATTACTACATTTTCTGGCATCACCGAATAAATAAACAAGATAAACGCTGTAATAAGATTATTTAGCAGGTGAAACCGAAAAACAATTACGCATGACCAAATATGTCCCATAGTATTGAAAAAATTTCGTATCTTTGCAGCCTAAAAACAAATATCATAAAAAATTAATATTTATGGCAACTACAGCTGATTTTAAAACAGGCATGTGCATTGAACATAATGGAGCTTTGTATTATGTCGTTAATTTTCTACATGTAAAACCCGGAAAAGGAAATACGTTTGTACGTACAAAACTAAAGAACGTAAAAACCGGATTAGTATTGGAAGAACGCTTTAATGCAGGTATTCGTATCAACGTTGCACGCGTTGAACGCAGACCTATGCAATTCTTATACAAAGACGACATGGGATATAACTTAATGAATACTGAAACTTTTGAACAAATCTGTATTCCTGAAGATAGTATCAATGGCGCAGCATTTATGAAAGAAGGCGAAATGCTTGAAGCTGTATTCCACGCTGATACAGAATCATTATTATATGCAGATATGCCTGCATCAGTAATTCTAGAAGTAACATACACAGAACCAGGTATTAAAGGTGATACTGCAACTAACACACTTAAGCCTGCAACTGTTGAAACAGGAGCTACAGTTCGTGTACCTTTGTTTATTAACACAGGTGATAAAATCAAAATCAATACCGAAGATGGTTCGTACGTAGAGCGTGCGAAATAAGGTATTATTATTTTATATTTTAATGGAGATGTTTTTTGAAAAAACATCTCCATTATTATTTTAACAATTTATATACGACTATTTACTATTAGTACATAAGTACAAATGTCATTCTATTTCAATAAGATAAGTCTACGCAATACTAATTAACACCACAAACGATAGCAGTATACATAGCAAAAAGTCGTTTTTTAATGCTCTTTTTAATAAAAATTTACTTAACTTCGCTAGCATTCTACTATTGGTGCCCTTGTATTAAAAACCGAAATTGCGTGGCTGTTCCTTTGACCATTTAGGTTTAACCGGGTCATCACTCCTCAAAAAAGATATAAGTTTCGCAAACTTTGGTTACATACAATTACTTGTAGAAAGTAAACCATAGTGAATATAATGTGAAGAAGAACCCAAATATGGCGAAACGTATTTTCAATATATTAATAGTATTCTGCATCGCAGCGGTAAATCTATTTGCTCAATCCGGCATCAATGTTGGCACACCTAACTTGTCTTTTGAGCAGGGCAACTTCAATAATTGGACACGAGAATTAGGATACTTTAGAGTACTTGCAAGCGATTTTACTAGTTTTGAATACTACAATTGGACTACAGTATCAAATTCGGGAGAAAGAATAGAGTTGCAGAGTTCAATGAATACTAACGACCCTGTTTTTTCATGTAGTAATTTTTACACTAATCCTACTGGATATTCAGCTGCACGAGTAGGTCGTCCTATGTTTACAGAGGGCATGCCAAGTGGTGGCTATAGCTGCACACAAAGATGGAATAATTTCAGAGGTGCCGCTGCCGAGCGAATGACGTATACATTTACTGTGACAAAACAAACCACTTTGCTGTATTTTCAGTTCGCAATGGTTTTACACAACCCCGGAACAGCAACAGGACAGCACGTTGGTCAGCAATATCCTACATTTGGAATCAATATTACAATAACAGACCCTGTATCTGGTTTGATATCAAAGCCACAATGTACAAGTATAGAATTACATCCATCTGATAATCCGAATGAAGAGAAATACCTTAAAAGATACACGGCTCAATGTAATAATAGTAATGCAGGTGCCAATTTAATCAATTTTCAATACTTGCCGTGGACAATCGGAGCAGTAAATCTAATAGATTTTATAGGTCAGACTGTTACTATCGAAATCTACAACCACGACTGTTTAGTTGATTGTTCTGGTTATCCTGTTGCAGGTGGTCACTCTGCGTATGGTTATTTTACGGCTGAGACACGCTCTCTGAATTTTAATATACGTAATTGCGAGGGCGAGGATGCTATAATTACAGCTCCATCAGGATTCTCAAAATATACTTGGAATAGATCAGATGGACTACCTATTACATATAAAACAGCCGGTGATAGTTCTGCAATTCTTGTAGACCAAAGTACATTAAACCCTAGTACTGTATATACCTGTAGTTTGGCAACAGGTACTGATTGCGGAGAGATTGTGCTTGATACTACATTAAATACAATAGCTGTCAGACCTGATTTTGAATATACAATTGACTGTGGTGGAGAAGTTCATTTTACCAATACATCTGCATGCGCTCAAGACTCAATAATTGCTTATAAATGGTTATTCGGTGATGGTAATTACTCCGAAGAAAAAGATCCTTCCCATATTTATACTACACCAGGATCTCAGACAATTCAACTTACAGCATTCTCACAATCTGGATGTTCAAAGACAATAACCAGAACAATAATTGTACCTCAATATCCTGTTCCCGATATTTCGGGACAGAATAATGTATGTTCGGGTACCGAGATATCGCTTTTCGCTGATGGTGGAACTTACGGATGCGTTTATGAATGGCGAAAGGACAACAAAACGAGTCCTGTAATTGGTAATGAGCAAGCTTTAGTAGATACTGCAACAATTAGTCAATCTTATTATGTAACTGTTACCGATCCTAATAATTGCGTTTACGAAGACGAAATTTATGTACTTGTTCGTACATCTCCTAATGTATTAATAACCGGAGATAATGAAGTTTGTATTGGAGATTCTGCAACACTTACCGCACGTAATGCACAAACATACCAATGGGAAGGATTTGGAACAAATGCAACTATTCGCGTAAAACCAGAAGATAACCCAACTACATATAAGGTAATCGGTTATTCTAGCAACGGATGTTTTGCCGAAGCAAGTTTTCCTGTAGCTGTGCGTCAGTTGCCTATTGTATCAGTATTGGGTAATCCGGAAATTTGCCACGGCGAAAGTGACACATTGATAGCTACGGGAGCATCTACATATAGATGGGAAAATTACCTATCAGGAAGCGAAAGAATTGTAAAGCCTGGAAGTGGAAAATACAATTATATAGTTACGGGAACTGATGATTTTGGCTGTAAAAACAAGGACTCAATGACAGTTACTGTAAAAGCACTGCCAAATCTGACATTTAGTGGAGAAACCGATTTATGCGAAGGTATGACCGGAACTTATACTGTTTTTGGTGCGCCATACGTAATATGGGAAGATGGTTCGACCAACAAACAAGTTTCGTGCATCATACAAAATGATACAGTCTTAAAAGCATGGGGTACACTAAATGGTTGTACTACAAATATTGATATACCTGTTAGCACAAAACTTAACCCATACGTGTTTATTTCAGGCCCTAATTCTTTGTGTTTAAACTCGACTATAACATTGACTGCAAACGGAGCAAGTTCATATCAATGGAATGACATTTCAGGTAGTACGACTACTTCCATTTCGATATCTCCATTTTTCAAAACAAAGTATCAGGTAATAGGAACTGCTACTAACGGATGTTCTTCAATGGATACTCTTACAGTACATGTAAATCCGCTACCTACAATCAATATTTCTGCTCCGACATCTGTTTGCTATGGAGATATCACATCACTAGTAGCCTCAGGAGCAAACACATATATATGGAATGGAATTATACCAAGTGCTGAATACGATCCGATAATAACAAAAGATTCAACTTTTTCTGTGTTAGGTACCGACATTAATGGATGCCAAAACACTGCTAGTAAAACAATTACAAAATTAGATTTACCACAACTTACATATACCGGTGAAGATGAAATTTGTTATGGCGAGAGTACTATAATTACAGTAAGTGGCGCAAATTCATATAGTTGGGATAGCAATACTACAGGTAGTTCTATTCTAATTAATCCAAAACAAGATACAATTTTGACGGTAACAGGATATATACAAGGATGCTCTGCTACATTAACGATTCCTATTATTGTAAAACCGCTACCTACTGTTTACATATCAGGAAATAACACTATTTGTTTAAATGATGTTACAACATTAACTGCTAACGGAGCCGATACATATTTATGGAACAATGGTTCGACAAATGCAGCAATTTCAATATCACCCGTTTATAAAACATTATATCAGGTAACGGGTACATCTACAAATGGCTGCTCATCATTCGATACATTAATAGTGTTTGTAAACTCATTACCTAATATTTCAATATCTGCTCCTACTTCTGTTTGTAAAGGTAGTACTGCATCACTTTCAGCATCAGGAGCTAACTCATATTTATGGAACGGAAGCATTCCAGGAGCGACATATCAACCGATTATCACCAAAGATTCAATTTTTACAGTAGTTGGTACAGATACAAATAACTGTAAAAGTTCTATCTCAAAAACTGTAAATAAAATAGACTTACCTACTTTATCTTATGTAGGTAAAGATGAAATTTGCTATGGCGAAAGTACAAGAATTACTGTAAGCGGTGCTACATCTTACAAATGGAATGATAACAGCACTGGAAATATGGCTATACTTACCCCGTTAAGAGATAGTATGCTTATTGTAACCGGCACTTTGCAGGGATGTAATTCTGTTTTAGAGATTCCTATCACTGTAAAACCATTACCTTCAGTATATATTTCGGGAAATAATGAAATATGTCTTTATGATGTTACAACTATTAAAGCAGAAGGAGCTCTTACGTATCTTTGGAACGACATAAATAATAGCACAACCGAATCGATAAATGTATCTCCTTTAAATACAACTACTTATAGAGTAACCGGTACTGCTACTAATGGATGCTCGTCGGATGCAACTTATAGCATTACTGTTAATCATTTACCAATAATAAATATATCTGCACCAACATCTGTTTGCTTTGGCAATACAGCCGAATTATCGGCATCAGGAGCCGCCTCATATATATGGAATGGCACTATACCTGGTGCCACATATCAACCAACAATTACTAAAGACTCTACATTTACTGTTGTCGGTACAGATACCAAAGGATGTAAGAATACTGTTAGTAAAAGTATTACAAAAATAAGTTTACCGGTATTATCATACACGGGCAATACATCCATTTGTTATGGAGAAAGTACAAGGATAACAGTATCCGGTGCATCATCATATAGCTGGGGAAATGC
>RZYM01000068.1 GCA_009930305.1 Bacteroidia bacterium
TGTAATTTTTAATAATCCTTTTCACCTGATTCAGTTTAAAGGTAAAGGCATCATTCTCAAGCATCAGGTAAAAAAGAAAACTTCCTTCAGCAGGTTTTTCCCATGGATAACGATTCAGGCTTTGAACGAAAACATTGATAATTTTCTCAATATCCCCTTTGATCTGGTCCGGAGTAATGCCCATTTGCATCTGTTTGTCCTCAATTTTCAGCATATCCTGAGGAGTGACATTTTCAATGGCCTCTTTGTATTTCTCTATTAAAACTTTTCCGTCGTCCCCGTTCATCATCCCCATTGAAAAAGCCATTAGGTCATTGCGTCTTTTTTCTGCATTATTTAAGTATTCTGACATAGTTAATAAATTTTACTTCAACATATTTTCAGTAATGCCCTCTCGTCAGGATGGACGGGCGAACTACTTTCAGGCCGATTTACACACCACAATGCGTATTCGCGTTTTATCCATCGGTAAAAAATCTATTCCATAGTCGTACGGGTATTCAATCGTATTTTAGAAAAGCCCAGAATCATTCGGATACTACCGTCAATGAAAGCAATGGGAAATAAAATCACCCCCCCTAAATGCATTCCCAATTCGTAAATCAGGGAACTGTCGGTATAGGGCTTTCTTTTCAGTCTGGATATTAGTGCACTGTAGGGTATACCATAAATATTTCCTGCATGCATCAATTGTATTGCTGCCAGAATAACTTTTCCCTTTTGAATTCCATATTCAGTGACAAAAGCGTCAAATGCATCTTTTTGAGGAAAACCTCTGGTATCCGCATAATGCTGAGCAAAAACAATTGCTTTTGCTTCCTGCTGATGGATAAATGTTTTGGCACCGCTTAAAAAACCAAAGATTTCTTCACTACTCATTCCTTGTTTTAAGGCTATATAGGTATGGGCATAGGAACATGCAGCACAACCATTTACTTCAGTTACTGCCAATTGTAATCGCTCAACAAAATGTTTGTCGATCAATTTTTTCCTTTTGTTATCAATCATTTTAGCCGCAGCACTTGGTATCAGAATAAAGGCACGATACATTTCGCACAAATTAAATTTTCTTTTGTATTCCGTCCGATGTGCAATTTCATCAGGTAATATCATTTCTGGGCTCATTAACTATTTATTCATTGATTATTTTTCGAAACCATCATACGTGGTTGCCCCAAAACTAACTTAGCGGGTAATTATTTCAAAAATACACAATTTACGCTACTCCTGGAAATTATTCAGCTTAAAATGTTAATTATAATCTCTTTACAGTCGACAGTACTATGAGCTTCGCCGACTTCTGTGGTAACCCGATCCTGACTTCACATTGCCAAACAGGCCTGGTTACCATTACCCATAATGGTTACAACAGACCTCTCGTATTCACATGCTCTCCGATCACTACGCCACTCTATGACTCCGGTAGGCTTTAATGCTTCGTACAACGGTTAATCCGCATTAAATAACAGAGTTCGGAATACGTCAACACCTTCCCCGACCTACATCGTACATCCCGATGGCCATCAGCAAAACTTATGGGTTCAAACCTTAAGTATTGCGGCCTGATAACTTGATAATAAAAACTTTTGCGTAAGCCTCACGACTTAAACCATCGTTGTCACTACGGCCTGAACCGTCAATTCGACAGAGGGAATTGAATCAGCGTTACTGATTATACCATTGGAATTAAATACGCTTCACGGCGTACACACGGTTATGTGTATGGTGTCGTTTGGCAATTCGAAGCACGAACCTGTCAAACCGTTACACCGTTTATTAGGTGTAATACCCTTGAAATTAGCACTTTCCGCCAAATGTTTTATATACCGTGTTACCGCCTGTGCATTCTATCTCTTTGTCAACAAGTCAAATAATTCTTCGTTAATATAATAATTTCCAGTTCCTAATTTTTCCTTACGTAACATTTTATCTTCAGCCAACTTATTCAGATAGTTTGCAGCAGTCAGTCTGCAAACTCCTAAATCATTTACGACGAATTCAATCTTTGTGTAGGGATGTTTGAACAAATTATTGAGTAAATCTTGACTATAGAATTTATAATTATCACGAAGTCTTTGTTTATAATCAAGCATTAATCCTTTAATTTTTATAATTAGTTCAATTGTTTCCTTTGAAGTCTGCTCAACGCCTTTTATCATAAACAATATCCATTCTTCCCACAAATTCTCATTTCTGACTTTTTGCAGAAACCGATAATAATCAGGTTTATTTTTAATTATATAATGGCTCAAATACAGAATAGGTAATGATTGAAGTTTTTCCAGAATCAAGTAGAGAATATTTATTATTCTGCCTGTTCTACCGTTTCCGTCATAAAATGGATGAATACTCTCAAACTGGAAATGGATTATTGCCATCTTAATCAAAGGGTCACAATCTTGGACTTCTGAATCATTTATATAGCGTTCGAGGTTTGTCATCAATCGCATTATTTCATCATAATCTTGTGGCGGAGTGTAAATTGTCTCACCAGTTGCTGCATTTATTAATGCTGTTCCTGATAATTTTCGGAATCCAGCTGTATTGTCCTCTAATACTTCTTGAATCTGTAAAATACTTTTATTAGTCAGCAATCCAGTTTTGGTTATTAACTCAAATCCTTTTTTTAGCGCTGAAATATAGTTTTGCACTTCTTTAGCCTGTAATGATTTAAATACATCAAAATTCAATTCAGATTTATACAAATCATCGTGTGTCGTAATTATATTTTCAATTGCTGAACTGTCTTTTGCCTCTTGTAATCCTAATGTATTAATCAGTATGTTTTGATTCGGGATTGTGGATGCAATTCCTTTTAGTTCAGCTAATGCTGCATGCGCCGCAGGTAGTGCCTTTAAGACTTTTTTTGTTTCTAAATCGATGTTTAGAGGTAGCTCTGTTAATCCCCAAGTATCCATTTGTAAAGTATTTCTAAAAATCTATACAAAAATAAAACCTTTTGTATAGATAATCCAAATTTCTTTACATTTAAAATTCAATAGGTATAAAAAACTTTCAAATCTATGCACAAGGTTGTTTTTTCGGGCATTGGCAGGTAAAATAGAGCCTGACAGCTCACCCAATAATTAATGCATATAAATGTACAAATTATCCACTGACTGTCAGTGCCCCTTGCATCAAACCGTACGTGAACTATTCGCTCATAGGGCTTACCGATAGTGTTCTTCCTGTAGCTTTCGCATGGAACTTTAAGCTCGCATATATCCCGATATCCAGTAAGTGTTTGTACTTAACAAGATTGTCGAAAGGGCACTGGCGTAACGTTATATGGGCTTTCCGTCCTTTTCTTTTTAGCCATTTAACCCGTTTGTAATCTAAATTCCTGCGTCGGCCAACCTTCCAGACACAACTTTTATTAGCTTGTCGTGCGCAATGGTATCGAAATATTTCGACAAGTCGGCATCATAAACAAACGGATAGCCCGCAAACAGGTTTTCCTTGCTCTTTCTAATGGCGTCGTGCGCACTCATTTTAGAACGGAAGCCATAGGAGGTTTCAATGAAATCGGCCTCAAACCGAGGTTCGATCATCATCTTCACTGCGATCCGGACTACCCGGTCACGAAGGGTTGGAATTCCCCATGGCCGTTTCTCTTTGCTCCCCGCTTTGTCGATCATGACCCTGCGGATGGCTTGAGGTCGGTAGGTTTTGTTGTGCAGATCATTTCCAATATCAGTTAGAAACCAGTGCTCTTGCAGGTGAGATTTGAGTGATTCCACTCGCATTCCATCTACGCCGGGGCAGCCTTTATTCCTGACTACACGAAGGTAAGCCGCTGTCATATT
>RZYM01000014.1 GCA_009930305.1 Bacteroidia bacterium
CTTGATAATCTCTGTACCCATAGTACATCCTTTCGCCCGCCTCATCAATCACCAACATTGCACCACCGCTAAGGTAGTGTATTTTTTTTACATGTCCATTAACATCGCACGTTTCTTCGTAATTACCAAAATAATACCGCGTTTCAACTATTTCGTTTGAACTTTGAAGAATGCTTTTGCGTCGCTGATCATCCACACCGTAATCAATAACGTAACTATCACCCGTTTCATTGTACATCGACTTCAATTTTTTGAAATCGGTATATTGAAGATGCAAATTCCCATGCGGAAAATCCGGTGGTAAACTGTCAATCGAGGTAAGCGCATGTGGACGTCCGTTATCACCATAACGCATTGCAAATCCACCTAAATCAGACTTACTTACAATATTACCTGTGGCATCAAATTGCAAAGAAGCAGATCGTCGTAACGAATCGTTTCGATAAGTATTCCATCCCGTAAGACGTTGTAGCGCATCATAAGAAAATGATTCTCTCTGGTTGGATAATGCATCCGTACGAGACTGCAAATTGCCGTTAGCATCAAACACATACGACATATCAATTATATCGCTTGAAAAAATACGAATCGGCAAATGACGACTATCATAAGTATATGAGGTTTCTCTGCCTGCACGTATATTTCGAACTATTTGACCACTTGCATTTTCTTCTTCTATGCGCAAAATATCTCTATTACGAGAATCTGACACTTGCGTTAAAAAGCCGTAAGCATCATAGTTTTTTAATATATAATACCCGCTCGGATATATTTCCTTTTTTACATTCCCGAAAAAGTCATATTCCGTTTTTTGTTTAAAGGTTTTTCCGTCAAACTCTTCTTTTAATTCAACAATTTGATCTTTATCGTCGTAGCAGAATGATTGTTTGTGTTTCCCTGCTATTTCTATAGAGCTCACCCTATGATGATCATCGTACAAATAAGAAGTAGTTTCATCACCTCGGACAATTTGTTGCAATTCTCCATTATCGGCATACTGATGACTCGTTGTTATCCACGTGTCTGTATGCACCTTTTGCCTTTCCCAAAGCAAATCACCGAAGCCATTGTAATGCGATTCTACAACACCGGCATCTGGATCTGTAAGACGGATCCGATTCCCTTGTAAATCATACTCCATGGTTATCGGTTCTCCGCCTGCAGGCATAGCAGATGCAACGTTTCCATCCGGATGATACGTATAAGAAACACTTTGTCCATTGGTTGTAACCGTTTCGGTCTGTCCAGAGGTATTCTTTAACGTAGTAGTTACGCCATCCGGCGAATTGACCGTAATAGACATCCCCGTATACGAAGTGGTAGTATTGCCCATAGGAGTAACTACTCGAATAGGGCGACCAAATGAATCGTAAGAATAAGTTGCAGCCCATGTATCTGCCACTGAAGAAAACGTAGGTTCTGAAACTCTGTATTTTTGTCCGGCTGTATTATATTCGGTAAATACCGATACAAGCCTTCCGTTTCGTCCGTACGACTGTGAACATATTTCTTTGCCCATCGAATCGTAATAAATATATTTCGGCGATTGTCCAGATGTTTCCTTATATTCATAGTAAGCTGCTCCCATGTCATTCCCTCTTGCTGCCCACAACAATTTTTCCGTATAACGAATGCCATCGGGATATTTTGTTTCTTTCAAATTTCCCCACCCTGTATATGTATGTGTAGTGGTGCGTCCATATGCATCCGTCTGCGAAAGAAGCAATCCTTTGGCTTCGTTCCAAACATACGTGGTAGTTTCGCCAAGTATATTGGTCTTAGATGCTATATATCGACCCGATGGCGTGTATGTACATCTAGTAATACGTGTTTTCCCATTTGCTGTAACAGAGATAGTCTGTGCTTGCCCAAAAGGATTAATATCCTGATATCGCGTAGTAACTTGGTTGGCATCTCCTGCATCTTTTGATTCGTATGTCAAGTTGCCACGGGTATCATAACTATAGTAGTTAAAGTGCGTTGGAGAAAGTACATTTCCTTGTTTTCTTTTTACCGACATATAAACAGGTTTGTTCGGACACCATGAACCGGCTATGCCATAGCCGATTTCTTTGATTTCGGAACAATCGCCCTGTATTACAACGATTTTACCAGGATTTCCATATTCATAATTATTATAAGTTGTTACTTTGTATAACCCCGTCAAATCATCGTTTTCCATTGTACGCGTAGGCAACATCATGTAGCACTTATTTGTATTTGCTAACGAAGTAATGGTATACACATAGTCTGTATGTCGAATTGGAATTTCATTAACCGTTTTTATAGTTTCTTTTGTAGGTATCAAAAAATAATGTCCATCGTGTAGCTGATTGGTCTTAGTAGTTATTGTACCTTGTAATGAATCCGTACAAGACATTAGCTCGTATCCCAAAAAGCCCTTCCCTTGACGATGTACGTACGCATTGGAAAACGCATAAGATTGTTTAGAAGCAGTTTCGTTTTGTGAGTCGTACATTTTTATACTTTCAACAACATGCCAATGACCTCTGTCCAAAATCGAATAGGATTGAATATCCGATTCATTAATTGCCGATTTGAATGAGGTTGATACAAACCCATTGGAATGAAACGGCGTATATTGGATTACCGTTTTATTGCCGAAACCATCTGTTACAGATGAAAGTACATGCGATACATTCCCTCTCGTAAAAGAAATAGAAGGTTCAGATAAAGCAGCATTACGAACCAACAAACAAATATCAGACCTATCTCTACGATTAATCATTCCCTCATATAGTACAGAAAACGGTTCTGAATACGTACCTGACGAAACCACTTCAAAACAATTAGCTTTATTGATCAAGAGTTGAATATTGTACCCATTGTTATTCTCATACCACGTTACAATATCTGTCAATCCGTCTTTATCGGCATCTGTCAATACAAAATTAGAATTAGAATTAAGTCCGCTTGGCATATTCACTTCTTGATATTTCAATCCAGTAGATAAATAAAATTTTATACCTGAAGAACCGCTGGCAATTATATCCGCATTTCCATCTCCGTTAAAATCACCGAATTTTAACTCATCAGTACTTGAAAAACCGAATTGCGCATCCTGAAAAATAGGCATAAATGTTCTGCCGTTTAATTCATAAACTGAAACGCCATCATGACAAACACATATCAAATCTGATTTGCCATTGCCATTCATATCAGCAGCATAAATCACAGGTACACTAGCATAAGATTGTATCTGTGATAAGTCAAAATTATCTTCCGGCGAATATGCTACTTTTACATTGCCTTTATGACGACTTATAAAAATAGTTTGAATGGTTCCATTTCCCATAAAGTCGCCGATTATGGGATAAACAAAACCTGTCAGATCCGGAAATGAATAAGATTCGGTATTTTTAACTACAAAATTGCCGTTGCTATCAAATTTATAGCAAACACTCGTATACGATTTATCACCGGAACTTCCAACATACAATTCATCTCGACCATCGTTGTCTTTATCTGAGAAATAAGCATCGGATAATGGTGCTATTGTATCATTCTTAATTTCATAAGAAGTTCCTGTATTTCGATAAACAACTCCAATATAAACCGTTGGAGGATTTCCAAAAGAAATCATTGATTTTTTTTGCATCCGATATGATATAAATACATCTGTCAGCCCATCATTATCAATATCGCCAATTTGGTTAGAAATTCTATAAACATTAATATAACCTTCATTAAAATATGTCTGCATCTTAGAAGAAAGAGGATATTGTTTAATGCCATTAAAATGACATCCATATTGCATGTCGTTCCACTCAAAAAGCATGGTATTTACGTGTTCATTTTCGGCAGCAAGTGTCAATGACCTTAAACGATATTTTTCCGACTCCATGTCGTATGTCAGCTGGTATGTACGATAGTTTTGTCCATTGCTTTTCACTTCAATACGATCCAATAATTTAGAAATAACTACAGGCTCACCTGATACATATTTTGTACTTGAATTTTTATCTCGGTAAATAAATTGAATAACTTGTTCTCCTTGAATACCGATCATTGTGTTTGTTCCATATACAATACGATCCAAACGACAATCTTGATAATTCTTTGCGCTTAAAATTACATTATCAGTAGTTTGTTCTGAAACAGTGTAAAAAAATTGAACTGCATTGCCATTGGCATCAACAATTTCTTCCAATAACCAAGCCAAATGCCTAAAAATATGAATGCCATTATTTTTAAAATCCGCCTTTACCAGAGGGAAATAGGAGGCTTTTGACGCATTTTCTTGATTGCTTCCGTAGCGTATTCGATGTCCTTCTTTTGTAAAAACAATAAAATACTTAAAGCCCCATGGATGTTTTTCATACCCCATAATACGGCTGAAATTTTCCGCTTCCGTTTTATATTCAGCGCTATCACCATAATCGGTTATTTTAATTAAACGTTGTCCATCAAGCGACAGAGCATCTGAAACGGTAAATTCAATGCCCGTACGCTCGTCGTCAATATACGGAGTTTTCCCTACTCGTATAACAGAAGATAGTCCGCCTATTTGCCAACCCCATCCGGCAATTCCATCACCGGATCCACTATTGTACATTAACGAAACATTCGGTTTAAGGCCGTTAATGCCATCCGGGCATTCAATGGGTATCGTGTACACTGCCGATCCAGAAGGACTGACCGACATTTCTCCTCCAATAGAACCAACAATAGCTCCATCACTCGATGAAGCTGCAAACGACCCATCAGAAGCAGCATATTCTCCTTCCGTAGGCGGAAATAGCAAGCCTTGGTCTATTTTCCCCACAAACGTAGATTTGCCCCACAACTGACCAGATTTCGCTTGATAATGGAAACCTGGTTGTAATCGGATACTTTCTTCTGCCGTATAATTAGCCCATGGATTAGTTGTTTCTTCCTGTAAAATGATGTTTTTTTGTTCACTTCCAGAAATTTCACCGGACGGTAATAATATGAAGGCTGCCAACAAGAGCAGTGTTGTATTTCGCTTTTTTTTCATGAATCAGTACTTAATGAGTTTAAACTCTTTACGTGAGTTTCCGCTATTTATTTGCAAGATATAATGCCCATTAGCATAGCCAAATAAATCTATCGGATTTATCCCTAATTTTAGCACTTCCGTTTGCAAGAGTTTCCCTCCTATAGAACAAACGGTTAGCATAAGAACGTCAGTTTCACACGCTCCTTCAATTTCAACACCAATCAGTCCGCGAGTTGGATTCGGAGTGATTCTGATATTGAGATTATCCATTAGGCTCATAACAGGCTCGGATGGCTGTATATTTCTATCATCGACATCCAAATCTTCTTCAATAAATTCTTCTGCCGAACGAATAGTACCCAAACAAATCACTTGACGTTCTGTACGATTACCTGCGTAATCGTAACTATACTCAACTGAGCATTGAGCGTAAAGGAAGACCACGTTCAACAAAAAAACGATGGTCAGTATTGTTGTTTTTTTCATTTTAATGATTATCTGGTTTGCGTCATATTTCTTAGTTCATTTTTCAACGCATCTATTTCTTCTTGTTGTCGAATAGCATGCAAGGTCAATTCTTCTACCTTTTGTAACAATTTATTTTGCATATCTCCAACACTTATACCCGAAGAAACTGCATCTGCAGCTGAAGGCATATCAGGCAAATGCTTGTGACTTTTCACGTATTCGTTAACCTCTTTGAGCGGCATCAAAACATACGTTGAATCAAACACATAATCAGCCAATGGTCCGGACAATTCAATAAGAATCTCTTTAGCATGTATAATACCGTTCACTGTCAGCAAATGATCCGGTAGTGACGTTCCTATGCCGACTTTACCATCGGGAGAAATACACATTCGTTCTTGTAAATCCACATCACCACCATTCCATCCATCTGGATTTGTGTAAAAAGCAAGTCCTGTTTTTTGTATCAAGGCAGCATTTTCTTGATGTCTATTAATTCGTTTTGCAGCTATTCTTGCGCCTATTTGGTCGGGATAATTGTCGCGGTATCCAGTAAAATCAATATTATACTGTGCTGCTTGCGCATTTAACGGAACATTCAAATTACCAGGATCACCTATCGTGCCTATTCGAAGGCTATTGTATACCATAGAAGCTGCCTCTACCACAGACTCATCAATCGTTGTTTTGTATGTATACGAAACCGGTTCTCCCCATTCCCCAATAGTTAATGGAAGAGGATTTTGCACATCATCGTATACAAGCGGCGACTGCGCCCCGTTCGATACGTAATAATATGAGGTATTTCCTTTGAGCCATACCAACATTTTTGCTTGACCGCTGTTGCCCGAAATATCCTGCCAGCCCGCTACAAATTCAGCCGGATTAACATTTACGACAGATTGATGCACATCTGCATTAATAAAATTGGCTCCATTACCTCCTCGCGTTAAGTGATATTCAAAGCGAGCACACAAAGCTCCTTTCCATGAAGAATCCAGATGCGTACTAAACCGATTTATTTCCAAAATGGTGCGCATAGATGAATCCCATTTTGAATCATCAAAAGCAACCGGATAAAATTTATCCCCATCTCCTTCAACTCGTAATAATTGTGCTGTTTGTGATGTAATTGTTGTTTGTGAAGCAACAACCATACCTACGGCGAGCAGAAACTCGCGCAAAAAATGCTTTTTCATTTGCTTACCCTCGTTTTTTGTTATTTTTTAATTATTTATTATTTTAGTTATTTTTTTACAAAAACTGGACAAAATTAAAACTATTTTACTAAAATGCAAGCATATTTGCCTGTATAATATAAACAAAAACTCATCATTTTTCATATCACACTCTGTTTCAAATAAATCATATATAATAATGACTCATTAGCGCAATTAAATTAGTGCGTACTAATCTTAGGTTTTGCTATTAATATAGTTACTACATTATAGGATTGTACGCGCACTAAGCTTATTGATAATCCTAATAAACAATCAATCTGTTTTTTGAATAATTTCTTCCTATAAGAAATTATTCACACATTTTAGATAATAACGTTTCTATTATTCTTGCTTTGACAAAAAGAATTAATAATTTCACTTAAACATTACGTATTTTAGTTTAAAATGATGATTTATCGAACATAAACTATTTATTCTCAATTAAAATGCGTACCTTCGCAGCCGCAAAAAACGTTTTTATGCAAAACATTAGAAATATCGCCATCATTGCCCACGTCGACCACGGAAAAACGACATTAGTAGATAAAATGCTTGTTGCCGGCGCACTGTTCAGAGACAATGAAAAAACTGGTGAACTTATTCTTGACAACAACGATCTGGAACGTGAACGTGGTATAACCATTGTGTCAAAGAATGTATCTATCAACTACAAAGGAACTAAGATCAATATTATTGATACTCCGGGACACTCTGATTTTGGTGGAGAGGTAGAGCGTGTTCTTAATATGGCCGATGGCGTATTGCTATTGGTTGATGCTTTTGAAGGCCCTATGCCACAAACACGCTTTGTACTACAAAAAGCAATTGAAATAGGATTAAAACCTATTGTTGTAGTCAACAAGGTTGACAAACCTAATTGTCGTCCTGACGAAGTTCAAGAAGCTGTATTTGATTTAATGTGCAGTTTGGATGCGACAGAAGATCAACTTGATTTCCCTACTATTTACGGATCAGCCAAACAAAACTGGATGTCAACAGATTGGAGAAACAAGACAGACAATATATATGCTCTTCTTGACGCTATCTTACAATACATACCCGGTCCACAAACATTGGAAGGACCACTTCAAATGTTAATAACATCATTGGATTATTCATCTTATGTTGGACGTATAGCAGTTGGTCGTGTACACCGCGGAGTGATAAAGGAGAATACAGACATTATATTGATTCATCGCGATGGAACATCTGTAAAATGCAGAATCAAAGAACTTGATGTATTCTCGGGATTTGGGAAAACAAAAGTATCGCAAGTTGCATCAGGCGAATTATGTGCAATTGTTGGACTTGACAAGTTTGAGATTGGCGATAGTGTTTGCGATATCGAACATCCCGAACCACTTCCTCCAATAGCAATCGACGAGCCAACCATGAGTATGGTATTTACCATTAACAACTCGCCATTCTTTGGTCGCGATGGAAAATTCGTTACATCAAGACATGTCAATGATCGCTTGGTAAAAGAGTTGGACAAGAATCTTGCTCTTCGCGTAATTAAAGAAGATAAAAACGATATTTGGCACGTATTTGGTCGTGGTGTATTACACTTATCTGTATTAATAGAAACCATGCGCCGTGAAGGTTACGAGTTACAGGTTGGCCAACCTCAAGTGATTATTAAAGAAATTGATGGTCAAAAATGCGAACCGATTGAGCAACTTACAGTTAATGTACCTGAAGAGTTCTCAGGCAAAGTAATCGAAATGGTGTCAAATCGTAAAGGCGAAATGCTTATCATGGAGACTAAAAACGACCGTATTCACTTAGAGTTTGAGATTCCATCTAGAGGTATAATCGGTTTACGTACAAATTTACTTACGGCAACAACAGGTGAAGCTGTTATCGCTCACCGTTTTGTAAAATATGCTCCATACAAAGGTGATATTGAACGCCGCACAAACGGATCAATAATTGCAATGGAAAGTGGTACTACTTTTGCATACGCTATCGATAAATTGCAAGACAGAGGTAAATTCTTTATATATCCGCAAGAAGAAGTTTACGCAGGACAAGTTGTTGGAGAACATTGCAAAGATGGTGACTTAGTTGTAAATGTTACAAAATCAAAGAAATTAACCAACATGCGTGCATCTGGTTCTGACGAAAAAACCAAAATAGTACCACCTATAGTACTAAGTTTGGAAGAAGCGTTGGAGTACATAAAAGAAGACGAATATGTGGAAGTAACTCCACACTCCATGAGGCTGCGAAAAATAATTTTGGACGAACTTGAACGAAAGAGAAGTAACAAATAAAGTATACATTGCATTAGGCGGAAACTTGGGTAATAAAGTTTCCGTTTTTTGTATGGCAGAGGAACTACTGTCTAAAGAAATTGGTGATATTATTGCAAAATCGTCAAACTACGAATCTGAGGCTGTAGGATTTTCCTCCAAAAATACTTTTCTAAATAACGTTATCTGTCTCGTTACGCCACTTTCTCCACTACAAGTACTATCTGTTACACAAGATATTGAAAAGCGATTAGGACGCACCGAAAAGAGCTTACAAAGAAATTATAAAGACAGAATAATAGATATTGATATTTTGTATTATAACGACATCGTTATCAATACATACGAACTCACAATACCACACCCGAATTTACAAGAAAGAGAGTTTGTATTAAAACCGCTTTTAGAAATTGCACCTGATAAAATACATCCGGCATTTTTACTAAACACAAAAGAAATGTGGGTTCGCTATCAGAATCAGCATCTAAAAGTTTAATAGCAGAAGAACGAACGATCGTTAGGTGCTTTTTCCATAAAACGATACATTAGAACTATTTCATGAGAACCACCTGATACATTTACCAAACTTGACAGACTTACATCGTAGCTATACGAAATACTAAAGCCTGCTACCGCACCTCCTACCATAATTTTTAAGGCATCTGTATTAGTAAGCCCATCTGGCGAATAAAATGGAATACCTCTATAGCCTATTCCTGCCATAAAATAGCGACGATGATACATAATATCAACATCGATTTGATGATATTGACCTTGCCATTGGTATAGTGCTGCTATAGTTACATCATCCTTAGGATCATACTTGCCGTAGCCTTTTGAAATAGGTATCATACCAGCTGCATAAACATTTAATTTAAGTGGATCTGTAGTAGATGGGGCATCTGTAAATGATATATTATTGCCTAACAAACGGCTTACACTTAAACCTCCAAAAAAATATTCATTATAAAACATCACAGAAACCGCAGCATCAAAACGAAACAAAGAGTTAATACTCGTTTGGAAAGAGCTTGTCGGCAATATCGTTCCATCCATTGCTATTTGATCAACAAATATAAATTTTGATGGATCAATTGTTCTATAAAATACACCTAACTGTAAACCCGGTCTAAAATACCAATGTTTAGTTATCTGTACTGCGTAATTATACTGAACATCAAATTGTAACTGAGATAACATTCCACCGGCATAAGATGTGTATGAAATCAATCCTCCAAAAGAAGATCTTATTGGATGAAAGTATTGATCATAATCTGCTAATATAGTCTGTGAACCTTCAATTGCAGACCATTGATTTCTGTATGTCGTAAACACCCTACCTCCACCGGTAAAACCCGCAAATGATGGAGCTATAGTAGTTGTGGCTGACCATGGCTGTGACAATAGAAAGTCTTGTGCTGCCAAGTTAAACAATGGCAATATTAATAGTACTACTAATGTAATAAATTTTGCTTTCATCAACGAACTAACATAAAATTACCCGATTGACGGAACGATGTACCGTCTTTAAAATATCCTTCAGCCTTATACGAATATGTAGCTTGTTGTGCACATTTACCTAAATAATAGCCGTCCCAACCTTGATACAAATCTTCAGACACAAACACCTTAACACCCCATTGATTGAATATCTCCAACTTATATGTATCTACATTGCGAGATACAGGATAGAATATATCAAGACGACGTTCTTCTGACGAATAGACTCCTCCATTTGCCTCAGTCGTATTAGGTACAAATGCTGTTGGGAATGTGATAAATGAACCTTTTCCAACTCTTACATATTCATCTAATTTAAGAGTATCTTTACAACCAAAACTATTTTCAACCACCAAAGATACATCAAATAATCCATCTTCACGATAAATATATGTCGGATCCTTTTCTGTAGACTGGCCTCCATCACCGAAATCCCATAAATAAGAAACTACTTTGTCTGACTTACAATAAAAGTGAGCTTCTGCATTTGGTGTATATAATTGAGTTATGCTTACAGAGAATTCTGCGACAGGCGATACATAAACTGTTATATTCTTACTTACATGATCTGACTTTCTAGTTCCGGTAGCTGTGAGTGTAACTGTATATGTTCCGGACTCTGTATATACGTGATCCGGACTTCTTTTTGTAGAGGTTGTTCCATCTCCGAAATCCCACAAATATTCAGCATCACCAAGTGTTGTATTTGTAAATATTACTGCCAATGGTTTACAACCAACAATAGGATCGGCATTAAAATCTGCAACAGGTTCATCAACTGCGCGTATTTGCACTTCATCATAAGCCTCACAATCATACGCTGACAATGTCCATCTTAATGTATTAATTCCGGGAGCCAGACCTGTTACATACGTATTAGGAGAAGTCTCATCATCAAATACTCCACTACCGGCAACAACCGACCATCTTCCGCTTACATTTGCATCAGCCACAGAACGTGCTGACAAACGATAAGATCCGTTTATTGTAGCTCCATCATCCCCCGCATCAACTAAATGCGCCAAACTATGAGATACAACCTGAACATCAATAGTATTTGAGCATGATTCTGTATATACTTCCCAGCGAATGATATTTGTTACTTTATTACTTAAATCTGTAATTAAAGAAACATTAGATGTAGGATTTTGTAATACACCATCACCTGATATTAGTGTCCAACGATAGTCTCCATACAATGGTTTCGGAGCACGCAATGTAACAGAATCATCACATAATGTAATATTCAAAAATTCTGGATCTGTTATGCCCGGATTGTTATTATACACAGTCATTGTGTCAAAGTTCAAGCAATAGCCGTCATTAACATCCCATCTAAACGGATTTCGTCCGTAAGACAAACCTGACACCTCTGAATTATATGCTGCCGGATCTGAGAAGACCACTTCACCACGAAGTGAAGTCCATTTAGCAATTGTTCCCGCTACGTCTGTTGCGCCTAATTTTGCAGAATTAACACAATTTGTTGCTAAATCAACGCCTGCTTCTGCCAATGGCAATGTTCTAATGCTTAAGAATTTTTCTTTTTTATCTGCACTGGCACAACGATTGCTTGGTGTAACCGAAACAGTTCCACTCTTAGCGTACGAATCAATAGAAACTAATATACTTGATGAATGTTCTCCGGATATTATTGAATAGCCTTCAGGAACAGCCCATTCATACAAAGTTGCACCTTCAACATCATCTATTGATAATTGGAACAAAGCTTCATTTTCGCAAATGTATAGAGGTGCACTTATTTCACCAATAGGTCCAAACGGTTCGTCTAAATCTACAGCCAATGTTGCATCACCACCATTTCCGCAAGAATTTGCGCCATGTACTCTGATAGCTCCTTTCTCTGCATCTAATCCAATTGATACGGTAATATCATTTGAATTAGTGCCACTCATTACTGTAAAGCCTTGGGGTAATATCCATTCGTATTTATCTGCATTATCTATTTCGGGCAGATAATAACGTTCTAAAGTACCTCTACATGCTGCATTATTTCCTATAATTCCGGTTGCATCAGCAGGTAGGCTTTTTAATGAAACTGTGTACCCTTTATTTAAGTTCTTTGTACATCGTTTACCTGTTGTAATACTTTCGAATAAATAATTGTTATCTATTTTATCAGGAGTACGTACCAAATCGTATGGGCTTGTATCTACATCTTCGAAATAACGTATTCCATTTTCATAATAAACTATTTGCCATGGAGCAACTCCTTGTGGTTCTAATGTTATATGCAAAGTATCTGATTGACATACAAAAGCAGGCATTGTTACAATCAAATTAGGATACGGATAGACTGTAACATTAAAGCCATAATCAATCTTTGTCGTACAATATGAAGTACTGATACTATCAATTGTATATTGAATATTACCCGCACGCAATGGAGCGATACGTAAGGTATCTCTCATTTTAGTAATATCGTATATTACGTTAGAACCTGCATCATCGCTATATCTAAGAGTCCAAGGGCCTTCGTTTGCTGTTACCAAATCTACCAAGATTTCATCACCCAAACAGCAATCTTCAGATACCGACAAAACCTGCAAACTAGGATACTTGTGCACTGTTACTGAAACCTTACCACTTAATTTAACTTTACATGCCATACCGTCTTCTACAGATACAAGACTATATTCCGTATCAATCAATGGTTTAACAACAACACTTGTATCAGGACGATCTGAAACCAAGGTGTAGTCGTTCAAGCCATCTGTATATACAAATGTCCAAGGACCTACACCCGATGATACCATGTATAATGTAACTTCATCACCTTCACAAATGTCTGAAATTCCGGTAATATTTGCTTGCAAACTTGACGGATTATTAATTACAAAAGCTGTATCAATTTGACAAAGATTCTGATCGGTTAAGCGCAAAGTATAACGACCTCCTACAAGTGAAGTTTGGTTTTGTGTATATTCGTCAACACCTATTCCGGTCCATTTATATATATAACCAGGAGTACCGCCATTAACTGTTAATGTTATTGTTCCATCTGAATCTCCATTACATGTATTTAAACTGACATTTGCAGATAATAACAATGTATCAGGCTCTGTTATATCGAAACTTTCACTAATATAGCATTTATTGGCATCAGTAACATCTACTCGATATAAGCCTTTACCCAAATCAGAAACTCCGTAAGGATTTGTTACTACATGAGGAATATCCGGTCCTGTCCATGATACTGTATATTGTGGAGTACCACCATTAACTTCTATATTAATAACACCATCTTTATCTCCTGTACAATTCAATGCTAGTTTGCTTGATGCCAATTGACTAAGTGTTAATTCAGTAGGTTCACTAATTACATAATTGTATGTATATATGACACTAGCATCTGTCAATGTAAGTAGATAGTCACCTGGAGACAAATCGTATATATTCTTATCGGTTGAAATATCCACACCATTATATTTCCAATTATATGTGGTATTTGTTCCTCCTGTAACAGACAATTCTATGTATGCATTATTCAATCCAAAACATGTAATCTGATGCACATCAGCTTTCACAACCAATACACTTGGTTCGGTAATTTCAAACTGCAAAGTTTCGCTGCAAGACAAATCATCTTCAACAGTTAAATAATACCAACCTGCTTTTAATTGATACTGATCACGATCGTGTTCTGCTCCTGGTTGTATTCCATCGCCATGCCATGTATAGGATAAATTGCCAAAGCCTCCGGTACCATTTAGTAATATATGTCCTGTTGCTGCACCTATAATTTCTACATTCTTCACTTCTACCACACCAATTTGAATAGGTAATGATTCGGTTATGCCATTGGATATAGACATCATACAACCATTCTGATCTGTAACCACAACCGTATATGAACCTTCTCCTAAATTTGACTTGCTATAACCAGTTCCAAGGTCGGTATTTGCATTTTTTGTCCACTTATAACTATACGGAGCCGTACCTGTACCATTTGTTACAGATACCGATGCACGTCCATTACTAGAACCGGCACAAATAACTGATGTAATATCCATTTGAGCATCTAATGCTATTGGTTGAGTTATTGTATACGTTCTACTAAGAACACAAGACAAACTATCTACTATAGTTAATGTATATGTTCCAATAGGAAGGCCATCTGCAATTGTGTCGTTAACGACTAAAGTACCTGATTGGTTTTCCCATTTAACTAAATATGGTTTACTACCTCCAATAATAGAAGCATGTAAACTTCCGTCCGAGCGGCCGAAACAACTAACATTTGTTTGCGAAACAGATACATCTAATTCAGTAGGTTTAACTAAATCATAATGCTCGTTTACTTCACATTGATTTGCATCTTGTACACGAACTTGATATAAACCTCCAGGTATATTATACTGATTTTTTTGATTTGGACTAACAAATGGTCCTGACCAAGTATATGTATAAGCAGGAGATCCGCCGACAATAGTTAACTCAATTGAACCGGATGATACTCCATAACATTTATTCTCAGTTATAACAGAACTTACTTTCAATGCATCCGGTTCTGTTATTGTTCTAAACGAATCAGCCTTACATTCATTGGCATCACTAATATAAACGTAATAGATGCCTGCACCTAAATCTGACAAATGAGCCGAATCAGCTACTATAACCGGTACATCCGGACCATTCCATGTAACTTTATATGGAGTACTACCTCCTGTTATGTCTAGATTTAAGCTTGCTGTTTTATCGCCAAAACAAGCTACTGATTCTATTGAAGAATGGAAAACCAATTGAAGTGAATCGGGCTCCGAAACTTGATAATCTGAGATAAATTTATCGCCATTAGCATCTATTACTTCTAAGTGATACATATCGGCAGGAATACCTACCAAATCACGGCTGGTTGATGTATAACCCTTATTTGATGTCCATGCATAAAAATATGGTGCAGTGCCTTTACTTACTGATAATAAGATTGAGCCGTCAGATGCATTTTTACACTTAACCGGAGTAATATCTGCAGTAACAAGTATCTTTTCAGGTTGCAAGATGGTAATCATCGTATCTATTGAGCACGAATTTGCATCAGTTACATTTACATAATAATTACCTGACAATAAAGCTACTTGATTTTGTAGGTTTTTATTTAATGGATTTATACTGTGTCCATTCCATACGAAGCTATAACTAGGAACACCTTCAGTAACATTTAATGTTATTGTACCGGTTGCTTCTCCATAAATTGTTACATCTGTTTTTGTATATTCCAATTTTATAGCATTAGGAGATGTAACTTCTACTCTATCAGTAAGTACGCAACCTTGCGCATCTGTAACATCGACTTTGTAATCTCCTGCATATAAAGCATTGGCGATTGAAGCATGACTTACAATTGCTCCATCAGATTCTCTTGTCCAAACGTATGAATATGGAGCAGTTCCGGTTCCATTTGCAATGTCAATTCTGGCAGTTCCTGTAGCATCACCATAACACAAAACAGGTGTGTGTGATATTACATCTGTTAATGCAGCCGGTTCTGTTATTTCAACAACTCCGGTATGCTCGCATTGTAATGCATCTTTTATTATGTATGTATAAGAAAGCGGTGTAAGATTTTCTGCAACAGAGTCGTTAGATACAACATTCCCACTAACAGTTTCTTGCCATACAAATGTATATGGAGGAACACCTCCTGTTACATCAACCCAAACTTTACCATCAGACTTAGCATTACAAGACACATCTCTTTTACCTGCAACAGGAACAATTAATGATGGATTATACAAGGTTGTATCAACTGTAATAGTACAATGGTTTCTGTCTTCCATCCTTACTGTGTATGGTTCACCACCCCACAAATTAATTTGATTCTGTGAATGTGGCTGCACATCCATACCTGACCAATAAAAGTCTCTTGGCTGAACACCACCTTGCGGAGTTAGAGTGATACTTGCTTGATTTGAGTTATTACAGATGTTTTGTACAATATCCAATGCTAATGTCTGCAAAGGAGGTTGACTTACAACATGTGATAATGAATCCCGACATTTATTGTAATCTACAATCTTCAACTGATATGTACCTGCACCAATATTTGTAAGTGAATATGGGTCCATTGTTTGAACCGCATCAGGACCTGCCCACACCAATGTATATGGTGTCGTTCCACCCTTTACTCTAACATCAATGTGTGCTGTTTTATCTCCAAAACAATCTACCGTATCAGCAGTTGTTATAAGAACTTCTGATGATAATAAATTAGGCTCTGTAATAATAAACACATTATCATAATCTTTTCCACGTGAGTCTTCCATATGGAATGTATACACACCTGAAGGTATATTATTCAAGTCTCTTGTTGATGCAGATAATCCTTTATCTGATGTCCATACATATGTGAATGGAGGAGTACCACCTGTCACATTCAACATTATTTTACCATCTGACAGACCATAACAAGAAACATTTTTTTGATACACAGTAACTGCTATTTCTTGCGGTTCGGTTATTTCAACTTCTAATGTTTCGGTTGAACATCCTAGTGCATCCCAAACCGTTACATAATAGCGACCTGCCAATAAATTAGTTTGATTCTGCAAGCCTTCAGTTGCAGGCGTGATGCTCCTACCTGTCCAGTTATAAAAATAAGGTGCTTGTCCACCGGTTACATTTATAGTTATTGCACCGGTTGCCTCTCCTGTAATTAAAACATCTTGCTTGCTAACCAAGGTCAATAATAATTGAGGCGGTGATGTTACTGTTACCGTTGTTACAGCATCAACAGCAGGTTTACAACCTTTATTGTCCATTAAACTTAAACGATAATCACCTGGAGATAAGTTACTTATGGTTGCAGAATATGATATAGGCATTGTACTTGGTAAATGGTACCAAGTGAATGAGTATGGAGACATACCACCAGTAACCTCTGCAGCTACTTGTCCATTTCGTTCTGTAAAACATGTCAAATCAGTAACAGTCAACCCCACTATTAATGAATCAGGTTCATTAATATTAAAATTAGCTGTACGAGAACAACCTATTGAATCACTTACAGAATATGTATACTGACCTTTGGTCAATGTATGCGCTATTGAATCTTGCACAACAAAAGTGCCATCATTTTTTCTAATCTGATGTACATATGGGTAACCGCCACCGGATACTCTTGCTATTGCAGATCCATTTCCATCTCCATAACATAGAATATTGGTAGAGTTCAATGAATTTATACGCAATACATTTGTTGAAATTAATTGAGGACTCTGAATCTTACATCCATTCTTGTACGCAAATATTTTAATGTATGCATTAACCGTAAGTCGATTAAAATCAAGATCACCGCCAACTCCTTGCTTGCTTTGGAACACTGCATTATTTACATTCAATTCATATCGTGTCTGCGGATCGGTGTTATGCAGACGTACAGCGGTATAACCATTGCTACAGAACAAAGATGCTTCTTGAATCTCTTCAACTTGCGTTACGGAGAATGACTTTGTTACTTCTGTTGTACAAATTAAATTTCCATTGGTGTCTTTATAATCATAATAATAGGTAATCGAATATACATTTTCACCTAATTTGGTTGGATATATAACAGCTGTACCGTTATTATTATCACGAAATCCGATAGAACCCGTTTGACTAAATTCGTACCTGCCGAAAGGAGCATGATTACCTAATAGAACAACGGAATCCAAAGAGCCACAAATCATGTCTCCATCTTCAATTCCAAAGAAATCAGACGATTCATTTAGCACCTTAAATCTCTTTGATATACTAGATGTACATTGCTCATTAACACCTATAGAAGATTGATATGTTTGAGTGTAATGATATGCTATTGTATAAGAACTTGTATGGGATGATTGCGATAAATCAATATCTGCATATCCATCGGGGAGATTCGTTAAGAACGATGGACCCGTAAATATACCTGTTCCCGGAGATTTTGGTATACCCGAAACCTGAACTACTCCCTTAGGTTCGCAATATTCTTCTTGCAAATAATATATTCCCATATTATTTGTTCCGTGAACTAAAATAGTTGCGGTATCACTACTTTGACAGGCATGTTCATTATTAACAGTATACCAAATATCATGATAATTCAATCCGGCTCTTGATGTATAAAACACATTATTAACCAACGCAGATTGAGGTGCATCCGTACCATATACGCCACCGGAAGGAGTAGCGGTAAATACTACTACATCACCTAAGCAATAGTCTGCTTTAAGATTCATATTAATCACATCGGGAGCATATACATGAGTTGAATCTCTATATTCGAAATCACAAATGCCATCATTGTACTCATACAATAGTTCGTATAAGCCTTCACCCCAAGATGGTTGAAAATAAACGTCACCTTCTTGAGGAATTGCCTTTTGCAAAACAGGTGTTACGTAATTATGGTTCTTGTATATACTCAAAGTTCCTATTGTGGGTGTTGCCGAACTAACTGTAATTAATACATTGTCTTCGTAATCACAATATGACGATTTTATGCCAAATGGATAAATATTCGTAGGCGATTTTATATAAAAAGATTTTGAGTATTTTGACGGACATCCTTGGTCATCTAACATTGTATAGATAACTTGTTGTTGTCCTTGTCCACCTGCTCTTGACGGATTGATTAGTAACTCGCCAGATGTTATATCTTCACTAATCTTCATTGCCGGTGTACTAAGAGTAAATGTTCCACCTATGTTTGAGGCTCTGATAGTTGCCAAATTTGAATAATAGCAAAGTGTATCCTTTGGAATGATAAAAATATCATCATTTAAAATTTTCTTTTGAACCTCTTCTCTTACGGTTATAGTTTTAACCTTTGAACTCTTACAACCTTTGTTATCTGAAATTGAATACTCAATATTATAAACACCTGCACTTACATTTGTTAAAGTTGATATCGGTCCTACAAGTGGAGATAATGTAGATGTACCTCCGTTTGAGAACAACTTCCATTTACCATTTGCTTGTCCGGGTACACCAACCAAATTAAATGATTTTTGATTACCTTCCGGAATACAATATGTATATGCAGCTTGATACGGCGATACATCGGGATCCACATACCAATCAACTTCTTGCAAAACATTAACATAAATATTAAATGTGGTATCTTGTATACAACCATACAAATCTGCATAAGTATATGTTACAGCCCAGGTTCCACTGCTTGTAATTTTACTTGGATCAAAATAACCTCCATTTGTTAAAGCTGTAGTTGTAGGTTGAATTGAAAATGCGCCACCTTGAGGAGTTGCAGAAAAATACGAAGGTGCATCTGAAGAACAATATGTCTGAGTGGGTGATACGCCATATATTTGTATATGTTCTTTTGCCCCAACTGTTACAACAATAGAATCCTTCAAAATACAACCATTATAAGTCTCTGCTCTTAATGAATATTGTGTTGTTACCGCAGGAACAACATTTATTGAAGTTCCTGTTGCACCCGTACTCCACAAGAAAGTAGAAGTAGAACCTGTATAATTAACATACAAATTTACACCATCACCGGGACATAAAAGAGCATCCTCAGGATTCGATAATATTTTATAACTATCTACGGAATCAACTTGTAATTGATATGTTGGAGGATGAGCATAATTTATTTCGCAATACTTATCTTGCAAACGTCTAACCATAAACACGGTTTCGCCAGCAGGTGAATAATTAAACTCATAATAATTATTAGCACTTGTCAGCGTACTTGTAACATTATTAATGGACAAATCGAATGAGTATGGAGGTGTACCTGTAAATGATAATTCCATTTTTACAGTTTCACCGGGACACACATTAACAGGATTACTAGTCATGGTAACAGTTGGCGCCGGCATTTCAATTATTGTGGCTGACCCATTCATCCACAACTCGCACTGTGTATTTATTGTTCTCGCTTTAACCGTATATATACCTTCTGGATTATCAGGCCACGACATTGACATACCTGTACCAGCTGTCCACGTGCCTATTTCAAGACCATCTTTACATAACATATATTCTGCATCCAGACTTGAACCTGACAATTTTACTACCATGTCGGTATATGGTTGTCCCTCGCAATAACCGCTATCACCGGAAAGCGTATATAAATCCGGATTTGGATCTATTTCAATTGTTACTTGATCGGTTGCAGAGCAAAATGGAGAAGAAGTCATTACAACATTTAGCACGAATGTTGTATTTGAATTTAATGTTACAGTATTTGGTTGAGCTATATTAGCATTATCAACTTTGTTAATAGGTGTCCAAAAATAAGATACTCCCAATTCGGCAGGTGACCCTAACTGAGTTTGTGAACCATCACATATATGACGATCATTTCCGGCATTTGCTGTAGGATTTGGTACAACATTTACCCTTACTGTATCAGTACTTATACAATTAGCAATAGTACGATTTGTTGCTATCAAAGCAAAATCTTGACTTGCGGTAAGTGCGAGGGATTCCGTGTCAACTGATGTAGGTGCTAATACTAATCCTGACGGCTCCCATAGATATGATACATCTGCACTTTCATCATCTAAATTGTGCAAACGAACAGTCGAACCCTGACAAATGGTTGCAGATGCAGGACTCAATGTAATAGAAGGCTTTGGTACAACAGTAACCCAAACAGATGCCTGACTAATACATGAAGCTACAGGGTATGAATGTTTTTGTACAGTTAGTATAAATTCCTGATCTGATGTCAAAGGCAATGTTGTGGGGTTTGCAATTGTTGCATCCACTAATTTGTCGGCAGGTGACCATGAATAATCAACATCTGCTACAGGGCTTGAGCCCAACTGAGCTACATCTCCTATACATATTGATTGGGGCAACCCTACCAAAGGATTCGGCGACTCGTAAACGGTAACGGAAACTTCTTGACGCGCGCTTTCGCAACCATCAACAATTTGTGATACGTAATACGTTGTAGTTCCTACTATATTTTTATCGAATGGTGATGGTTCCGGAATAGGGTTAGTGGATATTTGTGAATCATACCAAAGCAAATTGCATGATGGACAATTAACTAAAGATAACCATGTTGCTGTTCCAACTTGCTGACACTCACGATAAGATTGCACTACAGGAGCATCAGGACTACCTTTATAGAAAAAAGAAGATGTAGATTTCTCTGAAGTCAAAGCACCTTCAGAAACTTCTGCTTCAAAAATATAGGTAGTATTCGGCTGCGGGTTATTTATTGTATAAACTCCATTTGTAAGTGTTACTGGTGTACCATCTAATGTACAAGTGTATGTTCGTGAAGCTTGATAATTAGTTATTTCAAAAACAACTTTTGAACAATCACTATTATCTGTCGAAATTTCAGGTTTAGCTAATGTATAATAAGCTGATATTGTATAACTTGCACCATTTTTTACCAAACTCAACAACACTGTATCACCGGTAGCAATGCCTGGTAAATCGAGCGTACAATCGCCTGCCCATCCGGCAGGTGTTATATTAATATTAACACCTGTTCCGGCAGACAAAAATGTCCTTGATTGTTCATGTCCTAATTGTCCCATATCCCAAGCCCAATTAACTCCATCGGCAGATTTTAATATCTTAAAACCGGATGAAAGATTTACAATCGGGAAAGAATAGGTCCATACACTATGATCGGTAGTTGTAAAAACGTGATTACCTGCTGATAAAGCACCTCCTCCACAATTTGCTGCAATATCATACCAGCATGCCATACCATAGATATATTCATCTACATCTAAACATATGGGATCGTGAGGGAAGTGGTTAACATCAGTATTAGTAGTATAAATACTCATCGTAAAACTACCTGTAGTGCAACCCGGAATCTTACTTGATAATGGAACAGCGGCAGAATAGGCATCTTGTGCATTATCCTGACCAACCCAAAACATGTAATCATTGACATCACCGGTAAAACTGGCAATTACACGCATTTCGTCCGCAACGTTTGATGGCTTTTGTACAAACTCAAAATGTTGTATATTAACAGGATTAGCAGTTGGATAAACTGCTAATGTATAGGCAGCATAAGTATTCTGAGTGGAACAAATAATTGATACAAATAGTAATGCAATTAATTGTAATATGTTGGTATGATTTCTTTTCATATAAAAGGGTTCAGGTTTAGAATACAAATATAATCATTTTTATGCAATCGTTACATAAAAACACAGTAATCATACATTTGTAACGTAAAAAAGCGTTACAATATTGCAAATTAAACCGTTTTATTTTCCGACCATTCTAAGAAAGTTGATATGTGTCTTTGCTTTTTCTCTTCATACATTTGATCTATAGGGATCATAATGCAGCATTCAATAAGTTCGCCGAATTCGTGATATACAGCAAAACCGAAAGAACTCATATTAGGAGATAGGCCCATGTAAGCATTTACTAGAGGAGGAATGTTAACACCTAGTGCTCTTACTTCTCTATTAAGTATGTGGAAATTTTCTTTATATGTTGTGGCATTAAATAAATCATCAATTTGTTTTGGAGTGAATGAAATTTCAAAAGGATCAACCGGATATACAAGATTGTCACGATCAGGGAAATATTTTCTCAAAAATCCGAATATCATATCTCTGGCTATAGCATTATAATGTTGATATACAGTTACTTTCCCAAAGAAATATTTAAGATTCGGATTTTTTACCACCAAGGCTCCCAAACCATCCCATATATTATCCAAAGCAAATAAACTCTTAGCTCCCTTTTTACTTGATTGATAATCAGGTTGTACAAAAGATCTACCCAATTCGATCATGTACGGTAAGTAATTTTTAATATAATCGTCGGTAAAATGATACATTTCGGCAGTTGCCAAACGAGGTTGTCCATTCTCAGACAATTTTATATCATTACCCATTATGTAGCGGTAACCTCCAATAATTTCTTCTGCATCAGGATCCCAAACAAATAATTGCTTATATGGACATTCCATGGTATCAAACTCATCCATATCAATAGAATTACCGGAACCTCCGCCTGCCGAGCGAAAAGATAATTCACGCAATCTCGCTATTTCAAGCATTACATTTGGAGAATCATTTGCAATGGTAATATATATTTCATTTCCACCCTTATTAGTTTTTCTAAGAAACTTATCGGGCGTTAATTCTGATTTTAGCAATTTTTTATCTACAGCTTGTATAATTTTCTTCATACATAAATTTATAAGTTGTACACCATGCCTCTTATTTCTTGCGCCAAAACCTTGGGAGATTTTGTATTATCAAGAGTTTCCCATGCCACAGCTTTTCCTATCACTATTTTAATGGTTTTACCTCTTTGTCTATATAGCTCTCGTGGAAGCATCAACATTTCTATATTAAGTTTCAATCCGATTGCTTTGCGTATCTGTGCTACAAAATAAAACAAACGCGAATTTCGCGCATAAATACGAATCGGCAAAACTTGTCTATGATACTCAACCGACTTTGATACAAAATTCTTCTTCCATTCATCATCAGCAATAATTCCTTTGTGTTTTCTCGACACCTTACCTGCAGGGAAAAACATCAATTGTGCATCTGAGGCGTATGCTGCATTCAATCTATCTGACAATTCTTTGCTCTGCCCACCAACTTTATTAATCGGGATAAGCATATCCTTAATATTTTTAAGATACAACAGAAAATCATTTGCGGGAATTAATAAACCCTCCGGGTATTTAACACCAACAACAGAAACAACAGACACAACGTCTACCCCGCCTAATGGATGATTACAAACAAACATTGTTCTATTACCCGGTTCCGGCAAATTCTCCAAACCCCTAACTTCTAAATGCATACCCATAGTCTCTACCACCCCACACATAAAATCAACATCCTTGCGAGTTCCAATCTTGAGCAGAACATCATTAATCCAATCTTGATGAATTAAGCGCTCGAGTATCGCAACAATTAAACGGGAAGGTTTTTTACCCGTTCGCGATGACAAAATTGATGCTACATCTATCAGTGCTATATCATTCATAGTCATTCACATTTAAAGTGCAAAAGTACAACTTTTTTAATAATAATATTGCAAAACACCTAAAATATATAGTATTACACGAGAAATGAACATCTCTGTAAATAATGTATAATTTATCAATGAATTTAATCTAAATTTATCTTAAAACTGTTGATAACTTAGTGGATAATTGTGTCGCAAAAAGTTGTAAAATGTCGTAAAGTATCTTATCTTTACGTGATAATTAAAGGATAGAAAAATGCCATCATTTATTGGAAATATCGAAGCTAAAGTTGATGCAAAAGGAAGGGCTTTTGTACCAGCTCAATTTAGACGTCTTGTTGACGAAAATTCGGTATTTGTACTGCGCAAGGGCATTTTCGACGACTGTTTAGTTTTATATCCCGAAGCTATTTGGGAGGAAATTATTGGTGTTATGCGCCAAAAATTAAGTCGTTGGAATAGAAAAGAAGAACAAGTATTCCGTCAGTTTGTAGCTGAGGCTAATCGCATCGAATTAGAAGATAATGGTCGTATGCTGATACCTAAGCGCTACATTGAGTCTATAGGAATAAAAAACGACATTCGTTTTGTAGGTTGTGATACAAGTATTGAGATTTGGCCATCAAACAAGATTGAAGAAACCTTTATTTCAGCTGATTCTTTTGCTGCCGAGCTTGAAAAATTAATGGAAAAGCCCGACAATTCTAACAATAATTAATTGCGAACAGAGTTATTGTTTATTTAATTTAGATTTATTCGCATTGAATAGATAGCATTTATATATAATAAAATGTCAGAATTATACCACACTCCAGTATTATTAAACGCTAGTATCGATGGCTTAAACATCGGGAAGGGAGGCGTTTTTATAGATACGACATTCGGAGGGGGTGGCCACTCTCGCGAAATACTGAATAGAATGGACGCATCCGGTAAATTGCTAGCATTTGACCAAGATAAAGACACTATCTCAAACACACCGGACGACTCGAGATTTATATTCGCACAAAGCAATTTTCGCTACATAAGCAATTTTGTAAGATATTATAACTTATATCCGGTAAATGGCATCTTAGCTGACCTCGGAGTGTCATCACATGACTTTGATGAAGCCGAGAGAGGTTTTTCGTTCAGATTTAACGGAAAGTTAGATATGAGAATGAATCAGCGTGCATCTCTTACAGCAGAGAAAATCATCAATCATTACGATGAAGAGCATTTAGCTAACGTGCTTTACTTGTATGGAGAATTGAATCAATCCAGAAGAATTGCTCGTGCTGTTATCAAAAAACGCGAGAGCAAGGCTTTTAACGAAATATTTGAATTGGTTGATTGTGTTAGACCATTCTGTGGGAAAGACGAAAAAAAAGATTTGGCACGTATCTTTCAAGCTTTAAGAATTGAAGTAAATGACGAGATGGGCGCACTAAAAGCGATGTTATTATCATCTGAAAAACTATTAGTAAAAGGAGGTCGCCTTTCGGTTATCACATATCACTCACTAGAAGATAGATTGGTTAAGAACTTTATGAAAGCCGGAAACTTTGATGGGAAACAAGAAAAAGACTTCTACGGCAACTTGATTAGTCCTTTTTGTACAATTGGTAAAATAATAATACCCGACACAGACGAAATTAATAGGAACCCACGCTCACGTAGCGCGAAATTACGTATTGCAGAGAAAAAATGACAGAAAAAAGTAAAAAAATGATTTCCAAGATTCTTGACAATGACGAAGTTAAGGATTTAAAAGAGACATCAATCAAAGATGTTCTTAGTGGAAATATTTTTACTAAAAGTTATTTTTTAAAGCAAGCTAAACTAATTCTGCTCATTGTCGCACTTGTTTTTATTTACATGAATAATCGTATGGTTTGCGAAAAACAGTTGACACGAATTGACAAACTGAACAAGGAGTTGGAATGCGAAAAATACATTTCTATGGTTACAGAAACCGAACTATTAAGCATTAGCAGACCGGAAGAAATTAAAAGAATGGTTGACGAGCAAAGTTTACAACTCGAACAGCCTGCAATGCCACCCTATAAGGTAATTATTAAAGAATAGTGAAAACAGCAATATACATAGCGCTAATTTTGGTTATTGTTGGTCTTATAGTACTAGCAATAATAGTTTTAACAAGGAAGAAAAATGTTAAAACAGGCATACTTGTTCGCTTTGGTTTTGTATTCATTGTAGTCTTAGCATTGTTTGGGGTAGTATTTGGACGCATTATTTATCTACAAAATGTTGAAGGTGATGCTCTTCGCAAATTAGCAGAAAAACGAATATCTGAACCAGATACTATAAAAGCAAAAAGAGGTAATATTTTATCTGACGATGGCAGGTTAATGGCTAGTTCTATTCCTACTTATTACTTGTATATGGATATGCGAGTAGAAGCCTTGAAAGTAATAAAAAAAGGCGATACGAAAAATTATTTTCAATTACACGTGAGCGAATTAGCAAATGCACTTGCTAAAAAATTTAGAGATAAGACAGCCAAAGAATACGAAAGAGACTTGACTAAAGCATATAAAAAGAAATTAGCTCAATATAGAATATATCCCAAACGAGTATCATATTTGGATTATATGGAAATTAAGAATTTCCCTATTTTGCGTAGAGGCTCAGTTCAAGGCGGATTTTTCACTGAAGAACGCGTAACAAGGGTAAAACCATTCGGTTCACTTGCATCAAGAACAATCGGTGATATATATGGTATAGAAGAAAAAGGTGGTAAAAACGGTTTGGAGATGCAATATGATAGCATTCTGCGAGGTACAGAAGGCCTTAAGGTAACTCGCAAAATGGCGGGAAAACGTACAGATATTATTTTAAAGGCTCCAATAAACGGAATTGACGTTGTAAGCACAATTAATATTGACCTACAAGAAGTTGCAGAAAAATCTTTACGAAATGAATTAACAGAATGTCAGGCATCTTGCGGAACTGTTATTTTGATGGACGTTAAAACAGGAGCCGTAAAAGCAATCTCAAATTTAACACGGAACGCAAATGGAACGTATAGTGAAATTACTAATATCGCTGTTGCAAGCCAAATCGAACCGGGATCTACCTTTAAAACCTTATCGTTATTAGTCGCATTGGAAGATGGTGTTATTGATACAACTACAATGGTTAATACCGAAAATGGCGGTCACCAGTTCGCAAACAGAATAATGAAAGACTGGAACTTTCATAGCGGTAAAGGTGGATTTGGTGTAATAAGCGTTCCAACCGTACTTCATCTATCGTCAAACGTAGGTGTATCATTACTAATAGATAATAATTACAGAAATAATCCACAACGTTTTGTTGATGGTATACACCGCACCAAGTTCGACTCTCCTATCAAACTAGAACTTCCGGGACATGGAAAAGTCGTTATAAAGGATACCGATAACAAGACTTGGTCAAACACAACACTGCCTTGGATGTCTATAGGATATGAGGTTATAGTTCCACCCATATATACACTGATGCTATATAATGCAATAGCAAATGATGGCAAAATGATGAAACCAAGATTTACATATGGTTTACGCCAAAATGGTAGTGTAGTTGAAGAATTTCAACCTGAGGTTATAAACGAATCAATCTGTTCAAAAGAAACATTAGGGAAAGTACAAGCCATGCTAAAAGGTGTTGTAAGCAAGGGCACTGCAAAATCTGTGCAATCAAAACTCTTTACAACAGCCGGTAAAACAGGTACAGCCCAAATATTCTTACAAGGTACAAACAAAAATGCAGAAGGACGCACGCGCCATCAAATAACATTCTGCGGCTATTTTCCGGCAGACAAGCCTATATACTCATGTATCGTATATATAAGGGAACCTCAAGGATACGCTTCTGCCGGAGGTATGTGTGGAAAAGTATTTAAAGAAGTGGCTGAGAAGGCATTTATATTAGGCGGTGGAGATTTGCCAATATGGGCTAAAGATAGTTCGAGCGTTGATATGACAATAGATAAAGTTATTGCTAAAGAAAAAATCAAACCCGCCACTACGGATGATAATATTATGCCTAACGTTCTTGGATTAACAGCTTCGGATGCTATGTATATTTTAGAAAACAAGAATGTGCGTGTTTGTTTAAATGGATACGGATACGTTACATCACAATCTATACCTACAGGTACGGAAATAAAAAAAGGTATGACAGTAATATTAACATTAAACTAATGATATTAAGTGAATTAATAGAGGATTTGAATATCAGTAAACACTTTGGTAATTTAAACCATGAGGTTTCAGGTTTAAGTTTCGACTCTCGAAGAACAGAGACGGGACATTTGTTTATTGCTGTAAAAGGTACTATTGCAGACGGGCATGACTATATCGACACTGCTATTAATAATGGTGCTGTAGCTATCATTTGTGAACTATTACCAGAAGATATTAATCCTAACGTTTGCTACATTCAAACTGCTGACAGTTCTGATGCACTTGGTAAAGTAGCTTCTGCATTCTTTGGTTTGCCATCAGAAAAAATGATAGTTGTAGGAGTTACTGGTACAAATGGTAAAACAACTGTAGCAAGTCTACTATATTACATGTTTAAAAAACTTGGATACAAAGTCGGTTTGTTGTCAACAGTATGCAATTATGTAGATGAAGAGGCTGTTCCAAGTACACACACAACACCCGACCCTATTGAGATGCAATCTCTTATGGCTCGTATGGTAGAAAAATCTTGTCAATATGTTTTCATGGAAGTAAGTTCGCACGCCATACACCAAAAACGCATATCAGGTATATGCTTTGATGGTGGCATCTTTACAAACCTAACCCGCGATCATCTTGATTATCATAAAACTATGGATGAATACCTGAAAGCAAAAAAGTGCTTTTTCGATAATCTTCCTTCTCATGCTTTTGCTATAACCAATTTGGATGACAAGAATGGAAAAGTAATGCTACAAAACACTCAAGCAAACAAATATGCTTATGCGCTTCAAACATCAGCCGACTTTAAAGGCAAAGTGATAGAAGAAAGTTTTGAGGGTATGACAATCAACATCAACAACAAAGAAGTTTCAACTCACTTTGTTGGAAGATTCAATGCTTCAAACTTGCTAGCCGTATACGGAGCTGCTTATCTATTAAGAGTTCCTTCAGATGATATATTGCTTGTTTTAAGTACACTTTTGCCGGTTAATGGCAGATTCGACAGCATTCGTTCAAATGATGGACGCAATGCAATTGTTGACTATGCACATACTCCTGATGCTTTAGAAAATGTAATAGAAACAATTAATCAAATTCGCAGAAACAGTCAACAAAAAAACACATTGATAACTGTTGTAGGTTGCGGAGGGAATAGGGATAAAGGTAAACGTCCAATAATGGCAAAAGAAGCTGTAAAGGGCAGCGATAAGGTTATAATTACAACAGACAACCCTCGATTCGAAGATCCTTCAGACATTATTAAAGATATGCTTGATGGATTAAACGAGACTCAAAAAAACCAAGTTTTAGTTATTGAAGATCGCAAACAAGCAATAAGAACAGCTTGTATGATCGCAAAACAAGGAGATGTTATTCTTATAGCAGGTAAAGGTCACGAAAACTATCAAGAAATTAAAGGAATCAAACATCATTTTGATGACAAAGAAATTATTTCAGAATGCTTTAAATAATTAATAATCTAATACTATGTTTTACTATCTGTTCAGATTTTTAGAAAGTGCGTTCGACATACCGGGAGCCGGCTTGTTTAGCTACGTTTCTTTTAGGGCAGCTATGACCTTTATTACATCTGTTTTTATATCTATGATTATAGGTAAAGACATTATAAAGTACTTGCAAAAGAAACAGATAGGCGAATCGATTAGAGATTTAGGATTGGAAGGTCAGTTGAGTAAAAAAGGCACCCCTACAATGGGTGGTATAATAATCATAATTGCAATTCTTGTACCATGCCTTTTGTTTGGCAGACTTAGAAATATATATCTTTTATTGATGTTGGCTTCAACTGCATGGCTTGGAGTACTTGGATTTTTAGATGATTACACCAAGGTATTTAAAAAGAATAAAGAAGGAATGCCGGGCAAAACTAAAATTCTTGGTCAGATTGGACTTGGTCTTATAGTTGGCTTTACTTTGTTTTTGAGTCCGGAAGCTGTTACTGTTGAAAAAGTCGGCAAAGCACAGTCTTATGAGATTGAATCAGCCGAACTTAACACCGGCGACAAAGCTGTAAAATCAACCAGAACAACTATTCCATTTGTAAAAAGCAACGATCTAGATTATGCAGACCTCCTAACCTTCTTGGGAGACAACGCACAAAAAGGAGCGTGGATACTATTTGTATTGGTTACAATATTCGTAATAACAGCTACATCTAATGGCGCAAATCTAACGGATGGGCTGGACGGATTAGCCGCCGGAACCTCAGCCATAATCGGAGTTACACTGGCCATTCTTGCATACATATCCAGTAATGTCGGATTCGCAGGTTACCTAAACGTTATGTTCATACCTGGCAGCGAAGAATTAGTAGTTTACGCAGCCGCATTTATCGGCGCATTAGTCGGTTTCCTGTGGTACAATTCCTATCCCGCTCAGGTATTTATGGGAGACACAGGAAGTTTAACCATTGGAGGCATCATTGCAGTATTCTGCATAATCATACACAAAGAGTTGCTTTTGCCTATTTTATGCGGTATCTTCTTAGTTGAAGACTTATCTGTTATGTTGCAAGTATCATACTTTAAACATACTAAACGCAAATATGGCGAAGGAAGACGACTGTTTTTAATGTCTCCGTTACATCATCACTTCCAAAAGAAAAACATTCCTGAAGCAAAGATTGTAACAAGATTTTGGATTATTGGCATTGCGTTGGCTATTATAACAATATTAACTTTAAAAATTCGATAGGATATGGCAAAGAAAATCATCATATTAGGAGGTGGTGAGAGCGGTACCGGAGCAGCGGTATTAGCAAAAGTAAAAGGATTAGACGTCTTTCTGTCTGATTCGGGTCTTATCAGCGAAAACTACAAGAATCTTTTAAATAAATACGATATTGAATGGGAAGAAGGTAAGCATTCGGAAGATCGTATTTTAAAAGCAGATGAAATAATTAAGAGTCCGGGGATTCCTGCCAAAGCTCCGCTTATTCAAAAATTAAAATCCTTAGGTACTCCTATCATATCTGAAATAGAATTTGCAGGTAGATACAATACTGCTAAAACAGTATGCATCACCGGTAGTAACGGAAAAACCACAACTACGATGCTTACATACCATATTCTACAAAAAGCAGGTCTAAATGTTGGTCTTGCCGGGAATGTTGGAAAAAGTTTTGCATTACAAGTAGCTGAAAACGACTTCGATTATTACGTAATTGAGTTAAGTAGTTTTCAATTAGACAATATGTACGATTTTAAAGCCGATATCGCGGTATTACTTAATATTACACCAGACCATTTGGATAGATACGAATACAAATTCCAAAATTATATAGATGCTAAAATGCGTATCACAAGAAATCAGACAAAAGACGACGTATTTATCTATTGGAATGATGACGAAAACATAAAGAAAGAGCTATCAAAATTAGTTGTAAATGCCAAAAAACATGCTTTTTCTCTTGAAAAAGCACCAAACACAAATGCCTATATCGAAAATCAGAACTTCACTATTAATACAGACAATAATCAATTACAAATGAATTCGGACAGCTTATCTTTAAGAGGTACACACAATATATATAACTCGATGGCTGCTGCTCTTTCTGCTAGCGCACTATATATTAAAAACGAGTACATACGCGAATCGTTAATGGACTTTGAAGGAGTCGAACACAGATTGGAACCTGTAGCTCATGTTAAAGGTGCCATATATATCAACGATTCGAAAGCTACTAATGTAAATTCTTGCTGGTATGCTTTGGAAAGCATAAAAACTCCTATTGTATTGATTCTGGGGGGAACTGATAAAGGAAACGACTACAACGAGATTTTACCTCTAGTAAAGGAGAAAGTTCGTGCACTTGTATTTTTAGGAAAAGACAATGAAAAATTAGAGAAATTCTTTGACGGAGTTAAGCCGTTTATTAGTACCGATTCGATGGAAAGTGCTGTAAATGAATGTTATCGCTTGGCAGAGAAAGGAGATACTGTATTACTATCACCTTGCTGCGCTAGTTTTGATTTATTTAAAAATTACGAAGACCGTGGACGTATATTTAAGCAATGTGTAAAAAAATTATAATTTAAGGCGATTATATGCGTGAATTTTTTAAAACAATATTTAGGGGCGACGGTGTCTTATGGATAATGATTCTATTACTGTTCGTAATTTCGTCATTAGAAATGTTTAGTGCCATAAGTCAGGTTGCATACAAGGGAGACAATCATTTAGCTCCATTTATTGGGCATGTGAGATATCTTGCTTTAGGTGCTTTTGCCATGTTGATATTTCACCATATACCATACCAAACAATTAGATGGTTTTATGTATTTTTGCTTCCTATTAGTTTTGTATTATTGGTGATAACTCCTTTTATTGGGGTCCAATTAAATGGAGCTGTAAGAGCTATCAAAATATTAGGTTTTGAATTTCAGCCGATTGAACTTGCTAAATGGAGCGTTGTATTATTTCTATCTGATATCTTAGCACGCTATCAGAACCATGCACATAAGATTCCTAACAAACCATTTTGGTGGATGATTGTGGTCCTTTCTGTTATTTGCGCCCTCATAGCGATGCAGAACCTGTCTACTGCTGTAATCTTGTTTGGCATAGGAATGATTATGATGTTTGTCGGACGTGTCGGATTAGGTCGAATTTCTTTAGTTTGCGCCGGAGCCTTGGTTATTGGTTTGGTAATTTTCGGATTATCTAAAGTGATACCTGATCAGTATCTACCCGATCGTATGAAGAGTGGAACATGGGAAAAACGAATTACTGAATTATTTGAAGAAAATTCACAAGATGGCGCGACCAAAACATACATAATAGACGATGACAACAGACAGATAATAAATTCAAAAATTGCAATTGCAAAAGGTAAACATCCTTGTGGACCCGGTAATAGTACTCAAAGAGATTACCTTCCCCTTGCCTTTTCTGATTTTATATATGCAATTCTTGTTGAAGAATACGGATTAGTTGGAGCCGGCATAACCATGCTATTATATCTTGCCATTTTATTTAGAGCAGGTATGATAGCATATAAAAGCGATACAGCCTATCCTGCTATTTTGGTTATAGGTTTGTCTCTACTTATTGTAGTGCAAGCATGGATAAGTATGGCTGTTACAGTTCATCTCGGACCAGTAACAGGACAACCTCTACCACTCATAAGCAGGGGTGGTACATCAATATTACTGACCTGCATTTACTTAGGAATAATTCTTAGTATCAGCCAGTATGTAAAAGATATTAAAAATAAAGAAGAAGGAAAAAATATAATTACTGCATCGAATGATGCCGAAAACGAGAATCCAAAAATAGAAGAAGCATGAACATTAATACACCTGCAAACTTTATCATCAGCGGTGGCGGAACCGGAGGACATATATTCCCAGCTATCAGTATAGCAAATGCTATTAAAAAATTTATGCCTGATGCAAATATTTTATTTGTAGGAGCAGAAGGCAGAATGGAAATGGAAAAAGTTCCAAATGCTGGATACAAAATTGTCGGATTGCCTATTCAGGGATTATATAGGTCAATTACCAAGAAAAATATTAAGGTTTTGCGCAACGCAATTAAGAGTGTAGGTCTATCAAAGCAAATCATTAAAGACTTTAAACCGGATGCTGTAATTGGTGTAGGAGGCTACGCTAGTGGGCCTGTATTGTGGCAAGCTGAATCAATGAATATTCCTACTCTTATTCAGGAACAAAATTCGTATGCAGGTGTAACCAACAAATTACTAGGGAAACGCTGCAAAAAAATATGTGTTGCTTACGACAACATGGAACGCTTTTTCCCGAAAAATAAGATTATTATTACCGGAAATCCTGTACGTCAAGAATTATTGGAAAGTAGTGATAAACAACAAGAAGCATATCAGTATTTTAATTTAGAGCCGCAAAAAAAGACTATTCTTGTAATTGGAGGCAGCCTTGGTGCAGGAACAATCAACAAAAGTGTTTTGCGCAACATGAATAGTCTGACTACAAGATATAAGAATGATGTTCAGGTTATTTGGCAAACAGGTAAATATTACATCAAACAAATTCGTAATGAAATAGAAGGATATAACACTCACAATATGGTTATTACCGACTTCGTTACACGTATGGACTTAGCATATTCAATAGCAGATCTTGTAATATCACGCGCAGGCGCTAGTTCTATTTCTGAACTAAGTCTACTACATAAGGCTTGCATTTTAGTTCCTTCACCTAATGTTGCTGAAGACCATCAAACAAAGAATGCGATGGCTTTAGTTGCAAAAGAAGCTGCTAAGATGATTCCTGATAGCGAAGCACAAATGCGACTAATACCCGAAGCAATAAAACTGATAAACGATAATGACGAATTATTAAAACTCAGTCAAAATATTGAATATTTTGCAAAACCGGATGCTGCTCAACATATTGCAAATACAATTTTTGAGATGATTGGCTGCAAAATCGATACGCCTAAAGCAGACGAATCTGCAAAAAAAGAAATTGAAAAGAAGACAGAAAATGATTTAAGGCAATCTCAAAAAACACAAGCTAAAAATTATTTCTTCTTGGGTATTGGAGGCATAGGTATGAGTGCAATTGCCCGCTATTTTAACAAACAGGGACATAATGTCGGAGGATACGATCTTACAAGCACTGCATTAACTAAATCGCTCGAAGAAGAGGGCATTGACATTCATTATAGTGACAACATAAGTCTTATTCCGGTAAAATTTATGGATCAAGAGAATACGACTGTAGTGTATACACCAGCTATCCCTAACAATATGAGCGAGTTCGTTTTCTTTAAAGAAGGGAAGTTTAATGTTTTAAAACGCTCGCAAGTATTAGGGATAATAACAGAAGGTAAACGCTCAATTTGTGTTGCAGGTAGTCATGGAAAGACTACCACTTCTACAATGATTGCACATATTTTGTATCAATCAAAAATAGGTACAAACGCATTCTTGGGTGGAATATCCAAAAATTATGATACTAACCTTTTAGTTACATCTAACAATGACTTAGTTGTAGTTGAAGCCGATGAATACGACCGTTCTTTTCTTCGCCTAACTCCATATATGGCAGTTGTTACTGCAACAGATGCAGACCATTTGGATATATACGGCAGCAAAGAAGAAATGCTAAAAGGATTTGCTGAATTTACTTCGTTAATTAGGCCGGAAGGTGTATTAATTATAAAGAAAGGTATAGAACTTATACCTGCTGTACAAGATGGCGTTAAAGTTTATACATATTCTGCAACAGACGAATCTGCCAATTTCCATGCAGAAAATGTACGAATTGCAAATGGTACTATTTTGTTTGATTTTAAAGGGATCAATGGTGTAATTACAGATATAGAATTAGGAGTTCCTGTAATGGTGAATATTGAAAATGCAGTAGCTGCAATAGCTATAGCATCACTCAATGGAGCATCAACCGATGAGATTAAAAATGGAGTTAAGAGTTTTGGTGGTACAAAGCGCCGTTTTGACATAAAAGTAAAGAATGAGAATGTTACTTACATTGACGATTATGCACATCACCCTAACGAAATAAAAGCAAGTATTGCTTCCGTAAGAAAACTTTACCCTGATAAAAAAATGTGTGTAGTATTTCAACCACACCTGTATACACGTACGCGCGACTTTGCAGCCGAATTCGGAGAAAGTTTATCTGCTTTAGATGATGTAATTTTGCTTGATATATATCCGGCTAGAGAATTGCCTATCAAAAAAGTTACATCAGAATTGATATATAAAAATATATCAAGTAAACACAAAACAATGTGCAAAAAGTCGGAATTACTTGACGTTTTGAAAACAAAAGAATTTGACGTATTACTTACTCTTGGAGCCGGTGATATTGATAAATTAGTACCTGAAATACAAAAATATCTTGAACAAAAAGCATAATGACTGACAAGACAAAATATATCATTAAAATTATTGCATCCATTTTAACCATACTTGCAATAATAGGATATGGTGTATTTTCACTTGTGCAATTTGGAAATTACGGCACACAAAATATTTGCAAAAACATACAAATAAAAATCGTTGATGATAATGACTATAAATTTATTCAACCGGACGACATTATTACTCAACTACGCGAAAGTAATCTGTATCCGATAGGTAAAACTATTAGTTACAAAAAAACTAATCAGATTGAAAAATGTTTAGAAGCAATGAACTTAGTAAAACGAGCTGAGTGCTATAAAAAGAACAATGGCGATGTTGTAGTCTGTATTTACCAAAGGCATCCTATGTTTCTGGTAGTTAATAGAAATAATGGATACTATATTGATACTGAACGTAAAAAGATGCCTACATCAAGCAAATTTACGGCATGGTTACCAATAGTATCTGGATTTGTATCAGAAAAATTTGCAAAAAAAGACTTGTACGATTTTATTGTTTACATTAAAAACGATGAATTTTGGAGTATTCATTTCGGACAAATTTATATTAATCAGAAACAAGAAATTGAGTTAATTGCCAGAAATGGTGTTTATAATATCTATTTAGGCAAGCTTAACAACTACCAAGATAAATTAAAAAAGTTGCGTGCTTGGTACGAACAATATCCTGAAGCAGCATGGGGCAATAAATACAGCCGCGTGGATTTATCTTATGAAAAATTAATTTATTGCATAAAAAAACAGCCTTATGAATGAGACTTATTTCGCTGCCATAGATTTAGGTACTAATAAAATAGCAGGTGCCGTGGCCAAAAAGCAAGAGGACGGTAAATTAATAATTATCTCCTTAGAAGAAGAACCAACCGAAGCAAATGCTGTTTTATATGGTCTTGTTGCAGATTACCAACAAGTTTTATTTCAAATTAAACGACTAATTACTAAACTGCAGAATAGCAGTAAAGTAACTATTAACAACTGCTATATAGGCATCGGTGGCAAGTTATTGGAAAAGAAATACCCCAACAGCATTGAGCTAATGAATGATGTGATTAATTCGGCAAGCAAGCTTACACCAGCAATAAATCTAATAGAAGTAGAATGCCCTATTTTATGCACAGCAAACGCTGTTTTAAGCGACCAAGAAAAAAACAACGGCTGTTTATTCATAGATTTTGGTGCAGGATGCACATCATTTGTTCTGTATGAAAATGGGGAACCGAAAAAAATGAGTGCAACTAAAGCCGGTGGAAATTTAGTCACTAAAGACCTAACCGATCTTCAATTACCTTTCAAATTAGCTGAAAAGTTGAAAATCAAATTTGGAAATGCACTAGCATCAACTGAGAAAATAGAAAAAATTATTGAACTATCAAAAAAAACTGATGATGAAAAAGGCTTTCATATTAAGAGTGGTCAATTGGCCTATATTATTGAAGCACGTATACGCGAAACGGTTGATGTTTTATTAAATTACTTATTATCGATAAATTGGTTTAATAAAGGAACCGAAAAAAGAAATGTTGTTATTACAGGCGGTGCATCAAAATTGACTAATTTAGATACTCTAATTAGCGAAAAAGCCAACGTAAATGTTATCATTGCCAACGCCGGAAACAAAATAATAAACATCAATAATTTTTCAACGATGCAAGATGCCGAATATTCTGCCCTGTGCGGGATGCTACTATGTGCCACAGAAGGATGTAAAAGCGCAAAGGAAGTTGTTAAAACAGTTAAGAAAAAACCGAAAAAATCTCCTATAAAATCTTATGTTGAGAAGATTGGACAAGGATTTGACAATCTGTTTAGCGGCAAAAATGAAAGTTTTAACGATACACAGGAAAATAATACAGATAAATAACATAATACAATGCCGGATATGATTAACGTAAATATTCCAAACATCAACCAACAGTCTATCATCAAAGTAATTGGTGTAGGTGGTGGTGGTAGTAACGCAGTAAACCACATGTATCAAGAAGGTATTAAGGATGTATCTTTCTTAGTATGTAATACCGACTATCAAGACCTGCAAAGATCGCCTGTGCCATGTAAATTACAATTAGGTATTAACACAACAAAAGGTCTAGGTTGTGGAGCCAATCCTGAAATAGGAAAGAAAGCTGCAGAAGAAAGTGCAGATGAAATAAGAAGAATTCTTGAAACCGGAAATACCAAAATGGTATTTATAACCGCCGGTATGGGAGGTGGAACCGGAACAGGAGGTGCACCTGTTATTGCAAGTATTGCTCACGACTTAGGTATACTTACAGTTGGTATAGTTACCATCCCATTTAAATTTGAAATGGGCAAGAAAATTGCAAAAGCAATGTTAGGTGTAGCCGAAATGAGAAAGCATGTTGATGCCTTATTGGTTATTAATAACGAAAGACTTATTGAACTATATAAAGATTTTTCACTTGCCAATGCATTTAAAGAAGCAGATAATATTTTAACTGAAGCTGCAAAAGGAATCGCAGAGATTATTACCGTTCAAGGATATATGAATGTAGATTTTGCTGATGCAAATACTATTCTCAAAGACGGAGGCGTTGCTATTATGAATACCGGTATGGCAGAAGGAGAGAATCGTGTTATAAAAGCATTACAAAAAGCTCTTGCATCTCCACTATTAAAATGCAACGATGTACGTGGTGCTAAACGTATATTAATCAACATATACACGTCAAATACTAACGAAGTAATAATTAAAGAAATAGACGAGTTAAAAGCATTCTTAAATGGCATCAACGAAAATCTTGAAGAATTTATTTGGGGTGCAACATACGACGATAATTTGGAAGAAACAATTAAGGTAACAATTATCGCAACCGGTTTTGAACTTGACGATATTACAGGCCACATTAAAGACGAAACAAAAAAGGATGAACCAAATATTGAATTCGACGACAAAATACGCGGCATGGTTGATAAATATTACGGCGAGAAGGATGGAAAAAGCGAAGCTCAACCAAGCATAATTAATCCATTTGAAGAAGAAGATAATCAGGAAGAAGAAGTAATTGATTTTGGTTCGTGGGCAGATGATGAAGATTTGGAAATTCCGGCATATAAACGCAATAAAAAATAAACAATAAATATGGAACTAATAGAACAGATTACTAACGACATTAAGAAGGCTATGTTAGCCAAAGACAAGATTCGTTTGGAAGCATTGAGAGGTATAAAAAAAGAATTATTGGAAGCACAAACTGCAAAAGGCAATAATGGCGTTGTAACAGAAGAAGCAGGTCTTAAAATCTTACAAAAGATGGTTAAACAACGTAAGGAATCTGCAGCAATATACATAGAACAAAACAGACCTGACCTCGCAGAAAGCGAAACAGCAGAAGCTGATGTTATTTCAGAATACTTACCTAAAGCAATGAGTGATGAAGAACTAACAGCTTGCATTAAAGAGATTATAGCACAATTAGGAGTCAACTCAGCTAAAGAAATGGGCAAAGTAATGGGTGTTGCATCAAAACAACTAGCCGGTAAAGCTGAAGGACGAGCAATTTCAGAAAAGGTAAAACAACTATTAGTCTAAAATACAATGCTTATAAACACAGAACATAAAAACATATAAATTTTATGTGAGCCGAAAAAAAGTATGACTATCTTTGCAAATTACTAACAAATAATAGATTATGACTGACGAAAATATTTGGTATTGGATTGGATTTAATGCATTTGTTCTGTTGATGCTTTTGTTAGATCTTGGTGTTTTTCACAAGAAAGACGAAGCTCCCAAAATAAAAGAATCATTGCTTTGGACGGGATTTTGGATATTATTAGCACTTATTTTTAATTTAGGTGTTTATGTACACCTCGGCCACACGAAAGGACTTGAATTTTTAACCGGATACCTATTAGAGAAATCACTCAGCATAGATAATCTATTTGTATTTATAATGCTGTTCGGCATTTTCCGCGTAGAGCCAAAATACCAACACAGAGTGTTATTCTGGGGTATATTTGGAGCTATAATACTACGTGCAATATTTATATTTGCCGGTGTTGCACTACTTAACAAATTTGCATGGATTATGTATGTGTTTGGAGTTTTTCTTATATATACAGGTGTTCACATGCTGTTTGAGAAAAAAGATGAGAAACCTCATCCTGAAAACAACTTAATTATACGTGGGTTTAAGAAAATTTTTCCGGTTACAAATACAATAGAGAACCACGATTTTTTTGTTAAGAAAAATGCAAAATGGTATGCAACCCCCCTATTTGTTGCATTGCTTATGATAGAATTATCTGATGTTATGTTTGCTGTTGATTCGATTCCCGCAGTACTTTCAGTGTCAAGAGATACCTTTATAGTTTATACATCAAACATTTTTGCAATTTTGGGACTTCGTTCACTATACTTTGCAATTAGCGGTATTATGGAATATTTCTATTATCTGAAATATGGTTTGGCCGGAATTCTTGGATTTATTGGTATAAAGATGTGTTTAAATGAGGCATATGTAGATTTCGGTTGGGGATTTGAAATCTCAAATGTTACATCATTATTCATTATAATAGGATTTGTTGCAGTTGCAATTATAGCATCTGTTATAAGACAAAAAAAACAAACTAAAACTATTTAGCAATGTTCACACCTAATCCGGACAGATACAATAACCAAACCACATACAATTATTGTGGGAAAAGCGGTTTAAGGTTGCCTAGCCTATCACTTGGTTTATGGCATAATTTTGGATCTTTCGACAATTTTGATGAAGCTGAAAAAATGCTATTCTTGGCATTCGATAAAGGCATAACTCATTTCGATTTAGCAAATAATTACGGGCATCCGGCAGGTTCCGCAGAAAGCAATTTCGGCAAGTTGTTTAAAAAACATTTTTCATCACACAGAGATGAAATGATAATAACCACCAAGGCAGGTTTCTTTATGTGGGATGGTCCTTATGGAGATGGGAGTTCGCGCAAGTATTTAATTTCGAGTTTGGATCAAAGTTTAAAACGATTAGGTCTGGATTATGTCGATATTTTTTACTCACACAGATATGATCAAAATACCCCTGTAGAAGAAACAGTACAAGCATTGACAGATATTGTGCATCAAGGTAAAGCCTTATATGTTGGTATCTCTAATTATCCTGTTGAAGCCGCTCAAAAAGCATTTTGGCTATTAAACGAAAACAGAACTCCATGTATTGTTTATCAAGGAAGATACAATATGCTGTACCGCGATCCTGAAATAAGTTTATTTGATACACTACGTCAAAGTGGAGTCGGATTTGTAGCTTATTCTGCACTTGCACAGGGTATTTTGTCTGAAAAATACCTTAATGGCATACCCGAAAATTCAAGAGCTGCAAACCAATATGGTTATCTACAAAAATCTGAAATAACTGATGAAATTGTAGGAAAAATGCAAAAACTAAATGCTATATCAAAAAGGCGTGAACAAACATTAGCGCAAATGGCTCTTGCATGGGTTTTACGCGATATTCATGTAATTTCTGCACTGGTTGGTGTTAGTACTGCAACCCAATTAAAAAGTAATTTAGATGCACTAAACAACACCTATTTTAGTGATGAAGAGTGTAGAGAAATAGATAAAATCATCTATAGTTAACAATAAAAAGGAAACAGCTTCTGTGTAAATTACCAGAAGCTGTTTCCTTTTTATTGTTATCCTTTTATCCAAAATAACGCTTATAAAGTCCTTCAAATCCACGACCATGACGAGCTTCGTCCTTTGCCATTTCATGCACTGTATCATGGATTGCATCTAAATTCAATTCTTTTGCACGTTTTGCAATACGCATTTTATCAGCGCAAGCTCCACTTTCAGCATTCATTCTCTTATCAAGATTCGTTTTGGTATCCCATACAACATCACCTAACAATTCTGCGAATCTCGCACAATGTTCCGCTTCTTCAAATGCATAACGTTTAAATGCTTCTGCAACTTCAGGATAACCTTCACGATCTGCTTGTCTACTCATTGCCAAATACATACCTACTTCTGTTGCTTCTCCCATAAAATGAGCATTTAAATCTTTCTTCATCTCATCATCACAATCTTTTGCAATACCTATAACATGCTCTGTAACAAAGTTTAGTTTTGCGTTTTCATCAAGTTTTGTAAACTTGCTTGCAGGCTGTCCGCATTGAGGACATTTTTCAGGAGCTGCATCGCCTTCGTGTATATAACCGCACACTGAACAAATAAATTTCATATCATTAAAATTTAAAATATTATTACTATCACCCTTTTACTTCTTTAAACTTAGAAGCAGGTTGCTTACATCTTGGACATATTGCCGGCGGTGTATCACCATGGTGTACGTAACCGCATACTGTGCATACAAAAGTTTTCATAGTCGTTTTTATTTATTATTAATATTGGGGATTTTCCCTAAATCTTTACAATCTGAACAATATCCTTTATAATATAATTGAGTCTCGGTGATTAACAAATCATCAATTTCGTTTGTTATAAGTTTGTCTAAATATTTTGGAGACAAATCAATTATTTTTCCACAATTCAAGCATCTAAAATGTGCATGAACGTGAGTATATCCATCATAATGCGCTTCCTTTTCATCTATATCCAATTGCAACACTGCATTATTATTAACTAAAACTTTTAGAGTATTATATACAGTTGTCCTTGATAATGTAGGCATAGACTTGGATATATCATTGTATATCATATCTACAGTAGGATGTGTCCTATTATTAAGCAAATAATTCATAATAACTATTCGCTGCATTGAAGGATGCACATTGTGTGCTTGCAAATATTCTTTAACTCTACCCGACATAATTTGTAATCATTACAACTCTAAAATCATTGCAAATATACATTGTTTATTTTAATGCAACAAATTTTTCTCAATAATTTTCTGTACTTTTGCACCGTTATATGCTAAAACGAATAGATTTTTACATTATCAAGAAAGTTTTGGGGACATACTTTTTGTCCATCTTAATGATTATTAGTATTGCCATAATTATTGACATTACTGAAAAAATGGATAATTTTTACAACGAAAACCTACCGTTGAAGACAATAATAATGGATTACTATATTCATTTTATTCCATTTTATATTAATTTATTCAGTTCTCTTTTTGCTTTTATTGCAGTATTATTTGTTACGTCAAAGCTGGCATATAATTCTGAAATAATTGCAATGCTGGCAGGTGGCATAAGTTTTAAGCGTATTCTCGTTCCTTATTTTATATCAGCAGCAATAATTGCATTATTCACCTTTTACATTGGTTCATACATTATCCCGAAAGGGAATGATATCCGACTCGACTTTGAGAGTAAATACGTTGACCATATCGCTGTTGAAAGTACCCTTAGAAATGTTCAATTTAAGGTAAACGCAAACGAAATAGCTTACATGGAACGATTCGATTTAAAAGGAGAAAGAGGATATAGATTCTCACTCGACAAATTTGAAGGGAAAAAATTGGTGTCACGCCTTACTGCTACCACTATAAAATATGATTCTTCCTACAATTGGACAATGCACGATTTTATGAAACGTGATTTTGTTGGAATGCGTGAAGTACTAACTACAGGAGATACCTTAAAACGTAAAATAGAAATGACTCCAAAGGAATTTGTAGTTGTAAAAAACCACCACGAAAGAATGACAAATCCTGAATTGCGCGAATACATTAATTCACAAAGTAAAAGGGGAAGAGCGGGACTTAATGCGTATAAACTTGAATATCAGAAACGTTTTGCCATGCCATTCGGCGCAATTATATTAACATTAATCGGGGTTTCAGTAGCATCACGCAAAACGAGAGGCGGCGCAGGTTTTCATATTTTAATAGGCTTTGCCCTAAGTGTTACATACATTCTATGTACACTTGTATCTTCATCTTTTACAGTAAAGGGTGGATGGAATCCTATATTTGCAATTTGGCTTCCAAATATTGTTTATCTATGTATAGGAATCTGGCTATACAGGATAGCACCTAAATAAATAAACAAATAAGACTCACTTGTTTAAGTAAGACCGCTTACAATTTATCTAGTAAGTAAAATCTTAACAGCTATACCGACATCAGATATTGTGGTGGGATATGATGTAGTTATAACCGGATTACGCATCTGCAGGTCATAATATAATCTAAAGTTAATACGTTCACTAAACACATAATCAGCAGCAAACTTGAACGCTATAACCTTATCACCGGCAGTTGCTTGCGATTCTTCCAATTCAATTTTACGAACCAATGTTTCAGTATCCTTTAATGAGAAATCAGCACGCAAAGTCAAATCATTCTTAACCTTCTTTTGTTTTGATGCAGACTTCATTGTAAAATTAAGGTCACTAAACTTATAGCCAAGTCCTACAACATACTCATCGTTCCAAGATTCAACAACCTGATTACCAGATAAATTTAAACCTAAATTACGTCCTTTTCTCCACTCGACTTTTAAAGACAAACTATTCTTCATATTAATATCAACACCAATAAGAGGACTAAATTGCTCATTAATCGATACAGAACCTACCGTGTACCTGCTAGATGGAGTTAAACCACCGCTAAGTACGTCAGTAACATAACCGAAATCATCTCCATCAATCGACATAAATGACTGATCGGCAGTAAACGAACCCATCTGATACTTACAATTATATGCATGAGTTAAATTGACACTTCTAAAATGCTCTTTAATCCACGGTATGCGCGATAATCCATCGAAAGTAATCTGCCAATTAGGCAAGAACGACCAAAATGAAGGAATTGAACTTAAACTCACTTTATTAGGATCTCTGCCCGAATAAGCAGCCAAGAAAGCAGGTATCAAAACATCATCAGTATTCAGACCATAAGAAGAACTAGGATTATACTTACTATTCAAACGTGATCTTACCGTGTTTCTATATTCCAAGAACTGATCAAACAACTCAGACGAATAACTACCACTCTTAGTCATTGATGCAAATGATGTTCCTATAGCTACATAACTCATAGATAAACTTCCTGCAAGGGTAGTAAGACGATTATCTGTGCCGTATTCTACACTCCTGTTATTAACATACTGTCTGTCTGCAGCAAGATTAATCTTGAAGCCTGGGAAAGGCTCTAATAGGGCTGATGCCTTAAATGTTTCGGAATGTGACATAACCGCCGGATTAAAAATCACATCATCCATAACCAACCAATTATTGTTAATAGCTCTATCCAACATATCGCTATTTTGAACACCGAATACAAAATCCCAACCCGGAGCAATTTTACCATCATAACTATTTAAGCCTAAACAAGTAACAGAGGGCTTAAATCCGGGTAATATAGTACCATCGGTTTGAGAATAATTAAATGATACATTACGCACTAACATTAATATACGAGATGTTATATCCAAAGCCATATTTACAGGCTTATCACCATCAGGCATAGCCACAGACAAATTTATTTCTGCATTATTTTTAGCAATGAAAGATATGGTATTTAAATCTACCACCTTGTATTTTATAGGGTACTTCTTACCATTTAAAGATGCAATAACATCAACATTCTTCGAATTAAGTTTATGCTTAATTAAAACAGTATCGCCTTTGCTAAACTTAATAGTCTGTTCGAATTTCTTTGTTTTATCTTTAGATTTGTTTTTAGATGATGCACGAGACGAACCAAACTTCTTATTGACTTCTTTCAAATAATTCGATTTATTATACAAAGTTTCGAAATTAATCTTACCGTCAACAGCCCACACACCTGTACTTGTAGCAGTATTAGCAATAGTTTCGTTTCCATATAACCACTCATAACTACCATCGTATTTCATATTACCGGATATCCAATTTAATAATGGTATCTTATTAAATGGAATAGACCATGATGCAGTAAAGCGCTGATTATAATTCATTGGAGAACCTAAATGAGCTAAACTACTACGTACCGAATCTTTCCATATTTCATATTCGTCAGGATATAACCACTTATTTACACCACCTTCATTTTCGCTGATTCGAGATTGATTTGAAGTAGTTAATGTTAAACGAATGTTCTTAGTTATATCCCATGCAATATCGAAATCGTTATTCCACATGAAATCTTTTTGGAACGTCGGATCCATAACTTCAGACGACTCATTATTAAAGTCGCGAACAAGTTGCTCGTAATAATTTCTGGCAAAGTTGGTCTTATATGCAAAACGCTTAGGCGCATAATTTATACCTATATCGGCTACCCACTTCCAGTTCTTAGAATTCTTCAATTTAGAAATTTTACCAAATGGTTCCCATGGTTTAGGAGTCCACGAAAATTCATAAGTACCATAAGCATTACAATACTGATCAACGTTTCTTACAGTATTAGGATTATGTGAAGAAGTTTCGGAATACGAACCTCCTATAGTAAAGTTAGCAGGATCCCAAGGTCTAGGTCCTTTCTTACTAACTATTCCGACGCGTATATTAGGTATAGACAAACTCCTATTGGTAGATACATTTTGAGCAATCTGCAAAATAGAATCACGCATAGCTTTTGAAGAAGCTGTTCTTAAAGCATCAGACAATAAAATATCCTTATCCAAAGGATTGTACTTCGGATTTGTAATTTCATTTGAATATGAGAAACGTATAGGCAACAAAACATTCGCCTTTTCAGGAAATAATTTACCTAAATCGATACCCGTATTAACATTATATTGGTAATAATCGTCTTGTCTGCGCTCTGATACCCTCTGTTCAATTCCACCAAAACCAATCGTTTCTAATCTGCCTGCAGCACTTAATGTGATAAAGTCTGACAAAGCTATATCGAGACTTGCTAAAGCAGCAACGCCACCATTTTCGTCAAAATCGGTAAGCAACAGCTCATCAACCCATATTTCGCCCGACTTCACAATTCTTGATCCATTTCTAATACCAATCATCAAAACTTCAACCTCTCCCAAGCTTGGATTACCCTTTATGGTTATCTTGTTATTTGGCTTGTCCGGGTCAACTTCAGAATATGGCGTTAAGTTAGTAACATGAGAACCTTGTCGATTTTTCTCCTCATTTCGAGCTAATTTTAAATCAGTAAGCAACGACAATGGGAAATCAACCATATTATCCTCAGGCCATACAATTTCTCTATCGGCAGTTGAATTATTTGAATACATTCCGGCAGGTGTCACTTCCAAAGGAACTTCATATTCGTAATAGTTATTCTTGTAATCAGAACCCATACGAACAAATAACTTCAAATCATTATCTTGCAAATCAGTATTGTCTTCAGCAATAGCCTCAGCATGAACAAACATTTGAATTCTACCATACTGACGCATATCGTATCCACCTAATTTCTTATATAAAGCTCTAGAGTCTTTAGGTTGTAGGTTAAGAACACGCATTGTCATTGATTGCTCATTTTCTTGACGTACCTGTTGTTGACTTGGATCGACTTCACGACTTACACCGGGAGGTAAAACATAATTTACAGGAGTTTTAGCAGAATTTTCTTCTATACTTACTGATGACATTTCAATAACTCCATTATTATTGTAGTATGTTTCTTCTATAGGATTTGTATATGATCTCCATTCGCCCTTAACCAACTCCATTGTTGCAAAACGCAGATTTACAGGTTCTTCGAAATCAGTAAGATACATTCGCATATATCTAATTGATTTAAAGCTGCGAATACCACCTTTTGCAGAATACTTCTCAGAATCACGCAAAGGAACTTTAAACTGATACCATTTTACTGACGCTGTTTCTCCGTTTTTCAAACTTACGGATGAAGTTACAATATCAGATATATAATTATTACCGATGGTCATATCTTCAGGACGAAGCGAGATTTTGTATTCGTAATACTTCTCGGTTTCGCTCATCGTATTATCCTGATTTATATCTTCTATATCAGGATTATTTGTTGAAGCTGTTGTATATGATTCATCTGCTGTTGATGCTGGAGAGTTACCCTCTGTTCCGTTATAATGTTTGTAACGATCTAAGATGCTTATTTCTGCTTCATCATAATCGGTTCCTCTATAATGATGGAAGTTATCTCCTGCAGGATCGTTCAACATTGATGATTTATCAGCTTGCAATCTTGCAATAGCATCAGGCGACAATTTTGCAGTCATCTTATCAACAAATTCCTTGTAAGTAACAAATGTGAACTCTTCTTCAGTAAGCAATCCGTCTAAACCGGTATCTTGACGTTTACGTGCTGCTGCATCGCTATCGAAAGAATATGTTAGAGATTGTTTACTTGGGACCTTACCCCAAACAGTTTCTACAACATCGCCTGTTGAGCCATCAAATGGCATACCATTCTCGTAAAATTTACGACCATCTTTTAAAATATCCTCAGAAATATCACCGAAATCGAAATACAAATCACCTCCTTTAGCAGTTCCATCATTATAAACAAAGGGGTCAATCATCCAAAACTCTAGATATTCGATATTGTTTGCTTCAAAATCGGTAGTTTCCAATTTACGCATCATACCACCCCATTTCGATTTCGGGTCAATTAAATAACCTTCGCTATTAAAGTTCTGTTCAAATACATTGTATGGACCACGTTCCTGAGGAGAGTAAGCTAGATCTAAGGTCTGAATATAAGTGGATTGGCCATATACCAACTCTCGATTAGGGAATATTTCTTGTTCACTTATCTCACGTACGAAATGATTAGATAACTGTTCTTTATCATTTCTAATATATGATGGCGTTGACGAAGTACTTCTATTAAAGATATTATCAATATAATACCATGATAATAATGCACGATTCTTTCCATATTCAATATTATTATCATTAGCAGACTCATCGAAACGCAAGGGAGTACTTGATAATTTCCAATTTGATGCATAACGTACATCAAATCCTATCTTCGTAGATTCAAAATCATCAACATAAACCTTTCCGTTTGCACCTTTTGCCGTACCGGGTACCATTTGTGCAAATTCAGCATTAAAGGCAATAGTTGATGGCTGTTTTAAATTTAAGATTGGTATTTTATTCAAAAAATCCGTTACAGATTGGAATTGATTTCGATATGACGTATTTAATCCCCAAATAGTATTTGCTACAGGATCATCGCCATAACTAACTTTCTCGGTTAATGGTTTTTCCGAAAGATACATAATAGTACCACCAACATTAAAATGATCGTTAAATGCATAATCCAAATGTGTCCCGATTAATGATTTTCGCTTCATATTAAACATTGATTGGCTTTCCATCGTAACACTAATAGGAGTTCCAAGATCTATCAAATCTTGATTCATAATCGAAACAACACCCATCATGTAATCAACAGTATAATCAACATTTTCAACAAGTTCTCGACCACCGGCTGTTACCTTTACAGAACCTTTTGGAACATTCATTGCATTAAGACGTATCTCAGAACCGGAAGAAGCTCTGTACTCTCCCACCATGTAGAATTTATTTTTTTCTGCTAATTCTTGAGCCACGGTCATAGTAGAATCATATAATTCCTGAAATACATATTTTTTGATAAGTACAGGATCGTTGTTTAATGCTTTTTTTAAGTATGAACCGAATGGTTCCAAAACAGGAAATATAACTCTACCATTTTGAGAAACAATTGTATAACCTTCTACATAATCGAATATACCATCACCATTGGTAGTCTTTTGCAAATGCGAATCCAAACGGTCTAAATTCATAACCTTTATTAAAGGCTTTTTAGCAATAGGTCCTTCTGATATATAACGCAAATCGATACCGGTCGAATCGTTTCTGTACATGATGTTAAAAGTAAACTTATCTTTTTGTACCTGATAAGCTCCTAAAGCATAGACATTTTTCATCATCAAATCCCAAGTTGGAACAAATGGTGATTTATCAATAGACTTTAATAATTTTAAAGACAATGGCTTGGTCGGCTCAGATCCCTTCGACAATTCACCGACATTGTATACCTTGCCTTTGTAGGTATATTGATATGCAACAGCCAGCATTTCATCATTATTCAATGCTGATTTTAAAGATATATAACCAAGTTCCCTATTGATAGTATATTCCGAAGACTCCAATTTTCTGGCACCCTCCAATTTCACATAGTCAATAGTGCTTTGCATAGAGAATGTATGTAGATATGTGTCAATTTCATAAATACTGGGAAGTCCGCCGATTGATTGGACTACATCTGCAAACAATGTATTGGCAGCGTTATCCGGAACTGTTGGATTGCCTGTTGATATAAATGAAGGATTATATATACGATTAGGCTCTGCAATATCGGCAAAACCCACCACATTTGCAGTATTATCGTAATTAATTGTATTTTTATTTGTTACCCATACCTCAATTTCACCAATAGAGACGCCTGACGAAATATTAGGCAGATCCGACATCCATTCATCATAATGTTCTCTAAAATAATGAGATAAGAAATAGTGTCTGTTTTCATCATAAGCATCAGCACGTATTTCGTAATCTGTAGTTTGTGCACCGCTGGTATTCAGGGTCTTTCCTTCTGATTCTTGTTGTGATATTACAGCATTAATCTTTAATTTACCAAATTGCAAGTCGGCCTTAAAACCGAATAAACTGGTATTTCCGGTTATCAAAGAACCGGTAAGAGGCATACTAACATTTCCTGCTTCAATTTTCTTTATGATATCATCTTCTTTGCCTTCGTATTGCAATTTTAGCAAAGACTGATCAAAATCGAATGTTGCCTCTGTATTGTAATTTAAACCGAATTTCAATTTATCTCCGACCGAACCATCAACACTCAATTGAATTTTTTCATCAAAATCGAATGTTGGAGCCGGATTTTGAGAACGTTCGTTCAATGATGGGTCCTTTAACTTCTTGAAATCCAAGCCAAAATCGAGCTCGGCTGATCCTTGTAATTTTAATTGCACTCCTCCCGGACCAAAAACCTTATCTGCCTGACCTATGTCGAACTTCATTTCTGTTAACGATAATTGATACTTAGATTTTTTTTCATCCCTATTCTTAGATAAATAATATAATTCTAAGGATTTTTTTGCAGTATAATCAGAGTATTCATCACTATTAAGATAAAATGGAGTAGATATATTTTCTTCACCTACTTGAGTATTAAAAAAGAATTTACTTGTAGTTGGATCGTAATCTATTTTTGTTTTGATATTTTCCGGATTCGGTAAATCAATAGGAGCCGATTCTTCTAAATCGGATTGAGTCTCAGGATATATCTTATTTGTCTGATACCTAGGCTTAGAAGTGTCTTGCACAAGTTCGTTGCTATTCGGTGCATCTTGATCAGATACAGGTTCAACAGCCCATGCAGGAATCAGCACCATTCCACATAACAAAGCTAAAACAAGAAATATTTTTTCTACCGATTTTTTCAAGGGGCTAAATCATTTTTAAGGCTTTCTTTATTATCATTTCTACACCAAGTGAAGAATCTGCTTCTGCAATTTTTGATATTACTTTTCTAACTGCCGGAGCCGCAAAGCCCAACATAACAAGTGCAGAAACAGCCTCTTCCTGAACTTCAGATAAAGTAGAAGATATATTTATTGCACCGGGAACTGTTTGTATTGAAAGGACCTTATCTTTTAAATCAATGATAATTCTTTGCGCTGTTTTCAAACCTATGCCTTTAACTCCTTTAAATAATGCCTCATTACCACCGGCAATTGCGGCTTGCAATTCGGGTACAGAAACTGAAGACAATATCACACGGGCTGTACCTGCACCAACTCCTGAAACAGAAATAAGCAACAAAAACATTTGTCTTTCTGTTTTTTCTGCAAAGCCATACAATATGAAAGCATCCTCACGAATAGCCTCATACAAGTATAGGCATACATTTTTCTTTCCTTGTATCGCAGTATATGTAGATATGGTAATATTAATAGAATATGCTATACCATTATTCTCTAATATTGCCAGTGTGGGAGTTAATTCCACAACATCTCCTTTAATAAACTCAAACATAAATAAATAGCATTGAAAGGTAAAAACCAATAAAAGCCGTCAAAGGTACGAAAAACCTTTATCTTACACAATAAGTAACGTGTAAAAAAGGGAAATCGTATATACGTAGTATTTTTTAACTTCAAATTGTAAAATACAAGCAATCAGAGGCTTAATTATACATAATTTATTATTTGCAGGGTAAATATTACATACTTATCAGCTTGTATAATTGTAATGCGATTTAAATATTTTATAACTTGTTTTTAGAATATATAAAAATAAGGCTGCATCTAAGATGCAGCCTTATTAAAACTATAATAATTGTTTAGCAAATTAGAATTTATATCTAACACCTAAAGCTATTGCACCAGCATATAAACCGCCTGCATTAAATCCTAAACCAACTCCGCTTCCATATCCAACAAATGAAGGACCTACAATAGGACGCCAGTCAAAAGATAATTGAAGTGGGAACCAGAAGTTGTATTCAACACCTATGCGACCTGCTACACCAACATATCCAAAAGTTGGCCAACAATAACCTGCACCCGCACCAACACCGGCATACCAATTCCATGTGCCTTTTTCTTTCCAAGAACTGATTGGGAAAATCCAATCGTAAGTAGCTGCTGCCTCAACTCCGAAGAATCCTGGCAAACCTACTTCGACTTCAACCATATTGTTACCTAGGCTGTGTTGATAAGATGCCTCAAAACCATAACCGAAACGAGCACCGATTGCGCGAGGTTGAGCAAATGCTGCTGTTGCAACTGCAACCAAAAACATTAAAATTAATAAACTCTTCTTTTTCATTTTGTAATATTTAAGTTTAATAGAAAAATTATATCTCTCAGATACGCCGGCAAAGATAAGTTATATCTTGATATTTTACGGTTTTTTTAACATATATATTTTTAGAAAAATCATTCATAAAGCGCATAACACATATAATCAGACGTATATTATGTTAAAATCTCGTGATTGTGATTTATTTCATGTTATAAACTTCAATACACCAACAAGATTCCAAACTATTTTATCTGATAACCTGAATACCCTCTACACTTTCAAAATGAATACTATACTTAAAAACGATACATAACCGATAAAATTACATTGAATGGATATTGCGTATCGGGGCTTCCTGATAATGTTAAATTATGATTGCCGTTTACTTGCAAACCGAGGCGAATGTGTTCCCATCCGAATCGGAAAAAAAATACAGGTGTTAGTACAATCGAATGTCCAGTAGTAGGGCAGCTATAAGTGCCAGTGATTTCCCTGTTTGTATTAAATAGAGCGTACGTGATGGGTGAATCATAATAGTAATAAGCGGCTTTAAATGCGATACCTACCTCTCCGTTTCCCTTGAGATTGACTGCTCCAAAATTGATTTGTGTAAAAGCATTTGCGTTAAACCCCGACCGATAGGGATATGGCTCCACTGTTAAATGGGTATTTTTTTGTCCGTATCCGCCACCGTAATAGTTCTCGAGTACCCAGTGTTGCCCAAATTTGTGATAATAACCCAATGATAAATGGGTGTTAAATGGATATACAGAAACATCTGTTGGCGTGTAAAAACTGAACTCTGCATCGGCTTGCAGTGCTAAATGATTTACCGGAGAGTATGCGCCCGATACGCAAACCCCGAGCGGATACGAGAAACCGGCACTAACCATAGCATCTCCTTTTTGTTGCATCATCGGAACTTCAACTAAAGATGATGGTATGCTGCACGAGGCTGCAAAAAAAGGGAGTAATAAACAAATGAGATATGATGTTGTTTTGGACATAATTAATATCTAACTTAAAAGCAATAATTAAGTGTTATGGAAGGATCAAATCCGAAACTACTTCCCCACGATGGAATTACTAAACTATAACGACCCGCTAACTGTAACCCAATTTTCCAATGCTCCCATCCGAATCGTACAAAAAAAATTGGCTCAATAAGCATACTATGTCTCCAATCATCTTCTTCTAAACCTTCGTGAACAGGTTCTGGTGAATTCCAATAAGTATCTTGATAAATCCAATGATATCCTTCGTATCCGATACGTAAACCGCCTCCGAATTCGGTGTGTGCGCGACCTAGATTAACCATACCGCAGTTTACCTGCGTATAGGCTCGCATCGTCCGTCCGGAATTAAATATTTCTTTCCCTGTAGTGGATGCGCTTGTGTATGTTTGCGCATGTCCATATCCGCCGCCGTAGAAATTTTCTAAAATAACATTTTCTTTGAGTTTTGTGTAGTAGCCGGCTCCGAGATCCGTATAAAACGGATACGTTTCCGTTTTCTTGTAAAAGGGAAGTTCGGCATGAGCCTGCACTGCGAAATGGTCGGTAATGGCATACGACCCTGATACTGTAGCGGCAGCAATGGATCCTGGAACTGAAATACCGGCAGTAATCATGGCATCGTTTTTACCTTGCAGCAAAGCAATCGGATCGGCTTGCGGTCCCATCATGATACACGATGATAGTGTTGCAAGTAAACAAGCGACGATGAGGTAATAGACTCTGTTTATAGACATAGGAGTGTTTTATTTTGTCAATAACATTTTCTTGGTGTCAATAATTTTACCATCAGCAACCAATGAGT
>RZYM01000069.1 GCA_009930305.1 Bacteroidia bacterium
GCGAAGGCATCAAACAATATCCGTATCGTCCAAGATTAGTACTAGACGGTGTTGGCGATATCGCAACAAAATAACTGAAAATAACACAAGAGAGCAGTTGTCCGCATTTTGCTGACAATTGCTCTCTCACTTTAGGTCTATTTAGTTGCTCCACCAAAACATCCGTATAAGCCTTGGCTAGAGCTTTTTTTAATTTTGGTTGGTTCCTATAAAACTAAGTTCTTGTCCTCTACCACTACTACTGGTTCGTTTTTTTCGTCTTCTTCCTCAATTCTGGAGCACTTGCCAATAAAGACAGCACCCTCAGCAATTACAAGAGTATTACATTTAATATCGCCTATAACCTTGGCGCTGCTCTTAAGTTCCAAACGCCCTTTGCAAGCAATGTTGCCTGACACAGAGCCATCAATAGTAGCATTTAATGCATAAACAGTAGCTCTGATATTGCCCGTTTCGCCAATAAACAAATCACTGTCCACGGCAAGAGTACCTTCAATAACCCCGTCAATCCTTGTGCAGCCATTAATACTGATATTGCCATTAATTGCGGTGTTTTTGCTAATTATAACTTCATAGTCCATATACTTCTGCTCCTTTTTTTTAGTAATGACAGGGATCACAACTTTTTTAACTTCTTTTGTTTCCCATAATACTTCTTCTTCTTTTTCTTTTACTGAGGAAGCTTCCTCATTCTTATTTTCTTGCTTTTTAGAAAAGAACATAGTGCACCTCGTTTATTTTATAAGGCTCTGCGGATCAATTGGATCGCCATACAACAATACTTCAAAATGCAGATGCGGCCCGGTACTATAACCAGTACTGCCAACATATCCGATAACATCACCTTTATTAACAAAATCACCAATATTAACATTGATGCCACTCATATGTCCATATGCCGTCCCATAACCATAATCATGAGAAAGACGCACATATTTACCATAGCCGCCATTCCAACCAGCCTGCTGCACATAGCCGGAAGCACTTGCGTAAATAGGAGCACCATAGTTTGCAGCTATATCAACACCAGGATGAAAATCATGGGAATAATTATCAAAAGGATCTTTTCTATTACCAAACTCAGAAGAAACATAGCCACCATCGACAGGCCAAAGATTAGGAGTCACGGCGATTCTGTAGTTTTCACTTTTTATATTCGTCAGTAAATTTCCCCAAGCCTTAATTTCCGACTGTAAGTTTTCTTGTAAATTTTTATTTTGTTCTAAGATAATAGAAATATTTGATACGGGAGAAGCAGAAGGTCCACCTTTGCCTGCGTACTTATCTATCTTGCCTGCATTACCAGTCACATTTGGCTCAACATTCATGCCTGACTGTTTCATCTGCTCCCCTACCTGATTTCTCAGTTTAGACAATGCGGACATTTCCTTCTGCATATTTTCGGACATAGCAGTAAGCTCTTTAAGCTTTGTTTCACGTTCCTGCTTGGTCTGACGATATTCAGCAAGTTCTCTTTGTTCCGTGCTGCCTTGGTAAATTACATAAAACATCGCTCCTACACAACTGAAGAAAAAAATAGCGGCAATGCCGACCGTATATACAGCCTTCCTAAAATAGGAAGTCTGCAAACTTTTCTTCTTAATTTCTCTGCCATCATGCGGTATCAAAACAACCGTATAGGAACCGTCATGGCGCAATAAATTACGTATTCTGTTAATATGTGACTGCAATTTGTTTATCAAATCAGCTTCACCCTTGTACTATTTTTTTTGCTTAATTGCATAGCAAACATTCAAGCGAATCGGAACAACATACCACATTGATAAAAATTGTTGGTAATCTTGGCAATTTTCCAAAAGAATGGCACTAGCATAGCAATTATGTTATATGACTACAACCAATCGTCATATGTCTTTTATTTAATCGAATAATTACCTTTTCCCGTTCCAATGATTTAGTTCAAATAACCGCACAAATTACTTACTTGTACATTTTAACACTCCGGGAAATTATTTGTCAATAAATGGTGACAAATTAGTGAAAGTGATGAGTTATCAAAAAATTAGTCTTCATATTACCAAGTTTTTAACAAATTAAATAGAAATATTTGTGATTTAGTCTTATTTTGTATCATATCAACACTATTTCAGGCAGATATTCTCTTGAGCAATAAAATATAAACCTTGGAAAATTAGTAGGATAAAAAGGGACGGTCCTTTTTTGTCCACTTCCGTACTGCATTATGAGATAGTATTAGCTTATCTAATCTATTGCAGCTGACTAAGACAGAAATTCGTCAAATGATTATTAAATACAAGAATGGCGCGAAACCAATTGTAGTAGGCTTGTAGGAGAAAGGTAAAAAGAATGCAATGCCTATTTTTAACTACTTGATCAATATTTCCCAATTGTTCAAAAATATCCGTATTATAATTACACATTACCCTTAATTCTTATGTCCGACGATCCACCATTGGCACCATAATCATGAACTTTTTAAACGGAATCACAATTCAGTTTTAGTTATTACAAAAGATTTCGTAAGTATTACAGTGCGTTCTGCGTTTTCATCATTAGGGGCAATAACTAAAGTTACCTTTGCATCTTCTCCTCCTGAAAAGGCCTCGCTGAAACTTTTGGCATTGTATTCAGAAACGGGAATGCCATTGATACTCATAATTTTATCTCCTGCTTTTAAACCTTCTTTATCCGCGCTGCTACCAAGAGTAACGGCTATTATTGGCATCAGAGAACTTGTATCAACTTGTCCATTAGTAAATCCGAACACAGGGGTATTTGATTTAGAAAGTGATACTTCTGCAGGCTTTTTATATGCAGGTGGAATTAAAGCCTTGGTCAGCACATGAACAGTTTCTTTTAGTGGTCCTTTTGTTGTAACACGCAACTCCTGACCAACATTACCCGCTATAAAAATTTTATCTATTTTTTTCTTGTTCAGATCTTCTACTGTGGCACCATTCAGTTTTGAAATCATGTCCCCGACTTTCAATTCAGCCTTATCAGCCGGTCCCCCTGGTACGATCTCTGTTATCTTAAAGCAATCATCCTGCTTCTTTTCAGAACAAGTAAAACCATAGCTACTATAGCCGTTAAAATACTTTTTTATGCCATCCAAATACTCCTGCCATTTATTATTGGTAACAACCGTATAGTTTTCAAAACCGCTGTTAGGATTTGTAACAACCTTAATGTCGGCAGTAATGCGAGTATTTACACCTGACTGACTTAAATTAAAGTATGTTCTAAGTTCCGGAGTGCTATTAAATTGAGATCCATAAAGCGCTTGTGCCCAAAAGTTTGTGACATCTCTTCTAAATGATACTTGGTATTCATTTGTATTTATTATGTTAAATCCTTGTTTGACCATGTCATTAACTATGAACTCTGCTATAGCTTTTTTATCTACATCTTCAATATCAACAACAAACGGTGTATTTGCAATACAAGTATTGGTAAAAACAAAAAGTAAACTAACTAACGTAATCAGACGCACTAATTTTTTCATAAGAGTACACTCCCAACTTTTATAATAACTTTGTAAACAAAATGATTAAGGAAAACGATCCTAAATTGTCTCCCTCTTTGTCCATACAAAAAAGCACCATAAATAACTCTTAGTCATTTGGCTAAAAGCTATCTATGGTGCTTATATTTTACCCGCTAAACCACTCTATCATTGGAAGGCCTCCTCTTTAAAATCACTTTAAAGATTCCCC
>RZYM01000070.1 GCA_009930305.1 Bacteroidia bacterium
GGTAAAACAGATAAAAAATTAGAACAAAAGAATATCAAACCAACCGCTATGCGCCAATTGGTTTACGAGATTTTAGAAAAACAAAAGAAAGCATTAAGCCTTTATGAAATAGAACAGCAGTTTGACAATGTTGAAAGGTCAACTATATTTCGTACGCTCAAGACGTTTCAGGACAACTACCTTATTCACAGCATTGACGATGGTACGGGAGCGGTAAAATATGCCTTGTGCGATGATGATTGTACCTGCAAACCCGATGACCTTCATATTCATTTTTTATGCAATAAATGCGGTCAAACTCACTGTATGAAAGACATGCCAGTTCCAAAGATGGATTTAGCAGAAGGCTTCTCGTTTGAAAATGCCAATTTTGTGGTAAAAGGAATTTGCCCTAATTGCCGATAAAACTTTGCAATACTGTTGCACGTACTCATTCAGTAGTTTTGTTACATAATTTTTAAAAGTTATGCTATGAAACAAACATTCACTATTCTATTACTTCTTTTTTCAACAGGTTTATTATTCGCACAAAACAAAATAACTTTTGAGGTAAAAGAAGAATCTGGCGAATCCTTAATTGGAGCAAGTGTAATTATTGAAGGAACGACGACAGGTACAATTACAAATAATGAGGGTTTTGCAAGATTGGAGAATTTACCCAATGGCGAAATAGAGTTTGTAATTTCTTTTGTCGGCTTTGAAGAAAAGGAAATTACTTTATCTTTTCCAGATGACAACAACAAAACGATTGAAGTTGAGCTGGAAGAAGGAGAAGAACTTGAAGAAGTTGTAATTGCAGCAACAAGGTCTTCCCGAACAATTCAGGATATTCCAACAAGAATTGAAGCAATTACAGGCGAAGAATTAGGCGAAAAAGCAGCTATGAACTCAACAAATATTGGCATGCTTTTAAGAGAAACCACAGGTGTGCATATGCAGCAAACCTCACTTAGTTCTGGAAATATGAGTATTCGCATTCAGGGTTTGGATGGTCGATACACACAAATATTAAAAGATGGAATGCCACTTTATGGTGGTTTCGCCGGTGGGTTATCTATTATGCAAATACCACCGCTTGACTTAAAGCAAGTTGAGCTAATTAAAGGGAGTAATTCTACTTTGTACGGTGGTGGAGCAATTGCAGGTTTGGTAAACCTTGTAACCATACGACCAGAAGAGGAAGCAAAGCTTGATGTTATGCTAAATCAAACAAGTGCTTTGGGTACAACTGGCAATTTGTTTTATGCGCAGAAATACGGAAAAGTTGGTCTTTCAGTTTATGGCTCAGCTAATAATCAAATCGCATTCGACCCCGACGAAGATGGTTTTTCAAATATGCCCAAAGCGCAAACTTTTAGTCTAAATCCAAAATTCTACTACTACTTCAATCCTAACACTGAATTAAGTTTAGGGTTAAACACTACCATCGATAATAGAACGGGTGGAGACATGGAAGTGATAAAGGGAAACACAAGTACTGAACATATTTTTTCCGAAGAAAATAAATCGGAACGTTATGCTACGCAATTAAGTTTTCGGAATACAACCGATGACAGAACATTCTCTTTTAAAAATAGTGTTTCCTATTTTGACAGAAAACTAAGTATTCCAGACTACCGATTCAGTGGAAATCAATTATCCAGTTTTACCGAAGCCATATACAATTTGCATAAAAACGATAATACAGAATGGCAATTGGGATTAAACCATTATCTCGAACAGTTTACAGAGACAGACGCTGACTCATATTCTGCAAGAGATTATACACATAACACCTTTGGTGGCTTTATTCAAAACACTACCGATTTTAGTAAAAAACTTGGGTTAGAAACTGGCTTACGAACCGACTACAATGCTGACTATGGGACATTTGTGCTGCCACGTTTTTCATTGTTATTTAAACCTAACAATAAATTAAGTTCACGACTTGGCGGTGCTATGGGTTACAAGCTTCCTACAATTTTCACCGAAGATGCTGAGAGAATTTATTATCGGGATATTCAACCATTATCAAAAGACCTGGTAGATGCAGAAACTTCAATAGGAGGAAATTTCGATATAAATTACAAAACCGCATTGGGCGATGAAATGACTTTCTCAATCAACCAACTCTTCTTTTTGACTCAGCTAAAAAATGCATTGGTTTTACGGGAAGACGAAACAATGGGCATGGCTTATTTTGAAAGCGCTGATGGTAACATTTTAAGTTCAGGCTTTGAAACCAATATAAAACTAACATACGACGATTTTAAACTCTATTTAAACTACGCCTTTGTTAATACCGAATTACAATACGATAATATCAATAACCAGAAACCACTTACACCAAAGCACAATGCGGGTGCAGTATTATTCTATGAAATTGAAGAAAAATGGTCTGCTGGATATGAGGTTTATTACACTGGGAAACAGTTCGATAATTTATACAATCAAAAAACAGATTATTGGACAATGGGAATAATGATTATGCGACATTGGGAACGTTTATCTTTATTCGTGAATTTCGAGAACTTTACAAACGTTATGCAATCTGATTTTGAACCTTTGGTTTTGCCGCCAACAAATAATCCTACTTTCCCTGATATTTGGGCACCGGCTGATGGATTTGTATTTAATGGAGGAATAAAACTTAGATTATCAGGCGACAATGATTAAATCAGAATACCACATATCGAAAATGGATTGTCCATCCGAAGAAAACATGATTCGTATGAAGTTGGATGGAATAGAGGTTATCAGGAAATTGGAATTCGATATTGAAAATCGCAATCTTACTGTTTTTCATTCTCGGGAAGATGAAGAAATATTATCGCGTCTGGAATCATTAAACTTTGGAGCAAAACATACATATTCAAGTTCTATTGATGAAAAGGAAGTAACAATAGAAAGTTCCGATGTACAATCAAAACTGTTATGGACGATACTCATAATTAATTTTGGATTTTTCATAATTGAAATGACTACCGGACTTATTTCAAAGTCAATGGGTTTGGTGGCAGATTCTTTAGACATGTTAGCTGATTCTTTTGTATATGGATTAAGTCTTTGGGCAGTTGGTTCAACAGTTCTGAGAAAAAAGAAAGTTGCACGTTGGAGTGGTTATTTTCAATTATCCTTAGCCTTTTTAGGTATTATAGAAGTGGTAAGACGATTTATAGGTTCTGAAGAAATGCCAGACTACAGAATTATGATTGGAGTTTCAGTTTTAGCATTAACTGCCAATGCCATCTGTTTGTACCTACTCCAGAAATCGAAAAGTAAAGAAGCACACATGAAAGCCAGTATGATTTTTACTTCCAACGATGTAATAATAAATTCAGGAGTTATTTTAGCTGGTGTATTGGTGTTGCTGACCCAATCAAAATATCCTGATTTGATTGTTGGTTCTATTGTTTTTTTGATTGTATCTCAGGGTGCATTTAGAATATTGAAACTTGGGAAATGATAGCCATCCCTTTTTGTAAGCACATTGTCAAGTCGCACGAGCCACTCTAAACCTAAACTTGCCAAAGAGCTTACAAAGCCAACCCTAATTACCGCCTTTAAGGGCGGTTTGGGGATTTACCCACCCACAAAAACAAAATAAATTTGTACTCCGAATCAACG
>RZYM01000071.1 GCA_009930305.1 Bacteroidia bacterium
CACTTGCTATTATTGTATCATTACCAAGTCCTGAAGATATTGTATTGTTTTCTGAATTTCCCTCTAAAATATCATCGTAACTTGTCCCTATGATGTTTTGAAAGTTTTGCACATAATCAACAAATATACCATGACTAACACTTGTTGACGATATGTTAATGTTCAAGCCATTAGAATTGAGGTTATTTATATAATATGAATAGTCTAATGTATTAATTCCATCTTGTCCATCCAGATAATTATTCCCCTCTTTCCCACTTATTGTATCGTTTCCTCTCCCTGCAAGAATAGTATTGTTATTATTATTTCCTAAAAAAACATCATCAATATTAGATCCTACAATATTATCAAAATTGATAATTACAGATTCCTTGGAATTAATTATTGCATTATTATCTTCTAAATTTGCATACACATTATTTTGAACATCACTAAAAATAAGCCAGTTATTTCCAAGACCTCCATCTAAATAGTCTTCCCCACCTCTACCAGCAATTGTGTCATTCCCATTACCTCCGTAAAAAGTGTTGTTTTCAAAATTTCCCAAAATTGTATCATTGCCATCTGTTCCATAAGCAACCTCTATATTAGCCAAGGTATCAGTGCCGATTACAACATTTGCACTATCATACTTCTCAGCTTTAGAACTTTGAATATCTACAAAAACTCTATTCAGCCCCAAACCACTAAATTCTAGAATGTCTACTCCGCTACCACCATCAATATAGTTATTTCCTAATGATCCATCAAGGGTATCATTACCAGAATTACCATATAAGTTATCATCTCCACTTCCACCAAGCAGATAATCATTCCCATCGATATAAAAAGCATTATTGCTATCTGCATTTAAAATACTTGTCAAACGTAAATTTACAATGTTGTCTGAATTTACAAGGTCTAAATCACTATAAGTAAATGTTGTAACATCTGATGAAGTAATGACATCTTTATAAAGGGTATATTGATTCGTGGAAATTTTAAGAACATCTCTATCATTATTGACCATTACAAAAGTATTACCACCATTGACAATATAGTACGCAGAATCTATTTCATTACTATCAATCATTGTAATTATTTCTGAAACTGCAAACCCCTCCTTAAATCCATAGAGATAGTTGGTACCACTTATCCCTACAAGAGTATCTGCTCCTCCTAAGCCTCTTAAAGTGTTATTACTACTATTACCAACGATGATATCATTATAATTTGACCCTATAACATTTTCAGTGTTCATAATAAAATCTACACCTACATTAGTATCTGCTCCATAAGCAATTCCAGCCTCATTACTTTTTCCAGTATCTTCAGTATTTAAAAATACCCTTACTCCATTTTGATTTCCAGCCGTATTTGTTATCTGCTCAAATCCTATTGTATCTTCACCAGCTCCACCATCAATAAAATCTCCAAAACGTGTGTATAAATCAACTATACTTATATCGGGATGAGATAAATCTGAAATATTCATCAAAGAGTTTAAGTTTTCTCCTACTTTTGCGTCAATCCCCCCCTCTAGATAATCATTTCCATCTCCACCAAAAAGAGTGTCATTGCCTGCTTGTCCATACAGATAATCATCTCCTGCTAGCCCCCTGAGAGCATTGTTCTGAGCATCACCATAAACAGTATCATTATAATTTGTAGCATTTACATTTTCAATATTGCTAAATACATCTGTAAAAGTTGGCATCAATTTCGTAAAATCAGCAACACCACTAGATGGGGCGTTGGTAGAAATAGCTGTAAAATAAGTTTGATCTGCAGTTATTCCTGATGCATTTCCTGTACCTAAATTAACAGAAATGCCTTCATTTAAAACAGTAATAATTTGTTGAAATTCTCCAGAAGTAATGTAATCTCTAATAGCAATTGCATCAATGGCACTAAAACGATCTACAAAATCATAATTAAGCGTATCTGTGCCAAGTCCACCGTCAATAGTATTACTTCCTGTACCTCCGCTAATTGTATCATTTCCAGATCTTCCATCAATTGTGTCATCCCCTGCTTGCCCGTAAATGGTATCTGTCGCCATGCCACCTATAACGGTTGAATCACCTTGAGACGTATACACAATGTTACGATTGAGGTTGCTATTGACAATAAAACCTTGTTCCCCTGCTTGTGATTGGTAGACATAGTCACTCGCTACCAATGTTTCTTTCACTTGGAGGTTGATATCATTTTCCTCAATAAGCATGGTAAGATCAGGTGTTTCGATTGTGCGCCCAGGCTCTAAATTGTCTAAGCTAAATTCTGAAGTTATTTTGACATTCATTGAAAATGTAGCAACCGGTGTATTGGAAGGATATTTTACTAAAAATTCTAACGCAGTACCACTATCGGTTTGAACTATACTAAATCCATCAGAAACGCCTTCAACCTCACGAGTAAGACTCTGATATGCACCTGTTCCTGTGGCGTTGATAATTTCAAAATTTGCAGGCAATCCAGAAACTTCTAAAAGTGTTACTTGGAAACCCTCAGGTTGTTCAGGAGTAATTCGTACAACTCTTGTTATAAAATCGCCATTTGCTCCAAATAAAGCCGGGCTATCCGCATAAATAACGGCTTCTTTGAATTCATCCCTTAGGTCAATGATATGTGGTTCTATTTGCGCAGATGGGCTTGTGCTGACATTTCCCAATTTACTACCACCGCCACCAAAAACTTCAGTAGCAATGAGTGGATTTGATGAGCGAACAATCTCATAATCAGTTTGAAAAAATCCCATTGTAAATTTCAATGATGCTTGGGCGGCATCAGAAACATCAGAGATACCTTCACTGGTAATAGATGAAGTACTCGTATTTTTATTGACATTTGTTTTGTCGGCAATTGACTCTTCGGCTTTTTGATCGTTGTACATAGCAACAAATTCTTCTGATTTTATCTCTTCTTCTGGATTAATTTGATTTTGAGGGATAATAATGATAATAGGTTTTGCTGTATCTGGGGTTTCAGGCTTGCTCATCAGCCCTGTTTCTTCATCTACATTACTTACTCTAACTTTAAAGCTTGCATTCACAGACTCTATAGGAAGTTCATTGACTTCTTCTATTTTGGAAAGAATGTTATCAACAGAAAAAAATTTTCCCCCGCTAAAATAAAATTTAGGTGGATTCCCACTAAATCCCATTAGCCCCAAAGAAACAAATGTTAAAGCACCTTCTCCTGGAAAAGAAACAACAATGTCTCCTCCTACTAAAAGGTATTCCAATTGCTCAGGCGTAATTTCTTCGATTTGAAAGATAATTTCATCTCCAGGGCGTACAAAAACAGATAAATTTTCACCCTTCTCAGGCAATGTTTTTACAATAACTTTGTTGTTTTTATACTCAATGCTATCACTATTTATCTCAAGAGCCATAAAATCTCCTCAAATACAAAATAAAAACTGCATATATGATGCGAACCCCTACTCCATAAAAAGCCGTGCAAAAAACGCTTATGAAATAATATTATAACAGTTTAACCCAAATTGCTAGTTAAAAACAAATAAATATGGAATGAGAATTGGTTATTGTCAGGTCAATATTTATT
>RZYM01000015.1 GCA_009930305.1 Bacteroidia bacterium
TAGCAAATTGTTGATTCGTTATGATGGCAACTTTACTCCTTGGAATGGCATTTATTCGGGTCATCCAGAACCGGCCACGGACTATTGGTATGTGATAACCCTGAAGGAGGGGGAAACATTGTCGGGACATTTTATCCTAAAAAGGTAAATTTTGCAAAATAAAGATTGATTAAAAGCAAATTAGGTATAAAAAAAGGTTGGATGAAAAAATCATCCAACCTTTTTTTATGCTGTTTAATTTTATTTTGCAGCTTCAATAGATTCTTTACGGAATTCTTTCAATAATTTTTCAAGTTCCAAAGAAGCTTTGCGTGCGCGCATTCCAGCAGCTTTGTTTCCGTTCTCAACTTGCGCTTTTGCATTTTCTGCAAAAAATTGCATTTTTTCTTCAATAGTAGCAGATAACTTTTTCATAATCGCGATTTAAATAATTTATGAATTGATTTTTTAATAACACTCTCGCAAATGTAAAGGCTTTTTTTTGATTTCGCAAAAAAAACCTCAATAAAATGCCTTTATAATGAGATTTTCAAATAAATTTATTGTTGACGTATAGTAACAGCATACTTATGTGCTGTTAGTTGCTCGTGTTCGGCCATTGTCTTAATTGTATCGCCTAAATTGTCTAATCCTTCTTTTGTGATTTCCTGAAAAGTTATCTTTTTGATAAAACTATCTAAATTAACTCCACTATATGCTTTTGCATAACCACTGGTAGGTAAAGTATGATTAGTTCCGGATGCATAATCTCCGGCACTTTCAGGTGTATAGTATCCAAGGAATACAGATCCGGCATTTACAATCTGTTCACTTATTTTTATGTAGTTTTTGCACATAATAATAAGGTGTTCAGGTGCATATTCATTTACTGCATCAATAATTTCTGCATCGGACAGAATAATGATACGACTATTCTCAAGCGATTTTGAAATAAATTCTTTACGTGATGATGATTCACATTGTTTGGTTGCTGCGTCAGCTATTTTGACTGCAAAATCTGCATTGGTAGTAAATACAATCGCTTGACTAGTGCTTCCATGTTCAGCTTGAGATAACATATCTGCAGCAACTACAGCCGCTTTTGCCGTTTCGTCTGCAATTATTGCAACTTCCGATGGCCCAGCCGGCATGTCAATTGCAACTTCTTTTAGACTAACTAATTGTTTTGCTGTTGTTACGTATGGATTCCCGGGCCCAAATATTTTATATACTTTTGGAATGCTTTCCGTGCCATATGCCATGGCTCCAATTGCTTGAATACCACCTATTTTAAATATTTTTCCAACTCCTGCAACTTTTGCTGCATATAAAATAGCTGCATTTACATTGCCGTTTTTGTCAGGTGGGGTACACAAAATTACTTCCTTGCATCCTGCAATATTTGCAGGTACAGCCAACATTAATACAGTAGAAAATAAAGGAGCAGTACCTCCGGGTATATATAATCCTACTTTTTCGATAGCAACATCTTTTTGCCAGCAACAGACTCCACTTGTTGTCTCTATTTTAGGTAAATCGTGTTTTTGTGCAGCGTGGAATGTATAAATATTAGATTTTGCTATATTAATGGCATCCTTTAGTTCTGTTGAAATTAAATTTTCGGCTGCATCAATTTCAGCTTTACTAACTTCCAAGTTCGATAGTTTAACATGGTCAAAGCGTTCTTCATATTCAAAAACAGCCTTGTCTCCATTGTTTTGAATGTCCTTTAAAACATTAGAAACGGTATTTCCCAATCTAGAATTGTCGATTTTTGGTCGAGATAACAATTCTGTCCATACTTCACGTTTAGGATTATTATATATTTGCATCTTATAAAATCATTTTTTCGATAGGTACTACAAGAATACCTTCAGCTCCAATTGCTTTTAGTTGACTAATTATATCCCAGAATGTTTCTTCTGCAATTACAGAGTGCATAGAAGACCATCCTTCTTTTACCAATGGTGTTACTGTCGGTGATTTCATGCCTGGTAGCAAATTGCAAACATCATCTATTTTATTGTTTGGTATGTTTAGTATGATATATTTTTTATCTTCAGCATTTTTATATGATGAGAATCTGAATAGCATCTCATCTAAAATAGCGCGTTTTTCAGAAGATAGATTTTTGTTACCAATCATAAGAGCTTCCGAATACATAACTACTTCAACTTCTTTTAAATTATTACTTACCAAAGTGCTGCCTGAACTTACAATATCAAAAATGCAATCAGCCAAACCGATACCCGGCGCAATTTCAACCGATCCTGTAATAACGTGAATATCAGCGCTTATTCCTTTTTCTTTTAAGAATGAATCAAGAATACCGGGGTATGATGTTGCTATCTTTTTTCCATTGAACCATTCCAATCCTTTATAATCAACTGCTTTGGGTATTGCAAGAGACAATCTACATTTACTAAAGTTAAGACGTTTGATAATCTCTGCATCTTCTTTTTTTTCTACAAATTCATTTTCTCCAACTACACCTACATCTGCAATACCGGTAGCAACTGCTTGAGGTATATCGTCGTCTCTTAAAAATAAAACTTCGACCGGAAAATTTGGTGATTGTATCAATAGTAATCTTTTGCTTACTTCTATTTTAATACTTGATTCTTCAAGCATCTTCATAGTCTCTTCATGCAACCTACCTTTGGCTTGTACAGCGATTCGTAACATGGCTTATATTATCGTTAAATGATGATTTCCGCAAAAGTACAAAAAAATATCCGTATCTTTACCCCTTTAATGTATAAAGTAGATATAGTTTTAATAATTGAACTTAAGTGATAACAAGTAGTAAAGATTTTGTACTTTGCTATCTAAAATATATGTTAGATGAGTGATCTGTTTATTGATATAAAGCAAGTACTTCCTCGTATTCCTGGAAAGATTTTTTCAAAACCATTTAATTTTCAAATCAAACAAGGGCAATGTTGGGCGTTTTATGGAAAAAACGGAAGTGGAAAAACTTTACTTAGTGAAATTATTTGCGGCAGATATGGCTTGAAATCAGGAGTTATTGAGTATCCGTTTATTGATGAAATAAGAAAAACCGTTTCAGATTATATTTATCCTCGACAATATATTAAAACAGTAGGATTTCAGTCAACATATTCGATGTCTGATTTTAGAGACGCGTATTATCAACAAAGATTTAATTCGCAAGAAGTTGATTGGTATCCAACAGTTGCAGAATTATTGTCTGCTTTTGATGATAAGGAATGGCTTAATGAATTGGTTGATTTAATGAATCTGAAAGATCTTATGAATAACCACCTTATAACTTTGTCGAGTGGACAATTACGCAGATTGTTAATAACAAAGGCTTTATTGGAAAAACCTAGAATGCTGATATTTGATAATCCTTTTATAGGCTTAGATGTTGAAACTCGTGAGTTGATGAATTTAGTCTTTGAGAAATTGATGAAAAATGGTGTTCAAATATTGTTTTTGATACCTGTTTTGCGAGATATACCAGCATGTATAACACACGTATTACATTTGGATAATTGCAGTCCGATTTTTCAAGGTAAATATTCTGATTTTAAAGAAGTATTACCATCAGAATCAGCAGTTATTGATAAAAAATTCGATTTCTCCAAGTTGTCATTACCCATGCATTCAGACTATCAGAATGTAGTAAAGATGGAAGGATTAGATATTAATTACGGACCTATAGTGTATCAAAAAGATATAAATTGGACAATTAAAAAAGGAGAGAAGTGGGCATTATCGGGTCCTAATGGTTCAGGAAAATCGACTCTATTGAGTTATATTTTTGCAGATAATCCTCAAGCATATGGTAAACCATTGCATTTGTTTGATAAAAGAAGAGGATCCGGTGAGAGTATTTGGGATATCAAAAAACGTATAGGATTTACATCTTCAGAGATGCATTTATATTATTTAGAAAATGTACCTTGTATATCTGTAGTAGAATCAGGTTTCTTTGATAGTATAGGATTATTTCGCAAATGTTCGCCATTACAAGCGGCATTGGCTGAGTCATTAATGGATTATCTATGTTTAAGTGAACTAAAAAACGTTTCATTTTTAAATGTGTCGTCAGGCGAGCAACGATTGTTGCTATTTGCTAGGGCGTTAGTTAAAAATCCTGAATTATTAATCTTAGATGAGCCTTTTCACGGTCTTGACTATTGCAAGAAACAATTATGCTTAAGTATGATTAATGATTATGCTATGCAAGAAGAAAAATCATTAATCTTTGTTACTCATTATAAGGAAGAGATCCCTGCTTGCGTTACTAATATAAAAAGACTTTCATGAAAGACAGAATTAAATTATTATGTGTATCTGTGTTTTTTGTAGGTATCTGCTTTGCAACCATTTACGATAAGTTTTGGAATGAAGTAGAAGTTTATGAGCAAGGTGGTTTGCCCGTGTCTGCTAAAAACACTATAGATTCAATTTACACAATCGCTCAAAAAGAGCAAAATTATCCTCAATTGATTAAAAGTATGGTATATCAATTGAAAGAGGATATGAGTATTGATGAAGATTCGTTTTTCGTCCATTTAAATCAATTCAAAGTTTTTGCTAAAGATTGTCCCGATAAAGTTGCATCATCTGTTGCATATTCAATTATGGCGGAGTTGATGCAATCATATTACTATGCAGATAGTTTCAAAATAGATGCTCGAAATCAGGTCGCTGTTAATTTGGAAGATATTACCGAGTGGACTTCGGAAATGTACAAGAATGTAATTATTGATTGGACAAAGAAATCAATTGAGGCTAAAACAGCATTAACATCAACCGATATAGATATTTATAACCCCATTATAAATAGTGGTAAAGATTCATTATTAAGGTCTAATATGTACGATGTATTGGCATATAGGGCAGTTAGTAGATATGGTAATAGTAAATCAGATAGTTTAGAAATAGTCAAAATTTATGATTCAATAATAAAACTTAATGCTAATAATAGAGAGGCTGCAGCTTATGCTGAGTCTCAAAAAGCAGTTTATTTAGGGCAATCATTTGATAATATTTTGAATCGCTATTCAGATACACAAATATCTGTTTATCTTACTTATCTTAAATGCTTAAAGTTACCAAATAAACAAGCGCACGAAATATGTTTGCAAACTATAAAATCATATCCTAATAATAAGTATAATAGTTCTTTAAGGCATTTATTATCTTCTATCGAAAGACCGGAATTGTCTGTAAATATGAATGCTTTGGCATATCCCGGTGATTCGATTAAATTGAAATGTTCTTATGTGAATATCAATGAAGTGCATTGTAATATATATAGATTAAATATTTCAGCTACAGATGCATTAAAGTATCGCTATAAAAATATTCCAGATTCATTAAAAGAATTGATTGATACTGTTTCGTACAGTTTGTCTAAAACTGATGATTATGAAACGGAAAAGGTATCATTGATGTTAAAAGGCTTGGATCCAGGTTACTATGGTATTGATTTAATTGCGGATACTTGTAAATCAAAGCCATTGTCGTTTAATATGTTGGCAGTGTCGCGTTTTATGCTTTTCAAGAAACAAGACGGAACAAATTTATCTTGTTATGTAACAGACCGAAAAACAGGTAAATACATCAAAAATGTAAGTGTTGATATTTATAAAGCAGGTAAAATTAAGCATACTTATAAAACGAACTCAATAGGTATTGTAGAAACAAATCTTCCTAAATCGACCAATTATTACATAGGATTATCTATGGGTAAAGATATTTACTATCCTTTAGATGATATATATACTTACGAAAGGTCAAAAGATAACTCATCAGATACTCAAACGCAATTTTTGTTAGATAGAAAGGTCTTTCGTCCAGGGCAAATATTGTATTTCAAAGGTATTTCGGGTATTGCGGATACTGCACAATTTAGTTTGCAAATAAATAAATCAATTCATGTTGTTTTAAGAGATGCAAATTATAAGATAATAAATGAAAGTGATTTCATTACCAATGATTTCGGATCGTTCTCGGGTTCGTTTAAATTGCCTTCAAATGCCATGCAAGGAGCATATTATATTCAAACTAACAATGGCTCGGAAACATTTAGAGTAGAATCATATAAACGTCCAACATTTGATGTTAAGATTGAGCAAACTAAGGCAGCATATACATTTGGTGATACAATTAGTATTAAAGGCTCGGCTATGTATTATGCAGGATATCCACTAAGAAAAGCCAATGTTAAATATAAACTTGTTAGGCAAGTAATGAGTTTTAGAATATTCTACCCAATGTTAAGTCGTCAAGAAACTATTGAAATTGGTTCGACTCAAATTGATGAGAATGGAATGTTTAATATTAAAGCAGCTATTGGTGGGTATAATAATGATGATTTTATAGATGAATCATACCTATGTAATTTCTATAGATATGTTATTTATGTAGATGTTACTGATGATGCAGGCGAAACACAATCTGAAGAATATTCAATATCGATTGGGAAAAAATCAATGTATCTTAATATTGATATACCGCAGTTCGTAAATAAGAGTTCGCAAACAACATTTACTGTATATGCTAAATCATTAGATGGTAAAGAGATATCTGTTAATGGTAATTATGAAGTTTTAAAAGATGCTCAAGTAATAAAAAAAGGGGATTTAGTAGGAGGTAAATCTGTAATTATAAAAGATTTATCTAAGCTTGTTTCAGGAAAATACTTATTAAAAGTATCATGCTTTGATAAAAATGGTAAAACAATTTCAGATGAAAAATCATTTGTAGTGTTTGGCGAAAAAGATAAAAAACCGGCTGTTGATACAGTTATGTGGTTTATGCCTTTAAATAAATCATGTAAAGTTGGCGAAAAATTCAAGTTCGTGCTAGGCTCATCTGAAAAAACATATATACTTTGCGAGGTATATGATGCACAAAAATTATTGATGCGGAAGATTATATATGTTGACAATAGAAATAAAACAGTCACTATGCCATATAAAAATAAATATGGTGACAATCTTTCTATTAGAGTAATGTCTGTTAAAAACGGCTCAGTTTACAAGGATGAAACAAATATGAATAAAGAGCAAATAGACAATAGCATATCTATATCTGTAGAAAGTTTTAGAGATAAGTTAGAACCGGGTGATAAAGAGTCTTGGACAATACGTGTTAAAGATGCCCAAGGGAAAGCTATTGAATCGGAAGTATTAGCAGATATGTATGATTTGTCCTTGGATGCATTTGCTTCGAATAATTGGGCATTAAACATGCACAAAAAATCAGAATTGTCTGCACCTATGTGGTTACCTAATATAACAGGTGATTTTTCGAATGGTAGATCTTATAAATACGATTCCAATAATTTGTATGAATTTGAATTCCCTGAATTAATACATTTATGGAAACCTATGTATATGTATTCTTATTTCGATAGAAAAACACGTGCAATGGGAGTTGCATCAGATATGGCTGAATCAAATATTAATATGAATGAACCTATTTTGGCAAAAGCTGTAGAAGAAACAGTTAGCGTTAAAGACCAAAATATTGATAGTAAGTCTGATGCGATTAGAACTGACTTTGCAGAAACAGCATTCTTTTATCCGCATTTAAGGACAGATTCAACAGGTTCAGTATTACTTAAGTTCTCAGCTCCCGAGGCACTAACAACTTGGAAATTAATGTTAGCTGCACATACTAAGGATGCAAAATATAGCATATTTGCTGACACTGTTGTAACTCAAAAACAAGTATCATTACATGCTAATGTACCAAGGTTTGTCAGAGTTGATGATAATATATCGATACCTGTAAGAGTTGAAAATTTAACCGGTCTAAAAGGTACAATAAAACTACATTGGATAGTTTCAAACATAATGGGTTCTGAAATAGTTGCTGAAGGGGATGATAATATTGTAACTGATGGAAATAAATCAGTAATGTGCAGTTTCAAAGTTCCTGAAAAGACAGACTTAATAACTTTTCAGGTTGTAGCAAGTTTAAGCAATCATTCTGATGGAGAAAAACATTATTTGCCTGTATTGCAGAAACAAGTATTAGTTACAGAATCCATGATGATGGATGCCTATAATCAAGGTAATCAAACATTTGTGTTTGAAAGTTTGGCAAAAAACACGTCTAAGACCATTAATAATAAGAATTTAATCGTAGAATTTTCGCCTAATGCAGCATGGTATGCCTTACAAGCTATTCCTTATTTAACAGAACCGAAGTATCCAAATTCTATTGATTTAGCTGCTGCATATTATTCTGATGTTAAAGCTAAAATGTTACTAGATAGTCTGCCTGGCTTAAGAGAATATTTGATACAAAAAAAATCTAAAGGAGAAAATATTTCATCCGCATTAAATAAAAATGAAGGTTTGAAAGATATTTTACTTAGCGAAACTCCATGGCTTGCAGATGCCGAAAATGAATCGACTCAACTTAATTCTTTAACAGAATTATTGGACAATAATAATTGGCAATATAGAGTTGATAATATCTATGAAAAATTAACTGCATTACAATTGCCGTCAGGTGCATTTACATGGTTTAACGGTGGTAGTGAATCGCTTTTTGCCACACTATTTGTTGCAGAACAATTAAATGCAATTAATCCAAACGACAATGCTTTAGCTAATGCAAAACTATGGCTAAATGCGCAACTTAAAAAGAATTTTAACGAAAAATCTAAAGTTGACTTAACAGACTTACGAACCATGTATATTTGCGGGTCTGATACTAGTAAGGTATTTAATTTCTATTATAATCAGGCTATAAAGAACTGGGCATTTTATGGTATATACGAAAAAGCCTTATGTGCATGGATTTTTTATGACAAAGGCAATTTTAATGAAACGCAAAAAGTACTTTTATCTTTGCGTGAATATGCCGCGAAGAAAAAAGGTTTGGGAATGTATTGGACAAAGAATAAGTCGATAGAAACTCATGCATTTATATTAAAAACTTTTGCAAAATTTGCGCCTAAATATTCGGAGTTGGAGGATATGAAAGTATGGCTTCTGAATAACAAAAAAACGCATATTTGGGATCAGACAATAGCAACTACAAATGCCATAGATGCATTAATTAATTCAGGAAGCAAGGACTTGTCGAATGAATCGTCTTTACAAGTTATTATTGGTAAACAAAAAATAGAGCCACAACAAGAATTAGGAACAGGATATTTTTCTCATACAATACAAGGCAATGATATAACCACTGATGATGCTGTGATTACAGTTAATAAAGAGACTAAATCATACGCGTACGGAAGCGCCTTCTGGCAATATACAGAAGATATTGATAAAATAAAATCGAATAAAAATTCGATTTTATTTGTTGATAGAAAATTGTACGTTGAAAAAAATGGAATATTGAAACCAATAGATAGTTCGAATGTTAAAGTCGGCGATAGAATATGTGTAAGAATTACCTTGAAAACAGATCGCGATATAGAATTTGTACATCTAAAAGATTTGAGAGCAGCAGGAACCGAGCCTCAAAAACAAATGTCGGAATATGTATGGAATAGGGGATTATCATACTATAAAGTAGTGAAAGATGCATCTGTAGAAATGTTCTTTACCAATTTACGTAAAGGGACATACGTACTTGAATACGATTTATGGGCATCATTGCCTGGTAAATATCAAGCCGGCTATGCATCTGTACAATGTCTATATTCTCCTGATTTAAGAGCTAATTCATCAAGTTTGAATTTTACAATATTACCATGATAAAGAAAGAAGATTTATTTGTTGCAGGCAAACTTCTAAAAACTCACGGAGTTAAAGGAGAAATATGTTTATTAATTAACGTGGATGTTTTGGCAGATAGTAATTATTTTATTTGCGAAATTGACGGATTGCCGATACCATTTTATATAGAAAAACGAAGAGCAAAAAATGACACAGTTGATATTGTTAAAATAGAAGGTGTTGATTCTGAGTCTGATGCATCGATGATGTTAGGCAGTTTAGTTTATCTTCCTAAAGAATTACAAGAAGAAATAGAACAGGCATCGTATTCTTTTTTTATAGGTTATTCGGTTGTAGCTGATGGCAAAAATTTAGGAAAAATAATATCGGTTGATGATCAAACAGCAAATATTTTGTTTGAAATTAAAAGTGCTACAGATGACTATATGATTCCTGTAACAGATGACTTTATAGAGTCAATTGATAAAAAGAAGAAATGTATTTATATGTACCTACCTGAAGGGCTATTATCAATTAATTAGCTATTTAAGTGTTTCTTTCAGAAAAAAGAAGTAAATTTGCACCTCAAAATATAGTAAAGAATAATAATAAAAAACATGAGTATATTAAGTCAGCGTTTAGCATTGTATGATGTGCCTCAAAAAGCGATGGCATTAGGAGTTTATCCATATTTCCGTCCAATTACATCCGATCAGGATACAGTAGTTATGATTGACGGAAAACCAGTTTTAATGTTTGGCTCAAACAGCTATTTGGGATTAACCAATCACCCTCGTATTAAAGAAGGTTCAATTAAAGCTACTGAAAAGTATGGTACAGGATGTGCCGGTTCTCGTTTTTTAAATGGAACATTAGATATCCATTTGGAATTAGAGGAACGTTTAGCTAAGTTAGTCGGCAAAGAAGAGGCTATGGTTTATGCTACAGGTTTTACAGTGAATTCCGGTGTTATACCTTGCTTAGGTGGCCGTGAAGATTATTTGTTGTTAGATAAACTTAATCACGCTTCAATTATAGAAGGATCACGTTTGAGTTTATCAAAGCAATTCAAGTATAAGCACAACGATATGGAATCTCTTGAAAAATTCCTTAAAAATTGTGATCCTGATAAAATTAAATTGATAGTTTCTGATGGTGTATTTAGTATGGAAGGTGATGTTTGTAAATTACCTGAAATGATTAAATTGGCAAAAAAATATAATGCGTCAGTAATGATTGATGAGGCCCATTCATTAGGCTTCTTCGGTGAGCATGGAGCCGGTGTTTGCGAACATTTCGGTGTGTCGAAAGATGTAGAACTTATAATGGGAACATTCAGTAAGTCTTTGGCAACAATAGGTGGATTTATTGCTTCAAATAAGGATGTTATTAATTATTTAAGACATCATTCTCGTACATTTATATTTAGTGCGAGTATTACTCCTGCAGCTACAGGTGCTGTGCTGGCAGCTTTAGATGTTATGAAGGAAGAAACCTGGCGTCCAAAACAATTGTGGGCAAATACCGAAAGAATGATTAGCTCATTGAAAACAGCCGGATTTGAAATAGGTAATACAACAACACCAATAATTCCATTGTATGTTCGTGATAATGAAAAAACATTCCGTTTAACAAGTATGTTAATGAAAGATGGTGTTTTTGTTAACCCGGTTGTTTCTCCTGCAGTACCTTCTGAAGATACATTGATTAGAATTTCATTGATGGCTACTCATACATTTGATCAAATAGATGAGGCTGTAGAGAAAATTACCAAGAATGCTAAACTACTAGGAATCATAAAATAATTGTTGATTATTTAGATATAAAAATGGCATACTTTTTTAAGTATGCCATTTTTATTTTATGCTGTATTTAATTATGCTTTTTTAGCCCAATTGTCTTTAAGTGATACGGTACGATTAAATATTAATGATTCAGGTTTTGAATCTTTATCGACAGTAAAGTATCCTTGTTTTAGAAATTGGAAGTGATCTAATGCTTTGGCTGTTTTTAAATAAGGTTCAACTTTACAATTTTTTATTACACATAAAGAGTCTTTGTTTAATAAATTTCTAAAATCTTCATTAGAACCAGATGGATCTTCAATAGAAAATAATCTATCGTATAAACGAACTTCTGCTGGTACGCAAGAACCTATTTCAACCCAATTGATTGTACTCTTAACTTTTCTATTACCGCCTTCGGTTCCACTTTTACTTGTAGGGTCGAATGTACAATGAATTTCGGTAATTTTTCCGGCTTCATTTTTGATGCATTCAGTACATTGTATAATATATGCACTTTTCAATCTTACTTCACGACCATTTGGAGTTAAACGATAAAAATCTTTAGGAGCATTTTCCATGAAATCTCCTCTTTCAATATACAACTCACGAGAAAAAGTAATTTCACGTGTACCTGTATCTTCGACTTCAGGATTATTTTCTGAGGTTAATGTTTCAGTTTTACCCTCAGGATAATTAGTAATAACCAATTTGATAGGTTCAAATATTGCGCAAACACGAGTAGCTATTGGTTTAAGTTCTTCGCGTGCAGCTGCTTCTAACATTGATATATCAATTGTACCTTCGTATTTTGTATATCCTATCTTTGTGATAAAGTTTTTAATAGCTTCGGGAGTATATCCACGACGTCTTAAACCACAAATTGTCGGCATACGAGGATCGTCCCAACCTGCAACAAGTCCCTCTTGTACTAATTGTAGCATTTTTCGTTTACTCATTACAGTATATGTTATGTTTAAACGATTAAATTCATATTGATGAGGTCTGTATGCTGAGTCTGCAAATTGATCAATAAACCAATCGTATAATGGCCTGTGCACAACAAATTCTAATGTGCATATAGAGTGTGTAACGCCTTCAAAATAATCTGATTGTCCGTGTGCGAAATCATACATTGGATATGCTTTCCATTTAGTACCTGTACGATGATGCATATGACTTGTAATAATGCGGTACATAATAGGATCGCGAAAGTGCATGTTTGATGATGCCATGTCTATTTTAGCGCGTAATACCATGCTTCCTTCAGCTATTTTCCCGCTATTCATTTTATGGAATAAAGCAATATTCTCTTCAATAGGTCTGTTTCTGAAAGGGCTTTCTTTGCCGGCTTCGGTCGGAGTTCCTTTTTGCTTTGCTATTTCTTCGGCAGATTGTTCGTCTACATATGCTTTACCTTGTTTTATTAAATATTCTGCCAGATCCCATAATTTTTGGAAGTAATCAGAAGCGTAGTATACGTTTGCCCATTGAAATCCTAACCATTTAATATCCTCTTGAATAGAATCAATATATTCAACATCTTCTTTTGTAGGGTTAGTATCATCAAATCGCAGATTGCAAACGCCATTATATTTTTGAGCTATACCAAAATCCATGCAAATTGCTTTTGCATGACCGATATGTAGGTAGCCGTTTGGTTCAGGCGGGAATCGGGTTTGTATTCGCCCGTCATTAATACCGTCTCTTATACCGGATTCTACAATTTCTTCAATGAAATTTAGTGGTTTTTTTACTTCATCTTCCATGATCGGTATCTGCTTAATCGTTGTATCCGCGTATAATTCCGCGTTGTGATGTCTTTAAGAATTTTAATACAATATCTCTTTCTGTAGATGGAGCTAAGTCTGCTTCTAATTTTTCGACAGCTTGCGAATTATTTAAACCGGATTGGTAGATTGTGCGATAGCATTCCTGAACATTTTGAATTTGATCAGACAAGAAGTTTCTGCGTCTAAGACCAATTAGATTGATACCTGCAAAAGTTAAGGGATCGCGTCCTGCTGTTACATATGGAGGAACGTCTTTGCCACAGCGTGAGCCACCTTGAATGATTACGTGCTGACCTATATGGCAAAATTGGTGAATTAAGCATCCTCCGCTTAAAATAGCCCAATCATCAATAACTACTTCTCCTGCTAATTGTGTTGCATTACCTATGATAATGTTATTACCAAGAAAACAATCGTGCGCTACGTGCGAGTATGCCATTATAAGGCAATTATTACCGATAACTGTTTTGCCCTTTGATGCAGTACCACGGTTTACCGTAACGCATTCGCGAATAGTCGTATTATCGCCAATTTCTGCTGTTGTTTCTTCACCATTGAATTTTAAATCTTGTGGAATTGCTCCAATAACTGCTCCTGGGAATACTCGACAATTTCTACCTATGCGTGCACCTGAAAATATTGTTGTATGTGAAAATATATGAGTGTTGTCTCCTATGACAACATTTTCATCAACAAATACGAAAGGATCAATTATAACATTTTTGCCTATTTGGGCATTCGGATGGATGAAAGCGTTTGGCTCCATAATTATTTATTTTTTATTATTTGAGCCATAAATTGAGCTTCGGCTACCATAGTTTCTCCAACAAATGCATACCCTTGCATATATGCACAACCTCTGCGGACTTCAGTTAATAGATTTAGTTTGAATATAATAGTATCTCCCGGTGATACCTTTTGACGGAACTTAACATCATCTATTTTTAAAAAGTAGGTGGAATATTTTTTGGGGTCGTCAACAGTATTTAATACTAAAATACCTCCAACTTGTGCCATAGCTTCTACTAAAAGAACTCCGGGCATAACCGGTTCTTCAGGGAAATGACCAACAAAGAAAGTTTCGTTACCTGTTACATTTTTGACGCCAACAACACTTTTATCCTTTATTTCAATTATTTTATCAACCATCAAAAACGGCCAACGATGAGGCAGTAATTGTTTTACACGATTGATATCCATAACAGGTTCTGAATTCGGGTTGTAAACAGGAGCTTGTATTTCTTGTTTGCGGAAAGAATGTTGAATTGCTTTTGCAACTTTTGTGTTAATAGCATGACCCGGTTTGGTAGCAATTACTTTTCCGCAGATAGGACGACCAATTAAAGCTAAATCGCCCATAACATCCATTAGCTTATGACGTGCAGGCTCGTTATTGAATACTAATGGTTTTTTATTTAAATATCCAAGTTTGTCAACTTGTATAGGAGGCAAATTCATTAAATCAGTTAAATGCTTAATGTCTTCATTTGACATTAATTGATCATATATTACAATAGCATTGTCTAAATCTCCTCCTTTAATAAGGTTTTGCTTTAGTAATGGTTCTATTTCGCGTACGAATACAAAAGTACGAGCAACGGCTATTTCTTCATCAAATTTTTCTAATGAATCTAATGTAGCATATTGATTTGATAACACCGGAGAATTAAAATCAATTAGTGTGTGTATGCTAAATTTCTCGTCAGGAAGTAAAACAATAGAAGAACCGTTCTCATAATTATATTCAATCTTCTCCTTAACGTAGAAATAATTTTTTTCTTCATCTTGCTCTTGTATTCCTGCTTTAATCAGTGCTTGATTATATATGGCTGCACTTCCATCAAGTATAGGAAGTTCAGGTGCATTTACTTCAATTGTACAATTGTCTATGCCATGTGCAAAAAGTGTTGCCATTGCATGTTCTATTGTGCTTACTGATGCATTGTTTTTTGAAATAACAGTACCTCTTTCTGATGCTGTAACATTTTCGGCTAAAGCAGGAATTTCAGGTTTCCCCTCCAAATCTACTCGCACAAATCGTATTCCGTTATCAATTTCAGCCGGTTTAAAAGTAGCAATTATCTCAATTCCTGTATGAAGACCCTTGCCTTGCAAGGTGAAATCCTGTTTAATAGTACGTTGTTTAGACATTTATTTTATTATTAAGATACAGATGATTAATTTACTTGTTATTAATCAAAGCTTTAAGTTCTTTAATCTCTTTCTGTAATTCGTAAACAGTCTGTTGTAATTCAGGTAAATTTTTAAAAACAGCATAAGATCTTTTAGCTTTTCCTATTGGAATAGCAGGAGATCCTTGGTATATAGATCCTTTTTCTGTTATATTCTTTGTTAGATTCGAGCCTCCGGCTATAATTACATTATCTGCAATGCTTATATGACCAACAGATCCGATTTTTCCGGCAAAGACACAATCTTTACCGATTTTAGTAGAACCGGAGATTCCGGTACATGCTGCCATAACTGTGTTCTCTCCAATCTCAACATTATGAGCAATTTGTATTTGATTGTCTAATTTTACTCCTCTAGATATTACTGTTGGACCCATGCTACCTCTATCGATTGTAGTAGAAGCTCCAACTTCAATATCATCCTGTAAAATTACATTGCCATTTTGCGGCATCTTTACATATTTGCCATTTTCATCGCGTGCAAAGCCAAAGCCATCTGCTCCAATGACGCATGATGCGTGCAAAATACACCTGTCGCCTATAACACATTCTCTATAAATGGTTACGTGCGGATAAATAATAGTGTTACTGCCAACAGAAACATCCGGACCTAAGTAACAGTTTGGATATATATATGTATCGTTGTCAATTGTAACATTGTCTGCGATATATGCGAAAGCTCCGATATAAACGTTCTTCCCAATTTTAGCAGTCTTTGAGACAAAAGCAAGAGGGTTAATTCCTACAGGATTTTGTTTATGGCTTTCTGAAAGTTTTAAAAGTGTGGCTAATGCCATATATGGGTCATTAACTCGAATAAGTGTTGCTGATATAGCTTGTTTTGGTTTAAAATCCTTATTGACTAAAACTATATCAGCTTTTGTAGTGTAAATATAGTGTTCGTATTTTGGATTTGATAAGAAAGTAATTGTATTAGGTTTGCCTTCTTCTATTTTTGAAAAATTGCTAACTTTTACGGATGCATCTCCTTCTATAGTTCCGTTCAAAACATTTGCCAATTGTTGTGCTGAAAACTCCATGCTTTTTACATAATTTTGGCAAAGGTACTATTTTTTTTTCGATAAATCAGTAGCGATAGTAGCAAAAATAGTATTTTGTAATTTTCCTTGATAATACATTGATATCGAACATATCAGAGGCTTCTTGTATGGTTTTTACAGTGCCGTTATTGTATAAAATACCAATATTTGTTTCGTCTCTATTATACATATGCTGAGAAACAGATGCGGAGCTGGTAAGATATTCGGCATCTTCTAAACTTATATTTAAGCGATTTGCAATTTCTGATTTAACCATATAAATTTTGTCATTGTCAATTTTTTTATTGCCGATATCCATTTTGAATAGTTCTCTATTTACTATCCCATTGCAAAGAGTTGATAGAACTTTATCGGGTTGAGATATCCACACCTTCATTGATGTCCAAATATCAGAATCATCAAGCAATAAGAAGTTTTTCAAAGAAATGTGGTTTAATTCGGGGTTTTGATTGTCTAGAAAGTATTGTAATGCAGGTGGTGCAAATAATTTAGTTCCAGATTTCTGTATGTATTTGGCACGTCTAATAGTATTTATAATCATTTTTTCTGCAGCATAAGCTGTTTTGTGAAAATATACTTGCCAATACATTAACCTACGGCTCATTAAAAAATTTTCTATAGAATATATGCCCTTAGCTTCAACAACTAATTTATTGTCTTTAATATTAAGCATTCTAATGATGCGTGCAGAACCTATATTTCCCTCACTTACTCCAGAAAAGAAACTATCTCTGCGTATGAAATCCAATCGGTCCATATCTAACTGACCTGATACCATTTCGCGAAGAAACTTTTTTTTGTGCTTGTCTTGAAGAACATCTAATGTAGAGTTTAGTGCTCCGTCCATTTCTTCATTAAGCAATTCACATATTTTGATAGTTAGCTCTTCGTGCGAAATATCAGGAAAAAAACAATTTTCTAATGTGTGCGAAAAAGGCCCGTGTCCAACATCGTGTAATAAAATTGCTGCATAAACTGCATCAGCTTCATCATCAGTAATTTCTACTCCTTTTGAACGAAGTGTCGAAACAGCCTCTGTCATTAAATATAATGCTCCGAGTGAGTGTTGAAATCTGGTATGCTGTGTTCCAGGATAAACATACGAAGTTAAACCGAGTTGCTTAATACGTGTAAGCCTCAGTAAATAAGGATGTTGTAGTAAATCATAGATCAAATCGCTCGGAATTGTGATAAATCCGAAAACAGGATCGTTTATTATTTTTCGTTTGTTATTAGGCAATGGGTTGATTAAATCAAATCGTTTTGTTTTAAAATTGATTCCATTTCGGCTTGAACAGATTGTGCTGCTTTAGCTGCTGCAGGAGCAAAATATTCTGTATTGTCTGCGTATATAATTGCACGTGAAGAGTTTACTAATAATCCGCATTGATTATTTAAACCATTCTTTGCAACTTCTTGCAAACTGCCTCCTTGAGCTCCAACGCCAGGTACCAATAAAAAGTGATTAGGAATTATGTTACGGATATCGCTCAGCATCTCTGCTTTTGTAGCGCCAACAACGTACATCATATTATCTGCGCTGCCCCATTTAGAAGATATTTTTAAAACCTTTTCAAATAATTTTACACCTTCTGCATCTTCTGAAAATTGGAAATCGAAAGCACCTTTGTTTGATGTTAAAGCTAAAACAGTTACCCATTTACCTTCGTATTCTAGAAATGGTTTAACGCTATCTTCTCCCATGTAAGGTGCAACTGTAACACTATCAAAATCCATATTACCGAAAAATGTCTTAGCATACATTGTGGATGTATTACCAATATCACCGCGTTTTGCGTCTGCAATAATAAATTGATCAGGATAATTGCTTCTGATATATTCAACTGTGCGATCTAATACATCCCATCCTTCAAGACCTATGCTTTCGTAAAATGCAAGATTAGGTTTATATGCTACGCAATAGGGTGCTGTTGCATCTATAATTGCTTTATTAAATTCAAAAAGAGCATCTTCATTTTCAAATAGGTGTTCCGGAATTTTTGCAATATCAGAATCTAATCCTATACATAAAAATGATTTTTTGTTTCGTATATTTTCAAAAAGTTGTTCCTTTGTCATATATTGTTACTTTATAATTCGCTGTCTTTTAAACGTTCTGTATTTTCTACAACCATTAATTTATCTATTACATCTTGAATGTCACCATTCATAAATGCGGCTAAATTGTAAATGGTATAATTTATACGATGGTCTGTAATACGTCCTTGCGGATAATTGTATGTTCTGATTTTTGCAGATCTATCGCCTGTAGATACAAGCGTTTTTCGCCTTGCAGCTATGTCGTCAACATATTTCTGGTGCTCACGATCATATATCATTGTTCTCAATCGAGATAATGCACGTTCTTTGTTTTTCGGTTGATCGCGTGTTTCTGTACACTCAATAAGTATCTCTTCTGCAGCTCCGGTTGTAGGATTCTTCCATATATATCGAAGCCTGACACCAGATTCAACCTTATTTACATTTTGACCTCCTGCACCTCCACTACGGAATGTATCCCATTTGATTTCGCCTTCATTTATTTCAACGTCAAACTCATCGGCTTCAGGCAGTACTGCAACAGTTGCTGCTGATGTATGTACTCTACCTTGAGTTTCGGTAGCAGGAACTCTTTGTACACGATGTACTCCTGATTCATATTTCATTGTTCCGTAAACCTTATCGCCCGAAACATTGAAGATTATTTCTTTGTATCCTCCGGCAGAACCTTCGCTACATGTACTAACTTCAACTTTCCAACCTTTAGATTCGCAAAATCTGGTGTACATTTTAAATAAATCGCCGGCAAATATAGATGCTTCATCTCCTCCTGTACCGCCTCTAATTTCTACTATTGCATTCTTGTTGTCTTCCGGGTCAGAAGGGATTAGTAAAAGTTTGATTTCTTCTTCCAAAGGGGCTATTTGTGGTTCAATTTCATCTATCTCAACTTTAGCCATTGAGCGCATTTCTTCATCATCTTCCGTATCTAGCATTTCTTTAGCCTCTGATAGGTGCGCTAATAATGTTTCGTATCGTTTACCTGCATTTACAATTTGCTCCAGCTCATGGTATTCTTTGTTTAATTTTACAAAGCGTTTCATGTCTGATATAACTGCAGGATCGGTAATAAAAGTCGATACCTCTTCGAACTTATGATAAAGTCCTTCTAATTTTGTTATCAGTTGATTCTCTTCCATATAGAATCAATACTCAAAAGTTCCGAATTCACTATTTATTGTCAAACGAGTCTTTTTGTCAGCCTCAATGTGACCAATAATCTGCGCATCAATACCAAATGATTTTGAAATCGCAATAACCCTTTCTGCATCAGCAGCAGATACATAAACTTCCATGCGATGACCCATGTTAAATACCTTGTACATTTCAGACCAATCAGTTCCGCTTTGTTCCTGAATTGTCTTGAAAAGTGGTGGGATAGGGAATAGATTATCTTTAATAACATGAACATTCTCAACAAAATGCAAAACCTTTGTTTGTGCTCCACCTGAGCAATGAACCATACCATGTATTGATGGTCGCATTTCGTCCAGCATTTTTTTGATAACAGGAGCATATGTACGGGTAGGAGATAAAACCAATTTACCGGCATCAATTGGAGAGTCTTTGACTTCGTCGGTAAGCTTTAATTTCCCTGAGTATACTAATTCGGATGGTACTGCTGAATCATAACTTTCAGGATATTTTGCTGCAAGATATTTTGCAAATACGTCGTGTCTTGCAGATGTTAGTCCATTACTCCCCATGCCTCCATTGTATTGCTTTTCGTATGTGGCTTTACCAAACGATGCCATACCAACAATTACATCTCCTGCTTTTATATTTGCGTTGTCAATTACATCGCTTCGTTTCATTCGGCAAGTTACAGTGCTGTCAACAATTATTGTTCTAACAAGATCGCCAACATCAGCCGTTTCACCTCCGGTAGCATATACGCCAACGCCCATATCGCGTAATTCTGCAAGTAGTTCATCTGTACCATTTATTATTGCGGAAATAACTTCTCCCGGAATCAATATTTTATTTCTTCCAATGGTTGACGAAACTAAAATGTTATCAACTGCTCCAACACATAGTAAATCGTCAATATTCATAATTAAAGCATCCTGTGCAATACCTTTCCATACTGATAAATCTCCTTTTTCTTTCCAATAAAGATAGGCTAATGATGATTTAGTACCGGCTCCATCTGCATGCATGATGTTGCAGTATTCGTCATCTCCACCGAGTATATCAGGTATAATTTTACAGAAGGCTCTGGGATAGATACCTTTGTCAATATTTTTTATGGCGTTGTGAACGTCCTCTTTTGATGCAGACACACCTCGCATCATATAACGTTGATTATTCATATCTAATTTAATTTGTACTTATAAGTTATGGTTCCTGATTGTACAGTTGAACCAGATATTCCATTGAATTTTGCACGCATTGCAGCTATTTCTGCCTCTTTTCGCATAGATGCATCACCAATTGTTGTGCCTATTGCACCGGATTTCGCGCTTATTACTTTGCCTGAAGGATCAACCTCAATTGAAACAACGATTATTCCTTCTTCATTTTTGTCGTATTTAGGTTCCGGAATTTTTCCCGATAGACTACGACCATTAAGGTTGTAACTATGTCCATTACCGGTACCTCCTCCAGTATGATTTTGGGAATTTACATCCCCAAACGGATTCCCTTGATTGCCTGCTCCACCAGTTACACCTTCACCGGTTGCGTTATTATCAGTACCTTTGCCACCTTTGCCAAAAGCATTTTTTGCTGCACTAGTAGCTTTAGCACGCTTTGCTTCCTCAATTTTACGTTTCTCTTCTTCCTGGCGTTTCTGCTCAGCCAATAAGCGTTGACGTTCTAATTCTTGCTTTTTAGCTTCTTTTACTTCTATTGATTCCTCTATATTTTGAGTTTGTAATTCGCTGTTAGCAGAAGAATTATCTATTAATGGAGGAGTCGTTGCATCAGGAACATCTTCAAGTTGGTCTTCGATTGCACTTTGTGGTGCAGGTTCAAACAAACCTTCTCCTGTGTCGCTTGTTCCATAATTCACGGTCAGACCTTCCTCTTCTTGCGGCAAACAAACTTGCATACCGTAGAATAGTAGAGCCAATAGCAAAAGGGCATGAAAGGCTATTGTACCAATAATACCGGCAAATTTACTGTCTTTGTCTTTCCAATCAATTTTTTTCATAATTCCCTGACAGGTCTGGTTGCGATAACAAGTTTAAATTTGTTTTTATTTGCTATGTTAAGTACACGAACAATTTCGCGATAAGGTACAGACTCATCTGCATATAAAGCAACGTACATTTCAGGTTCAGCTGCTACAACAGATTGTAGAAAAGGTTCAATTTCTTCAAATGTTACTTGACGTTCTTGTTGCTTGCCTTCTGCTACATAAAAATTTATATTTTCGTCAATATAGATTCTAGTAATAGGCTTTGCTGCAGCTTGACTGCTGCTTTGCGGAAGTAACAGTTTTATAGCACTTGGCGTAACAACTGTTGATGTTATCATAAAGAATATCAGCAGTAAAAACACCAAGTCCGTCATAGAAGACATGCTAAAAGACGCATTTATCTTGTTTCTTTTTTTAAGAGCCATGGCTGACTATTTAATTGGTTCGTTCAATAAATCCATGAATTCCATGGTGCTTAATTCCATCTTTTGTACTACAGAATCTAATTTTGATACTAGATAGTTATATGCAAAATATGCAGTAATACCGACAATTAATCCGGCTACGGTTGTTATCATTGCAGTATAAATACCATTTGATAAGACTGTAATATCGATGTTATTTCCTGCATTAGCCATATCATAGAATGCCTGTACCATACCTATTACAGTTCCTAAGAATCCAAGCATAGGAGCACCACCGGCTATAGTAGCTAACATCGAAAATCCGCGTTCCAATTTATTGGTTTCAATATTACCAACATTTTCGATTGCTATAAGTACATCATTCATTGGTTTGCCGATACGCGAAATTCCTTTTTCAATCATTCTTGATGCAGGAGTATTAACTTGTTGGCATAATTTTGTAGCAGAATCTACTTTGCCTTCTGTTATATAGTCTTTGATGCGATCCATAAAAGATTTATCTCTTTTTGATGCCTTGTGAATTACAACTAGACGTTCAACAAAAATATAAACGGCTATAATAGATAGAATTAGCAAAGGTATCATAATGACAGGACCACCTTTTTTTGCTATTTCAAAGTAATTCATTTCTATGACTTCCGGCGTAGTTACAACTGTTTGCATAGTGCTGTCAATTGCATACTCTGCTGCTGATGGAATTTGTAAAAGAATATTCAAAAAGTTCATAATTTAGAAGGTTAATTGTTGTCTGTATTTTTTTATTGTTGATTCTAATCCCAAATATAAGGCATCAGATATTAATGCATGACCTATTGATACCTCGTCAAGAAAAGGAACGTTTTGGGCGAAATACTTCAGATTTACCAAGCTGAGATCGTGTCCGGCATTTACTCCAAGCTTGCATTTGTGGGCAAAAGCAGATGCTTCTGCAAAAGATTTTACTGCTTGAAATTTGTCGATTATAAATTGTTCAGCGTAAGGTTCTGTGTATAATTCGATGCGATCGGTTCCTGTTTTTGCAGCATATTCTATGTTATTCAGGTCTGTATCTGTAAAAATTGAAACCCTAATTCCTTTACTATGAAATATTTTGACCGTTTCCTGCAAAAAATCAAGGTGTTTAACAGTGTCCCATCCGGCATTTGAAGTAAGTGCTTCAGGTGGATCCGGGACCAAAGTAACCTGATTAGGAACAACTTCCAATACCAAATCAATAAATGATTGTTGAGGATATCCTTCTATATTGAATTCTGTAGTAACTAATTTTTTTAATTCGCGCACATCCGAGTAACGTATATGACGTTCATCAGGACGTGGATGCACGGTAATACCTTGTGCTCCAAACTTTTCACAATCAACAGCTACCTGCTCAACATTAGGAGTATTTCCGCCTCGCGCATTACGTATTGTTGCGACCTTGTTTATATTTACACTGAGTTTTGTCATTATAATTCATTAAAAATGACTTACTTTGTAAGTCCGTTTATAAAAGACGTACAAAGTTAATTATTTATTATTGTTTCACCTTGTTTCAATGTATAAAGTTTTCCACAATTATGAGAGTAGCAGTTTTTGGTAGTATTCATAAAAAAGGATTTTCAAATGCTTGTGATATGTTGTTACAAGCTTTGGAACGTCACGAGGCAGATGTGTTTTTGTTTGATGAGGTTTACAATCATCTACTTAGCGTAAATGCGTATTTGCCCGCAAAATATAATGTTTTGCAAGCCGGTGATGACATACAAGTAGATTTAGCATTGAGTTTAGGTGGAGACGGAACATTCTTAAAAACAGCACAAAGGATAGGAAACAGACGCATACCTATACTTGGTATTAAATTAGGAAATCTAGGTTTCTTAATAGATGTTCAAAGTAACGAAATCTCTGCAGCTATTGATGATATTTTCGAAAACGGCATACAAATAGAAGAACGTAGTATGCTTCAACTAAAAACCGATAAGCAAAGATTTACAAATGGCGAAACGATTGCTTTGAATGAAATAGCAGTACTAAAATTAGATATATCATCGATGATAAAAGTGCATACAACTGTAAATGGTGAGTATTTATGTACCTATCGTGCAGATGGTTTATTAATATCTACTCCTACAGGTTCAACTGCCTATGCTTTAAGTGTTGGAGCTTCAATATTGGTGCCTCAAAATAAAAGTTTTATTTTATCTCCGGTAGCTCCGCATAGTTTAAATCTAAGGCCTGTAGTGATACCTGACGATTGGAAAATCGAATTGGAAGTAGAGAGCAGAAATGATAATTTTTTAATTTCTTTGGATGGTCGTTCTCAGGTTTTTGATAAACATACAAAACTGATTATAACAAAGGCTGATTACAGCATTCTTTTAGCAAAGAGAAAAGGTCATACATATTTTAAAACTTTACGTGAAAAATTGATGTGGGCTGCGGATGCCCGTTCGAACTAAAACAATATGAGTACCGAAATTCAGACCGCAAAATCGGGTTTACCATACGTGATACTAGGGATAGATCCGGGAACTACAGTAATGGGATACGGACTGCTACGGGTACAAGGTAAAAAAGTTGAGATGCTTGCAATGGGTGTGCTTGAGTTGAAGAAACTAACAAACCATTATGAAAAGTTGCAACGGATATTTGCAAGGGTTCTTTCTTTAATTGACGAATTTGATCCTCAAGTATTGTCAATAGAATCTCCGTTTTTTGGTAAGAATGTACAATCAATGCTAAAGTTGGGTAGGGCACAAGGAGTGGCAATGGCTGCAGCACTTTATAGAGACATTCCTGTACAAGAATACACGCCATTAAAAATTAAAATGGCGATAACAGGAAGAGGCTCTGCGTCAAAAGAGCAGGTTGCCGATATGTTGAAGCGTTATCTTGAAATAACACAGGAGCAGATGCTTCCGCAATTGGATGCAACAGATGCGCTTGCGGCTGCGTATTGTCATTATTTACAAATAGGAAATCCTTCCATTAAACCTGAATACAAGTCTTGGAAGGATTTTATTTCTCAGAATGATAAACGTGTGAAGAAGTAATTAATCTTCTTCTGCCATATTGTGATAAACATTTTGAACGTCTTCGTCATCCTCAATTTTGTCTAATAACTTTTGAATAGAGGCACGTTGTTCTTCTGTTACTTTTTTATAATCATTAGGTATACGTTCAAATTCAGCACTATTAATATCAAATCCGTTGTCTTCTAAATATTTTTGTATTGCTGAGTAAGATTGAAAATCTCCGTATATAATTAAATTTCCATCATCATCTTTGTCTATTTCTTCAACACCGAAATCGATCAATTCCAATTCCATGTCGTCCATAGATATATTATCTTTAGGACACACATTGAATACACATTTGTGATCAAACAAAAATTGTAAACAACCTGTGGTTCCAAGTGAACCTCCGAATCTTGTAAAGTAACTACGTATGTTAGCTACAGTACGTGTATTATTATCGGTTGCTGTTTCTACAAATATTGCAATTCCGTGAGGACCGTATCCTTCGTAATTTAGTTCTTTGTAATCATTCTCATCCTTAGCGAATGCCTTTTTAATAGCGCGCTCAACGTTTTCTTTAGGCATATTTTCTTTCTTTGCTTGTTGAATCAACACGCGTAAACGAGGATTACCATCAGGATCGCTTCCGCTTTCGCGTACTGCTATTGTAATTTGTTTCCCTAATTTTGTAAAAACGCGGGCCATGTTTCCCCAACGTTTCAATTTGGTTGCTTTCCTATATTCAAATGCTCTTCCCATAACTATATTTATTATGATAATTTTATTATCTTATTACTGCTCCAAGTTTCTCTGTAAATGCTTTGATTAAATTTTGCATTATTCTATCTATCTGTTTGTCTTCCAATGTCTTTTCAGGATCCTGAATGGTGAAATTAACCGCGTAAGATTTTTTACACTCTTCAATATTTTTTCCTTCATAAACATCGAACAGAACTACTCTTTTTAATAATTTACGTTCTGTTTCAAATGCAATATTTTCGATTTGCTCGAAATCTATATTTTTATCTAGCAATAAAGCCAAGTCGCGTTTAACCTCAGGGGATTTTGGGAGATCTTTATAGCTTGTTTTATTGTTCTTTACTTGTTTAAGAATTTGGTTCCATTCCATATCGGCAAAGTAAACTTCAGTATCAATGTCGAATGCTTTTAATAATTTCGGAGAAATGATACCAAGTGTTACTAATGTTTTGCCTCCACACGTTTCAAATTTAATTGCTTGAGAGTAAATATCTATCTCGGTTTTTGTGGTTAAATAGCTATTTGATGCTATGCCTAAGCGAGTTAAAATATTAATTACATGAGCTTTTAAATCGAAGAATGTCAATTTGCGTTCGCCATCAGTCCAAATAGGTTCGTGACTACAACCAGACAACCAAATGCCTAAATGAGGCTCTTCGGAATATGCTGCTAATTCTTCTTCACTACCTGCTTTTTCAGGATGATAGTGATAGCAAGTTCCAAATTCGTATAACTTTAAATTAGTACGACGACGATTTCTGTTATATGCTATACTTTCCAAACCACCGAACAACAATGTTTGGCGCATTACACTTAAATCGCTGCCAAGTGGATTCATTATTTTAACTGCATTTTCTGCAGGGTATGAATTCAATGAATTGTAATACGATATTTTTGTCAATGAATTATTTAGAATCTCACTAAATCCGGCACCGGTAAGTTGTTTTGCAACTCTATTTTGAAGTGCGTTACTATCAGGTGTAGTTGAATAACTTATTGATGATTTTAAATCGGAACCGGGTAAAATATTATTATATCCGTATACACGTAAGATGTCTTCAATAACGTCAACATCTCTTTGTACATCAACTCTATAAGGAGGTACAGATAATGATAAACAATCTTCTGTTTCATTATCTATTTTCATTTCCAAACCTGATAAAATCGATTTTACAGTATCTTTAGGTATTTCTTTACCTATGAGGTTATTTAATTTTTCGTATTTAAGTTCTACCTTAAAATCTTTTATAGGGTTAGGGTAGATATCAATTATGTCGGAAGATACTTGACCACCTGCAACTTCTTTTATCAACAACGCAGCACGTTTAAGTGCATATATTGTAATATTTGGATCGCACCCACGTTCATAACGGAATGAGGCATCCGTATTTAAGCTATGTCTACGTGCTGTTTTTCTAACCCAAATAGGATTGAAATATGCACTCTCAATAAAAATTCTTTTTGATTTTTCTGTTACGCCTGAATCTGCACCACCAAATACACCTGCTATACACATGCCTTCTTCTGTATTACATATCATAAGGTCATTATCAGAAATTTCGCGCGTTACTTCATCTAAAGTTTTAAATTGAGTTTTGTTAGGTAAAGTTTTAACAAATATATGATTACCTTTTATTTTATCTCCATCAAATGCGTGTAAGGGTTGTCCTAACTCTTGCAAAATAAAGTTGGTTACATCCACAACGTTGTTAATAGGGCGTTGACCTATGCTGATTAACTTATGCTTTAACCAATCAGGAGATTCTTTAACATTGATTCCTGTCATACTTAAGCCGCAATATCTTGGGCAAGCTTCGTGGTTTTCGACAGTTACTTCAATTGGGAAATCGTGATTGTCAACAGAAAAAGCTGCTACAGAAGGTTTAATCAGTTTTATACCTAAACCGGCAGCCAAATCGCGAGCTACACCAAAGTGAGATATGGCATCAGCACGATTTGGAGTAATATCAACCTCAATTAATGTATCGTCTTCAATGTTGTAATATTTTTTTGCAGAAGTACCAAGTTTGGTATCTTTAGGTAATTCAATTATACCATCATGGCTTTTACCTATGCCAATTTCATCTTCGGCACATAACATACCAAAAGATTCAACACCACGTATTTTTGATTTTTTAATTACAAATTCTTTATCTCCTTCGTATAATTTAGTTCCAACCTGAGCGAATATGGTTTTTAATCCTGCGCGACAGTTTGGTGCACCGCAAACTACTTGTAGTAAATTGCCATCACCTGTATCAACTTTGGTTATATGTAAATGATCTGAATCGGGGTGATCAATGCATTCTACAACTTGAGCCACAACTAAGCCTTCCAAGCCTCCTTTTATGGTTTGCACTGTTTCAAATGTTCCTACTTCCAATCCCAGAGATGTTAATTTCTTAGCAGTTTCCTCAGGGTCAATTGTTAGTAAAATGTATTTTTTAAGCCAGTTATACGAAATGTTCATAGCAGCTGTTTTGGAATATTAGGCTGCAAAATTAGTGTTTTTAATTGAAAAAGGGAAATAGCACAGCAGTTATATTTGCTATGTTATAAAAAAACTCGCTATTTTATGATAAGTATAGTAGCGTAAGCTGCGATGCCTTCTTCTTTTCCAACAAAACCAAGTTTTTCTGTGGTAGTTGCTTTTATTGAGATGTCTTCAGGTAGTATGTTAAGACATTGAGCTAAACATTTTTGCATTGATTCAATGTGTGGATTTAATTTAGGTTTTTCCGCACAAATGGTTGCATCAATGTTAGAAATAGAAAAACCGTGAGAACTTATTAGTTCTCCGGTTTCTCGTAATAAAACTTTACTATCTATTCCTTTGTATTTTGGGTCGGTGTCAGGAAAATGATACCCTATGTCGCGTAAGTTTGCTGCACCAAGTAGTGCATCACATATTGCATGAATAAGAACATCTGCATCAGAATGTCCAAGTAAGCCTAAGGAATGTTCAATACGTATGCCGCCCAACCATAGTTCGCGTCCAGATGCAAAACGATGAACATCATATCCAAAGCCAACTCTGATTTTCATTTCAATAGTTTGGTGATCGTTTACGCTAGTTATTAATATCGTCTCTGGTATTGCTTGCTAATTCTTTTAGACCACCCATGTTAAATCCAAGTGTAAAACGTAAGGTTTGATCCAAAGGATTATTTTTAGCAACAGAAAGTACGTAAGCTACATCAAGTGAAAATACGTTTAGTTTGAAACCGGCACCGAATGTTACGTATTTACGATTTCCCGATTGCTGTGATTCGTTGTAATAACCGATACGTCCAAAGAATTGTTGATTATAATCGTATTCCAAACCAAGTGAGAAATTAATTTCGCGCAATTCTCCAACAAAACCATCAGGCGAATCTCCAAAAGAACGGAATATACCGGTAATAGGATCCATTTTATAATATTCGTCTAAACGTTTATTATAATCTTCATTGCTTTCTCCTGTATTTTGAACAGGACGAGAAGGTACCAATAGCTTATTAAAATCAACATTAAGTGATAGGTGGTTGTATCTGTCGAATGGCATTGTAAAACTACCGCCTAAACGTAAGTTTGCGGGAATAAATGCAGCACTTTTATAGTCGCCATATTCAACTTTTTTACCAATATTTGAAATATTGAAACCGAATGCACCAAAACCTTTACCCCAAGCGAAATCGACTACTTGTCCGTAGTATCCTGACACATCAGCTGCAATAGACCATCCGGGTTCTAAATAGTCAGAACCATCTGTCGTCTGTCCGCCTGTTAAATCCGAATAAATAAAACGGAGAGCTACACCCATTGAAAAGTTTTTAGCAAGTATACGCGAGTAAGATGCATCTAATGCTAAATCGTATGGTTTAACGTTATATCCAGGGTCTTCTTGATTCTTTCTAATCAAAACTTGTCCTAAAGAAAAGAAACGGAAAGACATTGCTACTGTTTGTACATCTTTTATTTTATAATAACCTGATGCAGAAACCAAATCAATGTCAGATACAATTTTTCTTAACCAAGGTACATAGGAAACATTTGCTCCGCCTACGCCATCTATAAAAGCATATTTTGATGGATTCCAATATTGAGAATCGCCATCAGGAGTTGTTGCTCCACCCACATCTCCCAAACCGCCTCCACGTGCATCAGGTGCCACTGTTAAAAAGGATACTCCGGTTGTAATAGGTGAAAATGTTTGATATGACTCTTCTCCATCGCCTGTAGATTGTGCAAACATGGTTAATGGCATACATAGTGATATAGCCAATAAGATACTTAATTTTTTCTTCATTATTTTACAGAATAGATTGTGTATGCATAATTATGTAATAGCGTTAAAAAAAACGGCTACAAAGATAACGGAATCTTTTGGATTTTATTGTGGATTTACTAGCAACTTTTGTGTTGTTGTGTCGTAACTCCCTTCTGTTGTGGTAATTATTGCTTTAATTAAATATATGCCCGGACGAATTTGGTCTCCAAATTTACCGGATAAATCAATGTGTGAAGTATATGTTCCTTCGGTCGAAGTGGTAGCCTTTGAATTCCAATATTGTCGTCCTTGCGTATCATATAATATAAACTCTACATCGACAGGGACTTCCGGACGATCATATACTAGAGTTAAATCTACGTAATTAGATGCAGGATTCGGGCTTATACTAAAATCAGAAATTTCAGGTATAGATTTTTCGCGAACCACAAAATCAATTTCTGCAGAACTTGAAATGTTTTGTAAATTCCAAGCTTTAAATGCTAAATGGTATAAACCGGGCTCTAATGGCTCAAATTGGTATTTAACTATTCCGCTTTTATAGTCGTTGAGCGTTGATTCGTAATAACTATTTAATACGTATGTTTTATTTGGATCATTGTTTAACTTTATTGTAATGTCATGTCCGATACCGGCTCCAACAACATTAATTCCGTATGAATCATTTAAATGTGCAAACAGTACAGGGGTAGGGTTAACTATTTGTCCGGAGATAAATGACGGTGAATTTAAGTACAATTTCAAATTGGGTCCTTCTTCGCTAGGCTCTGCAGAAGGATCTGAGCCGCCAACTTGAAAAGATTCGTTATAGTCATGTGCCTCAGTCTTTTTATCGTCAGATACACCATAGTAAAGTATGCGCCCGTCTCCAAATTTGTAATTTATATCCTTTGGAACCATAAATGTTGTTTCAAAACATCCATTAGTGGCGCTTACTTTTCCACTAAACAAAATGTTAGGATAATCTTGATATTTAAAAGGAGTATTTCCTTTATTGGCTAATGTGCTCATAGTCTCTTCTTTGTCGTAAATGGTAAGATATACCTTCCCATTAAAGTCTTTTAAAGAGTCTCCATTTTCATCAGCTATATGTCCTTTTATGGTAACAAGTCCAAGAGCTTGCATCAATGCATTGTCAGGAATCAGGCTATTAATGCTATCTGTAATTATTCGTTTTGTCGGATAATTCAAAACGAGTGCAGGATCTCCCAAAAGCGAGAAATTTAGTTTGTTTTTGTCGTAACCTATATCAATTTTAGCTCTTCTTACTATTTCCCCAAGTTTTAAAGGGGCTTCGCCTTCTTTTGGAGCAATATAGTTATATACAGCAGAACCTAACTTGAAATTATCACTTGAAAATACCACACGTGTTGTTGTAAGTAAAGCAATACCTCCTCCATTGGGATTAAGGAAAACATTCATTCCTGCAGATACAGCGTTGTTATCATAACGGCTAAAGTCGCATGTTGCAGTAATCCATAGAGCTTGTTTGTCGTTATACATTGCAATAATGTCATTCTGATTAATTGTTTGTTCTTGCGAAAGTGTATAGGGACCTCCATGTCCAACGTATGTAAATACCAATACGCCATTCTTTATATCTTTCAAAATGGTTTCGCGTGCAACAGGATAAGTTCCTCCACTAGTGCTTTGAACAAGCGGATAAGCATCAAAGTATACTTTATGTGCTTGGTATGCCTTATTTAATGAATATAGTGATGTTGTTAATTTATCTGCTTGAGACATGTGAATATTACTATCTTCGTCGTCAGCCATAAATGCAAAGATGTTTTTCCACGTACCGGTTAAATCGTTCTTAGCATATTTGATTATTTTATTTACTCCATTTTCAGCTTCTGTATTAGAAGATATAGGCAATCTACCTACTGAAATGTCCATTTTGTCGGAAGGAAGTGACCCTCCTTCGTTGTCATCCAACAAGCCGTAATAATCATCTGTAACATAAGAACGAGTTGATAATAGTGATTCGACTGATTGATAACTGATTAAAGGCAACTTTTCGTGTTTGTATCCTCTATTGTCGTGTGATGCGACTCCAAAGAATAATAATGAACTTGGTGATTTTGATCCATTAGATGCAGCTCTATCATAAAATACCTTCAAGAAACGGCGATATGCAGTTGCATCAGGCGTTCCGGAAGAGAATTCATTGTAAATTTGTTCGGGCGTAGCTATATGTACTACCATGCCGTCATGCGTGCGATGGTGTTCTGCTAATTTTTCGGCAGCTGCCATATAGCCGGAGGGAGTAACAATTATCATGTCACATTGCGCTAAACCATGCAGATTTTGATTTGCAACAGTTCCAACAATGGTAGGTGAAGGAAACGATGCTTGCGTATTAACGGCTAAAAAAGTCTGCAGTTCATTGTGTAATGTAGTAAATGAAAGCGTACCATTGTATTCGGTAGGAATTTCCTGGACATTTGACTGATTTGTAATATTCCATACTTTTATACCAGAATTAGCTCCACTTATTTCATAACGAGCAACTGCATCAAATTCAATATCATTAGGATAGAAAATTTCCATCGAACTTCCATTGAAATAAAGATGCCTATATGCGCTTAATGTAATGTAATTGAGGTATCCTACATTTGATGATGCTGCAGGATTGTACTTGAGTGTAACTGTTTGATAATCGGAATTTGAACAATTTACATTTTTTGATATTGAACCTGAATTAGCTACCTGATGTGAACTCTCGACAGCAGATATTTTAATATTGCTGCTTAATACGTTGCCATTAAAAGTGACAGTGTAACTGGTTGATGAAGATGAGGTTGCAATTGCCTCAATGTTCAATAAAGCTTCTTCATCAGTTGCAACATTCTCAATTGGAAGTTGAAAACTACGTTCCAACGTACTTGATTCAAATTTTTCGCCATACCATTCTCTACCTGATTCAAGCAAATTTATTGATTCTACATTGTGATATACGCCGGTTAAAGATTTATTTACAGTTAGAGTAGGAGTGTCTTCAATTTTTTCGGTTTGCTCTATTTTTCTGCCAATTCCTGCATCAGAAGTAGCAAAATAGTATCCATAGTCAGTATAATAATTTGGAGTAAATTCATATCCTCCGGTTAAATCATTATATGATTTTTTTATAACACCTTGAGCCCAAAACAATATATAGTCTCCGGATCCGAAAACATCATCAGATCCTTTCTCCATGAAAATTGCGATTTCTTGTAAGTCATCTTTATCCGGAATTGATATTTTAGAGAAATCTTCTTCTTGAATTTCACCTCCATATCCAAAAATTCTAATATTTGCAGGGCTTGATACACCCATATTCACAATGTCTTCGTATGTGAGTTTGTATATGCCCGACTCTCTAACAGCTAATTTAACCCAATACCCGCTTGCTAATACAGAATTTGACGGATACGCATCAGCTGCAATTCTTATATTACTTTTCTTCGTTTTAGATAAAGCATTTATGCTAACTTTCGCAGAAATCAATTTTTGATATTTACCATCTTTTAATATTATAGGACAAAAGCGTATATCAAGGCTTGAGTTATGCCTTTCAGTACTTATGGATGGCTCAATAATAATATTGTCTGCGATATTGGCATTTTTGATTAAATCAGACTCAATTGTAATTAAAGGCTCATATTTACAGTCGTTAATACTTATACTATAGTCTGATGTTTTGCTATATTCTTCAATCGGAATGGATATGGTGTAAAAGGGTAGTTCGTCTATATATTGAGCATCCTCAAAACTTAATCTTGTTTCTTGCTCGCTTGGCGTTGAAAAAATGCGTGGAGATTCCCATACTATCGTTACCGGAATAATCTGTTCTGCATTCATACTGAAGTATGATGCAAAAAAAGTAATCAATAATATCAGGTATTTATTTTTTAAATCCATTTTATTTAATATAGAAATCTAACATTGGTTTACCTTCTATATATCCTTGCAAATGCTCATTTTGATGTACAGGTCCGACTCCTACAGGAGTTCCTGTAAATATTAAATCACCGGTTTTAAGTGTAAAAAACTTACTTACATATTCGATGATAAAATCAATATCAAAAATCATATCACCGGTGTATCCTTTTTGTACGGTTTTTCCGTCGATGTCCAAACTAAAGTGTAAATCTTGTACATTTCCTCCAAAGTCTGAAATAGGGAAGAACTCGCTTATAGGGGCCGAAAAATCAAAGGCTTTACATAGTTCCCAAGGGTTTCCGGTTTCTCTAAACTTAGCTTGTAAATCGCGTGCCGTAAAATCTATTCCTAATCCTATTTCGTGATAATATTTGTTGGCAAATTTTTTCGCAATGTTGCGACCGACTTTATCAATACGTACGACCAATTCTGCTTCGTACTCGATACGATCTGAAAAATCGGGTATATAAAATGGTTTACCTCCTTTTAACAGCGCAGAATCGGGTTTGCAAAAAACCGCCGGTTCTTTGGGTACTATATGTTCAAGTTCTTTGTTATGGTCTAAATAATTCCAACCTATTGCAATGATTTTCATGCTTTTGCCATAATATATTCGCACAAAGATACGAATTTAATGTGTATTTTATGAGTGGTGAAACGGAATTATAGTTAAATTTGTAATTCGGAAATAGTTGAATAAATTTATTTCCGTCTTAAAACGAAAACGATTCAGCCTAAATAATTATTATAAAATGGATAATGATTGGAAACATAAATTAGGGTTGGTATATTCTACGAATCTTGATGCGATGAGTAGTGTAGATGATTCTGAAGAAGTAAAAGAACAGATTCCCAATCAAAAACAATGTCTGTGTTTATCATTTCAACGCCGAAATGGTAAACCTGCCACAATAATAAGCGGTTATGAAGGTAGTGATGACTCTCTCAAAGAACTTGCAAAACGTCTTAAAATTAAATGCGGAGTAGGTGGGTCTGTACGCGATGGAGAAATACTGATACAAGGTGATTTGCGTGTAAAGCTAAAAGAATTATTGCATTCGGAAGGATTTAAAACCAAGGGCTGATGAAGAATCTTCACGTATATAAGGCATCTGCAGGTTCTGGCAAAACAACTTGTTTAACAGAATCTTACTTAGAATTGATGGCCTCGGGAAATGATAATTTCGAGCATAGACATATATTGGCAGTTACTTTTACCAATAAGGCTACAGAAGAAATGAAGTCTAGAATTATTCAACTTCTGGCAAAAGTGGCTAATGGCGAAAAAGAATTACCTTATATAGATTCGAAACGTGCAAAAGAAATGCTAAGGTCTGTTTTGCACGATTATTCTCGATTTAAAATCAGCACCATAGATCGTTTTTTTCAGCAAGTTATTCGTGCTTTTGTTAGAGAATTAGGCATCAATAGTAATTATGGTATTGAATTAGATCATGATCAAGTTATTGAAAATGCTGTAGATGAAATTATTTTGTCGCTCGACAAAGCAGAAAATAAAGATGTGCTAGATTGGCTATTGTCAATGGCGCAAGAAAAAATTGATGTAGGTCTTAATTGGAAGATAAGAGATGACTTAACTCAGTTTGGAAAGGAAATCTTCAAAGAAGATTATTTGAAATATGGTGGTCTATTTACTGATACTGATACAATCCTAAATTACAAAAAAGAGATAAAGAAAATCAGTAAGATTAAGTCATCTGTAATAATAAATGCAGCAAATGATTTGAAAAATAGAATAGAATCAGAAGGACTGGCTCTTACAGATTTTAAAGGTGGGTCAAGAAGCCCTTTAATTGTTCTTGAAAAATTTTCAGCCGGTGAAATAGCCGGTTTATCTGCTACTTTCTTAAATCTGGCAAATGATCCTAACAATTTTTGCACAGCTAAATCGTCTCAAGCGGTTCGTGATGCAAGTGAATGGCTATGTGATGAAGTTAGTAAATTCATTGCTGTATATAATGATAATATCATAGAATATAATTCAGCAGAGGCTATATACAAGTTTCTGCCATCATTAGGCGTTTTACATCATATTGATAAGGTTGTTAAAGCCATGCAAAAAGAAGCAAACTCTCTGCTACTTAGCGATTCGATAAAATTGCTGAATACAATTGTAGAAGATAACGATGCTCCATTTGTATATGAAAAAGTCGGTACCAGTATCAAGCATTATTTGCTAGACGAGTTTCAAGATACATCTGCAATGCAATGGAATAATTTTAAACCATTAATAGCAGAAAGTTTAGGAAATGGTCAGAAAAATATTGTAGTAGGAGATGTAAAACAAAGTATTTATCGTTTTAGAAATTCTGATTGGGAAATTCTTGGGAATCAATTGGAATCTGTAGATTTTGAAAATCAGATTGAGTCGCATACTTTATCTACAAATTATAGAAGTGATGCGCAAATAGTATCATTTAATAATGATTTCTTTCAGTATGCAGTAAATGCTTTGCAAGATAAATATAACGAGCAATTGCATGACAATTTGAGTAGCATTGTTTCGGATGATGTTCTTCGTAAGTCGTATTTGGATGTCCTTCAAACTACAAAAAAAGATGCCGATAGTGGTTATGTTGAGATTCGTTTACTTGAGGGAAAAAATAATATTGAGGATTGGCGTAAATCGGCCATAGATAATTTATTTAATTCAATCTCAGAATTAATTGAAAAAAAATATAACTATGGTGATATAACAATATTGGTAAGAAGGAAAAAGGAAGCTGTGCAAGTGGCTCAAAGTTTGCTTGAGAAAAACATTCCTGTTGTATCAGACGAAGCATTACAAATTTCATCATCATTAGAAGTTTGTTTGATTGTTGCAGTAATTAAGCGTTCAATAAACCAGAATGATGATCTTAATAAGTTATATATAGAGCATTTATGCGAAGAACTTAATATTGTACAACCTGAAGAAGAGTTATCTGTCGATACGCCATTGTATGAGTTTGTAGAGAAACTAATTGATTATTATGGTCTGCGTTCGAACAAAAATGCAGTAATATATATGCAAGCTTTTCAAGATTTGTTACTTGAATATGTTTCGAAGCAAAGTTCTGATGCAAATAAGTTTATAGAATGGTGGGAACAAACGGGAATAGGCAAGAGTTTAACTACAGGTGATGCCGGTAGTGCCGTTACTATAATGACATTGCATAAATCTAAAGGTTTGTCTTTTAATGTTGTTATTATGCCTTTCTGTACATGGAAGTTGGATGCTGATACTTCGGGTAATAAAATGAACATAATGTGGTGTAAAACGCATGCACCATTTGATGATATTCCTTATGTACCTGTTAAATATTCAAAGCAACTTTCTCAAACAATTTTTGCTGCTGATTATTATAAAGAGCTGATGCATAATTATATGGATAATATTAATTTGATGTATGTTGCATTTACTCGCCCTATTAAAGCATTGATTTGTTTTTGCATTAATCCTAATAAAGATTCATTTGATAATGTCGGAGATTTATTGAGAAAATACATTAATTTACCTAATCTGCGAGAATCTGTATCATCCGATGAAACTTTGACTAAATTCACCCAAGGAGAGTTAAAACCGAAAGTAGATGATGTAACAAAACCGCTTGATGAAAGTTCTGAAGAGATATATGTTACTCACACAGATATATCGCGTTTCGGTTTAAGACAAAATTCAGAACGCTCTGAACAAACTATAATGGGAACAATGTTGCATGGTATAATGGAAAAAATTATTAAGTCTGAGGATTTAAATTCTGTTATACAAGAAATGCAAAGAGTAGGATTAATCTCATCATATGATGCAGAGAAGATAAATAATAAACTAATTCCATATATAAATAATCCTGCTGTAAAAACATGGTTTGATGGCAGCTATAAGATTTTAAACGAAAGGACTATTATTACAGAGAATGCTGAGAATTATCGACCAGATCGCATTATGATAAGCAAAGACGAAATAATTGTCGTTGATTATAAATTTGGAGAAAAGGAAAATTCTTATATGCGTCAGGTTAGTACTTATATGTCATTACTTAAGTCAATAGGATATAAGAATGTTTCAGGCTATTTGTACTATCAGAATGGTTTAGAGGTAGTAGCTGTCAGTTAGCTTTTTAAATTCTTCTGTATATTCGTGTCGAGTACCGTTTTCTATGCATAATTGATGCTCTGTGATACATTGCTCTTTTTTTGTTAGTTCAAGAATTAGTCGTATTACCTTAGCTTCCGGTTTTGGAATAATCTTTGTGCGTTTTGATACAAATAAATTGCATTTTTCTGCTTCTTTTATAAAAAAATCTGCCTCAATAGTAGGTAATATAAGACAGAATCTTCCATCGTCTGATAATCTTTTTGCAACCGACGAACAAAGTTTATCGAATGGTAGTGTGTCGTTATGTCTGGCAATGCTACGTCCGTGCTCGGGTGCTTTAAGCGATTGTTTGAAATAGGGTGGGTTGCTAATTATCAAAGAATATTGTTTGTCGCAATTATCAGCGTATTGTATAAAATCAGCACATATTATGTTGATATTTTTCCATGGTGATGCCATGATATTATTTCTTGCCTGATTAGCGGCTTTCTCATCTATTTCTATTGCATCAATCGTTGAGGATGTAGATTTCTGTGCAAGCATTAATGCAATTAATCCTGTTCCTGTACCGATGTCCAATATTTGTTCCGACGAGTCAATTTGTGTATATGCTCCCAATAACACACCATCAGTTCCTACCTTCATAGCGCAATCAGACTGCATAATAGTAAATTGTTTGAACTTGAAATAGTCGTTTGGCATTCAGATTGTTTTTTCAGCCGGCAAATATACATAAAAAGAAAACACTACGCGGTACGTTTACCATGTAGTGTTTTCCACCCTTAAAAACTTATGAAAAAATGAATTATGAAATAATGTTATTTAACCACCATCGTTTCGGTGTTGAATGCTGCACCATTGTAAATTGTTACAAAATATCTGCCTTTTGCAAGATTAGTTATATCTAAATTACATTCATTGCTATTAGGTTTAACTGACATTACAACTGCGCCATTTTGTGCACGAACTTCAATTTTGCTAATTTCTTCTTGTGATGCGATGTTAACAAATTGAACTGCAGGATTTGGAGAAATTTTTGTAATTGCAGCGCTTGTTTCTTGTACTGATGTTGCAGGGCAATCTCCAATTTTGTAATAGATAGCTTCAGGTTTTGTTAAGTTCTCTGCTGTCATTTCATTACCCGGAATGTCACTTGTACGATACAAGAATAATGCTTTAACAGATTCTCCTGTATATTGGGTTGTGTATGTTGCGGATTTTGCGTCATTAGATATTGTCATTACTTGATTACCGCCTTCAGTTTGTTGAATTTCTGCATAAAGCAATGTAAGTGCGTTGTTATATGGAGTAACTGTATATGTTACATTACCGTTTATAGCATCGTAAGATATCACATAATGGATACGAAAAACTGTTGGATTGCCAAAGTGTCCTTTATCTCCTGAACATTGAGATTCTAATGTTTCAGTACTTGCTATTACTATTTCTGCTCCGGTAGAAATATTATTGCAATAATCTTTTGCTTTAATAGAAAAGTTATATTCTGTTCCAGGGGTTAAACCGTCTATTTTGATTACACCAGCTGTAGCAGCATATAGTTTGTCTGTGAAACTTTCGCAAGAAACTACGAAATTTGTAATGGCATTTGAGTTTTGATCAACACCTGCAACATTTAAATTTATATCGTATGCTGTTTTTGATTCCAAAGAAGCAGAAGTCATCGTAGGATTTTCTGTTAAATCGCAACCACCTGAACAATTTGCTGTAACATCAAAATTTTGTACCGTTGCTTGCCAGCGACCAGCCCAATCAGGATTACCATATTGAATCATTATACTTGAAGTTGTAGTGCCGGAGTTAAGTGTAGCCTCAATAGCTAATTCTGCTAAAGGTTCACCTGTTTGGGCTGTTCCGAATTCGTAGGAACCTTGTGTTGCACCCGATACGGTAACATATATATAATTTATACCTTTAACGTTGTCTAAACCAGGTTTTACTACAACATTTATTTTGCCGGCTCCGTCGCCTGAAACAGTCAATAATATATGTGAATTTACATCTCCGAATCCGGGATCGTTAAGATGTCCTGTCGGAGTATCGCACCATTCTGATGCAGGTGCTGCAAAAGCTGCGCTTCCTAACATGATTAATGTCATGGCTGAGAAGAATCTTTTTGTAATTGTTTTCATGTTTTGTGATTTTATAAGTTATTAAAATTAATAGGTCAATTTTTTACGATTGTTATTTGTGCTGTCGTTTCGAACACGAAGCAAAAGTATCTATTTTTTAATTGCAATCGTTTGTCATCTTATGCACAAAAATTCATCATGAAAAATAAAAAAATACATCAACGATACATCGTTAATGTATTAATTTGTTTACAATCAATAACTTATTATTAATTGTGCTATCCTGGAAACATTAATCAATTAATGCTTATTCCCATTTTTATAGCATTTTTCGTCTATTTTGTTATGCAAGTTGTAGAAATTGAATGTGCGGGTAATATGCAATTATACATTTTATCTCCAACTTGCATTGAATATTTTATTTCTTTATCTTCTTTATTCATGCATATAACTACAATGCTATTGTCAGGATTCATGGCTGCTGTGCAGTATAATTCGGCTCTGCTTGATGCACATGCAATTCGAACTGCTCCGGGGTTAATGAATTTTGAGAAATGTCCAATGTAGTAATAAGTATTTGTGTACATTAGCTTTCCTGTTTTAATATTTCCATGAATGGGTGCAAAGCAGTAATTTTCTACATGGTTGGGTCCACCTTTTTCATCTAGTAATATGTTCCAGTCTGTCCAAGCACATGTGCCGCAATTAAAATCATTAATCATACTATATCCGTAACGTTCTCCTATTGACCAATCATTTATTTTTTTTAGGTTGAATTTTTCCACGCATCCTTCTGTGAAAATAAGTTCTTTGTCAGGGAATGATTCTTTTACTTTACGTAAATTCTCAAAGTACATAGGACTTTTTGTCCATGTTTCGTACCAATGGAATCCGACTCCCCATACATATTTTGCTGCATCAGGGTCATTCAATATTGTTGCTGCTCTTTGATATATAAGATCTCTGTTATGATCCCAGATTATGATTTTTTTATCACCTAATTTATTTTTTTGTAATGTAGGTCCTAAGTTGTTTTTTATAAAGTTACATTCATCCTGAGCTGTATATATGCATGATTCCCATGTTTGTGTAGCCATAGGTTCGTTTTGTGTGCTAACTCCCCATACTTTTATACCTTCCGCTTCGTAGGCTTTAATATATTGTACAAAACATTCTGCCCATAATTGTTTGTATGTGGGAAGCAATTTGCCGCCTCTTATTATACTATGATTATCTTTCATCCATTGAGGTGGGCTCCATGGGGCAGCGTAAAATATTGCATCATTACCTATTGATTCAATAGCTTGTTTTATAAGTGGTATTTTATAATGTTTATCATGTTCGATGCTAAATGATGATAATGAAATGTCGTTTGCTTTCCAGTAAGAATAGCTGTCTGAACTAAAATCACAGCTTTGTATGGTAGATCTAATAATATTATAAGCTAAACCGTTTTCTTTATCATAATATGCTGACAATAACTCTTTCTGAGCTTCTTTAGGAAGTTTTGCAAAAACTTCAGCTGATGCATCCGTAATAGCACCTCCAAATCCAATGTATGTCTGGAAATGATGTAGCGGGTCAACGAATACCGAATATCTGTCTTCGGTTGGCTGTTCGCTTTTAACCGGATTAATTATGCTCTTTTGATATCTTGTATCGTTAGACTTGGCCGTTGTATATACAGTGGCTGTTTGTGCTTGACAAATCGTATTTAATGATATACAAGCAGTAGTAATAATTAAATAAGGAGCAATTCTCATAAATGTATATATTATTAGCTATAAGTTATTTATCTCTTAAAATGGCTTGAGTTGAGCAGCGTATTGATCCGCCTTGACCATTATGAGTTCCGAAAAAGACCTTATGAACTGTAATCCCATAAGATTCTAAGGCTGATTTAATGCGATTTGATGTCTCTATTGTATGATTGTTATAACTCATTATATAGTTTTTGTCGTTAACGGGAAGTCCATTTACTGCAAGTCTGGATGCTTCTTCAAGCGATACTTCTACCAAATCCCATCCATTAAGTACTTCCGGAATTCCATCAGAAAATGCGTCTTTGCAAATTATGGCTAGGCCTTCTTTAGGAATAGAAAGAGCACAATCTAAGTGTAGTATATTTTCAACCAAAGGAACTCTTATTACATTGTAATCGTCTCCTAAATAATTTTTTAGCCAATTATAACCGGCTTCATTTGATCCTACTGCTTTGTTAGCTGTATTTCCCACTAGAATTGTTTTTCCTAATACCATTACATCGCCACCCTCTAAGGCAGGAGTTTCGTCAGAAGGAACCGGTAAAAGTGGAATTTGTGGCATTGAAACCCAAACAACCGTTTCGTCGCATTTTGTCATAAGTAATTGGTTAAAGCCAATTATGTCAAAGCGCCTGAGAGGTGTTTTAAGTGTGAGTTCAATAACATTATTGCCAATTATAGCGAGATTATCACGAGGAAAATCTTGAGAATATCCATTAATTAGAGCAGCCTCACCATAGTTATCTATAACCCATTGTTCTGTAATAAGATCAGGTCTATGCACAGTAACCCCCAAAGAATGGAATACACCAATAAGATCATTATTTTCAATTTCTAGTAGATCGGTCTCCGAAATAGTTCCGGCAGGATCGTATTCTCCATTTTCGTTGTATTTTACGTCTGTCCAATTGAATCCTGCAGTTGTTTCTGCAATTTTCCTCTCATCTTCAGGTAAAATTTTAATAGCCTCTTTATACCATGGCGCATCTATACTCGGATTTTTACCACTAGATAATCCGACTATTACTTCTTTTAAATTTCCATATTCACTATTTATATAGATCTTCTGGCTGCTAGGAGTAGGTTGGTCGTGGCAAGAACTTAAAATTGCTAAAGAAAGCAATATAATTATTGGCGATGCTATTGATTTCATAATCATAGAATTAATTTTCCAAAGTTAATTAATTTTTTGAATATGAAATCGCTGCCGTAGTAAAAGCTCTGTAAAAAGTGGATGAATTACCAGGATTAGAAAGCGATTTAGCTATTGTAACCTATTATTATATATTTACATCAACCAGTTAAATAACCATCCGCTAATGATAATTAATAAAGCCGTTACTCCAAAGAAGATGCCGATTAGTTTCCATGTCATTACTGTTTTTAGAAGCATTGCCTCCGGAAATGAAAGTCCTATGACGGCCATCATGAAAGCGATGGCAGTGCCTATGGATATGCCTTTTTGGACGAAGACTTCTACTATCGGTACAATTCCTGCTGCATTGGCATAGACAGGAACGGCTACTATTACAGCTAGCGGAACACTATACCATTTGTCTGAAGACAAAACACTTTCAAAAAATCCGTCAGGTACAAATCCATGCATGGCTGCACCCAAACCAATTCCGATAATAACATATAGCAGCACGCTTCTCACAATTTTCCAAGATCCCAATACTATGTTTGGAAGTCGTTTCCAAAAGGAGATTTTCTCTGACTCCCATTTTTTAGTTTCTGCCAAACTCTTCTTTTGAAGTTCGAGCACCCATGGATTCAATAAACGTTCTAAATGAAAACGTTCAAGTATTATTCCGCCTATCATACTCAATATTAAGCCGCTAACTACATAAATAATAGTCACTTTTAGTCCAAAAGTTCCTAAAAACATAGCTATTGCTATCTCACTCAAAAGAGGAGAAGATATTAAAAATGTCAAAGTAACCCCCATAGGGATTCCTCCTTTTACAAACCCTATAAATAGGGGTACGCTGCTGCACGAGCAGAATGGTGTGACGGCACCAAGTAGCGCAGCCAAAAAATATTGCAAACCGAACATTTTGTGCTTAGTCAAATAGTTGCGTACGCGGTCTATAGGAAAATATGCATTGATTATTCCCATCAAAACACTAATCAAGAATAAAAGGATTAATATCTTAATGGTATCATAAAAGAAAAAATTGACAGCCATTCCTAATCTGCTTCCTTCTTGTAAACCGAAAACAGCATATACTAACCAATCAGCAAAATTTTGAATCATAATTATAAATATATAGTAACAAAATAATAAATACCAATATTAATGCAGATAATGCCTATTACTATGTTGAACCATTTTTGAAAAACAAGCATTTTGTCATAGAAATTGCCAATACTGTTTGCACTATATGCGATAATCCAGGCAACAATGATAACCGGTAGAGCTGTTGCCAATGCAAATACTACAGGCAAAAAATATCCACCCGAAGATGTTGCTGAAAGTGGGATCAACATACCGAAATAGAAAACACCGCTTGTCGGACAAAATGCCAAAGCAAACAACATTCCGATAATTAGAGCTCCCCAACCACCTCTGTTTTTTAAATTTTCACTGTCACCTTTAAATCCGAATGACGGGAGTTTAATTTTGTCGGCAAACAAAATTAAAAGTCCCAACAATATCAAGAAAGGTGCAATAAATATCTCGCCGTATTTACTAACTGTTTTCTGAATATGAAATGTGCTTGCACCTTCATGCAAAATGTATATCAGTATTGCGCCAAGCAAAGTGTAGATAATGATTCGCCCCAGCGTATAGAGCAGACCATTGAGCAAAATACGTTTTTTGCTTTCTATATCTTTGCTTATATATCCAATAGCTGTAATATTAGTAGCCAATGGACAAGGACTTACGGCGGTAAGCAATCCCAATAAAAAAGCGATGAGAATAGGCGTGTTACTGCTGTCAATAATCTGCTGAATCCATTCCATTACTTAAGAATTTTAGACAGTTCGTCTTTTAACTTTGCTTTGAATACATCCGGTTGATTTTTGGCATAACTAAATCCCATATCTGTAAGATTTATAATTTTGCCTTTTTTGTCTAAAATCAATGACGACCACGAAACCTCGTACTTGTCGGCTAATGCTTCGTTTTCTGTAATATCAATTACTTTAAAAACGATTTTCTTGTTATTCATTTCCTTTTTGAAGTCTTTTTCAAGAACCTCTTTAGTAAGTGCTTCTATTGACCTACAAGTTATACAGCGTTGCTTTCCATGAAAATACAATACTTCAACCGCATTCGATTTTGATTTTTCCGTTTGTTTTTTTGTTTTAGCGTTTACACATGAAATAAACATCGTTAACGCAATCATTAAATATATTAGACGTTTCATCTCTTTTCCTCCTGCAATTTTTTTAATAGTGATTCTACTTCCGATAGAGAAAGGTTTCCTTTCGCTACCACTTTTTCGTCAACTACAATAGCAGGTAGCGACATCACGTCGTACTGCATAATCTTCATCAAGTCTTCTTCTTTAACTATTTCGGCTTGAATATTCATTTCCGATACGGCTTTTTGAACAGTTGCGAACAAGGCCTTGCATCCGGCGCAGCCTGTTCCGAGAATTTTAATTTTCATTTTACTATATGTTTTATTTGTACATAAATATTATTTGTTGTTCGCCTAACAACGAACATTGAAATCAAAAAAAACTATTTACAGCATCCTTCTTTTTTACATGCACAGTCATCAAAAAGTTCTACAAAAAGCGATTTCGCTAATTTCCAATTTTCGCGGTTTATGCAATATTTTACTTTTGGGGCTTCTATTTCGCCTTGGATTAGTCCGGCTTCTTTCAATTCTTTTAGATGTTGGGATACAGTAGCTTTTGCTATTGGAAGCTCTTCAAAAATATCGCCAAAATAGCAAGTAGTGCGATTCGCAAGAAATCTCAGTATTGCAATGCGAGTAGGGTGACCTAAAGCTTTTGCAAAACGTGCAATCTGTTCGTTATTGAGTTCTTTTGTCATAATATACACAAATTAAAATATTGTTCGCAATATTACGAACAATATTTTAATTAGCAATGGTTTTGTGAATATTTCTTTTTAAAAACCCCAAGTATTTATGTTTAACACTTGGGGTTTGCGATGTTTTAATTTTATTGATTTGTAGTTTCTGCTTTTAATTCTTCGTAGAAATGACTGTGTGATGTATATATGTAAGGTAATAACCACAAGAAACCGATACCCAATGAGAGTATGCTTAGTAACCACCATCCTATAAAGCTAAGGTCAAGCAAGAAAAGTTTCATTTTGTAACCATTCATCATCTGCATACTTTCATTGATGCAGTCTTCTGGTCTCAATTCAGGTTTGTCTAAGGCAATAAAAAATGCTTGAGAATAAGAGTATGATTTAATAACACCCGGAACAAACAACAATAGGGTCCACAAAATAATATATAGGGCTTGAAGTAAAGATACTCCTAATGCTCTGCCGTAATCATTAAAGCAATCAAACATTTTAGAAATCAAATTATCTTTATCGCCTCGTATAAACATCAAATATGCTTGAATCAAACTATAGCAAATAGGTATATACAAAAATATTAATGCTATAAATCCGCCAAAAGGGATAGCGGTTGTTCCACTAATTAAGAGTATAAGTAAAGTTGATAGTACAGGCATAGACCAATTGCCTCTTAATGAATCGCAAGCCATACTGCGAATTTCTGAATTTGTTTTCATATGCGTTGATTTTTTTATGGTATTTAGCAAATATATTATTAAATATTCAGAATATCAATAGTTTGGAGCATTTTTTGATAAAATACCGTTACAAGCATCTTCCAAAATATCCATTACGTACTCAAAACCTCCGGCTCCTCCATAATATGGATCCGGAACATGGTCTGCAATTATATTGACGCAATAATCGGTTATTCGAATTATTTTATTTTTAGTTTCTAATGTTGGTGCTAACTCTCGCAATGCATCAATATTACTGTCGTCCATTCCAAGTATCAAATCGAAATTATAAAAGTCGTCTATAGTAATGGGTCTTGATCTATGCGTAAGATTGTATCCGCGACGTATGGCATGTGCACGCATTCGCGAATCGGGCAATTCGCCCTGATGATAGTCTAAAATTCCAGCCGAATCAATCTCAAATAGTTCGGAGCATCCTTGTTCTTTAATTAAATGCAGCATAATACCCTCAGCCGCAGGCGATCGGCATATATTTCCCAGGCACACAAATAAAATTTTTGTTGTCATATTTTATGTTCAAATGTTTCTGTTTTTTGCGATGGGTTTGATTTCCAAAGTTAATTAATTTTTCGAATATAAGTTTGATTAACTTCCCACAATATCTAAACCTTTTGCCACGTGAGCAGAAGTGATTGTCATATTAGATCGCTATTAATAGCCATGATTCAAGGTGTTTTTAGTATCTTTGTGGCTTCTAAATCGGATATATGGATATTATAAAACTTGCAGAACAAAATCAACAAACAGCTTGGAAGATACTGGAAGACACCTCTATTATTCAAGCATGGAAACGCATTGGAGCAACCGTTAATATTATAGGCTCGCTAAAAACCGGCTTGATGATGAAAAGTCGTGATATAGATATGCACATTTATACTGATAAACTGGATATAGCCGAGAGCTTCTCTGTGATGCAAAGTTTGGCGGAAAAATTGTCATTTAAAGAAATTACATATATAAACGGAATTAATACGGAAGAAGAATGTATTGAATGGCACGTTTTGTATGAAAATGATGATAAGAATGTTTGGAAATTCGATATGATTCAAATCCGTAAGGGTTCAAAATACGATGGCACGGTAGAAAATGTTACCAATGCCATAATCAATAAACTAACTCCTGATATTCGTCAAACAATTCTTCAAATTAAGTATGATATTCCTGATAATCTGAAGATTCCGGGTATAGAGATATATCATGCGGTGTTTTCAGGGAAAGTGAAAACTTATGAGGAACTTGAACAATGGCGCAAAACAAATCCATTAACAAATAGTTTGGAATGGTTGCCTTAATCAGTTAATGATATCAAATTAGCAATATGAATAAAAACAATTTATACAAAATCAACGCAAGTTTGCTAGTAATGTTGATTTTTGCCTTAGTTAGTTCTATAATTCAAGAATATCTTGGAGGAAACGACTTTGATAATATTAGTAATAGCGTATTCGTTATAAGCCATTTGATAGTTTGTTTACCAATGTTTGCCTTTATTGGGTTGCATCTCTTTATCAATCTGGGGAAATTGTCGAAATGGTTAAAGACACTGAAAAAAGGGAAGACACAAAACAAGTGGCTATTTTTGCTTAGTTTCTTAACTCTGCTTACCGGTATTATCACAACTATTGAGTATTTTAGCGTCGGACATACGGGAATAGGTGGAATACATGGAAAAATCGGTTTCTTATTTATTATTCTGATGATTTACCACACTATGAAACGATTATGGTGGTATAAAAGAAAGTAGTAGGATAAATAATATTACGAAACAACCTTAATTGATTTGAATTTTACACATTTCATCCTTGTGTGAGTGATAATGACATTTCTTGCATTTTTGTTTTAACAAATGATGCTAAGTTTAATGCCATAATTATATGCTTATGGGGTTTTATTTTTGTTCTTGTCCTAATTTCTCAATTTTGTTAATCCAGTATTGTCGCTTTTTATCATCAGATGATTTAATTGGTCCCAGAGTCGTAATCTTTACAGGTTTAATTCCACAAAACTCTAAAATTCCTTTTTTCATTGAATTGTGTCCCGGATTTTTGTAAATCAGTGAATAATACCATTTAGGCGTATCCATAGTTACAATCAATCTTGCTGATTTTGCTGTCAATAGTTTGTCCCAAAGCAACGAATTTTCACGATACTTAAAGGCAAATTTAGGAAGGAAAACCCTATCAATAAATCCTTTTAAAATAGCAGGGTATGTTCCCCACCATGTAGGATATACAAAAACCAAATGGTCAGAATCCAAAATATCCTGTTGAATCTTTAATAAATCAGGTTCAAGTTCTGTTCGCTTTCTATATCCATAATGCAAATTCAAGTCAAATTTTAAATCAAACAAGTTGACTAATTTACAATCAGCATTTGTTAATTCAGCTCCATTTTTGTAACTAATTGCCAAATCATAGCAAAAGCTTTCACTATCAGGATGCCCGTTAATTATTAGAATCTTTTTCATTATACAATTTGTGTTTTTATTTTTAAATTACTGTCTACAATCTCCTTATAATTAGATACATTACAGTTTATTAAATAACAAAATAGCCGCCTTTTTTTGCCGCGCCTTTGAATACGATACGCTTTTGCATAGATAGCATTTTGAGATAGCGTTGCGTAGTACGAAGACTGCGATGGAGCAAATTTGCTAATTTTGGAGCATTCAGGCCGGGGTGGTGGGAGATTGCTTGGTATAGTATTTCCTCAAATAGAACAATTCTTTTTTCAGCCTTCTCGGGGTGCATCTCGCGAAACAGTCTAAGAATATCCAATTGTGTCATAATGAGACGATCAGCTATAAATGAGTAGAAAATATCTTCATCTTTGTGCGATTGTTCCAAGGCTGATATGTATTCTGAGCGAGTAACTGTAGGAATAAGTGCGATATTGTACTCGTTACGCATGAGGGCCATGTTCATCAGCAATCGTGATACGCGGCCATTACCATCTACAAACGGATGAATATATATGAAACGCCTATGTAATTCGGCAGCCAATATGACAGGATTCATTTTTCCTTCGTGATTATTATACCATTGCACAAGTTCTTGCATGCGCTTATGAATTTCGGAAATAGGAGCTACCGAATATTCACTGCCACTTATAAATACAGGTATCTTGCGATATTGCCCTGCACTATCCGGGTCTATTTGCTGATAGAACAAGCGATGAAGTGTACAGATGGTTTCTTCCGTAAGCGGAGTGTCATGGCTTAAGTCATATAGAAAGTCATAAGCCTTGGCGTGACCTACTACTTCGTAAACTTCACGTAGCGGTTTACCTTCAATAGTCAAGCCATCTTCAATAATAACCTTGGTTTCGGATTCAGTCAGCGAGTTTCCTTCTAAAGCATTACTAGTATAGGTCAATCCCACGCGATAATACTCACGGAGAGACTTGATTGTCTCCTTAGATAATGGACGATAAGCCCACAATTGCTCTTGTTGTTGCTCACATTTTCGGAGCTTTTCTTGTAATTCTGTGTTCATTTTACACCGCCATTATATAGATTTACACCGCCAAAAATCTATCAAATATACGATTATTTTATGAAATATGCTATTTTGTGGGCTAGAATTGCATTTACACCGCCAAATATGTAGCTTGCACCGCCATTTGGTGTGGAAGAGGGGGGATTTGGGAAATAATGGGGAAATTAATAAATTAAATTCCTCTACCAACTCTTTTAATTCATAAGTTGCGGTTCTATTTCCTCTTTTATTTATAAATAGCTCTATGCCTGATGTTTTTGTCATTGGATTTTTTATGATATACAATAATATTTTTTCTTCTGTATTTGAATTACGAAAACGAAGATCACTGTGTTTATAGAATTTTAGTTTAACACTTAGTTATATACAACAACAGTGCAGATACTCTTGCTAAAAGAATATCCACACTGTCATAAATAGAAATCAGAAATTTGCTTGATGTTTCTTTACTTCGTCTATGAGTTTTGAAAAGGATTTATCCTTTTCACGTTTTTCATGTTCAGAAGAAGAGAAATGCCATGCTTCTCGTTTAAGTTTCAAATAGCTTTCATAAACTTTTCGATCTAATGTGCCGTTATTTACAGCTTCTAAAACGGCACAATCAGGTTCGTTGATATGCTCGCAATCTTTGAAACGACACAATTCTGCATAGTCAGAAATATCTAACATCTCAGCGATTGAATCAGCATCATCAATAGTTAAACCGAATTCCCTAACGCCCGGAGTGTCGATTAAGACATCAGAACCTTTGCTTTCATCGAACGATTGAAATATAACCCAATCGCCCACGCATGGTAATTCATAATCTGATTTGCCGAACATCATATTTCCGGTTAGTTCACATTGAAATAGTCCGTTTTCGGAAATTACTTCATAACAGGTTCGATTTACAATAGTTACTCGTCCGTGAAATAAAGTTCTATATGCCGATTCTTGTTTTAGTTGGCTTAACTTGTCATTCCAACCATACGTATTCAGATTAATCATAGCTCTATCTTTTTTGCTATAAAAAATACATAGCCGTAAAATTCTTTATACATGCGGTATAATTCTTCTTCATAACATTGAGATGCTATGAATTTCTCGGCAGTTTTATTTCCTGCATATTTATCAAGAAAGATATCATTGGCTATAACCTTCGGAGCAAAGTAATGCTTTGTCCAACAGGTTGTAGGCAAAATAAATGTAGCGACTGGAAGATATCCTGCATTGTGTATCTTGGCTACCTGATGTGGAATAGTATCTATTTCAGGATAAGCATTCATCCAGAAGTCATTGATTTCTGCAGGGCGTTTGTCAGTAAACCAAGAGCTTTCAGAAATAGCAATATATCCTCCTGTTTTCAAATATTTACGCCACTCGTTCAGTCCTCGTTCAAAGCCGATGTTATAAATGGCTCCTTCTGACCAAATCAGGTCTAATTCCTCCTTCTGAAAAGGAAGATTATCCATTGACCCTACAATACCCTTTACCCTGTTTTGCAACCTTAACTTCCTTGCATTGTGATTGAAGATATTGATAAAGCCCGGGAATAAGTCAAGCCCGGTAATTTGTCCCAGCGTATGCTGTGCCAATATCATTGTTTGACCACCTGTCCCGCACCCAATGTCGGCAATAAGAGATTGGTCGGTAAGGTTATCTATAAAGCTCAATGCTTTGAGCGTTACCTCAGGACTGCCTGGGCCTTGTCGTTCCATATTGGAAAAATATTCGCAGATTAAATTAAACTCGAATTCGTGAATTGTTTTATATTTGTTACTCATTATATTATCTGTTTATAGCATACACGTGAAGGCATTGCAATGCCATTGTAATTGTACGCAGATTCAAAATTAAAATTATAATAACAGAAAAATGCTCTCGAAAGTATTATCCGAGAGTAAACGAAGGGACAATCTGTGAAAAAGATACAGATTGTTTACAATACCAAATCCGATTTAAATAAAGTAGTAAACATCCAACTGTTTTAGTGCTACAAAGATATATAATTTTTCGTTGAGTAAAAGAATTTCATTTACAGATATTCAATTTTATGATGTGCGCCCCACATTTGATATTACCCCCGAAAGTTAGACAAAAAACTTTCGGGGGTAATATCATTTCATACTGAATATTGTATTTTAAATTTATTGTTTGACTAGTTTCAAATGCGAGTTAACGCCATTATTTTCAATGTTTAGCAGATAAATGCCTTTTGCCAACTGGCTTACATAAATATCAGTATTTGCAACGATTTCCTTAGTCAGGCAGATTAGGCCATTCAGGTCAGTAATAGTAAGCATCGCATTTCCAGTGATTCCATTGATATGTATAAAATCCTTTGCCGGGTTCGGATACATGCTGAGCGATAAATTGGTATTATTCTTTACTGCCGATAAGACATTTAAGCCACCATCGGTAATAGTCCAGTTATTTGGGGAATCTGTAAGCACGCCACGTGCTGTGGCTGCTGCACCGGCAGAGTATTTGCTGTTACCGCCACTAAAAGTAACTCCGCTTTGTACGGTTTGTGCAGCCCAGCCAGTGAGTAAGGCGTCGTAGTTGGCGGTAGAAAGAGTAACTTCACCGAACATA
>RZYM01000026.1 GCA_009930305.1 Bacteroidia bacterium
TAATCCATAATTTGCAAGATCTCCAAAGTTGTAAGAATCACTTGTGTTTACTACTCCAAAACCGAACCAACCTCCAACTGCTGAGTTAACAGTGTATGCCAGAGCATCATCTCCTTCGTATTCGCTAGCAACAGTTTGACTTACAGTACCGGCCCATTCTGCAAATTCGTTACTGCGTAAATCCAAATAAGAGTCCATATCTGATACTTCATCGCGAAGAATAACCCAGTAGTTATACGAGTCGATAATTGAAATATCTTTTGCATCTTGTTTGATGCGTGTAGTCCAATCACCATTTATTGGTCTAATGTCAGCGATTGCAATATAATCGTCTGCAATTTCGGGCAAATTGTTTAAGTTAATTGTAAGCTTTGATGTTCCAGTGCCTTCTTCCACAATAACTTTTGTTTCACCAATTAAATCATAATTTTTTGTCTTGTATAGTGAAACCCACAATTCACGTTGTTCTGATGCTGAATAGTTTACATCAAAACTATATGTTTTATTTTGTCCAAATGAATTTTCTGTGCTATTGAATGATGCATTATCGTATGAGCCTCCGTTTAAATTCGAATTATTAGTTAATCTTGAGTCCGGGTATTTTTCTTGATCTTGATATATGCGAACCCAATCAACTAACATTGTTGCCGAGCTAAAATTCGGATCGATGCTATAGTTTGTATAACTACCGCCAAGTGCAATATTGAAAATTATAAAGAATTCATTGTCTTCTTGATGAAAAGTATCCAAACCTGTAGCACTATTATTTGGAATATCCATTGCAACTATTTGTATGTAGTTACTACCATCACCATCACATACATATCCTATAAGTTGACTTGGGGTCCATTCTATGCCATAAATACGATATCTTGCTCCTAGTTGTTCATTATATGTATGAGATAAACCATAAGCAGCATGTTGAGTCCCATTCGCAGTATTCCAGTGGAATGTTGTAAGTGTTCTGTTCCATGTGCTTGGATCTGAAGTACACATTTGTTCCATAATGTCTATTTCACCGCAGCCCGGCCATCCTAAGCTTGTGCCTACTTTCCGTCCTAACATCCAAAATGCAGGCCATACACCTGTAGCTCCCCATGGGCATTTGATGCGTGCCTCTATTTTACCATATCTTAAGTTTACTTTGTTGTTACCGATGATGCGTGCAGATGTATAACCACCATTCGATTCTTTTTTTGCAGTAATACGTAGTTCTCCATTTGAAACACTAATATTATCCGTATTATTAGTGTATACTTGTGACTCTCCATTTCCCCAGCCACCGCCACCAAGTTCATATTGCCATGCAGTTGTATTGAATGAATCAAATGGGTCTTCCCATACTAATTTATAAGATGCTGATGCATTTAGTGAGAAACCAAATACGAATAAAGAGATAATTAAATACCTAAGTTCCTTTTCCATTTTGAATATTGATTTAAGATTATTTCTATTCTACATGGCAAAGTAACACATAAAAAATAAAGAAAAACAGCCGCTTTGCATTCTCACCTTAATAATGTGGGTTGTAGTGCAAGCGGCTGTTTAAAATTACAAGTCTATTAGTTTGTAAATCAGTATTATATATTCTGATTTATTTGTGAACTAGGTGCTCCGGATGTGGAGTTTAACTATTTCAACAATACTTTCTTTATTGTGTTTTCAATATGTAATAAATACAATCCTTTTGGTAGATTTTCCACATTAAGTTTTGTATTAGTATCACTTGAAATACAGCTCATTACTGTTTTGGCATTTAAATTCATAAGTTCAATTTCCGTATCAATATCAATTCCTGTAATTACAATCTCATTATTGTTTGGTTGATATACCGAAATCTCAGTGATATCTGAATCTTCAATATCTGTAAATACTAATGTTAATGGAACATTCTTGTAATAATAGATATCATCAACATTTATGGTTGCACCGGTTTTAACAACATTCTCACTAATAATAGAGAATATCAGATTATTTGTTGTTGCTCCTAATTGAAGGCCTGCTTCTGTAAATTCAGACATCTTTATTTCTTGTGTATGCCATTTGTTATCCGAAGTAGGGGTGAATTGAACCGAAAACTCACCATTTACTCCTCCCATTTTCACAAATAACGGGCCATTATAATTTGTTTTATAAGCAAAATGTAAGTTGTAATCTGCCAAATCTCCAAAATAATAAGTGCCACTAGTATTCAATACTCCAAAGCCGAACCAACCTCCAATTGCCGAGTTAACAGTGTATGCAAGAGCTTCTTCTCCTTCGTATTTGCCTGCTAAAGTTTGACTTACTGTGCCATCCCATTCGGCAAAACTATTATTGCGTAAATCCAAATATGAATCCATGTCTGATACACCATCACGAAGTATAACCCAATAATCGTAGGTATCGTGATATGGTTCTTCCAATTTCCAATGTGAACATTTTTGATTGTTATTATCCCATGTTTTTAGTTCGATATCTGAAGCACTGCTATTATCAGGGACTTCTACAACTTTACCACAATGACGTGCTACAAATTGATAATAACCGTCTCCTGCATCAACTAAAATGTATTGTTGACATTTCGAATTGTTTGATGTCCAAATCTGTACAGTTGCACGATTTTCGGCAGACGCATTGTTTATGTCAAGAACCATTTTGCTGGTACTTGCATAAACGGTATAAACACCATTTCCAATTTCTTCTAATTTGAATTGTTGAAATTGTTCGCCTTGTTCGTCATTGTATTGTACAATTTTAGTTCCGCTATTAAGACTATTTGCTTTCAAGTCCCAATACAAATTACTATTACGTCCTTTTATTTTGTAAGTACCTGCTTTTCCTGATACGCCTTCTGCTTCAATCTTTAAAGATGAGGTTTTGTCATTAAAATCACCACCTACATAATTTGTGTTTGATGTTATTATTTTGCTTGTACCTTCAAAATTATCGTCAGCGTAAAGAGTTACTTTAAATCCCGATAATACTTTCACAGATGTTAAAGTGTTATCAATGAAGCCATAAGCACTCAATTCAGCTTTGGTATATGTCCCTTCAGGCAGTTGTACATTTGTACTTGCATAATTAATGTCATCAAATATAGTTGCAACAGGGTTACCTTCAGGACTTAGTCGTTTAAATTGCCAAAATGAACAAGTTTGTTTATTATTGTCATATAATTTGATAAACTCTCCAGGATTTGTGCTAAAATCAGGTACTTCAATAACTTTTCCACAATGTCTTGCAACTAATTGATAATATCCATCTCCTGCATCTACAACAATAAATTGTTGATTTGGTGTATTATTATTGTCGTAAATTAAAATTTCTGTACGATTGTCAACTTTGCCCCAAGACACATCTATTGCGCGAGTTTGTGCTGATGCCGGTGATATTGTATAAACGCCATTTCCTGACTCGGTAAATCTCCATTGTTGATAATACTCTGTACCTTCGTCTGTGTATTGTACTACGTGTGTGTTGTTTTCAGGACTATTTCCGTCTAAGTCAAGATATTGCCCATTATGACCTTTTATCTTATAGATGCCAGAGAAGCCGCTTACGCCTTTAGGCTCTATTTTGATAGATGATATTTTATCGTTCCAATCATCACCTACATAACTAACATCACTTGTATATGTTTTTGAATTACCTCCAAAATTATCATCAACATAAACTGTAACTTTATAACCGGGTAATACTTTTAATGATGATGCCCAATTATCTTCAAGGCAATATGCTGCCATTTGCGACATAGTAAATGAACCTTCAGGTAATCCAACTGCATCACCTCCATAATTTATATCTTTATAGAAAGTTACAACTGCGCGATCTGTTTTTGTGCAAGTTGTTTCAGTACCGCCACCGCCGTTACAATTAAATGTTGCGTATGTTCCGTGGTTTACGATGTTAGTTAAAGGACTTGTCGCTGCGCCGCTCCATCCATAAGGCTGGTAGCTGTTTCTTCCACCATTAGGCCACATTGAAGATTCGTTAAGTGGTGTATCTCCATTGTTTGTATGAGGATTATTACACTCTACAAGGTCGTAGCATGGATGTCCGGATTTGTTGTTTGGACTATTCCAATTATCCCATAATATTTTGCCTGTAAAGTAGCTGTCATAATTAGTCCCTCCTGTTTCAAAGCTGATATAACGATTTGAAGATCTGTCAACGTGCCATATAAGCATACCGCTACCAGGTAGAGAAGCATCAAAACCGGTACGTTCACGATATTCAAGTACATAAAATTCGTCATTAGTATCTGTATTGATTTTATATCCGGGCGTGTTGCTGCTATTCTGAATTTTGTTCAATGTAACTGCACCATCCGGACATTTAGGAATAGTACACCAACCTAATTGTTGGCGTTCAATTGCTCCGTAGAGTGGTGGGGTACGACTATCGTTGTTATAGCAACCACCTGCCATTACACTCCATGAACCTGGTGTGTGTCCATTACCATTAGTGTCGCCATCTGTATCATAAAAATCAGGTAAGCCTATAACGTGTCCAAATTCGTGTGTAAATGTACCTATATTCACTTGGTCTGCACCGCTTGCCCATTTTAATTCGGAAGAGCATCCATAACCGCTAATTTGTTTACCATCTAAATATAGACCTTTGTTTCCAATGCCTGATGCATGCGACCATATACATTCTTCCGGACCGCCTTGTGCTTGATCGTATCCGGCAAAAATACAATATACATTATCTACAATACCATCTCCATCTGTATCGTAATCTGCAAAATTTGCACCTAAACCATCTGCAAGTTGGCATGCTTCATAAACCATGCTACCTACATCACCGCCTTCAGAACCATAGAATGCTCTATTTTGCGATACTGTAACTGGTCCCCATACATCAAATGTAGGCTGAAATTGATTCCATGAACATGCTTTTAAATAATCTGCAGTACTGCCGGTCGAACCATTTGCACTATAGCCATTTTGGTTCAACATATTCCAGAAATTACTTTGTCCGTAATTAAAACGAACATTAGCAAATTGTACAAGTATGATGCAGAATTTACGTTGACCACTATGTGCAGCGGCGTATTGTACATTTTCATCTGCACTCCTTGTTTTTGATACTTTAGTTGCAGTACCACTTACATTTAATACAGGACCGCGTTTTTCAATGAATTCTTGTCTGCCTGCTTTTATTTTAAGTTCAGCGGCTTTTATTTGTTTTTGGGTAAGTCCGGGTGATAATTTTTTTCTATATGAGTTTTCTTCAGCTGTACGTGCCGATTTATTGTGTACGCGTACATTAGAAGGAACAAAACGATCTTTGTCAGCATTCTGATTAGCATATACAACATAACCTTCGCTATCTTCTGTTACAACGAAACCATCTTCTGTTGTTTTGTACGAAAAATATTCGTCTCCGTGTACTTTAACTTGAATTTTTTCTCCATTCGGTTGAACATTCTCAACGCTTGTAGGTATAGCCGGAGCTGCATTTAGAATTGAAAGAGTAAAAGGTACTCCTAAAAATGCAGTTAACAATACAGTTTTAACTGTGTTTGCCTTTTTCATTATATATTGATTAATTGGTTATTTAAATTCTACGAAGGCAAAGGTATCCCGATTCTAAATAATAGATATACTTATAAGTAGGTCTAAAATACTTTAGTGGTTAGCAATCGTTTTCGAAAAATAAAAATACAATCAACATACTGATTGTTAGTTGATTGCATTCTGTAGATGTATTAGTGAGCAACTCAATAATATAGAGCTGAAATTCAATGTGTTTCACTTAAATTCAGAGTGAATTTATTATTCAAAACATAGTATATCTGTATATTAATCCTTTAATTTTCAGCGAAATGACTTCTTTCTGTATTAGTATAAAAAAAGCGAGACCATACAGCCCCGCTTTAAATGTTTTCACAACGGAATAATCCTTATTGTGAATTGCTTCAAACTTTGTATTACAAAGATACAAAATAAAGTATTATTACAACACTTGTATGTGTTAAAAATTTATTATATTTGGGGTATCGCTAACAAATAAATAATTATAATACAAAACTATGAAAAAAATACTCGGATTAGACCTCGGAACCAATAGTATTGGTTGGGCATTAGTAAATGAAAGAGAATCAGAGAATGAAAAATCTTCTATTATAAAACTTGGTGTACGTGTAAATCCACTGACTGTTGATGAACAAAGAAACTTCGAACAAGGTAAAAGTATAACTACAAATGCTGATAGAACACTAAAACGTAGTATGCGCCGCAATTTGCAACGCTATAAACTCCGCCGTGAGAATCTTTTGGATGTTTTAAAAGATAATGGATTAATTTTCGATGATTCAATATTGCTTGAAAATGGCAATAAAACGACTTTTGAAACTTATCGTTTACGTGCAAAAGCAGCCACGAAAGAAATATCGTTAGAAGAATTGGCTCGCGTACTATTGATGATAAACAAAAAACGCGGTTACAAAAGTAGTAGAAAAGCAAAATCGAACGATGAAGGTCAGTTGATAGACGGAATGGAAGTTGCCAAATTATTGTATGAAAATAATCTTACACCTGGGCAATTTACATTACAAATTTTAGAAAAAGGAAATAAATATATTCCGGATTTTTATCGATCAGATTTAGAACAGGAGTTTGATAAAGTTTTTGATAAGCAAAATCTTTTTTATCCTGAAATTCTTTCACAGGAATTGAAAGAAGAATTACGGAGGAAAAAACGAGATGCTGTATGGGCTATTTGTGCCAAAACATTCAAAGAAAAAGGGTTTGAGTTAGTTGGAACAAAAAGACAAGGAAAAGTTGCTGATCAAAAGTTAGAAAACTACAAATTGAGAGCATCGGCACTGACTGAAAAATTAGATTTGGAACAATTCGTTATTGTTATGCAGCAAATAAATGCTCAATTAAATGCTTCTAGTGGCTATCTTGGCGCTATCAGCGACCGCAGCAAGGAACTATATTTTGAAAACCAAACAGTTGGTCAGTATCAAATGGCAGAATTGGATAAAAATCCAAATTATAGTTTGCGAAATCAAGTTTTTTACCGTCAAGATTATTTGGATGAATTTGAGAGGATTTGGGAAACACAAGCCGGTTTTCATAATGAATTAACGCCAGAATTGAAAAAAGTGATTCGTGATATTGTGATTTTCTATCAACGTCAGTTGAAGTCGCAAAAGGGTTTGATAAGTTTTTGTGAGTTTGAAAGCAGACAAATTGAAGTTGAAATAGAGGGGGAAAAGAAACTTAAAACAATAGGTTATCGTGTTTGTCCAAAGTCATCGCCACTATTTCAAGAGTTTAAGATTTGGCAGATATTGAATAACTTAGAAGTACAAGATAAGTCAACTAATGTTTCACGTCGTTTAGAGCAAGAAGAAAAAGAAATTTTGTTTGCAGAACTCAACTTAAAAGATAAAATATCGAAAGTAGATGTTTTGAAGTTGCTCTATAAAAACCACAAGAATTTAGATTTGAATTATAAAGAAATAGAAGGTAACAAAACCAATAACGCATTTTTCAAAGCCTACCAAAGTATTATTGAATTAAGTGGTCATGGCGAATATGATTTTTCAAAAATGCAAGCATCAGAAATAATGGATATTGTTGAATCTGTTTTCAAAGGTCTTGGCTGGAATACGGATATTCTTCATTTCAATTTTAGTTTGCAAGGAAAGGAATTTGAGAATCAAGCTGCATACAAATTTTGGCATTTATTGTATTCGTTTGAAGGTGACAATTCTAAACTCGGCAACGAAAAATTAATAAATAAAATTACAGAACTGTATAAGTTTGATAAAGAATATGCAATTATACTTGCTAACGTAACTTTGCAGCCTGATTATGGAAGTTTAAGCACAAAAGCCATTCGTAAAATATTGCCTTACATGAAAGATGGCTGTGAATATAGTGTTGCTTGCCAATATGCAGGTTATAGACATTCTAAAAACTCACTCACAAAGGAAGAACTAGATAATAAAGTTTTGAAAGATAGGCTGGATATATTGCCGCGTAATAGTTTGCGAAATCCTGTAGTTGAGAAGATTCTCAATCAAATGATAAACGTTGTAAATACTATTGCTGCTACTTATGGGAAGCCTGATGAAATTAGAATTGAATTGGCACGCGAACTAAAAAATAATGCAAAAGAGCGTGAAGAAATGACGGCTGCAATTAACAAAACGACTGCTGAACATGAAAAATATCGTGAAATATTGCAAAAAGAGTTTGGTATTCAAAACGTCAGTAGAAATGATATTATCCGTTATAAATTATATCTTGAGTTGAAGGACAATGGTTTCAAAACATTATATTCTGATACATATATTCCACAAGAAAAACTATTTAGTAAAGAATTTGACATTGAACACATTATTCCGAAGGCAAAACTTTTTGACGATTCGTTTTCAAATAAAACCATTGAGGCGCGTGGTGTTAATATAAATAAAAGAGATGTCACGGCTTACGATTATGTGTTAGAAAAATATGGCGAGAATGACGACAAAGGGTATAAAACTAAAATTGAAAATTTATTTAAGAAAGGCTCTATAAGCGGAACAAAATGTAGAAAACTGTTAATGCGTGAAGCTGATATACCTAGCGACTTTATTGAACGTGATTTGCGCGATTCGCAATATATTGCAAAAAAAGCACGTGAAATTTTAGAAGGAATGGTAAAGTTTGTTGTGCCTACTACCGGCTCAATTACAAGTCGTTTGCGCGAAGATTGGCAATTAATTGACATAATGCAGGAATTGAATTGGAATAAATACAAAAAACTTGGTCTTACTGAGACTATTGAAGATAAAGACGGACGCATAATTAGGCGAATTAAAGATTGGACAAAACGTAATGACCATCGACACCACGCAATGGATGCTCTTACAATAGCCTTTACAAAAAGTGGTATTATTCAATATTTAAACAATTTAAATGCACGAAGCGATAAATCCAGTAGTATTTATGGTATCGAACAGAATGAACTTTCAAAAGATAATCACGGAAAACCTAAATTTAATCCGCCAATGCCGCTTGACGAATTTCGTACCGAAGCCAAACGTCAACTTGAGAATATTTTGATTTCAATAAAAGCGAAAAATAAAGTTGTTACAAAAAATATCAATATAACAAAAAAAGAAGAAGGAACGAATAAAAAAATACAATTAACTCCACGCGGTCAATTACATAACGAAACTGTTTATGGTCGAATAAAAAAATATGCGACTAAAGAAGAAAAAATTGGAAGTGCCTTTGATGCAATAAAAATAACAACGGTTGCAAACAAAAAATATCGAGAAGCATTACTAGCTCGTTTGACTCAGTACGGAAATGATGCAACTAAAGCATTTACGGGTAAAAATAGTTTAGATAAGAATCCAATATTTTTGAACGAACAACATACAGAAACTGTTCCTATTAAAGTAAAAACAGTAGAGTTTGAAGATGTTTACAAAATTCGTAAAGAAGTCTCTAAAGATTTGAAATTGGAAAAAGTTGTTGATTCGAAAATTCGAAAAATATTGGAAAACCGCTTGAAAGAATTTGGTGGAGATGCCAACAAGGCATTCTCAAATCTTGATGAAAATCCAATTTGGCAAAATAAAAAGAAAGGTATTGCTATTAAACGAGTATCCATTTATGGTGTAAGTAATGCAGAAGCTCTACACGATAAACACGACCAATTTGGTAAACCTATACTCGATAAAGAAGGGAAAACTCAACCGGCTGATTTCGTAAGCACAAGTAACAATCATCACATTGCTATATATCGCGATTTAGATGGCAATTTAAAAGAAAATGTTGTTTCGTTTTATGAAGCTACTATGCGTGCAAATATAGGAAACCCTATTGTTGATAAAGATTATAAAAAAGCAGAAGGTTGGCAATTTTTATTCACAATGAAACAAAACGAATATTTTGTATTCCCTAATAAAGAAACAGATTTCGACCCAAATGTAATAGACTTACTCGATCCTGATAATTTTGCCGTAATTAGTCCAAATTTGTATAGGGTGCAAATAATATCATCAAAAGATTATACTTTTAGACACCACTTAGAGACAACAGTAGTAAATAATATTAAAGATTATACGTTCAAACGAATAAGAAATACGATGAGCCTAGAAGGTATTTTAAAAGTTCGAGTTAATCATATTGGACAAATAGTATCAGTAGGTGAATATTAAATTATCTATTAAACAATGATTAAACGCACTCTGTGTTTTAGTAATCCAGCATATTTGTCAGTAAAAAACGAACAGTTGGTAATTAAATTACCGGAAGTCGAAAAAGCAGATATGCCGGATATTCTTAAAAAGGAAGCAATACGAACAATTCCTGTTGAGGATATAGGTGTTGTGGTTCTAGATAATAAACAAATTACTATAACTCAGAGTGCTATAGAGGTGATGCTTGAAAATAATTGCGCTATTATAACCTGCGACAGTAATCATTTGCCTGTAGGTCTGATGCTTCCTCTTTGTTGTAATACAACTCAAAATGAGCGTTTTCGCAATCAAATTGACGCTTCCTTACCTTTACAAAAACAACTTTGGCAGCAAACAATACAACAAAAGATACGAAATCAGGCAGCTGTTTTACAACAAACACACAATATGCAGGTTCGTAATATGTTAGCGTGGTCTAATATTGTAAAGAGTGGGGACTCTGATAATTTGGAGGCTAGAGCCGCTGCATATTATTGGAAAAATTTATTTCTAAATATATCTGATTTCACTCGCGAACGCGAAGGTATTCCGCCAAATAATTTGTTGAATTACGGTTATGCTATTTTACGTGCAGTAGTTGCGCGTGCATTGGTTTCGAGTGGGTTGTTACCAACACTTGGAATACATCACCATAATCGTTATAATGCATATTGTTTGGCCGATGATATTATGGAACCATATAGACCTTATGTTGATAAATTGGTAGTTGAAATTATTAATAGTGGAATTGATTATTCAGTGTTAAATATAGAGTTAAAACAAAAACTGTTGAACATACCTGTTATTGATGTTATTATTAACAATCAACGTAGTCCGTTGATGATTGCTGTGGGACAAACTACTGCATCTCTATATAAGTGTTATAGTGGGGAGTTACGTAAAATGATTTATCCGGAAATGTAATATGCAACGTTTTAGTGAATATCGTATTATGTGGGTATTAGTACTTTTTGATTTACCGACTGAAACAAAAAAACAACGAAAAATATATTCTGATTTTCGTAAAAAATTATTGTTAGATGGATTCACTATGTTTCAGTTCTCAATATATCTGCGTCATTGTCCTAGTGCAGAAAATGCAGATGTTCATATTAAACGTGTAAAAAGTATATTGCCGGAACTTGGGCAAGTAGGAATTTTGCGTATTACAGATAAGCAATTTGGTGATATGGAACTGTATATAGGAACAAAACCAAAATCATTGAATCCTCCAACACAGCAATTAGAATTATTTTAGTATTAATAATTTGAGCTATTAATAAAGAAATCCCGTTATTTTTAACGGGATTTCTTATTTCTAAAACAACAAATAAGTTATTGTGAATTAACTAGTTGCTGATATCGAGTTGTTTCAGATAGTCAAAGATACAAAGTTTGAAAGCAATTCACAACGTAAACCTTAGCTGAGCCGCAAACCCATGCGTTGTTTCAGATAGTCAAAGATACAAAGTTTGAAAGCAATTCACAACTAAATCCATCGCGCTTGTTGCATTCGGAGTGTTGTTTCAGATAGTCAAAGATACAAAGTTTGAAAGCAATTCACAACACATATTCGCTTGGCTCTTTGCCCTCTGCTGTTGTTTCAGATAGTCAAAGATACAAAGTTTGAAAGCAATTCACAACTTCTACACTACGTTGATTCTCACGTTTACGTTGTTTCAGATAGTCAAAGATACAAAGTTTGAAAGCAATTCACAACCGCTTGGCCATAAGGCGGTTCGTCTTTGGAGTTGTTTCAGATAGTCAAAGATACAAAGTTTGAAAGCAATTCACAACGATGCACCAATAACACTAACAGCAGAATTTGTTGTTTCAGATAGTCAAAGATACAAAGTTTGAAAGCAATTCACAACTTCTTTTTGTACAACATTTATGTTGTATTTGTTGTTTCAGATAGTCAAAGATACAAAGTTTGAAAGCAATTCACAACTTGTATCAAATTGAATTAATTATATTTATGTTGTTTCAGATAGTCAAAGATACAAAGTTTGAAAGCAATTCACAACATTGTTTGCAACCGTTGCATTAGTGTAAAGTTGTTTCAGATAGTCAAAGATACAAAGTTTGAAAGCAATTCACAACATAAAGATTGGTTTTTTTGCTTCCATAATTGTTGTTTCAGATAGTCAAAGATACAAAGTTTGAAAGCAATTCACAACACGAAGCTGTCGAATCAGACAAAGACAGCTGTTGTTTCAGATAGTCAAAGATACAAAGTTTGAAAGCAATTCACAACAGAGCGTGAAGTACTTGAAAATTTAATGAGTTGTTTCAGATAGTCAAAGATACAAAGTTTGAAAGCAATTCACAACGCCTCGGTCGTAAATGTATATCGCTAGACGGTTGTTTCAGATAGTCAAAGATACAAAGTTTGAAAGCAATTCACAACTGAACAACAGTTTGAACTTATACAAAAAGGTTGTTTCAGATAGTCAAAGATACAAAGTTTGAAAGCAATTCACAACTGCTTGCTCTTTGTTCATTAACAGCCTGTAGTTGTTTCAGATAGTCAAAGATACAAAGTTTGAAAGCAATTCACAACCATCAGCTGTTTGCTAACGTTTAAAATATGTTGTTTCAGATAGTCAAAGATACAAAGTTTGAAAGCAATTCACAACTATCCTATACCCGTGTTTGATAACGCAATTGTTGTTTCAGATAGTCAAAGATACAAAGTTTGAAAGCAATTCACAACTATTTAACCATGCTTTCAATCAAAGAAAATGTTGTTTCAGATAGTCAAAGATACAAAGTTTGAAAGCAATTCACAACTTAGTGGGAGTTGCAAAACAAGGTTGCGACGTTGTTTCAGATAGTCAAAGATACAAAGTTTGAAAGCAATTCACAACATCTCGCAAAGTTCATTCAATATTAATAAGTTGTTTCAGATAGTCAAAGATACAAAGTTTGAAAGCAATTCACAACTCAGACAGAACAGCAGCAGCGCAAACTGTAGTTGTTTCAGATAGTCAAAGATACAAAGTTTGAAAGCAATTCACAACATGCACGGCTTCGTTGTTGATTTAGGTGCTGTTGTTTCAGATAGTCAAAGATACAAAGTTTGAAAGCAATTCACAACTTTAAACATGTCGCTTTACATCCTGATTGGTTGTTTCAGATAGTCAAAGATACAAAGTTTGAAAGCAATTCACAACCTTCGTGCTATTTTTAATTATAATATTAATGTTGTTTCAGATAGTCAAAGATACAAAGTTTGAAAGCAATTCACAACACTCTTTTGTCTTTTGCAACCCTTCAGCGGTTGTTTCAGATAGTCAAAGATACAAAGTTTGAAAGCAATTCACAACTGACCTGCAGTAACAGGGAATGTAAGACCGTTGTTTCAGATAGTCAAAGATACAAAGTTTGAAAGCAATTCACAACGTATTACCTGGTGTGCTTTTAATAGCTTCGTTGTTTCAGATAGTCAAAGATACAAAGTTTGAAAGCAATTCACAACGTAATTAAAAAAGGTGACAAAGGTGGATTTGTTGTTTCAGATAGTCAAAGATACAAAGTTTGAAAGCAATTCACAACAAAACACGTGTTATTTGTCGAATTAATGCGTTGTTTCAGATAGTCAAAGATACAAAGTTTGAAAGCAATTCACAACCTACCCAATAGGTATTATGTTATCTTGCGGTTGTTTCAGATAGTCAAAGATACAAAGTTTGAAAGCAATTCACAACCAACTTCATGATTCTGTTTTTCAAGTTCTGTTGTTTCAGATAGTCAAAGATACAAAGTTTGAAAGCAATTCACAACAGATACTAAAACATTAACATTAGGTGCAACGTTGTTTCAGATAGTCAAAGATACAAAGTTTGAAAGCAATTCACAACGGGTAAAAGCCGAAGTCTAAACCAATTCCAGTTGTTTCAGATAGTCAAAGATACAAAGTTTGAAAGCAATTCACAACATACTGTCTCTGCGGTATTCCATACAATTGTTGTTTCAGATAGTCAAAGATACAAAGTTTGAAAGCAATTCACAACTAAAGGCGTGCATCTTCTAAATGGTAAAAAGTTGTTTCAGATAGTCAAAGATACAAAGTTTGAAAGCAATTCACAACCAATCAAGTAGAATTGTGCCGCTACAGCGCGTTGTTTCAGATAGTCAAAGATACAAAGTTTGAAAGCAATTCACAACTATTTATAGGTCCAGAGACCACTGTAACTGTTGTTTCAGATAGTCAAAGATACAAAGTTTGAAAGCAATTCACAACTTTCAACGGCTTCATTAGAGTTTTCTCCTGTTGTTTCAGATAGTCAAAGATACAAAGTTTGAAAGCAATTCACAACATGAAGCTGTTGAATCTGACAAAGACAGTGTTGTTTCAGATAGTCAAAGATACAAAGTTTGAAAGCAATTCACAACTAAAAAATTGTTGTATATTTACGCTTATTCATCCCATTCCCATTCTGCCATCCGAAAGTGCGGTGGATAATGAAATTTTTAAAAAAAAAATACGAATAAAATATGGATATATTGTAGATATTTTTATACCTTTGTATTTGGATATAATATGAATAAAATATGGATAAATTTGTAAACAAACTAAATTTTGATTTTGCAACTAACCAAAAAGTGTTGCAACTTATTGGATTCATTGATGGTTTCAAAGGGAAGTGGAATATCGTTGAAAAAAAGGAAAATCGTTATTTGAAAGAATTACGGAAAATTGCAACCATTGAAAGTATTGGTTCTTCGACACGTATTGAAGGAGCAACACTCACCGATGAAGAGGTTCAAGGCCTTTTGAAGAATATTAAAATATCAAAGATGAAAACCCGTGACGAACAAGAGGTTATCGGATATTATGAAGTGTTGGAACTGATTTTTGACAATTATTCCGAAATAAAATTGTCGGAAAATTATATTAAACAATTACATCAATTGCTGCTAAAACATAGCAATAAAGATGAGCGTCACCGTGGTGGATACAAAAATATTTCCAATAAAGTCGTTGCAACTTATCCAACAGGTGAACAGAGGACTATTTTTGCGACAACAGAACCGGCTTTAGTTGAAGGAGAAATGCATGAACTTATCGAATGGACAAATCACCAATTCGATGAAAAAAGCATTCATCCATTGATTGTTATTGCTGTTTTTATTTATGATTTTCTAAGCATCCACCCATTTCAAGATGGTAATGGAAGGTTGTCTAGATTACTGACAACACTTTGCTTACTGCAATGGGAATATGAATTTATTCAATACATTTCTTTTGAAAATCATATTGAGAAAAACAAAAAAGTTTATTATGAGGCTTTAATGAGCGGGCAACGAAATCGTAATAAAGAAAATGAACGGATTGATAAATGGATGATTTTCTTTTTGGATAGTTTGAAAACATTAACCGAAAAATTAGAACAAAAATATAATGTATTCAAATCTAAAGGCGGCTACTTGAATGAACGGCAGAAGCAAATAAAAGCGTTTTTTATTGCTCAAAATCAACCTTTAAAAGTGAAAGATTTGTCTGAAAAATTCTTTAAAATACCTATTGCGACTTTGAAAAAAGATTTGCAATATATGCGCGATGAACAAATTTTAATCATGATTGGCAAAGGGAAAGGTAGTGTTTACGTTCTGAAAGAAACAAGTAATAAAATTGCTAATAGCTAAAAATTGTAATATGTTACAGTAATCGTTCCAATTTGGGATGATTGTTGTATTAAAAAAAGTTATATCATTGTAGAATAAAAGGATGTCCAAAATCGCCAGATCTTGCGTAAGCATAAGTTAGGGTTGGATGTCCTTTTTTTATTGTATTTCCGTCAACCATGTCTACATATTTAGCTCATTCGCTTGATTGAATGTACAGAATGTTATTTTTTGCCCATATTATGAGTTCCTCACCAAATGTACGTGCGGACCATGAATTGCCTTTAACTGCGCCTCCACCTTTTCTCTCGATATCGGTTGTCGCGTTAAGGATTCTAAATAGATTGTATGTCCCACTAATATTGATGCTAGTGGATACTTTTGCAGAAATATCCGTTCTTGTTGTGATGCCTCCGAGTACACTTTT
>RZYM01000027.1 GCA_009930305.1 Bacteroidia bacterium
CCATTGTTTTTCTCCTATTTTTTCTTTATGCTAGTAATGTAGCATATAATTATTGATTTGTCAAGTCTTTTTTAATCGAAAAGTCCTTTTCCATAAATTCTTTGTAACTAATTGCTTTTAAAGTAGTCCAATCCCCATCTAAAGACCCAATGTCTATGTCAGCCTCTAAGGGAATTGTAATCCAATCATAGAACTCATCAGTCCAATTCTCCATAATCTCTTTAGCTTTACTAACTACCTCTTTAGTTTCACTAGGTTCTAAAGATAACAACATAGAGTCGTGGATTTGTCCTATAATCATACTCTTCTTTCCATTCTCTTTCAACCAGTCGTTAAGCTTAGTCAATGCAAACAGCATAATATTGAAAGCACTTCCTTGTATTCCTAGATTAGAGGTCTTTGTCTTTGCCATCACCCCTTTGTATCTCATTCCCATAAAGTTATCAAAGTATCCTTTTTCTTGATAGTCTTTGTAATTCTTATTCCTCCAAGCACCATACTCTTTAAATCTTATGTTCCAGAAGCTGTAATCCACTGCTTGCACGTGCTTTTCCCATTGTTTAAAAGTAGAGATTCCTTGTTCTTTTAGATACTCTTTGTATGTTCTTCCATCTTTTACAGAAAGCTCGTCCATAGAACCCCAAGTCCACTTAGCAGTTTGTAGGTAATTAGAACCGAAGAAAGTAGCGAAATTAAATCTTTTAGCTAACTGCCTCATAGGTTTTGTGCCTAGCTCGTTATACAACTTGCCGTGGTCTTTACAATCCCCTTTTATATCTAAGAATAAATGAGAAGCAGTGTCAGCGTGTTGGTCTGAATTAGGGTCATTAAGATATTTAAACATAGTTTTATCTTTATGGTAATAGATTCCACAGAGAACCTCAAGAGATTTATAGTCTAACTCAGCTAAGTAATGTCCTTTATGAGGAACGATTGCTTTCCTTACATACTCTGAATATTTCCCATCGTGTTTAGAGTTGTTCTGCATATTGGGGGAACTAGATGAAGACCTCCCACTTACTGATATATTCAATGAATAAAAAGGTCTTAGTATATCTCCATTTCTTTCGAAATAGAAACCTTTTAGAAATACATTGAGTATCTTGTCTAACTTCTTATAGTGTATAAGTTTATCTAATTCTTTCACCCCTAGTTTAGAAAGAGCAGAGGCATCTGTACTGTATCCCCCACGTTCTGTAAAGTCTTTACAAGTGTATCCCTTTGTTTCATAAAGGAATTTGCCTAATTGGTTTCCACTATCTAAATTAAACTTCTCTCCATACAAATCTTGCCATTCTTTGATTAAAGGCTCGTCTAGTAGTTCTTGCTTTACATTCTCTATTTCTTCTGTAATCTCTTGCATAGTCCTCTCTAGGTAGTCTAAATCAAGTCTAAATCCATTTCTCTCTACATCTGCTAATGCTAGGCTTCCTTTTAGGTATAAATCGAACCCGTGCATTGGTTTTAATGCAGTAGGAGAGATTAAATCGCTGTTCTTCATCTCTTTTACTTGTTTCTTAGCTAACTGATATGTAAACCAAGAGTCTGTAGCACAGTAAGTTAGATTAGAGAGCATATTAAACTCTTTCATACGGTTGAAGCAGTTTGCATGTGTAAATGATTTCCATTTAATACCCTCGTTGTATTTAGTCTTTTCAGGCTCAGATGATATGTAAGTCTTTGATTCTTTTGCATAATCTCCTACTCCGAAGTTTATGAAAGTTTGGTATTTCAAACCAGTAGTCCCTCTCTTATTACACAACAAGTGTGATACTAGACAAGTATCCATTGCTAGGTTTACTATATCGCAACCTATCTTTTCTCTAGTCCACATAAGTTCAAACTTAGCATTATGTGCTATTTTCTTTATTTCTGGGTCTGTCATTAGCTTCTTGTAATCTCTCATAGCATCTTCAGATAGAGGGAAAGGGAAGGCATAGCTTTGTGCTCCATCACAAATAGACACACAGATAATCTCGTGCCCCTCTCTATATGGCTTAATGCCTGTAGTTTCGTAGTCAAATGCTACTACTTTAGGTTTATCTAATGTCCAACGGTAGAGAACCCACTCTATCTCTTTCATATCTGTAAGTATCTTTAGTTTAGAAGAGTAGTCCTGTATCACAGGGTGTATGTTTACATCTATGTAATCCAAACCCCTTGCTATATCTTGCTCCCAAAGAGTCCTTGCTTGTGGTTGCCATTTCTCTTGTTTCTCTGCTACATACTGAGGAGTAAAGATAGGAACTACCCAAGCTTTAAGCTCTCTGTGGGGGATTACATTGCCTTGTAAAGTCTCAATATCAGATAGCCCTACTGCTCCTGAGTAGACTTCTCCAAACAATACTTTCATAGCTTCTCCTCCTACTGCAAATATTACTTTAGGGGAGGTTGCTTTTATATCGTCAAATATATACTGCCTACAGTGCTCTACTGCTTTCTCTATCCCTTTTTGGTCTGCAGAGTGGCAACGGATTGAATGGCCTGTCCTTAGGTTGTTTATGTCATGACCTTGCTGTGCAAGTGCTGTAAGTATTGCTTGGTAGTAATTACCTGATAAGTCTACTTTGTCATCGTCTTTAGTTGGGTGGGGAAGGAGAACATACACATCAGCATCTTTTTTCCCCTTAGGTTGTATCTTCTTGTTTTTGCAATCTATGAAAAGTTTACACAAATTACAACCATTTACTTTTGCAGTTTGGAAATCAGCGAAATCTGATGGGTCGAATAAATTCATTATGTTCTCCTATTGTTTAGCTCTGTTTAGTAGTTAGTGTTTCTAATGCTAGTAGCACTCCTTGTACTGCCCCTCTTTCCATCAACAGTAATTCTTTAGTTTCTTTAAGCTCTTTTGCTTGTTCTTGATAATACCCTATAAGAACATCATAGTCCTCTGCTTTTTGTTTGATTTCTTCGAAGGTTATGTTTCTTTTAGCTTTCTCTGTCAACATATCTATTCCTCCTTTGCAATACAAGTTAAGTAAAACATATTATCACTGATAAAACATAAAAGATTATCTTTGATATGTGCTGTATTGTTTACAATTACACTCTTGAAGATTGAAGGAGCTATAGAGAAGTGTAAATATCCATCGTGTTCTATAGGCTCTGTCCCTTTGTATTTTACACTTTCTGATGTGTACAATGTTGAGATTTTATGGTCTTTTATCTTTACACTAAAGGTGTTTGCAGAGTCATAGATAGTGATAATATCATCTACATTGTCTGTTATTTCTAAAGGAATATCTATTTTATCCCCTGTGCCTATTACCTCTTTAAGCATTCTATCTGCTGTAGCTAAATGGAGAGTATCTCCCTGAGCTGTAGGTATTCCATAGATAGTATCTTCTTCATCAAATAGATATACAAATCTTTCGTTCTGTGATATTTGTGAAACATTGCTTATGTCATACTTCAATAGGGTTGCGGCTTTCAAGAAATACCTACCTTTTAAGTTGTTTTCTGTTTCATACTTAATGAATCTCATTCCATCTGTAGCTGTTATATTGCCTCCATCTACACAAACATACATATAAACTTCTTGTTTACTTTGTAGTGCTGATTTAATAGCTACTAGAGAAGCTTGCATTATACCCTCTAAGAATACAGATGACACCTCTTGTTTAGGTTCGTCTGTTGGTAAGTAATCTTCTAGTTTGATTTCGATTGATTCTAGTACAAAGGAAGCTGTTTTTGTTCCTCTTTTGAATACTAAAGCATTATCCTCTATACTTACTTCAAAAGTATTAGCTATATTCTTTTTAAGAAAAGGAAGGAGCTTGTCGCTGGAAACTGCGAAAGTCCCTAAGTCTACTGGAAGTTTAGCTGACACAAACGAGTCGTTACTATACGAGAATACTCTTCCATCTTTAAATATGAATGATTTCCCGTTGGTTATTTTAGAATTTTGTGCTTTTTGCACTTTGTTTAGTTTTGGTAGTATTTCTGATATTTTTACTTCTTGCATAATTTTTCTCCTATTGTTGTTTTGGTTTACGAATCTACTATATCATACTTTTTAATATTTGTCAAGCTTTTTATTCACTTGTTCTTAAAATAGGTTTCCCTATCCATAAATCTTGGCATACCTTAATAGAGTGTTCGTTAGTCTCTTCGTCTCTACTCATAATCTTGTTCATATAAACTATTCCCAAGTCTTTAGCCTCCTCGTTCTGGTTAATCCCTACCATAGCAGTAAAATGGGTTAGAATCTTACTCTCGTCCCTAAAGTTGCTCATACCTAGTTTATTACCGTGGAAACCATTAGAATCGGATTGAGTTGCAGTGATTAAGCATATATCGTATTTAGTTGATATTCTTCTTAATCCCATTGCAACATTGTTTTTTATTGTCTGTCTTTGGTCTTTAAGCATTCCTTTATCTACCATTATATCCAAGTAATCTACTATAACCACATCAGGAAAGAAATCGTCTTGCTTAGCCCAACCATCTAGTAAGGACTCTATCATACAACAAGATAAGCTGTTGTTGTGATATGTAGCTATCCTTAGGTTGTCTTGTAAGTGTTCGTAGTCTTTCTTTACTTTTTCTATGTCTTTTAACTGTAGGGGTCTTTTTTCTTTCACTTTAACATAACTAGGTGCAAACTTATACCTCATACAATTATTTGGGTTATGTTGGCAATAAGTACAAGCCTCGTACCCTTTAGTCTTTTCAATTGCTTGCACTATCTCTGCTTTAGTTTTCTTCTCATCATCTGTAAATAATTGTACTGCACTACAGTATTTCTTAAGAGAGCAGTCCCCTCTTTGGTTGTGTACACAATCAGGGATAGGGGAGTAATGTTCTTTACAGTATTGAGGTTTATAGTTTCGTTTAGTCAGAGCAGTATAGAACCTTTTCAAGAAAGCGGCTTCAGACATATCCCCTGCTTGTATGTAGACTACTTTAAGCCCTTGTTTCAAGGCAACAATAGCATTGTCCATTAGGTAGAAACTCTTTCCTCCTTTTGTCTTTGCTATGTAAGAGAAAAAAGCCCCTCTGTAAAATTCAGAATTAAGGATAGTGCCTATCGCACCCTCATACCCGAATAGTGTTACTTTGTCTTCTCCGAATGCCTTTTCATAGGCTTCTCTCTTGAATGGGCTTATACCTATTGACTGTGGTCTCTCTACTACTGATGCTGAGTTAACTAAACGACTTAGCTCATCATATTCCCCACTAACAGCGGCATTACTTATCTTTTCAGCTAGTTCCATAGCAGATTTAGTCTTGAAGAACTCGTATGTTTCTCCTACTAGGTAGTTTAGGTTTATTTCTATCTTATTAGCAAGTCTGTTCATTATTGAAACTACATCAACAGTTCTGTCTGAATCCCCTTGATTTCTTATATTGTCTAAGTAGACATCTATATTCTCTCTAGGGGCTTCGTTGTATTTATCAAAATGATTAAGACAGAAGTTAGCTACATCTCTCCCCACTCGTGTAGAGAAGTATTTAGTCTTTATGTCTTGTCGTACCTCTTTGAGGAAGTCTGTTGATTGTATTAAACCTGCTAGTATCTTTTGCTCTATTAAATTTGTATTGCTCATAATCGTTTCTCCTATTTTTAATCTATGCCTCTTATATCATAGATATTCTGATTTGTCAAGCTTTATTTTACTTTTTTTACGTTCCCTATTTTTCTAGGCTTCTTAGGGTAGTATATCTCTTTAGCCATCTTCTGCATTTCCTCTTCTGTATACTCCTTCCTCTTTTTAAGTCCATAGTTATATCCCTGGTATAGATGGAAATACCTTAACACTTTCCTAGCATTAGCCATAATAACCCTAGCATACTCAGGAGTGCATAAGAATCCTGTCTGTTGCATCTTACGAATCACTTCAGAGTAACATTGGCTAGGGTCTTCCAAGTATTGGAATATGATTTGAGACCCTATATCAGTAGTGTCTAAGAAAGGATTAAATGTCTGCATACCTAGAGGAATGTCTTTTACTTCCTCGTTAATACCTCTCTTCTTTTTACCTGCTTGAGCCGCCTTAGTAGCTATCTTAATCTCTAGTTTGTTTTTACTCTTGTAAGGATTACGAAATGTCTTTTCGGTTTTTGTTCTCCAAGGTCCAACTCCTAATTGCATAAGAGTCCAATTACTTATATCATTTAGATACTTACTATCTGATATGTCTAATTGGTCTTGGACAAGCATTAAGCTAGATATTATTTCATCCCTTTTCCCTGATGTCCTTAGAGCAGGTGTGAATTGACATACTCTGTTTAACTCACAAACAGCGAACCTTATGTCGTGTAGAGTTGGTTCTTCTTTATAGTTTATGTTTTTTTTATTTTTAGATGGCATATGACCTCCTATGTCAAGTAGCAAGCTGTCCAGAAGATAGCTCCCCATATTAACTCTCCAACTTCCGTTGAATCCCCTTTTTTATTTAACAAGTAACCTGTCCTATAGCTAGTATAAAACAATGGTATTGTAAGGAACAACAAAGGTTTATTAGTTCCACAAATTAAAAATGCAAGGTATATCGGAACAACCCATACAGTTGCTCTGATACATCCATACAAAAAAGTAGTCCATTGATTAGTTGGTTTGACTATCTTACTAATCCAATTTCTATTTTCTTTCTCACTCATTTCATAATCTCCACGGACTCCTTTAATAAAGGAAGTCCAGCCAGTAGCCGCTCCTGCTATCATAGAGAGCATTAAGACAGGTAAATGCCAAGCCTTGTCCATAAATGCAAACCCAAATATGAAAGCATTTATCCAATCTTGGTTTATGAAGTAAATCTTAATTCCATATCCTCGTATGCGGTTAGATATGGCACCAAGTACTGCTATATAAAATACTCCCACTACTTAACCCCACTAGAACCAAAGCCTTTTTCTCCTCGGCTTGTTTCCTCCAATGAGTCTACTTCCTCTAAGACGAAGTCTTCTAACATAGAAATGCGAGCTTGTGCTATTCTGTCATACTTAGAGAAAGATAAATCTTCTTTTCCCCCATTGTAGAACATAACTTTAACTTCACCGACATACGAATTGTCTATAACTCCAGCACCTATAAGCACCCCGTGTTTACAAGCCAATCCACTTCTAGCTTCTATACGAACCCAGTAACCAGCAGGGATACCTAACGCTACCCCAGTGCTGACCATTTCATATTCCCCAGCTTTCACTGTGAAATCTCTATCACATCTTACATCATAACAAGTGTCTGTGTTATCTTTTCTTGTCCATAGTAAGCCTTTGTCTTCTGTTTTTATTTTTAATGTATGTGTCATTTTTTCTCCTATTAGTTGATTTGTTTTGAATATACTCTTCTTAGAGCTTCTTTTTGTCTGTCCATAGAGAAATTGTCTACCAACTTGAGATAACCAATCACTCTTGTAGCATATGCTGTATTTTCACTACCACAAGCAGGGCATTTGCCTAAATATCGTTTGTCTATGTTCCCACAATCCTTACATACTGTGTTAGGAATGTTAGTAGTCCAGTAAGGGCAACCAGTCTGTGCCGCTATCTTCATTAACATTCTGTACTGCTCCTTAGTAGGATGCTCGTCTAAGTTCAAATGAAGAGCAGAGCCCCCATCAAGATACTTCATATAATCCCTACCGTGTAGATGGAATTTTTCTATAGGATTGATTAGATTGTCTTCTACTTTATACATATAAGAATTGTAGCAATCTCTATTTACTTTAAGCCCTGCTTCTTTATCCCATTTAGCAAACTTAGAACCTAATGATTCCCCAGGTACCATTTCACAATTAAATAGATAACCGTACTCTTGCCTCGCTTCTTTATTTAGTTTGTTGATAGTTCCAAGTGTCATCTCTGTGAATTTTTTATAATCAGCATTATCACTTATCTCTACCCCCAAGTACTCTGCAGCTTCTACAAATCCATTAATTCCAATTGTTAGGTATTGTTTTTCCATACTGATAAACATAGCATCATATGCAGGTAGCATTCCTTGTGCTTTGAACTCTTCCATTATTTTCCTGTATGCTACTTGATATTTATGGACTTTTCTGATTGTTTCTTCTAAATCTATTCCTTGTTGATAAATTCTATTTAGGTTGACTGTAATTACATTGATAGAGCCTGTAGCTACTCCTCCAGCTCCCATAGAATTAGAGAAAGTATTGTCAGTTATACCGTTTTGTAAACGACAACAAGATGAAATCGAATCAGCACTGTCGCTCATATACATAAAGAAAGAGTTGCCCTCTGCTAGCTCTCTACATAGGTATTCAGCTACTTGTTCGTCCTCTACATCTCCGTCTTTGGTAAGGATAGAAGCTGTTACTACAGGGAAAGTCAATAGAGCTTTTTCTCTTTCTTTATTAAACCAATGCAAGAAAAACTCTTGTAGTTTGTTGACTGTGTCCCAACAAGGTTTATCGCCATCAGGGAAAGTAAACCCATCAAATATAGCATTAAAGTAGTTTTTATCATATACAGAGAAATTTGTGAATGGAGATTGAAAAGCTCTTGAACCTGCTGGTTGGTTTAAAGAATAAACTAACTGCTGTAGGCAATTCTTTATCTTACCCTTGTTTGTTTTTAAGTAATCGTTCCCATAATCTTTTCTAGCTAGGTAATCAAAATATACTAATGCTTCAGGGATTCCACAAGCTCCTGCGAATTGACTAGATAGTGCATACACTAAGTTTATAAAACTGCCACAGTAAGAGTCTAAATGTTTAGGTGGAGTGGAAATCCCCCCGATTCCTTTCAAGCCTTCTGAAATGAAAGGATACATTGTTGCACTTAAGCAATAGCTTTGTAAGTGTGTTTCATCGTGGGCATATATCTCGTGTTCTTCTAGCTGTCTTATGTATTCATCAGCAAGCTCTGTTCCGAATAACTCCTGTATCTTATTGTACATAAATGCACGGTTTACTTGTACATTTACATCTTTGTTAAGTTCTGCTGCTAATGTGCAGAGGTTTTTATGTGTGACATTGGCATTTGGGTCTAGTTCTGACTTTGTTGCTGCATTTCCCTCCCCTCCATACTCTTTAATAAAATCCATTTTAGTGTTTATTTGTTCTTTAGTCAGTTTAATACTAGCCATTATAGTCATTCTCCTTTTTGAAATAAATGTGTTAAGTCTTCTCTCTCAGGCATTCTATAAAACCTCTGATTTGTAGTCGGAGAATCAAGCCCCCCTAAGGATTCTATCCAAGGACCTTCTTTTAAGTAATCTAAATGCTCTGTGATTTCTTCTATTATACCACATCTTCCACTATATAAACAAGTCCTATATCCATACTTCTTAGCGAGTTCTAGGAAAGTTATTAGTTCTTCTTTATTCGTGTCGTCATCTCCCCCCATAAAGAGTACACAAGAAACTAGGTCTTTATACATAGAAAGAAGATATTCATAGTCTATCATATTCATCTTTCTTCCTTCTAATTTGTTTAATTCTTCCCAATGGCAGTTTTTACAACCAACAGTACAGCCAGCTACACAGATAGCTAAAGAAATCTCGTTAGGGACTTCTTGCATCCAAATTTTATGTTCTATTATTCTCATTTATTTTTCTCCATTATATAACTCAATCATTACTTTCTTTCCTCTATAACTATCTCACTTGTTATCTCTAGGGAAAATGGATTCAAGTCATACTTATGTTTGTGGTCGAATGCTACTGCTCTAAGCGATAGAAAATCATAGAAATCTCCTATAGAATCTATCAGATATTCTGTCCCCTCCTCTTCATAGAATGTCACTTTCTCTTCCCCTAGCATTGCTAAGTCATAAACAAAGATACTCACTATACCTCTAAACCCTGTTTCTAGCTCTACTAGATGGTCTACAATGTCAATAGCCTCTGTTTCAGTAGGGTTTGCTGTTGTAACATAACAGTTAGACTCATCGTATTTCTTTAATGCTTCGTTCAATAAGCCATCGGCATCTTGTCTATCTATTATAGAACTCAATAGCCCTATAAAGTTTTCTTTTTTAATTGTATTCATGGAAATATTGCTCCTCTTCTTTGTTAATGTTTCGTTCTAGGAAGTTCTCTATGTCATCTTGGCTTAGATAAACTACCCCATCTATTATTATTCCTTCCCCTTCTCCTTTGCTGATATAGAACTCAAGAAGGTCGAATCCTTCTAAGTAATCTGTATCATCTACTTGAATATATTGCATTTTTTGGTGTCCCTTTACCTGTTGTTCTGTGTGTATTTATGTGTTATTATCTGTCTATGTGGAGCTATGCCTCCTCTTTTGACTGCTCCACTAGACCCTCACAATCTACTCCTATTGGTTGTGGGGGTTGTTTTTTGTATATCTCCTCAAATTCCTCTTTAGAAATCAAAGTATACTCCTTTTTGCTGATAGGAACAATACTCTGTATTGCTATTGTATCCCCTCTATATAAAACAAAAGCTCCTCCGTGTTTAGAAGTCCCTAAGATTTCTTCTGTTTTCTTTACAGATGTGTATTTCTTGTCTGTGTGTAGTTTAGCTTTGAGTTCTTTGTCTTTAGGGACGAAATAAGTAACTCCATCAGTTTTCCGTTTAGTGAAGCCTTTGACTTTCTGCTTGTTAGGGAAACCTACTCCTAGAAATCTATCTCTTGTGTGGGCTAGTCCTTCTCCTCCTAGAGATTTAGCTAGCTCTAGCTTTGAGTCTATTTCCTTGTTTATTTTATTTTGGTATTCCCTAGCTTTTTCTAGGAATGATTTGTCTGTTGTCTTATAGTAATACAAGCTTGCTTCTGTTTGTATGTTTCTTTTGTTGTATTGTTCTTTTAGGTATTCGCCCATCTTACTCTCCTATCTTTTGTTTAATTAAAACTTTAGTTATACTTGTTCTTTTATGATGATTAGCTTTGTTCATAGCAAATCCTTTTGTTGGATAGCACAACCAACCATTCAATTCATAAATACCATCTGACTTTTTAACAGCTCCAGATTCAATTAGTAAAGGCTCGTATTTAGCACTTCTCTTCGGATGCACAACTTCTTTTAGATGCTTGCAATGTTCTCTAAAAGCTACTGCAATATCGCTATCTCTACTCATCACTCAACCTCCTTCATTTCTTCTATTTTTTTACTCATCTCTCAATCCTTTCTGTTTGGGTTAGTTCATTTATACTTGCCAATGGTTAGTATTATGTTATAATCAAACAATCCTATATCTAATAAACACCATCTAACTCTAATCCATATAATATCAATATCTTTAATGCTAAAACTCCACTCCATACCTTCTACCTATTCTCCTTTCTTTTTTATATCCCAATTATCTCTGTCGGATATGTTGTTTTCTGTTGTTATCTCTTTAAGTTTTCTATCAACAAACTCTTCAAACTTATCTAAATCACAAGCTTTTAAAATGTTTTGTAATGTTTCGTTCTCTGCTCTTAGCTTTTCTATTTCTAGTGCATAATAATATATTTCTTTCAATTTTGCTAATTCTATATTGCCAAAGCTAGCTTCTTCAGAATCATAGTTAGTATTTTTAACTTGTTCATCTATCTCTTCAACTGATAATAATTTCATTTCTATTCATCCTCACTTTCTTTTGTTTTGTTGTTCTAGTGTGCTTACATAGCTATAATTGTTTTTTGCAAATAGAATTTTACACTCTTTTCTGGTTTTTCCTAAATATAACATCATTCTTTTTATTAAATACTTATAAACTCTGTTTTCTTTCTGATACCTCTCTAAACTATGCTCTCTGCAAAGTATATCTCCATTTGGTTGTAATTCAAGAGGTGTATTTATTGTTGGACGCTTCCCACATATCTTACATCTTTCTTCCATATTACTCTCCTATCTTTTGTTTTTTAAATCTATAAAGCTTTTCAATAGGTTTTAATGTTCCACAGTGGTTTATAGTCGTAGTCATCTCTTTTTGCCATACACACTCAAAATCTTTGGGAGCATTGTATTCACTTATAAAAACTTGATGACCTTGTTTTGACATATCTCTACACCACTCCCAAAAAGCCGTATGATTGAAGTTTTTTGAAGAATTATATTGTGTAGTTCCTTGATATGGTGGGTCGCAATAGATTATACTTTTCTCTGGTATTTCTAGAGTTTGGTAACTACTACAAATAAACTTAACATCTTTAAGGTCTGATATTTGCTTCCTTATGTTTTTAATTGATTCTGCCACATAGTCCCTTTTCTTATAGTTGCCATTATAACCACCATCAAAGAATTTTCCGTTGTAGCTTGCCATGAAACCAATCCAACCAATCATAGCCACCGACATCTCATTAGATAATCCATTGTTGAAATAAGTTCTAGCTCTGTCATATAGGTCTTTAGATATGCTGTCTGGAAAATCAATAACTCCTGACTGAAGATTATTAAACATTTCTATCAAATATTCATTATTGTCAGCACCTATCCTATTTTTCATATCTACTTTATCTATGACATTGCAACCTCCAACAAAAGGCTCAACATAACAGTTATATTCATCCTTGCCATTTAGTATAATAGGCAGAATGTCCTTAGCTATCCTATTTTTACTTCCCATATACTTCATCTTACTCTCCTCTCTTTTGTTGCTTAAGTTTTTCTTCTGCTTCTTCTCGTGTTGTAAAAATTTGATATGGTTCTATATGATAGTAAAAATCCATGTCATTTTCATCGTAGACAATTAGATATGGATTATCCCCATCATTTGTAGACATCTTAGAGTTAAATCTGATAATCCTATTAGTAAGGTGTTCCAAACCATAGTAAATAGTATTTCCTTTTATTTTTCCTTTATCACTCAAACAAGCCATACTCTACCTCTCTTCCTTTGGTTTAGTAATATCATATCCCCACGCATCTCTAAAATTACATTCAAATATCTTTAAGAATAAGTCAACATCACCACATTTAAATAAACTGCGAGGAGATGTTCCATAATCAAAAATACACTTACCATTAACTTTAACATTAGCTAAAATATAGTTTATCATTTCAGACTGATTATCATAGGAATAAAAATGTCCTTCTATTACCTTTTTAGCTTGGTTGTATATAAGCTCATCTATTCCACTATTATAGCAACAGTAAGGAAAGTTTAGAATATCATCACTAAAACTATAACCATAAAGACATTTATCATTAGAGCACGACCATGAAGTTCTATCATCTATTGAGTAGGACTCAAGCTCACCACCACAATGTTGGCATTTAATTAAATCACATAATCTTTCTTCCATATTACTCTCCTTTGTTTTGTTGTTTAAGTTCTATATGTCTGTAACTTTCATCTAAGTCATCATTGCTTATTATAGAGCCATTCAATACCTTGCTTATTCCTTCAAAAAATCCTCTCATAGTTCCATTTGTGTAAAATACAAAAACTTTTGCTAATTCTTCGTTTTCAAACTCTAAACTATATTTATATTTTTCATTCATCATTCATTCTCCTTTATATTATGGTCGGGTGGGAGAAGTAAAGTAACCTTCTCAACTTTGCAAAACTGTTAGTGTCCGTATATTGCTTTTAACACTCGCTTCCAGCTACCACCCGTTAATTTGTTTATCCTATACAAGCTTTACTTGCTTTTCTTATTTGTCTTCTTGTATTTCGTGAGGTAAGTTATTTTTGATAATATAATCATTCCTAGCCATTATAGCATCATTCTTGTCTTTAAAACATTTATCAAATACTCTTTTACCTTTCCAACTAATATAAGACCTCCATTTTTTTTCTAACTTATTCCAACACAACCCTTTATATCCTGATGTGTTATCCACTCTTTTATTTTGGTTGACTGCTTGTATATTCATATTAACCCATCTACAATTAGACGGTTCATAATTTCCATTATTATCTATCCTGTCTATTGTCAAATTATCTTTGTAGCCATTTTGCAAAGACCATTTAACAAAACTATTCATATCATTTCTCCACTCATTACAAACACTTATTCCTCTATTCCCATAATGGCTATATGTGGTATCTTTTTTATTGTAGCATCTTTGAACAATTCCAGTCCATATTGTGCAAAGCCTTTTCCTATAGTACCAATCTCCTCTTCTCTTTGCTAAACTTTCAATTCTTAGACACCCACAAGATTTTACCTTGCCACTAATAAATCCATCTAACCTAACTACAGCTTCCTTCCCACAAGAACACTTGCATAAAATAAATCTTTTGTTTTTCTGATTAGCATTAACAACCTCTTTAATTACAGTTAATCTATTATTGTTTAATCCTATTAAATCTTTTTCTAAGTATTTTTTCATTTTTACAACCCTAATTTTTTTAAATGCACTATGTTTTTTCTTCTTAAGTTTGGTTTTATTTCCTTAACATCGTTTAATGTATAAGCTCCATAATGTTTATCCATTTCTACTAAGCAATCTCCGTTTATTAGTTTCATACTAAACCTACAATCAATTCATCAACATCTGATAGGTGCATAATTGTCGCAAGTATAGGTGCCGCTTGTTTCGGTGTTATCTCGCCTTCTCTCAACAACTCCTCTAAGTTTCTTAACTTTAGATTATCTTCTAGTTGTTGTTGTGTGTCTAGTTCTTCCATCTTAACCTCCTTTTTGTAGTTTTCTCTTATTTTAGCGAATCGGTTTCTTTTAACTTGTCTTAACTATAGCATACTTTTTAATATTTGTCAAGTATTAAATTAAATAAATCCATCTGCATCTTCTTCATACTTACTATTTGCCCTACTGTAATTGTTCACTTTACTGTAATCTATGCACTTAACTAATCTCCAAAAACCTCCCATTTTCAAATAGATAGCTATAAAATCCCTAAAACCTTTTCCAGTCATTTCTACCCTATCATCTACAGGAATTTCTCCTATTGGATATAGCTTATAAGGGACTTTAATATCAAACACAGCATCTAAATCAAACAATTTCTCTTGTCTAGGTCTGTCTTTCCAGTCTAATAGATAGTCATTTATATAAGACTCTAGTAATGTCAATGGGTCTAAATCATCATAACCATACGAATCGTTATATGACTTACTCAAAGGAATGGAATGTATCAAATCCATATAATCCCTCGCTCTTTCTTTTAAAGTCAGTGATTCCTTGCCTACATACTTAACCATAGCTTTATATGCTTTATCTGCATAACTGTCTGACTTGTCATAATGATTGTTTGGTCTAACAGGCTTGTCTAAGTTATTGTTTTTATTGAATTTATTGTCATCAGGAGCAAAGAATCCAACATAACAACAAGAAATAGATTTCTCTATAATTTGTTTAGCTGTAGGGAAGTCATTCTTAGAGTATTTCCTTAGCTTTTCTAGTGCTACATTATAAGTCTTTTTATTCTTGTAAGGTTTCCCTTGTTTATTCTTGTGCCAGTAATAGAACAAGTCTTCTATGTTATTGATTTGGTTAAACTCTTTTTCTTCCCTTTTTTCAATAGGTTGTTCTGGTTTTTGTTCTTTTTTAACTGGAGGGATTCCTACACTGCTTCTTGTAGTTACTAGGATTATCTCCCTTTTTTCTACTTTTTTAGTATTTTCATAGAAATGTAGCTTTCTGTACAAATACCCCTGTTTCTCAAGATTGTTCAACCATCTTCCTACTGTTCTAGGTTCTACTTGGAAGTGCCTAGCAATCTCTTCATCACTTAGAGTACAAACTCCATTGATGTTTAGGTAAGAAGAAACCTCACTCCACAGAAGCTTTTCACTAGGGCTTAGTGCTTTGTCATACCTTACTTCAGCAGTAAGTATTGAAAAATAGCTTGGGTTAGGGGTGTCTTGTGTGTTATCCATCTATGTCCTCGAGTATATATTCATAGATACAAGTGGATAGCTCGGTTATATCTAGGAAAGTGGAGAGGTCTCCTTTGTCTAATTCTTCTGCCAAGTCTTCATGGTCTGTTTGATAGGGGTTTTCTTGAATCCATTTATCTAGTTTTGGTTTCAATACTTCGAATACTTGTCGTTCTATTGTCATAAAATTTCCTTTCTTACACATTTGCACATTTACATTTCTTCTATTACTTTAAACTGCCACACTCTGCCTTTTTGCTCTTTTACTTCTACAACAAAATCCTTGTATTCTACAAAGACTTTAATTATTTCATATTGTCCTGTATAATTCCTTGCTTGCTTAATGCTTGGAAAGATACCTAAACCATAAGAATTGCTCTCTTCAGGTCTTGGGTCACAATGCCAGTCTGTTATGGTTTCCCCTATGTTGTACTCTCTGTTTTTAAACATACCTTTTTTGCTTCTATATGCAAAGAATCCATCTCCTGTTGTTTCAAGCCCATACTTCTCAGCGTAAGCT
>RZYM01000072.1 GCA_009930305.1 Bacteroidia bacterium
GAAAGATAATCTCCTGCAATCATCATATGTTCAAACAAATCTTCATCATGGTAGGGCCCACCATCATGTCCAACACATGCATGAAGTGTTGGGAAAATATCTTTTAAAAGTCCCATTTCCCAAAGGGATCTAAAAAATATTGAAGCATTCTTAGTCTTCATTGCTTTTAAAATTTCCAAAGCAATTCGTTCCTTTGCAATATTCTTAAAAAGATGATTAGATTGTATAATAGCTTGGGCAGTACGTAGTTCAATAACCCCATCAACCTTGGCTGCAAATCTTGCAACACGAATCATTCTATTTGGGTCTTCAAGAATCCTTTCATATGGATCACCAGTAAACTTAATAATCCTGTTTTTAATATCATTTGGGCCATTAAAAGGATCAATGATCTTCCCAGTTCTTGCACACTTTGCAATACTATTCATTGAGAGGTCGCGCCTGGACAAGTCATCAGTGATACAAGAAGCATATTCAATAACACAATTCTTATCGGAACCACCAAAGTAATGATCCTTACGAAATGTCGCAACTTCAATTCCATTAACAATAACAACCTTGAAAGATTCTCCTACAAGGTCAACCTTGTCATTTGGAAAAAGAGAACAAATTTCTTCTGGTTTGGCATTTGTACAAAGATCGAAATCGTTAGGTTTGATTCCTATGATTTCATCTCGTACACAACCACCTACAAAATAACATTCAAATCCACTTTCAAGAATTCTTTTAGAAATACTGTTATGCATAAATTCCTCTGTTTGGTTGGAGCAATTGGGGGATTCGAACCCCCTGTACACCCGTAGAGTTTTAACACCCTTATGAATTGCTCTTGATGATTAGTTATTAATCAAACTTAATCTAAATGTAAACAAAAACTTTTAGAAATTTAATTCACATTTACCACCAGCACATGCAATTTCTCCACTAAGATCCGTGTTATCCTCTTCCTCTTTCACATCATCTAGATTTATTTCATATAGATGCGAACTCAACTTCTCAAACTCTTCTTTAGTACAATCTGTAAATGGCGCTTGTGGGTAAGAGCCTGTATCATAAGGTAATACAGAAATGCCTGTGTAATACTTCTTATTATTCCACATCCATTCACCAACCATATCCCATTCATCATCTCTAATTGAAATTGTGCAAGATACATTATGGTGGTTCGCACCCTCCCTATAACCAGCATGTACCCATTCTTGATTGAATTTTCTTACACGTTTCAATAGATTGATTGCAGGTTCTGTTCTATAAATAGCTCCTTCTGGTGCTTTCTGAGGGAACATCATTACCGCTTCAAGATGGGGTTTAAATACACAGTCCTCAATTAGCTCTGGAAAATTCTTTATCATATACTTATATAATGCTTCATTTTTACCAACCCGCATCCTGCGGATATAATAATCATTGTGCCAAGCATGAATACCAGAGGATGATCCTACAGTTAAACTTGATGTGCCACTTGGTTTCACCGTAGTACATCTTGCAGCAACATTAATATTAATAAGTTTAGCAACACGTTCGTTTTCCTCTTTTACAACTTCGGCTGCTTGTTTTAGATCAAGAGGTAAAACCTTACCAGAGCCAATTCCCGTCTGACCTACACCAATAAGAGCATCTTTCTCAGTATTTTCAATCCACTGGGGCCGGAGATAATGAAAATTGGTATATCCTGCTTGTAATGTTCCTAGAAAAGAGGCAGCTTTACAGCGGTTATTAAGTTCTTCCTGTGTAGTTACATCGCTTACATTTACTTCAGTGAGATTACAGAATGACATTGAACGTAAACTAATTTCACAGCAGGGGTTTGTGCCTATATTGATATCATTAGTCCAAAAGAATCCAGGTTCACCACACCCAGAAACATGTACCCGTTTCCAAATACTCATAAATTCTTCTTCAGTTACATTGCCTCGCTCTAATACTACAGAGTTATTTGCTCGACCTCTATGTGGGTTTAATTCCCACCAGTTTCCAGATTTACAAGACAGCATATCAAGATCATTTTTAGAGAATAAGGAGATTAACGCAGCTCTTCGTATACCACCAGATAATACAGCATCAGCAATGTGACACATCATATCATGGCATTCTAAAGGAGCCAACTTTCTACCAATAGCACCATTTAGAACTTTCCTTAGCTGTTCGACGCAAATACGAAGAGGTTCTGGCCCAGGAGCTTTGCCACCACTTGTAATAAGTCGTGCGCCCTTCGGTCTAATGTCACGGTAATCAAAATCTGGGTCTGACTTTCCTTCAAAATAAGCTTTAACAAGTACCTTGATAGCATCAGCTCAACCCTCAATAGAATCACCAACAAGAAATCTACGGGGACGTTCTGTGGGGCCAACTACAGCAGGTAGTTTAGCAACATGAGGAAACTGAACTGAGAAGCCGACTCCTGACCCACCAAGCAGTAGAAACATAGTCTCCCAGAATGCTGCTGGATGATCAATAGCTACATAAGCGCAATTGAACATGCGATTATTGGCAAGTTCAATGGGCCTGCCGCCAAACTGCATAGATCGCATAGAGGGAAGAACCTTCTTAGTAAAAACAAAGTCATTATACACCAGTCTTATTTCCTTTTCCATATTAGGATACTTTCTTAGATGCATCCCCATATTTCTATAACAAAGTTCTATTCAATTTTCCCTTTTGCCTTGCTCAGGTAAGAATTTTGCGTATTTGTTAAAAACTGTAATATCGCTTAAAATCTTTTGGGAAATTCCTAGTTTGTCCTCAAAAATATCACTTTTCGCTGATTCCATCAATGTGTAACTCTCCTTTATAATGTAAAATATGTATTTTTATTTATAATCTATAATTTTTCATATCTCCAATAATTCATACCATGTAATATATCATTTTCAAAAAAGTTCATACCTAAATGTTCTTCCAAATATCCTCTAAAGTGTACACTATTAATAAATTTTCTTACATGAACATATTCTGTTGGTATAACAAAAGAAAGAATTTTTACTTGTTGTTCATGTATCAAAACTCTAAGAGATTTAAAAAATCCTCCAAAAAGTTTCTGAAGATATATATCATGAGAAATTGGATTAAAATTGAATTCACCAACTTGATCTAATCCAATAACCCATTCTATACCATATTTCTTTCCATGAAAATTATATTTTGAATTATTAATCATATATTCTGTAGTGAAATCCATAACAGTTTGAATCTTAAACACCTCTACATCATCTACACAATTTAAAACCACAGTATGTACTTTATCATTAGATTCTAAACAAATTTCTAAAAAATGTAAATTAAAATCCAATCAACCTAAAATTGGTCTCATTGAAGACATTAGATTTTTCCTTCCTTCAAAATCTTTTCAATCTCATCACAAATAAAATCAATAAAGATTTTCTGATTATCTGTAAAGTTATATTTGGGATATGCTTTCTCTTCTTTGAACTTAACAATGGAATCCCCAAACTCAAGACT
>RZYM01000073.1 GCA_009930305.1 Bacteroidia bacterium
TAACTCCACTTGCTTGATGTTTTAACTGCAGCCCCAAAAGGTAGGATTCCTCTTTGCAGTCCAATTCTGACAAATTGTTCAGACTTACCCAGGAGCTTAGCTACTTCTGAGACTTTTATATTGTTCATTTTTTGCTCCTTTCTGTTTTTAAGTAAACACTTATGTTGTGTAAAAGATATTTGTGTAATATTATGACACGCTGCTTTCAAAAAAATTTTCTATGCTAATGTTAAATAGCTTGCTAATTTTAGCTATTTCGTCAACATAGAATTTCGTTGTGCCGTTCTCTTTCTTCGCATAAGTATTAACCGACATCTTCAAGGCATTTGCGACTTCTTGTTGTGACATCCCAGCATTAACCCTGGCTGCTTTTACTGTAATAATCATTTTGCACCTCCTTTTGTGTAATATTATGACACTAATATAACAAACAGTTTTTATCGTGTCAACACAAAAAGACAAAAAAAAACAAAAAAGATTGTTTAAGTGTCTTATTATGGGGTATAATGTTTGCACGAAAGGGTTGGTCAAGGTGAAAGAGTTTGCAGATTTTTATGAAAAAATAGGAGAAAACATAAGAAAATATAGAAAAAATAGAGATTACTCCTTGGAAGACGTGGCTAAAAAAATAGGTATAACTAAAAAAACTTTACAGAGGTACGAAACAGGAGAAACTAGAATAGAGATGGAAAGACTTACAGAGATAGCAAAAGCGTTAAACATCCCTACTTCTCTTTTATTAGGAGGAGCAGAGCATTTTTTAGATATTAACGTTGAAGAAAGTACTATCAAACTTCCCGTTTATTCCTCTATTGCTTGCGGTAAGCCCTGCATGGTATCCGAGGATATAGTGGGGTATGAAGTTACACCTAAATCTTGGCTAAATGGCGGAGAGTATTTTTATATCCAGGCAAAAGGAGATTCAATGATTGGCGCTAGAATCAACGATGGTGACTTATTGCTCGTTAGAAAACAGCCAATGGTCGAAGATGGCGAAATTGCCGCAGTTGTTATTAATGATGAGTGTACTATGAAAAGAGTATTTATAAGAGATGGATCTCTAATACTACAATCAGAAAATCCAAAGTATGCTCCAATAATAATAAAGAAAGGAGATGTAAGAATAATTGGCAAGTTGAAGAAGGTAATAATTAAATTATAAGGAGGGAAAGATTATGAGCAAGAATCTATCAATTGGAATAGGAGCTTTATTTTCACTTTCAGCACTGGGAGGAATTATAAGAATCTTCGAGGAAGGAGTCCAGGTTGCTAACATTATTGCAATCATAATCACTGGACTTTTGGCTTACTGGTTTCTTTATATTAAAGGAATTAACCGACCTGCTACTGTTCCTGCACCAAAGCAACAAGCCCAAAAAGAAGCTACTGCGCCAAAAAGGAAAACAACACCAGCTAAAACTATTGACACTATGGTTGTTGGCTTGTCCTATGACAATGAAGATGGAAGATCAAGGCAAGACATTATTAGGGAATATGTAGAAGAACAAATAGAATCAGGCATGGAAGAAGCATATAATGGCCAAACTGATGAAGAAATTTTAAGCAAGGATTATAATTCCAGGGAATATGAAGTAACAATTACAGGGGATATGGATCTTGAACTTGAAGCAGAACCAGATAATCAATATGATCCTAATGCTGTAAAAGTGTTTTTGAATGGGGAAGCAGTTGGATATATACCCAAGGAAGATGCAAAAAAAGTTAAAAAGTTAATTGAGAAAGAAGATTATTTCTACGAGTTTAAAATTCTTGGCGGGAAGTATAAGGAAGTTAGAGATGGGATAATTGTTGAAAGAGATAGCGACTACAAAATATTCTTAAAACTTTATGAATAGCACCCGCTTATTTTCCCTTTTAAGCAATTTGCACTATCAACTCTAACACTAATACTAGATATAGTGTTTTAATCTCGGAAAAAGGAAAAGAAAGGCTAGATATATCATTCGAAAGGAGGTGAACATATATGAGAAACCCAAACGGGTACGGTTCAGTAATTAAAATGAGTGGTAACAGAAGAAACCCTTTTGCAGTTAGAGTTACTAATGGCTGGGATGATGAAGGTAAGCAGCTTTATAGGTACCTGGGCTATTATCCAGATAGGCCAACCGCAATGATTGCGCTGGCTGAATATAATAAGAATCCACTGCAAATTGACGCTTCCTCTATCACTTTTAAGGAGGTCTACGATAAATGGTCAACAGATAAGTATGAGAAGATCCATTATACTAATGCAAACGGTTATAGAGCTGCTTATGTTGCATGTGGGAACCTGGACAAGATGCCATTTGCTGAAATAAGAAAGATACACCTGCAGAAAGCTCTTGACCAGAGCGGGTTTAATCCCCCAATGCAGAAGAAATTCAGGACATTGCTCAACCAAATGTATAAATATGCAATGGAGAATGACATAGTTGATAAGAACTATGCTCAGTTTGTCGAGACCGCGTACTATAAGAAATCTGATAGAAGAATACCTTTTACAGACTTTGAAATTAAAAGGTTATTTAAGGATAAGGATCAGGAAGGATTTGAGCTTGCCGATACAATTCTTATTATGATCTATACTGGATTAAGAATTGGAGAACTACTAACAATTAATAAATCTGATGTTGATATCAAGAATAGAGTAATAATCGGAGGAATGAAAACCGAAGCTGGAAGAAATAGAGTAATTCCAATAAATAAAAAAATCTTGCCACTGATCCAGGAAAGATACTCCCATGCGAAGGAATATTTAATCGAGAAACCAAATGGCAAGAAATATGAATACTATTTATATAATAGACATTTTAAAATATTAATGAAACTGCTTAAGGCGTCTCACAGTCCTCACGATTGCAGACATACCTTTGCGACCCTTATGAGTAATGCTGGGGCGAATACAAATGCCTTACAGAAGATTATAGGCCATGCTCACTATTCAACCACTGCTGATATCTATACCCATAAAGATATCAACGAATTGATCCAGGCAATAGATTGTATTTAATTTTTTTAAAAACATTTGCATATTGCGCGCATATTTCTTGTATATTATAACTTAGTTTTAAGGGGTTTTCAGCAATCTTTGAAAAAAGAAAACCCCCAAACCACAAGGGTTTGAGAGCTTTCTGAGTTTGTGTTTATTATCTTTTTGAGAATTAGCACTAACGCCCTCAAGCCACTTTTAAGCCTTTTTGTATATTGTGAGCCTATTACAGATAAGAGTGTAGCAATCCTCAGTTATTGTTGCACTCTTTTTTTCTTTCCAAAAAAAACAATAGCAAGTTTGCAAAAATGGTAAAAAAACACGATTTATAAATAAGAAAACGCCGGATTAACCTCCGGCTTTCTTTTCTCCCAAAATCTCAAAAAATGGCTTAAAACCTCAGAAAAAACGAGGCTCTGTAGTCCATTCTAAGCGATTTTATTTTGGGGGTTAAGGTGTTTGTACCTGTA